>CALEZD010000092.1 GCA_937928385.1 uncultured Bacteroidota bacterium
TTGCTCCCTGCGGTTGTCGTCAGTGTATTGCACTATGTACATACCTGCAGGCAGTTCGGTCACATTTACTTTAGCGGTATTGCTGTTCACCGTCTGCGTCTTCAGCAGCTTGCCGGTCATATCCAGTACTGTAATAGTACCTTCCTGCACCGTACCACCAATGGTTATTACCATCTCCTGCTGCACGGGGTTGGGATACACCGCCAGTTGCGCGCCTTCTCCGTTCACATTGTTCACGTTCACGGCCCAGGTGTTGAACTTCGCTGTTGCCCAGTCTGACTTATCGTAAATAGAACTGCAATGCGCACGTACGTGTACATAATACTCAGTACCCTCATCCAGGAACGGCGCCAGCATGCTGTTTTTATTGATATCTGTACCAACCGCTGGAGGGGTGGCCGATTTGTTCATCGCATATTCATATTTATAGGCGGTCTTCACGGCCTGCCATGACACTACAGCACGTGTACCGTTCAGCCCGCTGATAGTAATAACAGGGGTATGGCAGGTAATTAGCGTAGTGAATGAATCCATACTGAAGCCTGAGGTATCCTTTATACCGCAAATACTGCGTATGAATACATAGTAGGTCTTGTCTTCTATAAGGCCACCTGCCGCCAGGCTATTGGTAGTCGGCATATTCGACGCCGCCCACTCTGCATTGGTCGGATATTTCTTATCGAGTTTCACTATCACCTGGTAGCCTATCGGGTTGAACACAGGCTGCCATTCTATATCAGCTGCTACAGCAGTAATGTTGGTAAAGGAAATACCTTTAGGGTTCTCTACACAACGGATACCGATACGGCCGTTCTGCACACCCGTATAGCTGCCTATACTGTCTAATGTATTGGCAGGCCTGAGAATATTGCGCACAGTATCTGTAGCGGCATTTGTATAGTTATATCCCTCCCAGGCACCGCTGTTGCTCGAGCGGGCTATCACTGCTTCCACATCGCCACCGGGTATGTCACCGGTCCATGGCTCTTTATAATACACATTTGGCTGGTGGCCATGCACCCATGTAGCCGGTGTTCCTGCTGTATAGAAGTACATCCTGCCTACACCCGGAGGCATTGGCGCCGCCTGTACACCTGTATATTGACGCATAGTGTAGGTAGCAGGCACATCCGCACCCCAGTCTATTGTGGCTACTGTATCCTGGCCAAAGGTAAATACCTGAGTGCTGTTGGCTACAGGGTTGGCAGGAGTGGCATCAGCATTCGGAGGTGTACTGGTAGGGCTTACTTCGTAAGCGCCTAAGTCGGGTACGCCATCAGCAGGTGTTTTCGCCCTCTGCGCACCTGTGATGTCCATTGTATCACCAGGAATATGCATACCACGGCCATTAACAGCCCATGCTGCGGGAGCAGTGCCATCGATAGTAAAATCCTTATTGGCAGCGTTTGTAAAAGGCACATTGTAAATAAGCGAGTTTTTCTCCTCTCCGGTCTGGCTGCGCCAGTCATACAAATTATCCCTGAGTGTGTATGGCGACGACCTGTAGAATAAATTACCACCGGGTTTATAATAAATATTATAATCGCTTTTCACGTTTGTTGTCCTGTAATAGTAAACATTATATCCCCCTGTACCGGTTTTATAAAATATATTGTTATGCATATTCATACCGTAGCTGGTAGAGCTGTTATACAGGTATAAATTGTAGCTGGAACTGCTGTTGCCCTCATTATACAGGGTATTATTATAAAACTTAGTACTCGGGTACGGATAATAAGCCTGTACTGTATAATTGGTGCTGTTACTCTTAGTAGATATTACATTGTTGTACAGCTGAGCATTATTCATATAATAGCTGTAGATTCCGTACACTGACCCCCAATCACTTTCACAATTTATTTTATTGCCTGCGAATGTACCGCCATAGTAATAAACGTATGCACCATATATAGTCCTGCTGCTGGTTTTAATATTCACATCATTACCCGTCACATGGTAATTCTGACAGAAGTATGCCATATAGTTATAGGAGTAGGAGTTTCCTGTTATGTCGATTTTATTGTTGCGGAAAGTATCAGCGGTACCAAAGTACACCATATAGTTATAAATGTACCCGCCCGCCTTATACAGGTTGAAAGAGTTGTTCTCAGCCGTACCGTTTTGGTCATAATACATATAATAGTTGCGGATATAGCCTGATGTACTGTTGGACGTGGCATTGATGGTGTTATTGGCATAATAAGATTTACGCCCGTAGTAGTGATAGGTAACATACACTGTATTGCTTGACGATGTTACGTTATAAGTATTGTTAGTCATCTCCAGGTGTTCTGTCTGGCTGTTGCTGTAGTAATTGGTGAAGTACGTCCTCGTAACATAAGTAGTGCTGGTAGTACTTACGTTAAATTCATTGCCCTTTACTTCTAACTTATTCCTGTTGTAGCTTACATCAAAAGCATAGTAAGTACCGCTGCCCGAACGGTTCACTGTATTACCATTGAAAGCCATGTCGCCTGTATAGTAGCCGTAAAATGAATAATAGTAATTCTGGTCGAAAACATTGTCTTCAAATACATGGCCGTTTGTAGTAGATGATGTATTACTGCCCCTCAGGTAAACACCATAAGAGCCGCGCTCTATGTTATTACCCCTGAAAGTATTATTAATTCCACTGGAAAAACTGGTGGCATATATACGCGCCTTGTTGGTACTGGTACTATTACCGGTATGTCCTTGCAATACACAATTTTCAACAGTATTATAAGACGCACTGCCTGCCATCCTTATATCACAACCATACGTACTGCCTGTATTATTTAACGTCAGGTTTTTTATCGTAACATATTTAGCATTGTTCAGGTAAAAAACATAGTTGGCAGACGATGTGCCTGAAGGCTGCAATACACAATTTGCCTTGTTTCCGCTCTGAGACTGAAAAGTAATAGTATTGGCTGAGCTGGCACCTGCTACATTGCCAATAGTGCCCTGCCAGCTACTGCCGGTGTGCACACCGTCTCTTATATTAAATACAACGGCACCACTCACTCCACTGCTGTTCAGGTCTGATATAGCCGCACTCAGTGTGGTGTAATCGGGGCTTGCGCCCCCAACTGTGTAGCTACCACTCAGTTGTGCCTCTGCGCTGTCCATCACAAACAGTGCGAGAATACATAAAAACAATTTTTTCGTTAGTTCGTTTACGTGCTTCATAACTTATTCAGTTAAAATGATAAAATGAGACTGCTCCCTTTATGCTTGTCAAATAGATTTTTTGAATGATATAAAATTACCCGATTGAGCAGAGCAGGTTAATTAAATCAGAACTGCCATGAATTAAAATCTCATTGTACTGAGTTTAAACAAAAATTAAACCCTGTATAGAGTACCTATACAGGGTGTTTAGTGCCTAACTAATACTGGCAATACGTATCGTATATTATGAAAGCATTAAAAAAGCCACCCGGGAACGGGCGGCTTTTATTCTATTTTAATCAGGTAAATTAAAAACTACTATTGTTTAGAGAACTTCACTTGCTCCCTGCGGTTGTCGTCAGTGTATTGTACTATGTACATACCTGCAGGCAATTCTGTTACATTTACTTTAACGGTATTGCTGTTCACAGTCTGTGTTTTCAGGAGCTTACCAGTCATGTCCATCACTGCGATAGTACCTTCCTGCACCGTACCGCCGATGGTTACTACCATCTCCTGCTGCAC
>CALEZD010000093.1 GCA_937928385.1 uncultured Bacteroidota bacterium
ATGTCAATGATTATCTTATTAAGACCCATTACATCGGGTTAATTCCAATAAAAATTTGCAAATACGTATAATTGTATTATTGTTATTTATCTGATTAATAACGATTTACATATTAAACAATAGGGTGTTTTTCCCCTGTTTTGCGGTTTTTATTACCTGTACATTTGATGTTCACCAAAAACATATACATATATGAAGAACAAGAGAAACATTGCAATAGCACTTGGGTTCCTGCTATTGCCATTTGCAACACAAGCACAAACAAACCTGACGGTTACAGGGACATCACAAACATTTTTTGGTAAGACAATTTGCTCAGGCAACTCAGCAGATAACCCAAAGATTACAGTTACAACCACTTTTACACAAAGCCTTACCCCCTCTACGGGAGCAGACATTTTCATACAGGAATTAAGCTCCACCGGAACTGTGCTATCCGAAACTAACCTTACTGCACAAGTCACAGCACCTCCCGGAGGTTCAAGAAGCTCTGCAAACTGGCGCGTGGATTTCGGGAACAGTTCTATAGTAACCACTTTTGAGGTTTTTGGTTCTAATACGCAAACTAAAACTATAAACTTCAATAGAAAAGACGGGAACTACAGGTTCAGAGTTGTACAGGGCACCACCAGTGGCGGAACAATTCAGCAACTCAGCCTGAACTTTTTATTATACGAGGGGGCAGAGCCATGGGTGCGTGTAACAGCTGCTAATGCTTCGGTATTGTGGACGACAAACCTGAAAAGATACAACGTTTTGAAAGGATGCACCAATAACGACCCGCGTATACGAGTAAATCCAAACATGTGCGGAAACGATGCTTTTTATATCAAAATCGGAGAGTATAATATGGCTACAGGATCTTATGTTGGCAGTGCCGCTGAGAGGTCTTTAACATCAGGCGAAGTGACGGATTTGTTATCAGGCACCGGTATAAAGATTAACGGATTTAGTGGCAATGGGCAGACAATAAGTTTAGCTACTAATAAACACTACCATATAACAGTGGTGTATGTAGGACAGAATACCTGGAAGGAGGCTTACAGCATGATGTTCTATAAAGACGGGGATTTTGACCTGACAATACCCGACAATGCATCTTACTACGATGGGTTTGAACCTGTAGATAAATGGGACGACAATATATTCGCATGTCCTGACCTATGGAACAAACTTTATGATGCCGGTGCCGGGACACCTAACCCCAACCCGAATACAAAGTCGCACGATAATCCTACACATGCAACAATAGCAGGTAATCATAACAGGCTGTTGGTACAGGTGCGAAATGTTGGTTGTGCAGCATCTCCCGCAAATGTGCCATTGCGCCTATTCTGGACAAGGGCGCGTACCGATGAATTATGGAGTGACCACTGGTTATATGATCCTGTAAATAATGCCTACGATGATCCTATTAACCCATCTACATCGCCTAAACGTCCCGCAGGTTCAGAGATTACCATTGCCGGTGCTACTATGGCGAATCCATACAATACCAGTACTACTCCATTTTTACTGCCCACAATAGCTCCGGGAGGTGTGTACACCATGCCATTTGCAGATGGGGTGCAGTGGTTCCCGCCAGACCCGTCACATTACGATGCAACAAGCGGTTCTTTGAGCAGCGTCGGTAGTCATCCGGTAATATGTTTGTTGGCAAGGATTGACGAACCCTCGCCTAATAATGCTTTTAACGATCCTATCAGGTATGAACCAACCGGCACGACTGATAAGATAACGCCTTATGTAAAAGAGAATAACAATGTTGCAACTCGCAATACTATTGTAATATCTAATCCAAATTTCTTTATGATTAAACCAGGTGGTGGATGGGATTATGGTTTTGCAACAGTAGCTGTAGATAATGATAACCCCACACCACAAACTGTAAACCTCTGTGTTGACCAACTGATAGACGCAGGTACCCTCGGCTCTTTTGCTGATCACGGCACTATTGAGGTTGGAACGACATCGGGTTTGTTCAATGCATGGTTAATTGGAGGTAGTCAATCTACGAATATGCTGGTGGCAAGCCCTACATTGTTCGTAATGACAAATGGTGTGAGTGGCTGTATAGAAAACATAACCTTGCCACCGCATAGCAGAGAGCAAATAGGTTTACGGTTTAATTATGATGGTGCCAACCTGCCACCTAGCCCTTTAGAGTACGTCTACCAACTTAGTCAAAACTCTGGTTCAAGCGAGGTTCCGGTTTACGGAAGCAATTCAATATTTATTGCCGAGGTACCCACCACGACACCCGCTCCTGCACCACCACCATTGTTCAAACCTGCATCTGTAAACGATGTAACTGCACAAGATGCATTGACAGTATATCCCAATCCATCAAAAGAATTTGTAGATGTAACATTGACTGATGCAATGATAACCGGTGTATTGAATATATATGATATACAGGGCAGATTAGTAAAGTCAGACGAACTGAAGAATAGTGTAAGTACTGTACGTATTAATGTATCAGAAATGCCTTCAGGTAATTACATGATAATACTTACAGACCAGAACGGATTGTCGCATCAAGGACGATTCGTTAAAGAATAGTAATGTTATACTGAATAATCCTAATAAAGAGACTGTTTCGAAATACCGAGACAGTCTCTTTTGCTTTTTCGTGATAATATATCGAACCATTACCATACTATATAATGCTCTGAGATTATCCGCATAACCTCCGATAAACCAGTACCATCAATCTTCATTAAGCTGAACAGTTTATGCCCACAATATCCTTGCCCAATGGGTCAAGTGAATTTAAGGCTACCCAGCACATTGCCTGGATTGTGGAAATAATCCAGTCCATTCTCCTGTTTTCAGGACGATAGATACATCGTTTGGACGGTGTAAGTGCTTATAGGGCTGATTACCCCCCCCCCAGAATACCCCCACATACATATACCTTCTTAGTGTTATATTTTATCCACCGTACTTCCATATTATCGGTTAATCAATTATCTTGTAGCGGATTTTGCGGTACACGTACTCACAGCCAACAGGTTATATATTTCCGGCAGGCACAATTTTTCCTGAAAATATATATACAAGCAGTTGGGGATTTGTATCTTGCAATCCATAAGAGAAAGAACACATTTTAACGAACAAGTCGATTACCGGAAAATAATCTTAACGTAAATTATGGCGGATAAAGCGAAAATACTACTTGTAGAAGACGATGCAACGCTGAGTTATGTAGTAAAAGACAGCCTGACCAAGAACGGCTACGACGTGGTGCACTGCCCCGATGCAGAGGCTGCCTGGCAGCAGTTTATGAAACACAATTTTGACATTTGCCTGCTGGACGTAATGCTGCCCAAAAAGGACGGCATGAGCCTGGCCAACCAGATACGACAGAAAAACCAGCATATACCCATCCTGTTGCTTACCTCCAAGTCGATGGACGATGATAAAATAGCCGGTTTCCGCAGTGGTGCCGACGATTATATCACCAAGCCATTCAACATGCAGGAGCTGCTGCTGCGCCTGGAAGTATTCCTGAAGCGCACGATGAAGCATGAAGAAGAAATGGCGGATTCCATCAAGCTGGGCAACCTGGAGTTTGACTACAACAACCTGGTGCTGAGGGGTGGTGTTAAAGACAAGCAACTGACACAGCGCGAGGCCGACCTGATAAAATACCTGTGCAACAATGCCAATAAGGTGCTGAAGCGCGATGAAATATTGCTGAATGTATGGGGCAAGGAAGACTACTTCCTGGGCAGGAGCATGGACGTGTTCATCACCAAAGTGCGCAAGTACCTGAAAGACCAACCGGGTGTAGAGCTGCAAACCATACACGGTATAGGTTTCAAGTTCGTGTTTGAAGGAGCCACGGAATCTGCTGAATAAAAAACTAATAAACAGATTGTATAAACAAGGGGCGCATTGTATGATGCGCCCCTTGTTTTGTTTAGTTGTACATGCCGGGGTCGCCCTGCAGCATGTGGTCGAAACGTGGGCAACTTACATTGCTGCCGTATTGAGATGATTTGTTGTATCGCCCTTTGATGAACAGCGAAATTTCTGTACCACCTGCGCCGCGTGTATAGGGCTGCAAGCCGGATGAGTTGATGTCGTAAGAGAAGGTGAGTGAATAGATATCGTAGTCAAGCTTGAAGGTAGGGATAACAGCGTCTTTAGCGCGTACAAACAATCCGGCATATATTTTAAAGTTGTTGCTGATTTCGCTGGTGGTTTGCCAGCTGACCATGCCGCCAGCTATTACCTGCCTGTAAGTGCCCTGCCTGTAATAATCCAGGTGTGCGTTGAAGCCGAACTGATTGTTGATTCTCCAACTGAATCCCGCATTGGCGGCATATTTGGTCGCTAATACTATCAATACGTTATCGTCCTTGAAAGTGTGTTTGGGCTTATTGAGGTGGAAGGCGGATACACCCACATAGTAATTGACAATGTTGGCCGGGCCAGCGGAGCTGTTGAGGCTGATGCCCGCAGCTACATCGTAATTTTGCAGGGTGGTGTTGTTGAAGTTTTCGCCCGACATATTGGTGGATGAATAGCTGCCATTGATATATTGCGTGCTGAATGTAGCTTTTGAAAAATCGATGGAGCGTTGTATATATCCTCCCGCAAAACCCACAGATAAATAAGAATTGCGTTTATCTTCCAGCGATTTGTTGTAGTTGAGCGCGGGGTACACCTGCAGGCTGTTGAAACTGATGCTGCCCGCCATATCGTAAGTGGTGGCCACACCAAAGCTCAGGTAATCGCCCACGGCCCTGTTGGTAGCTATCCTTGTTTCAGCAGAAAACAGGAAGGTCCTGAACGGTACTGAGATATTGCTCCACTGCGTGCGGTAGTTGATACCCACTTTATAATCGCCGCTGAAGATGCCCGTCAGCGCAGGGTTACGCATAATGGAGTTTTCGTAAAACTGGGAAAAATGTATGTCCTGGGCACGGCCGCCAATAGCCGATAACAACAGAAGCAATATCCCCGTATAAATTTTCATACAATTTCTTTAAAAAGTTTCTTTTATCGTATCAATGATATATCTCCTTTGATTTCTACGGGTTGCCCGTCGTCGCACAATGCCCTTACCACGTACACAAACACGTCAGGTTTCAGGTGGTCACCTTTGTATGTTCCATCCCAGCCATAAGTGGGGTCGTTAAGCGGAATGTTTTGCCTGTCGAATATCAGCTCGCCCCAACGTGTATATACGCTGAACCGAAGTACATTGGTCAACCCTTTGCCCTGTGGGTAAAACATATCATTAACCCCATCGTTGTTGGGGGTGAATGTATTGGGTATAAACAACTGGTCGCCGCTGCAGGTAACATATACAGTCACATCATCTTGGGCGGTGCAGCCCTGTGGCGAGGTGGCCAGTACCTTGTAAGTAGTGGTGCGCCTGGGTGATGCTACCGGGTTGGCGCAGCCAGTGCAACTCAAACCCTCTACCGGTGTCCACAGGTAACTCTTCACATTACTGCTCCTGGTTTCTATTCTTATTTCAGCACCTCCTTTCAATTCCAGGTCAGGCCCTGCATCTATTTCAGGGTAGTTGAATACATATACAGTTACATAGCCGGTATCAGTAAAACAATCGCCCTGCCTGATGATAACGCTGTAGCTGGTGGTGCCTGATGGTTTGGCGATAATACTTTCACCCTGTGTGTTGCTGAGCCCGTCGGCCGGCCACCAGGTATATGATGTACCACCCGAAGCGAATAAACCCATCTCCTGACCGATACATATAGAATCGTCTTGGCTGAACGATACGGGTTGCCTGTTGATGATATTGACGGTGATTTCATCGGAATTGGTACAACCGTTGGAGTCGGTTCCGTTGACCGTATAAGTAGTAGTGGTGGTGATGCCGGCCACGGGGTTGGGGCAAGCCATACAACTCAACCCATCGGCAGGAGACCAGGTGTAATTGGTGCCACCTGTAGCATTCAGTTGAACAAGCTGGCCTTCGCAGCCTGTCTTGTCTTCACCGGCATTTATGAGCGGCAGCGGATTGACGATAACAGTAATATTATCAGAAGCCGTGCAACCAATACTGTCTACACCCGTGACGGTATATGTGGTAGTAGCAGACGGGTTTGCTACCGGGGAGGTGCATGTGGTACAGCTCAACGCCGTAGCTGGCGACCATGTATAAGTATTTGCCCCAGTTACATTCAGTGTTACAGACCCGCCTATACAGTACTCTTTGTCGGGGCCGGCAGATACAACAGGTTTGGCTATCACATCCACAAATACACTTGCCGTATCGCTACAGCCATTGAATTGACCCGTTACTGTAAACGTAGTAGGGTATTGCATTGTCGCTATAGGATTAGGGCAGGTCTGGCAGGAGAGCCCGTTGTTGGGGTTCCAGCTATACGGGAGACCACCTGTTGCCGTCAGTTGCACGGTATCTCCCTCGCATACCTTATTGCGTGCTGCCGAGACTGTTATAGTTGGTAAAGGATTTACAGTTACTGTTACAAAAGCTGTGTCTTTACAACCATTGGTATCCACGCCAATAACGGTATATGTAATAGTTGTATCCGGCTTAGCAAACGGCGACTGGCAGCCCAGGCATGACAGCCTTGTTGCCGGTGACCATGTATAAGTATCAGCACCGGTAGCCAGCAATTGTGTGGAATCGCCTTTGCAAATAGCAATATTAGCGCCTGCAGATACAACAGGTAATGCATTCACTTTTACCGTTACGGTATCTGCATCTGTACATAGGTTAGACGCTGTGCCTGTAACGATATAGGTGATAGTACCTGTAGGTGATGCTACGGGGTTGGGGCAGTTAGAGCAACTAAGTCCTGTACCCGGTACCCATTTATACGTGCCACCAGTGCCCGCACCTGTGGCCTGCAACTGCGCGGAGCTTCCTAGGCATATCGCCACATCATTTCCGGCAGTTATCACGGGGCGTGGTTTTACCGTAACCGTAACCATTGCGGTATTGACACAGCCGTTGGTATCAGTACCTGTAACAGTGTACGTGGTAGTATTAGTCGGGCTGGCTTTAGGATTGGGAATATTGGGCTGCGACAAGCCAGCGGTCGGCGACCATGTGTAGCTTGCCGCACCTGTAGCCTGCAACTGAACTGAATCACCCAGGCATAAGCTTTGGGCGCTGCCTGCGCTTACGTTGGGTAGCGGGTTTACAACAACCGTCACCTGTCCCGTTCCCGTACAGAGATTTGTATCTACACCTGTTATAGTGTATGTAGTGGTAGTAATAGGCGTAGCTATTGGGCTTGTACAGTTACCGCAAGACAATGTAGAGTTGGGCGACCATATATAAGAACTACCACCCGTAGCCGTCAGTTGAATGCTGCCGCCGAGGCATATTGACTTGTTAGCCCCCGCGCTGATAACGGGCAAGGGGTTTACATTGACGATTACCGTAGCTGTATCCTTGCAACCGTTACCATCTGTACCAATTACAGTATATGTAGTAGTAACCGCAGGCCCGGCTGTGGGGTTAGCGCAGCCAGTACAACTCAAGCCTGCACCAGGCGACCATGTATAAGTTGAAGCACCTGTAGCCAGTAATTGTACAGAATCGTTCAGGCATACCGTTTTATCACTTCCTGCACTGACAATTGGCTGGGGATTGACAAACACGGTTACAGTGTCTTTAGCTGAGCAGCCATTGCTGTCAGTACCGGTTACTATATAGGTTGTCGTAGCTGCTGGATTGGCAGTGGGGCTGGCGCAGTTGGTGCAGGACAGTCCTGTTGCGGGTGCCCATGTAAATGTATCCGCACCGGTAGCCAGCAAGGTGACACCTATACCTTTACATATAGTTTTGTCGTTGCCTGCACTTACAGTAGGTAGAGGGTGTACTGTTATCATCACAGTATCTGTAGCAGAGCAGTTATTACCATTGGTACCCGTTACAACATACGTGGTAGTAGCTGTTGGGTTAGCAGTAGGATTAGCGGAGTTGGCATTGCTCAACCCTGCGGCAGGTGTCCAGGTATAAGTGTTGGCCCCTGTTGCCAGCAGTGTAGTGCTGCTGCCGATACATATTTCTTTATCAGGTCCGGCACTTACCACGGGCAGCGTATCTACCTGCACGGTTACAGTTGCCGTGTCTTTGCAGCCGTTGGCTGCAGAGCCTATAACCGAATATATAGTTGTTGCAGAAGGATAAGCCAGTGTGCTGTCGCAGGTGCTGCACGATAGTGTAGTAGCCGGTGACCAGCTATAGCTATCAGCGCCGGAAGCTACCAGCAGCGCGGTGTCTTTATTGCATATAGTTTGATTGCTGTTTGCAGTTACTACAGGCTTGGGTAGCACGGTTATTACTACTGTCGCTGTGTCTTTGCATCCTGAACCATTTGTGCCGATGACAGTAAATGTATCCGTAGCAGATGGTGAAGCCACGGGATTGGAACAAGGCGTACAGGATAATCCCGTCGCAGGTATCCAGGTATAGGAGTCCGCCCCGGATGCTGTCAGTTGCGTGGTTTCCCCTTCACATATTACAGTATCGCCCGAAACGGTTACTACAGGTTTGGGTTTCAGGTGTATAGTTACCGTGTCATAGTTGATACAACCATTCGTATCGGTACCTGTTACAATATAGGTTGTCGTCACCTGCGGATTAGCCATTGGGTTGGCACAGTTGGTACAACTCAAGCCTGTACCCGGCGACCATGTATAAGTAGCGGCCCCGCTTGCTGTCAGTTGAACACCGGCAGGCTGCCCCGGGCATATTGAGTCTGCACTTGCATTTATGCTAACTACCGGCAGGCCGTGTATGATAATCGTTTTAATAATTGTATCTGCACAACCATTGGTATTATTGACAATCAACCTTACCTGGTACGTACCGGGTGTTGCATAATAATGCGAAGGGTCTGTAGCAGTGCTGGTGCCGCCATCGCCAAAGCTCCACGACCGGCTGCTGATGCCTGATAATGTGTATATAATAGTATCGTCAAAGTGTACGGTGTCGGTATTGCACAGGTTGCCGGCCGTAGTAAAAGTAAAGTCTGCATCTATTTCATCTACACTTACGGTATCTGTATTTTGAATAGGTACCTGGCAAAGCGCGCCATCACTTAATATAAGTTTAGGCACATACCTGCCGCTTTGCGTGTAGGTATAGGAGAATGAACCTGTGCCCGTAGTTTGGGTATAACCATTGTTCATATCCCATATATACGAAGTGGTATTGCTGGAAACGGCAGTGAACTGCACCGTGAGCGGATTGCATCCTGTAAGTGGCGTATAGCTGTATGTGCCGGTAGGGCCGTTTACTGTTACGGTTTTGCTGGTTGAATCCTTACAGCCTGCAACATTCGTAGCTACTAATTTTACGGTATATATTCCGGGGTATGTATAGGTAGTAGAGGGGTTGGTAAAAGAAGATTGGTTGTTGTTGCCAAATGTCCATGCATAAGAAACACTGTTGGTTGAAGTATTCGTCATGTACACTGTGAGCGGAGGGCAATCGGCCACTGTATCGCTCATGGTGAAAGCAGCGGTAGGTTTCTGCACTTTGATATAATCCGCTCTCGTCATTGAATCTTTACAGCCGAAACTGTCAGTGATAGTCAGCTTAACTGTATAATTACCTACAGCATTGTAAATATGGTAGGGGGTAATATTCGTACTTGTTCCACCGTCTCCAAACTGCCAGAACGATGTAAAGCTGGTGCCGCCTGAGTTGTTGCTGAAATTCACAGTGTCGCCGGCACATACTATTGTGTCGTTGGAATAGAATTGGGCAGTAGGTTTATGGGCGTATATATAATGTGTTTTAAACAATGAGTCTTTACACCCGATGGAATCTGTCAGCACCAGCTTGATGGTATATGGGCCGGGGTTATTGAAGGAATGTGATATGGTGTCGGCCGATGTATTGACCTGCGTTCCATCGCCGAAGTCCCAATACCTGTTGACTGTAGGGAAGGCGCCTGTCGTACTCACATCATCAAATAATACGGAAACGTTTTTGCAGGGGTTGGTTGTACTTGCGGTAAAGTCTACATTGGCACCACCATATTTGAGGTATCCCGGTTTAACAATACTGTCCTTACATCCTGCACTGTCGGTCACTACCAGTTTCACGTCTACCGCCCCTATAAGGTTTAGATTGTAAGATGCGGCATGCGCCTGAACGTTACTGATATAAGATCCGATATGCCATTTAAATGTTAACCCTGTAGCAGCGTTTCTTACAAGTGTCACTGCTTCGTTTCTGCAAATCGTTGTATCCATGGCATAAAAATCAGGCACGGTCAGAGTTGTAGGCGTAATAGTTTTGGTAATGGTATCATAACATCCTGTAGTGGTATTATATACCCTCAACTCAACATGGTAGGTGCCTGCTGTTGCATAAGTATGCGTTACATTGCCCGCGGTTGTAGATGTATTGCCATCCCCGAAATCCCATAAATAAGTATTGGCTCCGATGGAGCTGTCGAGGAATGTGTAGGTAAGCCTGCTGCTGCATTGAAAGGTAGGGTAAAAATCAGCGTGCGGCAGCTGAACTGTTACATAATTGGAACGTGTAAGTGTATCGCTGCAACCGTTATTAGATGCAATAAGGGTAACAGTATAGGTGCCTGTGCTATTATATGTATGCCCGGGGTTGGTGGTTGTATCAGTGAAACCATCTCCCCATATCCAGAAATATGAGTTGGCCCCGGTGGAGGAATTAGTGAAGCTGACCGTAGCGTCAGGGCAAATAGTAAGCGGAGTCCCTGTAAAACCTGCCGTTGGTTTTGCGCTGATAGTGATATTTTGTGTCACGGTATCATAGCAGCCGGTGGCGGTAGTCACTACAAGGGTGACGGTGTATGTACCATTGCTGCTGTATGAATGTGTTTGTGTATTGCAGCCGGCGCAATTGACAATGCCGCTGCCGTCACCGAAATCCCAGCGATAGTTGCTGGCACTGGGCGGTGCGTTTAATGTAGCCGTAAACTGTATAGGCGTATTGGCGCACGCGCTGTCTGCATTGGCAGTAAGTGTAGCAACAGGTACTTTGAGTTTAATATAATTATTTCTTCTGAAAGTATCTTTGCAACCATTGCCTGCCGTAGCAATAAGCCTGACGGTATAAACACCCAATGCGTTGTAAATATGAGTAGGATTGACAGCTGTTGAACTGCCTGTGCCAAATGTCCAGGCATAAGAGGTTGCACCTGTCGATGTATTGGTAAAATCCGCTGAAAATGGCACGGCACAACCTATTGTATCTGCAGACACAAAACCCGCATCTGGTTTAGCATTAACGGTAACTGTTTTTTGTATGGTATCATTACAATTGTTCGCATACTGCTCTATTAAAGTAACAGTATAGGTGCCGGTAGCACTGTATGTGTATACAGGATTGAGCGCTGTACTGGTGCCGCCGTTGCCAAAATTCCATAAACGGCTGATGCCCGCACCCGGCGTGGTGGTATTGGTGAATGTAACGGTTTGTCCTGCACATACCGGGCTGCTGGTAGCGAAGTTGGCATTTACCTGGCCTACTACAATATAAGCGTTTTTTGTAAGTGTGTCTTTGCAACCATTGGCACCGGTAGTTATCAGCCTTACGTTGTATGTGCCCGCGCTGGTATAAGTATGTGTAGGGTTGGTGGCTGTAGAACTATTGCCATCGCCGAAACTCCATTGGTAAGATGTACCGCTGCTGCTGCTGTTAGTAAATGTTACCTGGAACGGCGGCGTACAACCTGATGTGTTATTGGCTGTAAACGCACTGACAGGTTTGGCAATTACTTTTATATAGTTGTTTTTAGTAATAGTACTGGTGCAACCACTGCTGTTAATCACTACTAATGATATGGCGAAGCTGCCCGGGTAGGTGTAGGTGTGAGAGGGGTTGATTGCTGTGGAAGAATCCCCATCTCCAAAATCCCAGAAATACGATACTGTACCACCAGCACCCGGTATAGTCAGGTTATTAAATGTTACAGTTTTACTGCCGCAGGCAGTAGTAGTGTCTGTACTAAAGTTAACTGAAGGTGAAGTGTACACTGTAATAAAGACAGTGTCTTTTGAGCTGCCATTGCTATTGGTGGCGGTAAGGATAACGGTGTACGTGCCGGGGGTTATGTATGTTGCCGCAGGGTTTTGAAGTGTTGAAGTGCCCCCATTGCCCAGGTCCCAGTGCCAGCTGGTAGGTGTGCCGGTACTTTGGTCGGTAAATTGCACCACCACCGGTGAGCACCCCGCTGTTTTACTGGCTGTAAATGATGCTACAGGTGCCTGCGCATATATGTTAAAAGATGCCGACATCGCCAGGCATAATATGGCCAGCGCATACAATTTCCTGATCATAAAATTTCAGTACCGTTAATTAAAAACTCTCTATATGTCACACAGGCAAAAGGCGGGTGATAAACCAGGTATTAATATTATCCCTTTCACTCTCTGTTTACAAATGTATTAAATGTTAATGCCGGTGACACCCATCTGTTTCGCAAGGCACGAGTTGTGTGAAAGAATATTATTTAATATAAATTAATTAAAACTTGTTTTTGAATGACAGTCAATAAATTAATGATAAAAAATGCTTTAAAAAGCTTGTTAATCGAATGTTATTAGTTTGTTAACGGGAGTCAGGCAAGGCAGCGTTTGTAGAGTTGGATAGTGTTTTCCAATCCGTAATACAAAGCATGAGCAATAAGGGCATGCCCGATAGATACTTCCTGTAGTCCCGGAATTGATTTTGAGAAGTATTGCAGGTTATCTATATCCAGGTCGTGCCCTGCATTAATGCCCAGTTTCTTTTCATTGGCTATATGGGCAGCCTGTATGTAGGGCGCTATCGCTTTTCCCTTATCGTTGCTGTAGTTTTTGGCGTAGGCTTCCGTGTACAATTCTATCCTGTCTGTGCCGGTATCTGCCGCTGCTGCAACAATGTCTGCAACAGGGTCAACAAAAATGGATACACGAATTTCCTCTTTTTTAAATACAGCGATAATATCACGGAGGTAGGCAGCTTCTTTAATGGTATCCCATCCGTGGTCTGAGGTGAGTTGTCCTTCTGTGTCGGGTACCAGTGTCACCTGGTGAGGTTTTGTTTCCAGCACCAGTTGCACAAACTTATCTACTTTCGGATTGCCCTCAATATTAAACTCAGTAGTAATGACAGGCCTTATCTGCCGTACATCGCTATATCGTATATGCCTTTCGTCGGGCCTGGGGTGTACGGTTATTCCATCGGCACCAAACCGCTGGCAGTCAATAGCAGCCTGCAATACATTCGGCACGTTTCCGCCCCTGCTGTTGCGCAGTGTGGCTATCTTATTGATATTAACTGAGAGTTTGGTAACCATAGTGCAAATGTAGGATATTTCAATAGCGCCCGGTAAATACTATGGTTACAGCACCGAATATTATAACTTCAACCAACGAAATAATACCTGATGCCCCGTAAGTTGTTTACTATACTTGTTTTTTCTGCCACCATAGTTTTGGGGTTTTCTTTCATGGGAAAGTATAGCCCCAAACGGTTTATATTTTTCGGTGATGTAATGGGATATTACGTGTACCTGCCAGCAGCGGTTATTTATCACAACCTGCGGGACATGGAACAAATACCGCAAGAGGCAGGTCTGCATGGCGGGGTATATTACTATACTGCACTCATGAAGGAATACAGTACAAAAGCAGGCCTGGATCATTGGCTCAACCAATACACCTACCCGGTCGCGCTGATGGAGTCCCCATTTTTTATATCCGCACACCTGTACGAAAAATTTGCCGGGTTGCCCGCTAATGGATACAGTGATACTTATAAAATTGCCATCAGCCTCAGCAGCCTGGTGTACACTTTATTGGGTATGTTGCTCTTGTTCAGGCTGCTGAGAAGGTATTTCAGCTATAGCCATAGCCTGTTGAGCCTTGTATTGATATTGCTGGGCACCAATATGTTCTGGTTCACCTTCGGGCAGGCGGGCATGAGCCATATCCCTTTGTTTTTCCTGTATGCCTTGCTCATGTACCTTACCGTAAAGTTGTATGAACGTGCCACTATACAATACTTTATAGCCATAGGGTTTGTAGCCGGGTTGATTACTATAATGAGGCCGAGTGATATTATTTCTGTGTTGATACCCTTGTTATACGGTGTGTACAACAAAGCAACGTTGTGGGAAAGGCTTCATTTTTTACAACAACACTTCAGCAAGCTATTGATTGCCGCAGTTGTTTTTTTATTACCTGCCGTTCCGCAACTGCTATACTGGAAATATATTACAGGCAGTTATTTCTATTACAGTTATATGGGGCAATCGTTTAACTGGACGAAGCCCAAGATTATTGAAGGGCTCTTTTTAACCGCGAATGGCTGGCTACCCTACGCACCTATTATGATTTGTGCCATTGCGGGGCTCTTGTTGATGCGCAAAGGATTACGCGTATGGCTAACACCTGTACTAGTCATACTACCTGTTTATATTTACATTATTTATTCGTGGTATTGTTACAATTATATTAATGGATTTGGCTCACGCCCTATGATACATCTGTATCCGCTGCTGGCTATACCTCTTGCCGCCTTTGTTCGATACGTTGCGCAAAAAGGTATTGTGATAAAAGGTTTGTTCACCGTATTCTGTGTCGCGTGCATCTGGGCTATGTATTCGTTAACCTGCCTGCAGGCGCAGAAAAAATTTGACAGCCAATACTCAAGAACCAGGGGCTACCTGAATATGCTGTTTAAAAACAAACTGACGTACAAAGACATGCTGGTGGCCGACCTGGACGAGTTTCAGCCTGATACTGCGCAGCTGGTTAAAATACGTACCCTCGCTTATAACGATTTCAATACACCGCATGATGAACACTACGTGCCAGACCCAAACGATGCTGACGGGTATGTATATCATGTAAAGAATGGCGAAGAGTATTTTCCGGATAAGATTAAACTGGAGTATAAACAATCAGATTTTACCGGTGTACAATGGCTGAAGTGCAGCGGCAGGTTTATGCGTCCTGAATTTGCCAATCACAATCCGCATTTTTTCATATTCGGTGTATTGGGCGCTGATAATAATTACGTGCACTGGAAGCCATGCAAAACAGATAATAAAATAGGATTGGCAGACGGCAGCTGCCCGCACGCAGCCGATAACGATTATACATTAGACCATGTAGAGTATGGCCTGTGGGGCTATGTATATTTTTATGTAAAAGTGCCGGACAATCTGCAGGAAGGACAGGTGATAACACTGGATATATGGAATATGGGTAAGGTGCAATTTTACCTGGACGATTTCAAAATTGAATTGTATAAATAGTTAGAATGAAAACCTCGCCGCTGCACCATAGGGGTCAACTGATATTTCGTAGCGCTTGCCGTTAATCGGTGTTAGTGTATGGATATTATACACCTGGTAAAAACCGTTCCGTCCTGAGCACGGGCCGCTGTGGTGTGGGGGTGGGCCATTCCTGTCCTCGTTTCGGCTGAATATATACAGTGTGCCATTCTTGTCATCGGCAGCCATGGCATAGGGCTGAAAAAACTTGCCTGTTATCTTTTTCACTATGTCGCCCGTGTTGTAATTAATCACGTACACACTACCTACTTCTAATGCAGATATGGTGTCATTCATACAGCTTACAAACAGGTACGGCTCCGATGTGCTGATGGCCATTTCCTGTGGATTGTTGCCAACGGGTATTGTTTTTATGAGTTGATCGGTTGCACTATTCATCATACGTACCTCTTCTGTGTGGGTGCAGGTAACAAAGTATGTACTCTTATCCGGCGACATGATGATGCGATAAGGGTCGGGTGTACCGGCTGCTGTTTCCTGTACGGGTGCTTTGTTGTCTATGCTGATGGTTGAATGGTTGCCGTCCGGCTGTATTTTGTACACTGTATTGCCAAATTGCGATGTGGCGTAAAACACATTGCCGGGTGCTGCGGCAAATCCGCCAATGAACCGGATAGCCTGCCCCATATTGCTGATGATGTTCATGTTGACAGCGTCTATCAGCAACAGGTCTTGCGTGTACCAGTTGCAGGCTATCAGCCTGGTTCCGTCTTCGTTCAGTTGTATAGCTTTCTGAAAAGCGCGCGGCGTGGCTACTTCAGCTATCACACTATCTGTTCGTGTATCTATTTTTTGTATCAATGGGGCATTCCAGAAAGATGCATAAGCATAACATCCGTCGGGGGATATAGTTATGTTATTGGGTTGCTCCCTGTCATGTGTTTTACCTACGGAGATATACCGCATCACTACACTTTTCTCTGCGTCAATCACCCCTACCAGGTCGCAACCCTGTTGTACAGTATATATCTTCTGCCTGGAGGCAGCTTCTGTATGGAATGGGATATTGCCGGCTTTGTCCGGTGCGCCCGATTGTATCCAGTTTCTTAGGGTTTCATAATCTTCCCGGCTGAGTGAGGGTAGGTTGTAAGGCATTGTCGGCTGGGCTGTCGGCCCCAGCTCAGGAAAGGTATTGATGAAATACAACAAGGAACTGTTATCAGTATTATATGGAACTACTACCGCGCCGTTGTTGCCACCGTCAAACAGGTATTGCCGGCTATCTAATCTCAATCCGCCTGCACCTGTATAGCTGGCTTCGTTATGACAGCCTGCGGTGGCGCATTTATTTACAATGATATTCTTTACCGCTTCAGGGTAGTTGTCCGCTACCGGTGTACCCGGTACTTGCGGGCTCGGTTCGTGCTTGCAGGCGGCAAGCAATAGCAGGCAGGCAATCAGCAGTATATGGAAATTTCCTTTCAAGGTATGATAAAGTTAAGGCATCAGCCCTCATATATCACCTGCGCATAGGCGGTTTGCCCGTGCATAGGCGGATTGAGTTTTTTTATGGCTACCCTTATTTTTTCAGCGTCGGTGAAATCCTGTCCCAGGTGTCGGTGAATATGCTGTATAAATTCTTCGAGCTTACCGTAGGGTTGTTTAAATGCAGCATCAACCGCAGCGCGAATGATGGTATAATCAACAAAAGGTATTGCTGAGATGTCAGGAACGTTTATAAATACATCCACATCCACCTCAAACCGGTTGTCCAGCTTGTGTTCTTCGGCGTATAAACCCCTTGCCGCCGATATAGCTATTCCATGCAACGATACTGTGAGCATAAGCCAAAAATACAAAGAGCCGTCGAATAGACGGCCCTTTGTTAAATATGTTCCGATTATTTGAACCTCATATTGATGGAATAAGGGTCAGGCGTTACTTCATACCTTCTGCCATTGACAGGTTTCAGGGTATTCAAATCGTACACCTGGTAGTAGCCATTGCGACCGCCGCAGTCTGATGTATGGTGCGGTGCGGGTCCGTCGGACCGTACATTGCGGCTGGCAATGTAGAAACTACCATTCCTGTCGTCTACAGCTATGCCATGAGGCTGGTAAAAAGTTCCGTCAATGCGCTGCACTACATCCAGTGTGTTGTAGTTAATCACATATACCGAGCCCCTGTATAGCGATGAAACCTGCGACACATCCTCCATGCAGGTAACGAAAAGGTAAGGTTTTGTTTTCGATATGGCCAGTTCAAGCGGCATAATGCCAGTAGGTATCACTTTCAGCAGGCTGTCATTTGCCCTGTTCATCACCCGTACTTCATCCGTATTCTGGCAGGTGAGGAAGTATTTTGAATAGTCGGGCGACATGATAATCTCATGCGGGTCGGGCGTAGTGGCACCGGGTATTGTTTTTGCAGGATTGCCATCGATAGATATTTTCACAGGCGCTTTACCCTGCACCACTTTGTACACCGTATTGCCATATTGAGCCGTAACATAAAATGTATCGAAAGATTTATTGGAGGCTATACCATGCGGCGATTCGAGCACTGCCAGGTTAGCCGCCAGTTTCATATCAGCAGTGTTGATGAGTACCAACCCCCCGTTTGCGGTAAGTTGAGAAGCAATTAGCTTATCACCTGTTTCTGATACCTGTACAATATTGAAGTTCAGCCCGCCATTGATGAGTGATAAATCTGCCTGGCCCACAATTTTATCGGTACGCATGTCTATTTTTTGTATTACCGAACCGGCTATAAAGCATACGTAGGCATATTCACCTTTACTGTCTGTTTGTATATAATGTGGAGATTCAATGACATTAGGTGTTTGCCCCGATTTTATGTACCGCATGATTACTTTTTTCTCTGCGTCAATCACACCCACCAGGTCGCAGCCCTGCTGTGCCATATAGGCTTTTTGGCGTGTGGCAACGTTAGAGCCGAAAGGTATATTGCCGTTTTTGTCGGGCGCACCGTCAGTTATCCATTGTTTTATTACGTCATATTCGCTTTTGCTCAGTGGGGGCATATTATAAGGCATAGTGGGTTGCACGCTTATATTGTCATAAGCGCCCGGATTGAGGAAATACAACATCGAGCTGTTCTCAGGGCTATATGGTATTGCTACAGCGCCGTTGCTGCCGCCGTCAAACATGTATTGCCAGTCGTCCATACGCAGGCCGCCGGCCCCGGTATAGCTGGCTTCATTGTGGCAGCCAGTAGTGGCGCATTTTTTAATGATAATGTTAGCCACCTCCAACGGGTATTGGGTGGCGGCGGGGTCAATCTCCGTTTTAGGCATTACAGCCGGGTTGTGCTTACAGGAGGTACATGCCAGTGATGCGCTGATTAACAGGCAGCTTAATTTGTTTAGGTTCATACGTATTAAAAATACTGATTTTTGCGTTATGGTATTTCTTAGTTAGACACCCTGTATATTTATTAAGTTTGGGTTTATACCATTTTTTTTCGCTGTAGTGCTTACTGCTCATTATCTTACAGCCCTGAATATGCGTTTCTGCCTGCTGATATACCTGTTGATATTGGCTGTTCCTGCTTTTGCCCAGGTGCAGGATATCACGCATGACCAGTTGGCCACCGTACTTGAAAAGGCTCCGGCCGCCGAAAAGGTATGGCTGCGCTCCATACATATTACAGGTAATAAGGTAACGCGCAGGCCCATTATCCTGCGCGAAATGAACGTGGCAGAAGGTGATTCCCTGCTGAAAGAAGAATTGCCCGAACTGCTGGTACTGAACCAGAAAAGGATTTTCAACCTGTCCATTTTTATTGAAGTACAGGTTATAGCGGATAGCGTGTCACCGGGTATTATAGACTGGCAGGTAAAAGTGCGTGAGCAGTGGTACATTATTCCAGAAGTTACTTTCAAGTTAGCCGACAGGAACTTCAACGTGTGGTGGGTAGAGCAAAATAGGGATATCAGGCGGGCCAATATTGGCGTCAACCTGAAAAACAGGAATTTCAGAGGCAACCTGGAGAATGCCGTGATAGTGGCGCAGATAGGGTACACGCAGAAGTTCGGGTTGGAATACAGCCGCCCCTATGTAGACAAGGCGCAGAAACACGGTTTTGGTGTTAAGGTGTTTACCAGCCGCAACGAAGAATGGTTTTATAAAACCGACAGCAACAAATGGCAGTTTGCCCGTACGCCCGGCAGTTATATCACTACTGCATTCGAGGCTTCGGGCAGCTATTCGTACCGCCCCGCCTACGCCAGCAGGCATCTGCTGGAGCTGCGCTATCGTCGCCAGCATGTGCAGGACACGGTACTCTCAATTAACCCCGATTACTTCCTGGATGGTAAAAAACAGCAGCAATTGATGGAGCTGATATACCGTCATGAGCTGAATATGGTAGATAACTGGAACTACTCACTAACGGGGCTTAAAAGCATCGTACAGTCGATAGTGCGTGTAGGCTGGGAGGGATTTGATTTTCAAAACCAGTACCATGCTGAAATAGGCTATTTCAAAAAACTGCACAAGAAACTATATAGCTCCCACATTTTCAGGGGCAGGCTATCATTTCCTGAATCGCAGCCTTATACTTATGTATATGCTATGGGCACAGGCAGCGAATACCTGCGCGGGTACGAGTATTATGTAATAGACGGCTCTCACTACGGCATATTGCGTACCAACCTGAAGTACGAGTTGGTGAACTGGACTATCCGAAACATACCCATCCGCTATATAGCTACATTACCCATCCGCCTGTACCCCAAAGTATTTTTTGACCTGGGCTATGCCAAAAACAAATTTGCAGGCAATAGTTACATGAATAACAGGCCATTGTATTCATGGGGCGTGGGTACCGACCTGGTCTCCATTTACGATTTCAAGCTCCGTCTGGAATACACATGGAACCATTTGGGCGAAAAAGGATTATTTTTACATATAAACAACAGCGAGTAAACGGCTTTTATACATGGCGGCTGGC
This sequence comes from uncultured Bacteroidota bacterium, assembly GCA_937928385.1. Taxonomy (GTDB): domain Bacteria; phylum Bacteroidota; class Bacteroidia; order Chitinophagales; family Chitinophagaceae; genus UBA5543. The sequence continues at coordinate 20,214 of CALEZD010000093.1, forward strand.
TGTACACACACATATCTATGCTGGTAGCATTATACAACCGTACATTCGAAGAAGAAAATATCCCCCGTATACGACACGTCATTCAACTGCTGGAGCAGCACAACCTGCACATGGTATTCCACAAACAGTTTTATGAGCGTATAGAGCCTTATATAACGCTCAAAGAAAAACCTGCCCTGTTTATGAACGCTTCCGATTTGCCGCGTAATACGGATATGCTCTTCAGCCTGGGCGGCGACGGTACTTTGCTGGATACGGTGGCTTTTGTCGGGGCATCCAATATACCCCTCATAGGCATCAACTTGGGCAGGCTGGGTTTCCTGGCTGCTATTCCTGAAGAAGAGGTGGAAGCCGCCATATCGTCGCTGGTGCGGGGTTCTTATACTGTAGAGCAGCGTACCCTGCTGCATCTTGACTCCAGTATTCCCTTATTCGACGGCATACCTTATGGCCTCAATGAATTTACCATCAACAGGAAGGATTCCTCATCCATGATAAAAATCCACACCTACCTCAATGGTGAGTTCCTGAACACCTATTGGGCCGATGGCCTGATTGTGGCTACGCCTACGGGTTCTACAGGATATTCGCTCAGTTGCGGCGGGCCGGTAGTCTTTCCGCAAACATCCAGCTTTGTCATAACGCCCGTGGCATCGCACAACCTGAACACACGCTCGATTGTAGTGCCTGACGATACAGTGATTTCCTTCGAGGTAGAGGGTCGCGCCGACCAGTTCTTATGTACGCTCGACTCGCGCACGCAAACCATCAGCAACCAGGTGCAGCTGGCGGTGAAGAAGGAAAACTTTACCATATCGCTGGTGCGGCCCGATGAGCATAACTTCCTGAAGACCATCCGCGAAAAACTATATTGGGGTATCGACAGCCGCAATTAGCCGGATTTTTCTTACTGCAATAAAAACTTACATTTGTAGTTATACTGTCTGTACGTTATGCGCAAACTGTTATACATATTATCTCTTGCTATGTTGTCTTTTGCCGGCGCGAAAGGCCAGACCTTTTATACCGGTACCGAGTATGGGTTTATGGCAGGCGGGTCCCAATATTTCGGCGACCTGAACGATAATTATGGGTTTAAAACAGTTAACCCTGTTGTAGGGGCGTTCACCCGCATCCACATGAACCCTTATATATCCATCAGGCTTGGCGCTAATGTTACCCGTGTGTCTTACGACGATAAGCTGTCATCCAATAAGTTCAACCGCACGCGCAACCTCAATTTCGTCAGCAACATAGCAGAAGCGGGCATATTTACCGAATTCAACTTTTTCCGCTTCGTGACGGGTGAAACCAAAAGCCGCTGGACACCCTACCTGGTAGGCGGTATCGGTGTTTTTTACTACGACCCGTACACCACGCTGGACGGCAGGAAATATTACCTGCGCCGCTTTGGTACCGAAGGCCAGTTTGCAGGCTATGGAGACCGTGGTTACAGCCAGTTAGGCTTTATGTTCCCGGTGGGGGCAGGTTTTAAATACTGGTTAGGCCCGGGTGTTAACCTTAGCTTCGAGATAGCTGACCGCCTTACCACTACCGATTATATGGATGATGTAAGCGCTACTTATGTAGGTGCTGAAAATTTTGAAAGCACTCCCGGGTTCGAAAATGTTGCTTTCAGGTTGCAGGACAGGTCGCTGGAAGTAGATAACGAGGCCCTGGGCAGGCCGGGCAAGCAGCGCGGCAACAGCGCCAGCAAAGACCAGTACCTGACGTTCACTTTCAGCATTTCTTTCCAGCTGAAAACGTATAAATGCCCCACTTACCTGAAGCAGGGCTACCTGTACTAAAAGTCAATAGACACATTCACCCACTCGGGGTCAAACTTTGCATCGTACTTTTTGTAAAAGTTAATTGCAGGCTCATTCCAGTCCAGCACCTGCCACAGCATACCGCTGAAACCTTTTGCCTTGGCTACCTCTATCAATTCGTCCAATAGTTTTTTACCTATGCCCCTGCCCCGGTATTCTTCTGTTACTATCAAATCTTCCAGGTACATGCGTTGCCCCTTCCAGGTAGAGTAGCGGATATAATACAGCGCAAAACCCACGATAATGTCATCCGTTTCCGCTACAATAGCCCACCACACCGGCTGCTCGCCAAAACCACTTTCTTCAAAATGCTCCAGGCTTACGGTTACAGCTTCGGGCTCACGCTCGTACACAGCCAGTTCCTGCACCAGTTCCATCAGCCTGGGGCAATCTGCTATCCGGGCTTCCCGTATAATAACTTCGTTCATTTCCTTAGTTTTTGGCAATACCTTTGCCGGTATACCGTTAATATAGTTTAGAGTTGCCAAACTTCCGTTAAAAGCACCATAATAAAAACAGCGAACGGATTTTTATATCTATATTAAACATCTTGCAAATAACTTGATTAACCGGACAATATGAACAATACACAGGGCGAAATACTTTGGGTGGATGATGAAATCGAATCGCTGAAATCGCAGATACTCTTTCTGAAAAATAAGGGCTACGAGGTGACAGCCGTGACCAATGGCTACGATGCGCTGGAAACACTGAAGGAGAAAAACGTAGACGTAGTGCTGCTGGACGAAAGTATGCCCGGCATGACAGGGCTTGAAACCCTGGCCAAAATAAAAGAGGTACGCCCGTCGCTGCCGGTGGTAATGGTGACCAAGAACGAGGCGGAATACATCATGGAAGAGGCCATCGGCTCGCAGATAAGCGATTACCTGATAAAGCCGGTGAACCCCAACCAGGTACTGATGTCGCTGAAGAAAATAATGGACAGCAAACGCCTGGTATCGCAGCGCACCACTACCGCCTACCAGCAGGACTTCCGCAACCTCTTTATGGCATTAAGTTCCAGCCCCAGCCACGAGGAGTGGAAGGAACTGTATAAAAAACTGATATACTGGGAGCTGGAAATGAGCCGCAGCGACAGCTCAGAGATGATGGAAGTGCTCACCAGCCAGAAGACCGAAGCCAATACGGAGTTCTATAAGTTCATCAATAAGAACTACGCCAAATGGATAAAATCAGGCGACGGCCCTTTGCTCTCGCACAATGTGTTCAAAGAAAAGATAAAACCCCACCTGCAGCAGGGCAAGCCCACCTTCCTGGTAGTGATAGACAACCTGCGTTTCGACCAGTGGAAGGTGCTGGAGCCCATCATCAGCAATACCTACCGGGTGATGGAAGAAGACAGTTTCTACAGCATACTGCCTACGGCTACGCAATACGCGCGCAATGCTTTATTTGCCGGTATGCTGCCTGCGGATATAGAAAAGAAATTCCCCAACGAGTGGAAGAATGACGACGAAGAGGGCGGTAAAAACCTGTTTGAGGAAACCTTCCTGAAATACCAGATGAAACAACTGGGGCTGGGCGACCTGAAAACGCAATACCTGAAAATAACCAATAACGAAAACGGCAAATTGTTTGAAGAGGATGTGCACAACTACCTGAACAACGACCTGACGGTAATCGTGTACAACTTCGTGGATATGCTATCGCACGCGCGTACCGAAATGGAAGTGCTGAAAGAACTGGCGGGCGATGAAATGTCTTACCGCTCGCTGACGGTGAGCTGGTTTGAACACTCGCCGCTGTACCGTGCGCTGAAGAAAGTGGCGGACAAAGGCATACAGCTCATCATCACCACCGACCACGGTACCATGAAGGTAAGAACCCCCAGCAAGTGCATAGGCGACAGGCACACCACCACCAACCTGCGCTACAAGCACGGGCGCAACCTGCAATACGAAGAAAAAGACGTACTCGCCTTCCGCGACCCGTCTGAAGCAGGATTGCCCAAGCCGAATATCAGTTCAACCTTTATCTTTGCAAAGGGAGATGTATTCCTGTGTTATCCTAATAATTACAATCATTATGTGAATTATTACAGGAACACCTTCCAGCACGGGGGCATATCCCTCGAAGAAATGATTGTACCCATAGTAAGGTTGGAAAGTAAATAATGGCTCTGTTTTCTTTTATAAGCCGCCTCGATAAGAAAGAGAGGCGTTTCGAAATAATCTCATTGGTGTTGCTGGCGGTGCTGCTGCTGCTCACGCCCATTATCTGGTCTGTAGTGCCCGACAAGGTGCTGATACTGCAGCAGGACACCGGCGCGCTGGATAGCTACAACAACAAATCAGCACTCTGGCTCTTTCCGCTGATAGGGGTAATCATATACGCCGCTATATCTATACAGAAGTATTACCTGATAAAATACCGCGAAGCCCCCGCCAAAGGCGAAGAACCCGAGCATACCACCACCATATGGGTGCTGCGCCTGGTAAAAATGATAGCCATGGCGGGCCTCATCATCAGCGTGCTGGAAGTATGGGTAGCCACCGCCAAAGGCAGCCCCGCAGCTACGGCAGGCATAGTGCTGGAGGTGCTGATAGTAGCTGCGCTGTTCACCATTGTGTTTAAAGAGGTGATGGCGAAGTATGGGAAGAGGGGGTGAGGAATCAAGACCGCCTGCCCCGCCCAATGCATGGGTCATTTCGATAGAGCGAAACGAAAGAGAACTACCTCATTGAGGCAATTGAAAAAGACATTATCCGCGAAATAAATCTCCTGAACACAAACCGTCGCCTGCATTTTTGCGCCAACTATGGGCACTATTTTATTTGCAAAGTTCATAGATTTGATTGACTGTTTGACTAGCCCGTGACTCATTAATCACTCTTTTGCACAATAATAGTAGTTTACATCAAAATGAGTAAAATCCTGAGATATATTAATCCACTTACCATTTTATTGATGATTACATCTGCGTGGTCATTAAATCTCGTTTTTGGTTACGGAGAACCAAGTGTAAAAGGGTGGCAATATATAGGTGCCGCAATATTGATAGGAATAATATGTGTGCCTGCACTAATTATAAATATTATTATCAATATTGTAGCTAAACAAAAAGGATGGAACAATAAAATACTATTAATCGTTCAAAGCATTGCAACCATTGGCATAATTGCAGCACTGGTAAGCTTTTGGCTTTTACTTTGTAGCCTCTAAAAAGCTGAACTCATTCTCATTCACAGCCGAGTCTCCTGATAAGGGACTCGGCGACAATCAGGGGAATCATACCAGTTTCCGTGTTCTTAAGTCACAATCGTATTGAATCTCTTTCCTGATTTTATTGGAGAGTACTCCGTTTGCCAAGAGTATTTCTATGGCATTTCTTCTGTGGATGGCACAGTTCATTTTGTCATATAGTATCTCCAAAGGCTTTTTACATTCCTTTGTTTTGTTAGCCTCGTAAATGTTAGTGTATGCTATTGCCAGTTGCTCTACCTTATGTTCCCCCTTTGCCTGGCCGGCAATTGCACTTAATAACTTATGGTCGCCCGGCTTGTAATTCGAAATAAGAATTTGCAGATAATCAATCGGATTCTTGCTGGTCTGAATGTTATGCAATGCGAATTCCCTGATTGACTTCCCCTTCAGGTGGCGCAAAGCGTCAATAGCATTCTCTGCAATTTTATTCTTCCGGCTTTTCTTCTGGCTGGCGTAATCTAATATTATCTGCTTGTCTAAAGGGAAAGGATGATGGTAAAAAACGTATAAAAGCCGCTCAATCTTAAACTTATCCGTTTCTTTAACCAGCACCTCGGCAACTTTTAATACTTCTTCCGTATTTAATTTTTTTATCCTAAAAAATAACCCCCAGTATTTGGGACGACACAAGTCCTCAATGAGGTCGCCATTGGGTGGACGTTTGGCTAAGTATTTTTCTCTTTTGTTGTCTACACGTTTTATTTCCTTTAGGTAGATACGAATATATTTGTTGGTCCTGGCTTCCTTTTTCAGTTCTTCATAAACCTTTATCTCAGGGTTTTTCTCCTGGAATTCAACTAGGATTGAATCATCCTGCCAACCATCAGGATCTTGTTCCAGCTGTTTCCCAAACTTTTCAGCGATATATATCATCCCTTGCAACCCATCGAGTTCCAGTATTTCTGAAGATCCGGCCCAATCTGAACCTTCAATAGGATTATTTAAGAAACGGCTATAAATAGCATCCTTCATTTCAGCATCCCCACGTTCTGCATAGAATTTTGCCAATTCTAATAGGTGGGTCAGGTTCCAGGTATCTTTTTTCTCATTGGCCAAACCATGCAATACAGCTTTACGTATTTTGTCCTGTTGTTTTGAAAGAGAAATAAGCTCATATATATATTGGGCACTGCTACCCTCACACTGTCCGTCGTAGGCATAGTTCTTCAACACTCCTTTAATGATATGATTGGAAAAGTCAATTTTCGGATAGCGTTTCATTAACAGGTATGCTTCCCCTGTTCCGCATTTTAGTGAATTGAAAAATTGTCGTTTTATTTCTGAAGTACTGGTCATAGAAAGCTGATAGAGTCTACGATTGTTTCTGTTATAGCCAACCAAATTTATGGCTTTTCTCACTCCTCACCGAGTATTATAAATTCTTTTTTAGTGTCTGCAATAATCTCATTTTTCGGTCAGTAGCATCGCGCCACAACATCATATACCCGTTACCATTTCGGTGTTTTGCATTTGCCCAATCGTAAAATTGTATCAATTCCCTTCCAAGAGATTCTAGTTTGTATAATCTAATAGTGTCTCTGCTATCTGTTGTTATATATAGCGATGAGGAGTCTGACTGTTGGATAACCCATTCCCCTTTATTAAAGAATAGTTTATTGTCTTTTATTTTCGAATTATAACGAACTACGTCTCCTGAGTCAGTATACATGTAGACATTCTTCTTAGAAATAGTCAATTCGTAATAATTGTCTTCATTGTCAATGTACTGCCAGCTATTGAGAGAAACACTCTCTTGTGCATTTGCCAGAGTGCTAACAAAAAGAAAATAAAAGTGAACTGAACTCTCATAAAAATGCACATGTACCCCTCCACTGGTTTAAGTTTTTTGCAACTTAAATTTACAAATAAAAGCAAGACTGTGCCTGGCAGAGTGTAGGTGTAGCTACAGAGTATGTTTTGCCGGTTGCAAACTTCAACCAGTTATTGATTACTTACCTCACATTTTTGAAGAGACTTTAACTCTCAGCTTAACAAGCTCAGAAATAAAAATATTTCTAGTTTTTTCTGTAAAATCAATTCTAAAGTCAGCATAACGTCCGTTAGCCCTGATATACAAATGTGGCCCTTTTATTCTACTAAAAATCACTTCCCTTATTTCTTGAACTTTGTATACCTGGTCCGTTTTAGTTGTAAAGGTAAATGGTCGTCTTACTACTAACCTATCTGCAAACAAATGAAATGTCTTTGCGCGTCTAACGGCTTGCACAATCCATCCAGCGAAAAAGAGGCAAAAAAAAAGTTGTAGGCCCCATCCTAAATTAACTGCTTTTGAAGTAGTCCAAGTTATTCCAAGAGCACCAAGCGCAATTTGTCCTATTGCAATAAGATTGTCTACCCTACTTAAGGTCGTTTCAAATATTGGCACTTCTGATGGCACTTCCATTATCCCACTGGTTGGTTTAAGTCTGCAACTTAAATCTACAAATAAAAGCAAGAATGTGTCTGGAGGCTGTAGGTGCAGCTACAGAATATATTTTGCCGGTTACCAACCTGCACTTATTCGGGATTGAAGTTTTACTATCAGGGCTTATCAGCCAGGCAGCACAGTAGCACTAAGTACAATCAAGGACACAACCGAGGCATCAGGTGTAACATGCACTCGGCCTCTTTTTCTTTGCTTCGTTTCTTTTGGAGGGGCAACAAGCGTAGCGACTCATTGAGGCAATTAAAAAGACGGAATGAACGAAATAAAAGAAATGAAGGGCAGCTGAGTAGCGATTCAATGCTGAAACCCGGTATGTGGAATACCAGAAGCCCTAAGGCCTTTTACTTTCGTATTAACCCATCCTTTCACAAAAAATTATAACCTGTTTATGCCCCAACAGCCTATAAATCAGTAAACTTGTGGAAAGTAGCTTTATATATATGGATATAGAACCCATTCAGGAAAATACGGAGCAGGTACAGCCTGCACCGGCCGAGTCCACCGCCACGGATAGAATTAATGAACTGGTCACCCAGATAGAAAGGGTCATCAGGGGCAAACGCCACCAGGTAGAGATGGTGGTGACCTGCCTGCTGGCGGGTGGCCATATACTCATGGAGGATAACCCCGGCACTGGCAAAACCGTACTGGCGCGTACCCTGGCGCAGTGCATCAGCGGCGAGGGCGGCGATGGGCATGTGCTCTTCAAAAGGATACAGTTCACCCCCGACCTGCTGCCTATGGACCTGATAGGCACGTATATATTCGACGACAACGCCAAGGAATTTATATTCAAAAAAGGCCCGCTGTTCTGTAATGTACTGCTGGCGGATGAGATCAACCGCGCCTCGCCCAAGGTACAGAGCGCCCTGCTGGAGGCCATGGCCGAGCACCAGATAACTACGGGCGACACCACGGTGAAGCTGGAGAAAATGTTCTTCACTATTGCCACGCAGAACCCCATAGAGATGGAGGGCACCTACCCCCTGCCCGCCGCCCAGCTCGACCGTTTCTTTATGAAGATACAGTTCGGCTATGTGGACGAAGCCAACGAAATCAACATCTACAAAGAATACCTGGACATAGCTACCAACCTGGTAACACTCAGCCGCGTCCTCACCATGCAGCAAATATTATCACTGCAGAAAGAAGCGGAAGAAGTGTTCATCCACGACGAAATAATAAAGGCCGTGAGCAATATAGTACGCGGCACACGCGCCCATCCTGATATTACACTGGGAGGTTCTACACGTAGTGGTATCGCCTTCTTGAAATGCCTGCGGGCTTATGCATTATTGCGCGGCCGCAGTTTTGTGATAGAAGACGATGTGAAAGACATAGCCTACGAGGTGCTGGAGCACAGGCTGGTGTACCGCAACAAAGACGGCAAGCAAAACGCCCTCAACAGCATCATCAACAAAGAGGCGGAAAGGCTGGCCAAACTCAGGCTCTACGCCTGATAACCGGAATCGCGCATGAAATGGTTTAGAGGCAAAATATCATGGGTATATATAATCTGCGCCCTGCTGGCAACATCCTTGCAGGCGGTGGCACAGATGCAGGCACCCCTGCGCGGGCCCAATGCTGGTAAGCGTTACGAAATCAACGCCAAGCGCATGGACAGCGATATGTACAGCGAAGACGCCCTGCCCCGCTCGCGCGAGTTCAAGCGGATAGACAGCACCTACTATGTGGGCTGGATGTTTGAGGGTGTGTATAAATACAACCACGCCGCCGATTATCTCGGTTTTAAAAACGCATCCGTTCCGCTGGAGCGGGCGCTCAACCTCATAGAGCGCGACTTCAAGCCCGAGCTGCGTACCCGCTCGTCCGACATCATCAAATATTACCCTGTATATTTCTACCATTACGAGTACAGCACCATCGCCTTCCACCTGCTGATGTGTTACAACAACATGGAGGAACCTATGAAGACTTACAACCTGCTGCGCCGTGTGTTGAAGTGGAATTTCCAGAGCGACTATTTTAATATGGACGTGTACAATCACCTGGCCTGGATGGTACACCGGCACCGCTATTACACCGGCGATAAATACCCTTTCCTCAAAAACTCGATAGAAGAAAATGAACGCCTTGCCCACCGCTACCTCGACTCACAATTGCGCCGCATAGCCATCAACAAAAGGTTGAATGCAGAGATATTCCGGCCGGGGTACGAACGTATGGAAAAGCTGGGGGTGTACCATTACAAATCCATATTGCACAGCTATGCCCTCAATGTGGACTCTGCGGCACATTATTACAACCTGATGCGCAACAGCCCCATCTTTCCGCATAACAACTATGCTACCTTCCGTGCTATCTGCGGCGATTTTCGAGAGGCAGAAAAAGAATATGAGATGGCCATAGAGCAGGATGCCGGTGACAAGCGCCTGAAAGAATGGGCTTACTATACCGCCAGCATCAACCTGTACAAGGCGCAGCCGGACAAGGCCACCGAGTTGATGAAGGACATGATAAAAGCCAACGGCTCTACTCCCGGCTTTGGCTGGTACAATATAGCCCTGGCGCGCGCCATGCACTACAATGGTAAAATAACGGAATCAGAAAGGTATATAAAACGTGCGGCTGAATTTAAAGAGCTGCATATAGGCACCACCCTCAGCCAGCAGCACTACGACTTCAGCACGCAGATGGTGAAGCTGCTGAACGTAAACGCCGAAATAGAAAAGCAGAAATTTGAAAATGCCAACTGGTGGTATAATCCCAAGGCACTGGCTAAGATGGCAAAGGCAGTGAGTGATAAATACACGCAGCAATTCCTCATCATCAACCAGTTTGCCCAAAACCCCGAGCGCGACCGGGTAGTGTACAAACTCTTCTCTACCGAAAGCACCGTAACATGGGACGAGATATGGTTCCTGATACGGGACTTCAGTACACGTTATTTCATCACCCGGTTTGAAAAGGAAGTGCAGGATGATGAGCGTGTGTACATCCGCAAATACTTCAAATACTTCATTGCCCGCCTGCACATGAAGCTGGACAGCTACAAAGAAGCCCGTATTTTACTCGATGAAATACTGCGTACATCGGATATAGATGTAGAATACGAAAAGCTGTTCCTGGCCCGTGTGTACCAGGCCCAGGCCGAATGTGCCGATGAGCGCGACGACAAGGCAGCCTATGCACAGTGGATGTATAAGATGTATACTGAGTTTCCGCAACTGGTACCCTATACAGGCCTGCAGATGCCCATGCAGCTACATGTAAACGGCGATGGCGGAGTGATAGTGAACCGCCTGAAAAATTGCAATATAAAATGGGTAAACGACCCCGCAGCCCCGCAGGTGTATGTTACCGTAACACCCAATGGCAAGAAGAGCAGGGTAACCTACTCGGTGCGTAGCGGCAACAATATTATCATTCCTGAGAATGCTTTTGGCTTCGATAGCACCTCGCCTCTTGCAGAAAATGAAGGCATCAACCTCGCGTACCGCCTCTTCAATATCGGCGAATCTCCGGCCGGCGAGCAATAAGCCAGCTATCATTAACGCCGGACAACATACATATTCAATTAGGTTTATTATCTTGATACGGTATATGGTTATTGACCAATGAAAAAGATACTGTTTATCATATGTATGTTGCTGCCTCTGCTATTGCCTGCGCAACAGAAGATCGGGCTCGCCAACATAATATTGGAGAACAGTTATTTCCCTCAGCTTGATTCAGCCTGGCGATATATACATGCAGATGATTCAGCCATGGCTATGCCGGGCTACAACGACAGTAATTGGGCATTGGTTAATACTGTGTTGAAGCCGGACAGCGCCAACAAACATATTAATGGCATCTACTGGTTTCGCAACAAGATATATGTAGCCGACAGCATGCTGGACAAATCTTTTGCATTGAACATGACTCACTACGGCGCATCACAGATATACCTGGACGGACAATTGCTGATGACTTATGGCAAGATAGGGGCTGATGAACGCAAAACTGTATACCACAATCCTACAATGTCACCGCATGTGTTTCATTTTGACGATACCGGTTACCATACTATTGCCGTGCGTTATGCCAACTACCGAACCGGCAAAGAAACAGAGCTGGAAGGCTACGTACCGGGATTTTCACTGTCTATAAGCGAGGCTAATCAAGCATTATGGCTCAACAGCCTGATGCGTATGATTATTTTCGGGTTTTTTGTGTTCCTGGCCGGTGGGTTCCTTACATTGATGGGATTGCATCTCTTGTTGTGGCTGTACCGCTATAGCGATAAATCGAATTTCTTCCTGAGCATACTCTGCCTGGCCTTCAGCATATATTTCATTATGCAGGCGTATTGGACACAAACTTCGGATGCTGACGTAGCTACCCATCGTAGCAACTTTACAGGAGTGTTGCTCATGGTTGTGTTATTGACCCTAAGCGCGTTGCTCAACTACCTCTTTGTGCGTATAGGTTGGAGGTTTTGGGTAATAGCAGTAATATGTATTGCTGCTATGGTATTGATAATCAAGAGTACTGATTATGCAGAGCAAGTCTCCACGGCAGTGATGGTACTGGTGATGCTGGAGGCAATGGTATTGCTGATAAAAGCAATAAGGAAGAAGGTAAGAGGTGCAAAGATATTGGCAATCGGTATTATTCCCCTTGCTTTATTTACATTCATCTCTTTGTTCAGCAAGGTGTTTTTAGGGGAGTTGGGCAATAATGCGGGTATGGCACAAGCCAATCCAATGTTGCTGGCATTCGCTGCTGTTTTTTCTATATTGTTTGTATTATCCTTATCCGGTGTACCTATATCCATGTCGGCCTTCCTGGCGTGGAGGTTTGCTACCGTCAGCAAAGACTTGGGCAAGCAACTGCAACAAGTAAAAGAACTATCAGAAAAAACACAACAGCAAGAGGCAGAAAAGCAACGCATACTCGAAAACCAAAAAGCGCAACTGGAAGAGGAAGTAACCCTACGTACTGCTGAGATTGTGGAAGAAAAGAAAAAATCGGACCAACTGTTGCTGAATATTTTGCCGGAAGAGGTGGCGAGGGAGTTGAAAGAAAAAGGCCATACTACGGCGCACCAGTACGACAGTGTATCCGTCATGTTTACTGATTTTGTCAACTTTACGGTTGCAGGCTCTCACATGGAATCCCAGGCTTTGGTGGAAGAGCTGCACAACTGTTTCAAATCCTTTGACGAGATAATGGGTAAACACGGCATTGAGAAAATTAAAACCATAGGGGATGCTTACCTGGCTGTGTGCGGACTACCTCTGCCCGATCCGCAACACGCTCTGAAAATGGTAACCGCTGCAAAAGAAATAATCGCGTATATGCAACAGAGACGCGCGCAACTGGGCGATAAGACATTTGAGATACGCATAGGCATACACAGTGGAGAGGTAGTGGCTGGTATAGTGGGTGTTAAGAAATTTGCCTACGATATATGGGGCGATACAGTAAATACCGCCGCACGTATGGAGCAAAACAGTGAACCCGGCAAAATCAATATCTCGCAAACCACTTACGAACTGGTGAAGGACAAACTTGCCTGCACTTATCGTGGCGAGATTGAAGCGAAAAACAAAGGCATGCTCAGAATGTATTTTGTAGAAGGATAAAAATTTCTACTCTCATATAACCCTGGTAATGATGCTTGTATAATAAATTTCATACATCTGTGGGAGTTCCGTATATTTGCGCCCCGATATGAAAACTACGCGTGACACCATAGTGCAGCCTGGGGTTGAAGAAAGCCTGTCGAAGGTTATCAGGCCGGTATCCAGCGAGCCTGTGATATCTGTTCTGCAGTTTTCTAACCTGACGGGAGAGACTAACTACGATTTGTTCTGCGAAGGCCTGTCTTACGACCTGGTGCTGGAACTGTCCCGCTTCCGCCAGTTTCATATCTATACATCCCAGGCCGAGGATAAAAGGAGTTACCATGCTGATTATATAGTCCGTGGTTCATTCCGGTACAAAGATGGCAGCATACGCATAGACGCACAGCTGATTAATAATCACAACGGTAAACTGGTATGGGCGGGCCGCTTCGATGGCAAACACGATGCGCTGCTGAGTATAGAAGAAGAATTGATGCAGCAACTGGTGTCTTCATTGCAACAGCAATTGGATACTGACCTGCTGGCTAACATCAGCAAACGCCCCACCCACAGCATAAAGGCTTATGAATATTGGCTGAAGGGCCTGCAGGAGTTGAAGAAGGGAACTGCAGAATCAGATATCACTGCAAGAGGTTATTTTGAAGAAGCTATTAAGTCCGATCCTTCTTACAGCCTGGCTTATTCAGGTATTTCGCTGTCGTACTTCAACGAATGGAGTTGCCAGCTATGGAACCGCTGGGATATCAATCAACGCGGCGCCAAAGAGTGGGCAGAAAAGGCACTGGCGCTCGATGATATGAATTATATAGCATGCATGGTGCTGGGCAAAGTGTACTTGTATGAGTGTAAATACGAACAGGCGGAACATTACCTGGACCGGGCAATCACGCTCAACCCCAACGACCCCTTCAACCTGGCGCAGGTGGCGCTGTCTTACAGTTATGCCGGCAGGTTGAACGATGCGGAGCAACTCTATCGCAAGGCGGTAACCATCGACCCGTTGAATGCTGACCAATACCATGTGGTGGGATCTGTTATATTATTTGAGCAGGGCAGGTATAAAGAATGCCTGGAGTTGGGCGAGCAATACATCCATGCACCTTATGTAGACTATCCCGCGTTTATAGCTGCTGCACACTATTATACAGGCAATACTGAGCGTGCCGTTTATTACTGGGAGATGTTCCTGGATAATTTCCGTACAAAGATACTGGCCAATAAATCGGCCGGAAACATTGGGGCGGAGGCCATCGCATGGATGGCGGCCATTAACCCATACAGGCATGGCAGCCGTATAGATAGCTTCGGCGAATATATAACCGGAGGGCAGGCACCTGTGCGCATGCCCGGTATGGATGATACACACAGCTACTTATTTCAGCAAAACGGAAAGCTTAGGGTAATCAGCTATATGGGTGTTACAGCTCAGCTACCGGACAGCAAGGGCTGTGCTGATATTGCCGCCTTATTGGCAGAGCCCGGCAAACATTTTCACAGCAGCGATTTTACCGGCATGGTGGCAGAGCATGGACAGGAGGTAATAGACGCTAAGGCCCAAAAAGAATATGCTGAAAAAATCCGCAGCCTGCAGGAAGACATCAGCCATGCCGACCGCAATAATGATATTGGCCGCCTGCAAAAGCTGGAAGAAGAGTATGATGCACTGCTGCAACACCTGGGTGCGGCAATAGGCGCCGATGGCAAGTCAAGAAAATTTCAGCGCAGTACAGATAAGGCACGCTCTGCCGTAACACAGCGGATAAAAAGCGCCATCAAAAAAATTGCAGAAGTACACCCTGTACTGGGCAACCACCTGGAGCGTACCATAAAAACGGGTGTGTACTGCGCCTACCTGCCCGAACAGGAAACGGACTGGCGGGTGTAAATTTTTTCTTCCCATCTTACGATGTAAGGCCAGATCTTACGCATAGCCTGTAAAACTTACAGGTTATGACGACAGAATTTTTCACAGGCCCGGTTGCAATAATACTATACATGTATATAGGATTATGGATATGGGAGACCGCATTTCCCGCCAAACAATTACCATATATCAAATACTGGAAGCTGAAGGGCGTATTGTTGTTTATCTTCAACTTCAGTTTATCCACCTTTTTCCCGCTGTTGGTAGATGCCTACCTGGCTCCTTACCAACTATACAACCTGGAGCAAATGCCTGTAATACCGCAGGTAGGTATCGGGGTGTTCATCTACCAGGCGATACTCTATTTCTGGCACAGGGCCATGCACCGGTCCGATATATTGTGGAAGGCATTTCACCAGATGCACCATAGCGCCGAACGCCTGGACGTGCCATCAGCATTCTACACCAGCCCCATGGACACTATCGGTTTTACCATGATAGGCAGTATCAGTTTTGTACTTATTGTGGGATTGACGGCGGAGGCTGCAACTATCTCGCTGCTGATACTTACTTTCTTCGCCATCTTTCAACATGCCAATATCAAAACGCCCCGCTGGGTAGGCTATTTGGTACAGAGGCCCGAGAGCCACAGCATGCACCACGGGCGGGGCTTGCATAAGTACAACTATTCAGACCTGCCGGTAATAGATATGATATTCGGTACCTTCAGAAACCCGGAAAACTTTGCCAAAGAAACAGGCTTTTACGACGGCGCCTCGCAGCGGATAGGGGATATGCTCATCTTCAAAGATGTGTCCCGCCCGGGGGAATAATTTAATACCATGTAAACGCAAAAAATTGTATATTTGCTATAATAAACCCGCCCTCCAACACCGGGCACAAAACCATACATTATGAAACACCAACATAAGCCACCTCTAACGCCAAGCAACATATTTAAGCTATCAGCATCCACCCCCAACCCACAGTTGGGGTTTTTTATTCCAACCACCTCCGCGAAAAATTCACGTGCAGAGTTAACAAAAGTTAACAAACCCCTTGTAAGTTCCTTATTATCAAAGCATTGTAAAGACACAATATTGCTAACAGTTAAACCAGCCCATTCAAGAGTTAACAGAATAAACCGCTTTTTATGTATAATACGATTGCCGAATGCCCCTTTTAACCTATTGACTTATTACCATATTAACCTTTTATCCAATTACCTCCCAAAACCGTAAATTTGCCCCCGTTATGCCAAAACAAAAACAACTACAGGATATCATATCCCATTGCAAAGAATACGGATTTGTATTTCAATCATCTGAAATATACGACGGCCTGCAGGCTGTGTACGACTATGGCCAGATGGGCGCCGAGCTGAAAAAGAACATCAAAGACTACTGGTGGTACAGCATGACCCGCCTGCACGACAATATAGTAGGTATAGACGCCGCCATCTTCATGCACCCCACTGTATGGAAGGCCAGCGGCCACGTAGACAACTTCAACGACCCGATGATAGACAACAAGGACAGCAAAAAACGCTACCGTGTTGACCACCTGATAGAAGCCCACGCCGCCACACTGGACGAAGCCGCTGGTAAAGAGTTGGTCGCCAAAATGGAACTCCTGCTGGCAGCCGACGATTTTGCCGCACTGAAACAATTGATAGAAGACAACAAGATAAAATGCGCCATCAGCGGCACGGCCAACTGGACGGATATCCGCCAGTTCAACCTGATGTTTGACACGCAAATGGGCAGCACCTCTACCGAAGAAGATGATAAAGTCTACCTCCGCCCCGAAACGGCGCAGGGTATATTCGTCAACTTTCTGAATGTGCAGAAAACAGGTCGTATGAAGATACCTTTCGGTATAGCACAGGTAGGCAAGGCATTCCGCAACGAGATAGTGGCGCGCGGTTTTATCTTCCGCATGAGGGAGTTTGAGCAGATGGAGATGCAATACTTCATCAAGCCAGGTACGCAGAAGGAGTGGTACGAGTTCTGGAAACAGGCCCGCACCAACTGGCACAAAACACTGGGCATACCCGCAGAGCAGTATCATTTTCACGACCATGTGAAACTGGCACACTATGCCGATGCCGCCTGCGATATAGAATACAACTTCCCCGATTGGGGTTTCAAAGAGGTGGAAGGCATCCACAGCCGCACCGATTTTGACCTGGGCCGCCACCAGGAGTTCAGTAAAAAGAAGCTCACCTATTTTGATACGGAAGAGAACAAGCACTACGTGCCTTATGTAATAGAAACCTCCATAGGCCTGGACCGTACGGTGATGATGGTGCTGAGCGAAGCCTACGAAGAGCAGGACCTGAGCACAGCCGAAAAGCAGGACAGCCGTGTAGTGTTGAGGTTTGCCCCGCACCTGGCGCCTATCAAGCTGGCTGTTTTCCCGCTTACCAAAAAGGACGGCCTGCCCGATGTGGCTAAAGAACTGATGGACATTTGCCGCCCGCATTTCAAATGCTTCTACGAGGAGAAGGATGCTATTGGCAAGCGCTACCGCAGGCAGGATGCTATAGGCACCCCCTTCTGCGTTACCATCGACCACCAGACATTGGAAGACCGCACCGTCACCATCCGCCACCGCGATAGCATGGAGCAGGAGCGCATACCTATGGATAAGGTGAAGGATATAGTGCTGGAAAAGATAAAACAGTTTTAATATATGAGATGAAACCTTTAGTAACTTTATACCATGGAAACCGAACAATCAGCACTGGCAGCATCACTAAAGGAAAAGTTGGGCCTGGACTTGCCTGACAGCTTTAGCGAAGAGGAGATAATACTCAGGTTGGAAAAGCGTTTGGGGCTATTGCTGGAACGTAACCCCGAAGAGTTTTTTCAAATGCTGTACAGGATAGATATACCTGAACATAGCCTGCAGGGTGTATTGCAGCTGCCGGATGCCCTGGCCACACTGGCAGGTATGGTGTACCAACGCCAACTGCAGAAGGTAAAAACCCGTCTTTTTTACAAGGGCAGCCAGCAGGCACAGCCCGGCGATGATGAGCTGAAATGGTAGCCAGATACGTTTTTTTCTTATCTTAGTATGCATTTTTTAGCTATGAAGAGGAATATATATATAGTGGGATTGATGATGTTGGCAGTGGCCTGTGTTAAAAAGCCGGTGCCCGAAACGCCTGGCAATATAGTGGTGCCGGACAACAAACCAACGGCCAACCTGGAGGTGACGCTGGACAACAGGGCAGGTGCTGAGGACCTATTGCTGGGCAATAAATGGTACATAACACCCAATGGCGATTCTATACAAATAGACATTTATGCCTATTATATCTCAAATATTGTATTGAATGGTCCGGGCGGGAAAAAATATATAGAGCCCGAGAGTTATCACCTGGTAGATGAGGCTAAGCCGGGTACACACAAGTTCATTATTAATGATGTAACCCCGGGTACATATACATCCATTACATTCCTGATAGGCGTAGATAGCGCCCGGAATGTGAGTGGCGCGCAAACCGGCGACCTTGCCCCTGACCACGGCATGTTTTGGGACTGGAATACGGGATATATAATGGCCAAGCTGGAAGGTGTATCGCCGCAATCTGAGATAGAGCAGGTGCTTTACCATATGGGGGGCTTTAGCGGAGAATGGAGCGTATTGAGGACTGTAACACTCAATCTGCCTTCGCAATTAGAAGTAGCAGTAGGAAAGACTTCTCATATGCATATAGAGAATGATGTGATGGAGTGGTTTCAGAACCCGGTAAAGGTAGATTTAAAGAAGAACTACCTGTTGAATGACAAGTATGACGTTAAGATGATGGCGGATAATTACACTGATATGTTCACGGTAGACCACGTAGAATAGAATGAACGCGGATAAGAAATATGTTTTATTGTTGGTGATGGCTCTAGTGTTCACAGCCTGCAAGCCCGACCCTTCTTTTAATGTACAGGCAGTGCAGGAAGAGAATATCAGCTTTGCGGTGCCGGAAGGCTGGCCTGCACCAGCATACAATTTCGAGAATAATACCCTCACTAATGCAGGCTTCTACCTGGGCAGGAAGCTCTTTTATGATCCGAGATTGTCCAGGGATAATTCAACATCATGCGGCTCCTGCCACCAGGCATTTGCAGCCTTTGCTCATGCTGAGCACGATTTGAGCCATGGTGTAGACGGTTTGTTAGGAAACAGGAATTCACCGCCCATATTTAATATGAACTGGCATACCAGTTTCTTTTGGGATGGTGGTGTCAATCATTTAGAGAGCCAGCCTATAGCGCCGATACAGAACCCTGTAGAGATGGACGAGACTTTGCCCAACGTCATTGCTAAAATTAGCACGGATGAGAAATACAGGCAGATGTTTAAAGATGCCTGGGGCGACGAAACCATTAACTCACAAAGGATATTCAAATCCATATCCCAGTTTATGGGGGCTATGGTTTCTGCTAACGCTAAATACGACCAATATACAAGAGGCAACGCAGTACTGACACAGGATGAGCAGAATGGATTGACGGTGTTTAATAATAATTGTGCTACCTGCCATAAGGCGCCGCTGTTTACTGATTTTTCTTATCGTAACAACGGGTTAAAACCCTCTATTTTCAATGATAGCGGCAGGGCGCATATAACACAGGAGCCGCAGGATATGTATAAGTTTAAGGTGCCATCGCTACGCAACCTGAAATACACTGCGCCTTATATGCACGATGGCCGTATCAAAACCCTGGAGCAGGTACTGGACCACTATGCCACCGGTATTCACCAGTCTGCCACATTGGATGCGCAATTGCAAAACGGCATACAACTAAGCACCCAACAGCGTAGCGACTTGCTGGCATTTTTAAATACGCTGAACGATGAATCTTTTGTAAAAGACAAACGCTTTCACGAAGCTCAGTAAAAGCAAGAATGCCCGCCTGGAAAAGCGGGCATCTTTATATAAACAAAACAATCTACTGTTTAATTATCATGCTGCTGGCATTGCCATCCGCAGTTGATATATGTAGCGTGTATGCCCCCGGTACTAACGCGCTGATGTTTATGCTGTTGCCGTTTATCACACCGCTCTTTATCATCTTGCCTGTAATATCGGTCATTGTAAAAGATTGGCCATTATGTGTGCCATCTATATACAGGTTCTCAGTAGCAGGGTTAGGATATACAACGATATTTTTTGGAGTATTGGTATTATTGACACCTACTGCGGCAGTAGGGTCTATTTCATAAAAATCCCTGAAAAAGGTTTGTGTCGAACCATCCAGTCGCCATCCCCCGCCAAAATACGCCTTGTTGTTTACAACAGTGCTTATACCGTAGGTGCGTCCCTGTGCAGGCACTTCTCCTCCCGGCCAGTATGACCATTTGTTCGTAGCAGGGTCGTAGGTAAAGAAGTAGTCCATGTATTTGTTGGTGCCACCTGCTTCGTTTACTATACCCATACCCACATAAGCCTTACCGCTTATTACAAATGCTGTACCACCCCGTAGGTTTTCTTCAGGATATGCTGCTTTTTCGGCCCAGCTATTAGTAGATGGATTGTATTCGAATACTTTGTTAGTCGAAGCTCCCGTAATACGGCCGCCAACTACGTATCCTTTATTGCCGCTGGCAAAACCGGCCGAATGAAAAATACCTCCTTCGGGAAATTTCTTTTTTTCTGTCCATTTATTAGTAGCCGGGTCATATTCCCATAGGTCTGATGAAAATGTCGAGCCACTACCTGAGGTTTGTCCACCCACTATATAGGCTTTGTTGTTTAAGACAAATACCGCTGCGTCAGCTCTTCCGCTATCAGGGAAATCAGCTTTTTTCGTCCATGTATCTGATGCATGGTTATACTCCCATAAGTCTTTAAGATAAGTAGGGGTTGGGGAGAAACTGTTATAGTTTTCACAACCCATAGCCAGGTAAGCTTTCCCGTTTATGGTAAATGTCATACCGCCTGTCCGGGTAGCATTTGTGCCGGGTAACGAGTTCAGGAACTTCCATGTTTGGGTAGCCGGGTCGTAGCTTTGCAAATCATTGACATTCTGAAAATTTCCGATATAGCCACCGCCGATATATATTTTGTTATCCACAGTAAATATCTGGGTTCCCCAACGCCCTTGTCCAAAAGTGCTGATTTCTGCAAGCGGGGTCCATTTTGCATCCGCGCTTGTCGCTACACATAGCAGCATTATTGCTACTATATTTCTCTTGCTGATTAGTTGAATTCTTTTCATTGCTTAAATGTTTTTTCAGATAGACACAGCTCTTGAAAGAACAGTCTATGAAAAACCACTTAAGAATTACTAACAAGTCCTAATAAAAACTAAAATAAATTGCTTTTGTAACCTGTAATTAATATAAACAAATAATGTATGGATAATTTATTATTTGCTTGCTTTCTCTTCTATTGTATCACTTACAGCCAGCACCAGGCTGTCGGGCAGTGACAGCCCGGTATGAGGAACCACTTCAAACCTGTCCATCACAGACCAGCGCATGTAGAAGCGCTCAAAGCCGGGTATATTTATTTCATAATACATACCATCCTTCCTGTGTTGTGGAATTATTGTAGCAGGTACGGTCCTGCCGTCATACCTTATCCTGGCTGTAAAATTTTGTTTCATTCATGTAAAGTTAGGCCGATATTTTTTGCTTTTAGCAATAAGCCAGCCAACCTTTTTTTAAAGGTGAACGTCTATATAGGCAACAGGAATTATTACCCGAATGTTTAATAATAAAGTATTTAAAATAACCTACAGGTATGAATTTAGGAGTAGCCATACGTTCGGTAAGGAGGCAATTGGGTATCACACAGCAGGACTTAGCTGAAAGAAGCGGTATATCTCAAACCTCACTGTCACAGATTGAAAATTCGGTAAAACGCCCCAGCAATAAGACTATACAAAGCATCTGTTCGGTATTGGAAGTGCCTGAGGCGGTACTGTATATATTAGCCATGCAGGATACAGATGTACCCACTAACAAGAAGAATGTGTACGATATGCTTTTCCCTTCCATTAAAAATCTTGCTTTACAAATAGTAGGTAACGAGAATAGAGAAATCATAGAAAACTGCCAGGCAGTAGCTGTATAGCTATCGCACCTGTCTTTTACTGATTATCTTATTGTGTTATTCCATATCCGGAGATGTACCCCATCCGTCAAAATCACAGTCGTACTCAAGGGCTAATTCACACATTTGCTCTGCCCATTGGGTCATAGTATCATCTGTCATTTTCATCTTAGGTGTACAACCGGCAATAGAGTACCTGCTTTTGTCGTAACCGCACAATCCGAAGCCGTAAACGGTATATCTCATTTTCATTAGCGCATCCGCCAGGGAGGAGGCTTTGGCATCTGTATTGGTGTAAAAGAAAAATTCTACAGGCAGTTCTTTGTTGTTTAGGTCAGTCAGAAAACCTAATAATTCGATAACGTGGCAGGCACCATGCCGCTGCCTGTTTTTATTACGTTCTGTTTTGGCTTTGGTATTGAACTGCCCCTTCTGCCAGGGTTTTTGTACAAGGCGCGATTGTTTCATATAACATTACTTATCAACCGGCCGTATCAATGAATACACATACTCATCCCAATACCTGCCGTTGTGAAAAATATAATCCCTGAAATGTGCTTCGCGTACAAATCCTGTCTTTTCTACTAATTGTATAGAGGCTGTGTTCTCTGTGCAAATAATGGCCTCTATAGAATGTAATTGCAATACATTGAAACCATAATTAAGTACTGCCTGTAATGCTTCGTAGGTGATGCCTTTGCGCAGGTATTCGTGGTGCAGTACATACCCTACTTCGGCGCGGTGGCTTTCCGGTTTAATGTTTACATAACCGATTATGCCTATCAGCTTGTCCTTACCCTTTTCTGTAATACCCCAGTTGATGCGTTCGTTACCGGCGGTAAATCCGGTTATCATATCAATTACAGCAATCGCATCTTCCTTCGTCCTGGCTATAGGGCGGGGAATGTATTTCATTGTTGCAGGATTGCTCCTTATCGCAAATACATCTTCCACGTCAGCATGAGTAAGGTTGCGGAGTAAAAGCCTGTCCGTTTCAAGGATGGGAAATGGATTGAAATTCAGTTCTTTCATAGAAAATTGAAGATTGACGATAAAACTACAACTATAACCTTATTGGACAAAAGGAGCTCGTTCAGCGTTATACCCTACGCTGGGTATGGGCTTACCCATACTCCGTTCCACCGTCTTTTTTCACCCGTTCACCGATTATTCCCTTCAATTGACCGAAACGATGTTTTGCTACATTACTGGCAGAGCTACATTTGTGGGATATTTATTAAATAGCAATAAACAACATTCAGTCCGGGCTATACAATTTTGAAAAAGATACTAAAAATGACAGGTTTACTCATACTAAGCATTATCCTGCTGATAGTGCTGATAACGGTTGTGTTTGTATATACCAGCCCCGAATTTGGCGGTAGCCCCACAAAAGAACAAAAGCTGGCTTATGCGCAGACAGGGCATTATGAAGATGGCAAATTCATCAATCAAATACCATCTACGATTGATGTAGGCATCAGGGATATACCATCGCTGCTGTACAAACAAATAAAAGGTGACCCTGACAAGCAACCTGCCATAAAATTTGAAGTTCAGAAAATTGACTCGCTGGAGATAGAGCAAAAGCCGGACAGTATTACACGGCTCACCTGGTTTGGTCACTCAGCATTTTTGTTGGAGATAGCAGGTAAGAAAATATTAATAGACCCTATGTTTGGCGACGTGCCTGCACCACACCCCTGGCTGGGCAAATCAAGATATTCAAACGGCCTGCCGATAGAGATAGAAAAGCTGCCGGAGATAGATGCTATCATTATGTCGCACGACCACTATGACCACCTTGATTATGGTAGTATCGTGAAGTTGAAAGAAAAAACGAAAGAGTTTTATATGCCATTGGGTGTCGGGGCGCATTTCCGCAAATGGGGGGTGCAGGATAAGCATATTCATGAACTGGACTGGTGGGATGATATAATACTTGATAGTTTAAAGTTTACCTGCACACCGGCACGGCATTTCAGTGGTAGGGGTTTCGGAGACAGGGCTGCTACATTATGGGCATCATGGGTTATAGAATCACCAAAAGAGAAAATATACTTCAGCGGTGACAGTGGTTACGGGCCGCATTTCAAAGAGATAGGCGACCGTTTTGGTGGTTTTGATTTTGCGATGATGGAGTGCGGGCAATACAACGAGAAATGGCATGCCATCCACATGATGCCTGAAGAAACTATACAGGCTGCTGTTGATATTAATTCGAAAATGACCATGCCTATACACTGGGCTGCATTTACGCTGTCGCTGCATAGCTGGACAGACCCTGTAGAACGAGCTTTGAAAAAAGCGGAAGAGCTGAATGTACCGTTCTGCACACCTGAAATAGGCGAACCTGTTATTATTGGCCGGCATCACCCGGCCAGCAAGTGGTGGAGAGAACTGAACTAAGTTGCAAATTGTTTGTTCTTAAGTATATAAGAGCAAAAACAACAGTTCATGAAAATTGCAGGAATAGTACTTGTAGCGATAGGTGTATTGATGTTAATATTCAATACTATTAATTTCACCACCAAAGAGAAGGTGGTAGATATAGGACCGTTGGAAGTTAATAAGGAAGAAGAGAGGACAATTGGCTGGCCTGTCTTCGTCGGTGGTATTGTATTAGCTGCGGGTATAGGTTTAACAGTGGCCGGTTCCAGGAATAAATGATCTTTTATTAATCAATGGTTCTAATTCCTTCTAATTCACATCAGCAATCCGAAAGTAATGCTCATATCTATATGTAAAGCTCAGGGTTTGTCATAACAGTTTCATTAACAATACTTTAACCAAACGTTTTGTTGATTTACGCTGTCTTATATCTTTACACTGAAATTGTAAAAGCAAATTTTTTTCAGCGAAAAATGGAAAAAGATATATATTGGCAAGGTATTTGTGTTAAATATTTTCACAATTGTGCAATATAACTCGTAATTAATCGTTAATTAACTTAAAGCAACGCCTTATAGCATAGACTTCTACTTTGAATCAATAAGATACGGAACATGTAAAAACGTGTACCTAACAGGTAGAACAATATGCAAACAATCCACCAACAAACCGATGCTCAATTGGTGCAATCCTTCAAGGATGGCAATGCGGGCGCATTAGAAACACTTATCTACAGGTATAAGGATAAGATTTATACCGGCATATTTATGCTGGTGAAAGACCAGTACACAGCCGAAGACATTTTCCAGGACGCCTTTTTGAAAATCATCCGTACCATACAGGCCGGCCGTTATGCAGAACAAGGTAAATTTTTGCCCTGGGCTATGCGTGTGGCGCACAACCTGTGCATGGACCACTTCAGAAAAATACGCCAGCAGGTTCCGGTAACATTATCTGATGGCTCAGACCTGGCGGAATTGCTGGGCGAAACGGAAGATATTGCATCGGCAAGAATGGAGAAAAGGCAAACACACGAAACTATCAGGCAACTGATAGAAATGCTGCCTGAAGAACAGAGAGAGGTGATAGTGTTGCGCATATATGGAGATCTCAGCTTTAAGGAGATCTCAGACCTGACATCGGTAAGTATCAATACTGCACTGGGCAGGATGCGCTACGGGCTTATAAACCTGCGCAGGCTGATAGAAGAACGGAAGCTGGTTTTGCGCTAAAGCAGGATTTTTATTTATCTTGCCCGCCGCATGGCACCGCTATTTTTTCATGATGGAATATTGAATGCAGGCACTGAACTGGACCTGCCGGATGACACTGCAAAGCATATAGTGCAGGTGCTGCGTATGCAGCAGGGAGATGCAATAGACCTGACTGATGGCAGGGGGGTACATGCACACGCTGTCATCAGCAAAGTGCAGAAGAAGCAATGCGCCGTTATGGTGAATGATGTTCACTTGCATCAACGCAAACAGGTGCCATTACACATGGGGGTGGCATTTACCAAAAATAGCAGCCGCAACGAGTGGATACTGGAAAAGGTAACAGAACTGGGTGTGACTACCATAATACCACTGCAAACTGCACGCAGCGAGCGCGAAAAATTCAGGTACGACAGGTGGCATAATATACTGGTAGCGGCTATCATACAGTCGAAACAATACTTTTTGCCTGAACTAAAAGAACTTAATTCAGTTGATAAACTGATGCCGGCATTTGCAGGTACTGAACAGAAACTGGTAGCACACTGTATGGATGGGGCACTGAGGCAACCCATTAGTGATGCCATGCAAAAAGATAAGGAAACGTTATTGTTGATAGGGCCGGAGGGTGATTTTACTGATGAAGAAGTAAAAACGCTAACTTCGGAAGGATACATAGGTATAAGTATGGGTACCAATCGCCTGCGTACAGAAACAGCGGCTGTAACCGCCTGTGCTTATTTCAATATGCTCAATCATGGTTAGAAAAATCGTATTCGTATTAGTGTTTACATGCCTGGCGGGTATAGCAGGGGCGCAGAATATGAAGTTGGGGCTGCTGGTATACGGCGGCGGTGGTGACTGGTATGCCAACCCAACAGCACTGAAAAACCTGGCTGCCTTCTGCAATAAAACACTGAATACCGACTTCAATACACAAGAAGGGCAAGTGGCGGCAGGTAGCCCTGATATTTTTAATTATCCATTTGTGCACATGACCGGGCACGGCAGGTGGGCAGTAACAGACGATGAAGCACGCAACCTGCGCACTTATTTAGCAGCGGGTGGTTTTCTGCATATAGATGATAACTATGGCCTGGATGAATATGTACGCCCCGCGCTGAAAAGAATTTTCCCGGATGCAGAATTGGCCGAATTGCCATTCTCTCATCCTATCTACCACCAGGCTTTTAATTTTGCAAATGGATTGCCCAAGGTGCACGAGCATGATAACAAGCCGCCCAAAGGGTACGGATTATTTTACCAGGGGAGGTTAGTGGTATATTATACCACCCAAACCGACCTGGGAGACGGATGGGAAGACCCCGAGGTACACAACGACAGCCCCGAAGCACATAGAAAGGCGCTGGAAATGGGTGCAAATATTGTGCAGTATGCTATGACGGGAGGAGGTAGTTAGTGTGCGTCTTTCAGCATGATACTGATTACTTTTTCAGCTATGGCTCCGTGGTAATAAGCATCGTAAAAAGATGAGGGGGTTTCAGAGGGGTTGTTGATGGCCTGTATTACCTTTTCTGCAAAGCTATCCCAGTCGTTATCACCTGCCAGCAGTAGTTTGTCGCTGCAAAGTGCCGGAATTAAGCCTGCTGCACCTGATGCGGAACTGATAACTGTTTTGTTGTAACCCAAAGCTTCTACAGCTTTTGTTTTAATGCCACCGCCCTTCAAAACAGGGTTGAGCATAATGTCACATCCATTCAGGAAAACTTCCAGGTCTTGTACAAAACCTAATGTCTGTATATTGGAGGTGCCTGCTATCTGTTGTTGCAGCGATTCATCCAGTCCCTTTCCCCCAATCAATATTTCGTGAGGTATACCCGCTTTCTTCAGGCGTGGTTGTATTTCGTCCAGAATATATCTTACCGCCTGCTCGTTGGGGGGATAATCTAAAGCTCCAAGAAAATACAGCCAGGGTACATCTGCAGATATTTTTAACTCGCCGGCCAGTTGTTTCTTGGCTTCATAATGGCCTGGTGGTACAGCTTGCAGGTCGCAGCCGAATAAGACGAGGTGGCATTTTTTTTTCGGCAAATCATAGTGCTCTGCCGCCCAATCAGCATCTTCATGCGTGATGAAGAATATGCCGTTTGCCTGTTGCATAGCATAGCGTTCATATTTTGCTAATATGGGCCACCAGGGCTTACCCAGGTCTTTGAATCTTTGCGACTCAATATTGTGAGAACGTATATACCATGGCACACCCAGTTTGTTAGCCACAGTCATAGCAGAAACAGCCATATAAGGGTGCTCGCATATAATATGGGTACAGTGTATTTCATGTGCGATGCGCAACATGTCTTTCACCCCATATCCCGGAAGGTAGCGGTACTTTTTATTTGGAAATATCTTATGCAGTTTAAATGAAAAGTTGCTGTCAGCGTTGTTATCCGTACTCACTATATGGTCGTTGCCATGCAACCCGATATGATGGTGCAGCTTGGCAATAGCCTGGTGCCCGCCATTTTTTAGGGGCAGGAACACGTAAGGGGCTATACTTAAGATATTAATTTCTCCGGCAGTCATGTTGAGGCTGCCAAAATACTAATAAGTTGCCGCATCGGCTAAAATGACTCGCCAAAAGAAATATAAAAGCCTGAGTTATTGCCCTGGCCGCGGGCGTAGTCTATGCGCAGGTTAATATCTTATTTGCGGTCTATAAGGAACCGCAGCCCCAGCCCGTAATTGTATTTGGTAGCAGGTAAGGATATATTGCCTATACTGCTGTATAAATTAGAAATACCCCCAAATACCGCCAACCCCAACCTCCATACTATGATACTACGCACTTCAGCTTGCAGGGTCGATAGATTTTTATCCCTGAACCTGCCGAAATAATAACCCCTTACCAGCTTATCTCCACCCAGTAAAGCATAATCGTAAAATGGTGTAGTAGAGAAATTCATTTCATTGTACCAACGTGTTGCAAGTGTCAGCCTATTGCGCCATGTATGGTAATAACGGCTGTCCAGCAATAATTCGCCATACTTTAACCGGTGGAATACATAGCCGCCTGCAAGGTTGGCATACCAACCTTGTTTGGGGTTGAGCAGGTTGTTTCTGCTATCATACAACAGTGTATAACCTATGCCTAAAGATGAATTGCCTGCCAGCTCAGGGAAAAGGGAGGAGTTACTCATATTACTGTAGCGTAAGTATTTAATTACAGGCCCTGAAAACAGGTGTGGCTGTACCTTTTTCAGGATGTTTCCTTCCGCTATTATCCGGTTGCTATGATAAAGCAGTTCATTACTGTCGGGAGTGCGGTTCCCTATGCCATAATACCTGTCGGGGAATTTTGAAAAATGTAAGCGCCCTTTGGTCAGCCATTTTTCCTGTTTGAAAAAATAGGTCCACTCCGTTTCGGCGATGATTTGTTTGTTCCAGGTATAGTTCAGTTCTACTTTGGCATTAGAAGTTCGTGTGAGACTGTCATGATACAAGTCTAATGTAAATAGGGAGACAGCACCGATATATGTCCTGGTTTCGGGTGTGTAGCCGAAAGCAGGTACGGGTAATATTTTTATGGATTTATGTTTTCTGTCTTTCCCATTGACTGGTAATGTAAATACATTCAGCAGAAGTAATGCTATGATGGATTTTTGCATTCCCTTGTTATCTGGTTGTATTATTCCTCAGTACTATAAAACCTATGCCGTTTTGCACCCATTGCTCTACCAGCCCATTGGGGGGTACTACCTCAAAAGCCAGCGAACCCAAAACTATATCTGTATCGCCATCCCCATCTATATCTCCTTTGTCCATTACTATCCACCTGCCCAGGGTAGGGTTGTTTATAGTGCTGAGTGTGAAATTGTTCTTGCCATCATTTTCATAATATATAAAACTCTCGTCCGGCTGCCCCTGGTAGTCGGGGAAAAAGGAGATTGCGGCTATGTCTATATCGCCATCTTTATCATAGTCGTGCGGCATAGCGGCATAAGCACCGTTCATTTGCAGGAAGTGCTGTTTTGTGAATTTGTTCTTACCGTCATTCAGGAATACATATATACCATGATAGTGTTTGAGAACAGGTGGAAAATCTGCATTGTCACCGGCAGTATAAATAATATCGTCGAACCCGTCGCGGTTAAAATCGTACAACTCAAAGTAGGTAGAGCCATAAGAAGGGGGGAACCTGAGCGTAGCCTCTTCCCTGAATTTCCCACTACCTTCATTATAGTATGTATAAATCCCTTCATCCCCCTGCCCGAACAGGGATATGATATCAGGTAGCCCATCTTTGTTCATGTCTTTTATATAGGCTTTTACTGCGCCGGGGCGGTAGCGTAGTACCTTCTTTTCAAAATTCCCCTTTCCTGTGTTTTTCCACCATGCCAGTACACCCGTCCATTTGCTGTACTCACAAGTGATTATATCCATCAATCCGTCACCGTCCAGGTCGGCATAGCTGCTGTGTACGGGGCGGCGAAGTGAGTCAATCAGTTTGTAGGTTTTTCCTTCGCCTTTGGGTAGGGCTAATATATAACCACTACCTATGTCTGTCGGCGAGAACGAACCCATCATTGTCACGAGATATTCATTGCTTAACTCAGTCATGCTAACCGGGGTTTCTCCTACCTTAGCTCCTTGTATAAATTGTAAATCGGCAGAGAATACCGACAAGCTTTGGGAATTGGCATCTCCGGTAAATACGGCTCTGTTCACTGTGTCCAGCTTCACCATGGTAACACTTGGGGGTGACAACTTGTAAACCGGGACTTCTGTACCGAACTGCTTCAACCCTTTGATGATTTCTTTTTTAGCGGGTACAGGCAATTTATCGGGTGCATTTTGCAGGTAGAAGGCTTTTATCTTTCGCCACTCTTCATTGGTCACTACCTGTTGTTTGGGGAACACGCCTGATGCTTCAGCAATCTGCCGTTCTATCTCGTTGGCAACAAGAACGCCGCGCAGGCTGTCGTGTTCTATCACACCCAGGAACACGCCCATGCGCGGCAGCATATATTTTTCCCAGGAATTTTTGTCTAACAAATCCGGTTCGGGAAAACTATGGCAGCTTACGCAATAAGTTTTGGCTAATGCCTGCCCTTCTTCGGCAGTTTTGTTTTGTGTACACGAAACAAACAGCAGCATGGATACTGCAATAAAAATATACTTGCCCATATAATATGGGGCGAAAGTATTGCGTAAAATAATCTTCTTGTGTTAACCCGGTATTGTCTTAATGTTATCTTTTTCAAATCGCCTGTGTGCTATAAAATACAGTAGTTTCAGCGCTCTGGCGGACAGGTAACAATTAAATAAAATTCTGTTTACACAACGGTGAAGTTTTGCTAACAATCCATCAATGATTTGGTAACACGCTCCTTTCATCTTTGCGTCAAAATCTCCACAATATGAAAAAAGTAATTTTACTCACAGCTTTAGGCGGGGTAGTAGGTATTGGTGCGCAGGCGCAACTGAAGTTTCCCGTAAATGTTGAAGCTCAATGGGCATCACAAACAGTATTTATGCCGCAATCTCCACTGAAAGTACAGCCAATATTTGTTGGTGGTGTTGATACGGTACAATCCACTGCTACTTATGGTAATGCAGCAGGACAATCCCTGGCTAAAGAATGGCATGACTTCATTGGTTTTACCAAAGATACTACCGAAGGTGCATTAGGATGGGTAATAGTAAACCATGAGATGACTACCAAAGATGACAAACTTGGTGATGGCGGAGGTATGACCTCTTTTAAAATTAAGCGTGATAAAGAAGGTAAACTGGAAGTAATGAACCAGACATTGCCTGATGGCCGTAAAGGTAAATTCTTCAACGTAGATTTCGTAAACACAGTTGGTGAAACAGGTATGAACTGTGGTGGTATTACAGCGCCTGATGGCCGTATATGGACTGCTGAAGAGTGGATGCGCAGCAGTAATAACCAGTTGTACGCCGGTGGTAATGGTTATCGCGATACCGCTGATGTTACATTGAGCAACACAGGGTTAGGTGCAAATTTTGACGGTAAAACCCTGAAAAAATACCAAACATTAAACTGGATGGTAGAAGTTGACCCTAAAACCGGTAAAGCATTGCGCAAGCAATACAACTGGGGCCGCGCCGGCTGGGAAGCCGGTGTTGTAATGGCAGATAATAAGACTGTTTACCTGTTTGAAGATGGTACACCCGGTATTTTAGCCAGGTTTGTTGCTACTACTGCGGGTGATTTTACAGCAGGCCAATTGTCTGTGTACAAACATGATGCCCCTACAAAATGGATAGATATTGAAAATAACCTGGATACGCTGGCTCTGCTGAATACAGTGGCAGTACGTCGTGGTGCCACTATGTTTGCCCGCTTGGAGTGGGGTAGCGTTGCTAATGGTAAAGTGTACATCACTGAAACCGGCAATGATGGTTTGAACTTCAGTTCAGGCAACTCTCTGAATGGTGTTGTATCACCTTCATTAGTTGACGGTTACAAAAAGCGTTACCAGGATATGAATGGTATGGCTTTCCCGGGTACTGATGCAGCAGCTGCAGACTCAGTACGTGCGGGTAAACTAAGGGACTACTATGGCCGTGTGGTGGAGTTTGACCCCGCTACTAATATGGTTCGTTCTTATATAGAAGGTGGCCCATACACCTCTTCTTCAACTTCCGCCCAGTTGCCTTTCTATCCCGGAAAACACCTGACTAACCCGGATGGTCTGTCAACGGTGAAATTCGGTAACAAAGAATACTTACTGATACAGGAGGATAATAACGGTACCAGCTACAACCGTATGCCGAATGGCTTGACGCAAATCAGGGCAGAAGCATACCTCCTGGACGCTTCATTGACTAACCCTACTATCGGAGATTTGCAGCGTTTGACTGCTTGCGCTCCCGGTGCTGAAATAACAGGTGGTATCCAGATAGATAGCAATACTATCTTAATCAACAGCCAGCACCCATCTTCTAATAACGTTGCTCCATACAATCACTCTCTTACTGTAGCGATATATGGTTTTATGCCTCATAAAGATGATACTACTGTTAATATAGGCGAAGTTGCTCCCGTAGTAGCTAAAACATTCACTATCTATCCTAACCCGGTAGCGCGTGAACTGCACCTGAGCAAGGTAATGGACATAGCTATATACGACATGAATGGCCGCCGTATGAAAGTGTACAGGCAGGTAAATTCTGTAGATGTATCTGACATGGCTGCAGGTATGTATTTTATCCGCAACGAAGAAGGTGAAACACTGAAATTCATCGTAGAATAATTTAAAAATAAAGCACTATGCATAACTACCGAAGCCCGAATGCGGGCTTCGGTTTGTTTGTTTTTAAAATCATGTGATATATGAAGAAACTATACTCATTAACCGTTATTGTTTGTTTGGTGTTCCTGGGCATAACGGCTTTTGATAATAAAATAGAAAGTCCCGTGTCTGTAATTAAGCTCAGGCACGAGCAACGGTTGCAGGTATTTATTCGTGAGTTGGAGGTGTTGGCACAGTATATAAATGATAACAGCGCCAGTGATGAAAATATACAAACTCGTTTCATAGAAGTAAGAAGGGCCTTCAAAGCATGGGAGTACCTGGGCGAACACCTGGACCCCATGATGACCAAAGACAAAGTGAACGGTGCGCCATTGCCAAAGATTGAAAGAAATTCCTTTGGAATGAACATTATGGAGCCCCGTGGCATACAGGTGCTGGATGAGCTGATATTTTCTGATAATATAGATGAAAAAAAAGACGAGATTCAACAGCAGCTATATATGCTGATATCAGCCCTGAAAGAAGTGGCAACCATAGCCTACCCTGTGTACGACCGTACTGTATTAGAAGCTGCCAGGATGGAACTGGTACGCCTGTTTACTTTGGGATTAACGGGTTTTGATGTGCCGGGCTCAGGTAATTCGGTGACAGATGCCATTACGGTATTGCAAACCATGCGGGAAGACCTGCTGCTGTACCAGCCATTATTTATGGAAACGGATGCAGCTACGGCATCTATGCTCTACATCAACCTGAACGATTGCATCAGCTACCTGGAAGGGCATAATGATTTTGACAGCTTAGACAGGCTGTACGTGTTGAGGACCTATATCAATCCACTGTTTGCAGGATTACTGAATTTGCATCAACAAACAGGTATTGAGATGATACACGAGGTAACACAGGAATACCTGTTACCGCCGTACAATCATTTATCAGATAATTTATTCGCCAACGATTTCCTGGACCCGCATAAATACATCCGTTTGCCTAAAGAAATTAACTCGCCGCAAATGGTAGAGTTGGGCAAAATGCTGTTTTTCGACCCGGTATTATCGTCTAACAACAAACGTGCCTGTGCCAGCTGTCACGATCCGAAAAAAGCCTTTACAGATGGCCTTCCTAAGAGCACTGCATTAAGCTTTGAAGGAACTGTTGACCGTAATGCGCCTACCTTAATCAACTGCGTGTACAACGAACGTTTCTTTCATGATATGCGCAGCGAGGCGCTGGAAGACCAGATAGAGCATGTATTGACAAACCGTAAGGAGTTTGATACGGATATGCTGAAAATCATCGAGAAGCTGAAACAAAGTGAGGAGTATGTAAGCATGTTCAACCAATGCTTCAGCAAAATGGATGGCGATAAACTAAATGGGCACACCATTTCCTTTGCTGTGTCTGCTTATGTTAGTTCATTACGTGGGTTTAATTCACCATTTGATAAATACGTGCGGGGAGAACAGGCGCATATTGATGATGATGTGCGCAGGGGTTTTAACCTGTTTATGGGCAAGGCGGCGTGCGGTACCTGTCATTTTGCACCGGTGTTCAATGGTACTGTTCCGCCCAAATACGAGGAAAGCGAAAGCGAGGTATTGGGCGTGGCCGAAAACCCTTATGTGAAAAACCAGGTGGTGGACCCCGACCTGGGCAGGGGGGTAGCGCGCCTGAAGGAGCAGTCTGATTTTAACAAGTATGCATTTAAGACACCTACTGTCAGGAATGCCGCCCTTACAGCGCCTTACATGCACAACGGCGCTTACAAAACGTTGGAAGACGTGATGGATTTTTACAACAAAGGCGGTGGCGAAGGGTTTGGCATCCACTTAGACAACCAAACCTTACCATTCGACAGCCTCAGCCTGAACAAACAGGAAATTAAGGACATCGTAGCATTTATGAAGTCGCTGACCGATACTGCCGGCATGACATCCGTTCCTCCACGGCTACCCTTATTTAATGATGTAGTGTTGAACAACAGGAAGGTGGGCGGAGAATATTAAGCCGTAAAATGCCAACTTTTGATATTAGGCCGCAAAATGGATAGTTTTGCGGCTTTGTTGTTAATATGAAGATATTAATGGTCTGCTTAGGCAATATTTGCCGCTCGCCCATAGCGGAGGGGCTCATGTTGCACAAAATTCAGCAGCACGGGCTGGACTGGCAGGTGGACTCTGCGGGTACAGAATCTTACCATATAGGCTCTGCTCCTCATAAGCACTCGCAGGATATATGCCTGCGCAACGGGATAGACATCTGCCACCAGCGGGCCCGGCAGTTCAGCAGGAAAGATTTTGAGCGATACGATAAGATTTACGCCCTGGCCGAAGATGTATATGAGGAAATACAACGCATAGGCGGCAGCGGTGCTGATATGAGCCGGGTAGAGCTATTGCTGAATGAACTGAACCCCGGCGGCAATGAATCTGTGCCCGACCCCTACTATGGGGGCGCCGATGGATATATATTTGTGTACGAATTGATTGAACGCAGCTGCGAGGCAATAGTAAAAAAGTATAAGTAAGAGTATTATGTCTAAACCATCCATACCACAAGGAACAAGGGATTTTTCACCATCTGAGGTGAGGAAACGCCAGTATATTTTTTACACACTTAAAAACATATTTGAGTTGTATGGCTTTCAGCCATTGGAAACCCCGGCTATGGAAAACTTAGTGACGCTGACCGGGAAATATGGGGAAGAGGGCGACAGGCTGATATTTAAAATACTGAACAATGGCCTGCATGAAAAGAAAGATACTGATAAAGCAAAACTGAATGAAGAATGGACTAAGATTTTGAGCAAACCCTACTCGAGTCCATTGGTTACAGAGCGTGCGCTGCGCTACGATCTCACCATACCTTTCGCGCGGTTTGTAGTGATGCGGCAGAATGATATTGCATTCCCCTTTCGCCGCTACCAGATGCAGCCGGTATGGCGTGCCGACCGTCCGCAGAAAGGCCGCTACCGCGAGTTCTGGCAGTGCGATTGTGATGTGGTGGGCAGTACTTCCTTAATCAACGAGGCGGAACTATTGAGCATCTATCGCGAAGCATTTTATCAATTGAAATTGCCACAGGTGACAGTAAAAATCAATAGCCGGAAAATACTGGCGGGTTTATCTGAACTCTGCGGTGCGCCCGAAAAGATGATGGATATAACAATTGCGCTGGATAAACTGGACAAGATAGGCTGGGAGGGTGTAGCTAAAGAACTGCAGGAGCGAGGTATAGAAGAAGCAGGTATTAAGAGCATTGAAACTATGATTAACTTGTCAGGTGGAAATGCTGATAAACTCACACAACTCAAAGCCAATATGTCGGGCAGCGAAACAGCGCTGGCAGGTATTGCAGAACTGGAGCAAACCCTTGCTTATCACAAGGCAATCAGCAATGAGGCATGGACATCTGAACTGAAGATAGACATCAGCCTGGCGCGCGGCCTCAACTATTATACAGGTGTAATAGTTGAAGTAACCACCGATTCTGTAAAAATGGGTAGTATTGGCGGCGGCGGCAGGTACGACGACCTGACAGGCCTCTTCGGGCTGAAAAACATGTCCGGTGTGGGTGTGTCCTTTGGTATAGACAGGATATATGATGTGTTGGAAGAGCTGAACCTCTTCCCGGCCGGACTGGAGACGGGATCTAAAGTGCTGTTGCTGAACTTTGGCGGGGAAAACGAGACTTACGCCCTGAATACTTTGCAGCAACTAAGGAGCGCAGGTATCGCAGCCGAAATTTACCCGGACGCTGCCAAGTTTGACAAGCAGATGAAATACGCCAACAAACGGGGTTTTCAGTACGTACTCATCCCGGGAGATGATGAGCGTGTTGCGGGTAAATTGAGCCTGAAAAATTTCGAAACAGGTGAACAGAAACTGCGAAACCTTGATGAGATTATATATGCATTGCGGGACTAACATGACTTTGATATGACAATTCAGCAGGTAATGGCTATGATATACCTGCTAAAAAGATTATCTTTATTATCATTATAAAACACTGGTCAGTAAAGGATAAACCCTGTTTACGGCAGATAGCTGTCATTGAGCAGGAAACTTTGCCTTTAATAGGTTTTTAATACTTTTAATCAAAGCATATAGTAATTTTCGTTTTACGAAGATTCAGAATAAGGCATTATGAAATACTCATTATTACTGGTAGAAGACGAAAAGAAACTTGCCGACACTATTCAGGCCGGATTGAATGAACATGATTTTGAAGTGACTGTGGCCTATAACGGACTGGACGGTAAAAAACTGTTTTTAGACAATGCCTATGATTTGATCATCCTGGATATCAACCTGCCTTTTATCAATGGGTACGAACTATGCAAGCTGATAAGGGAACGTGATGAACGTGTACCTATAATACTGCTCACGGCTATGAACTTTACTGATAACAAAGTAGAAGGTTTTGAGCTGGGTGCCGATGATTATATCACCAAACCCTTTGAGTTTCGGGAATTGGTGGCACGTATTAAGGCCTTGCTCCGCCGGTCGGACCTGAGGGTAGATGCCGAGGAAGAAAAGATATTGCAGATAGCAGACCTGGTGATGAACCTGGATAATAAAGAAGTGCGCAGAAGTGAGAAGAAAATAGCACTGACTGCCAAGGAGTTCCAACTGTTGGAATATCTGCTCAGGAACAAGGAGAAGGTTGTTTCCCGCGCGGATATTGCCAAAAATGTCTGGGAGATAGATTTCGATACCCAGACCAATGTGATAGACGTATATGTCAATTTCCTGCGCAAGAAACTGGATAAAGACTTTGAGCCAAAGCTGATACATACACAGGTAGGTATGGGTTATATTCTTAAAGTTGAAGAGGAGTAAATGCAGATAAAATATCGCATAACATTAGTTTATTCTGTTATAGTAACTGTAATACTGCTTTTGTTTTGTATTGCCCTGTACCTGTTTTCTTACCAGGATATGGTGGCACGCTTTAAAGAAAGATTGCTGAGTAAAGCTACCAGTACATTAGAACTTATACGTTCGCCCCGCTTTGATGATGAACTGATAAAAACCATCAACCAGACTTCCCCCAGTTCGCTCAACAAGAAAAGCCTGTATGTGTATGATTATAAAACCAACAGATCTTTTTCATTTCACGACCCCAATGCACGGCCTGTCAAGATTAATGATAATATTATCAATAATGTTACCAAAGGCCGACCCTACTATTTTTCTATAGGAGAACGCAATGCAGTAGCGTTGGAATATATTGACAACAAGAGTAATTATATTGTTGTAGTAGCAGCTTATGATACAGACAGGGTTAACTGGCTGAAAAAGTTGCAACTGATATTGGCAATATGTATGCTGCTGAGCGTGATTATCGTCATTTTTACAGGCTATGTATTTTCCTTAAGCCTCATCAGGGCAATCAGCGAATTCACCCACAAGATTAAACATATCTCCTCAGAGAAATTCTCTTTGAGGCTGGACACAGGCAAGGGTAAAGATGAATTGCAGAAACTGGCGATAACTATTAATGACCTGCTCGACAGGCTGCAGGCGTCTTTCAACCTGCAACGCCGTTTTATTGACAATGCCTCACACGAACTTTCTACACCCCTGGCATCCATAGCCAGCCAGATGGACGTAGCCCTCCAGCGCGAGCGGTCAAGCGATGAGTACAAAAAAGCCTTGTTGTCCATCAATGATGATGTGAAGAGGCTGAGTCTGCTGGTACGCAGCTTGTTGGAAATAGCCAAAGTAAGTGGTTCAATGGGAGGTACTGAGTTAACTTCAGTCAGAATTGATGAATTATTAATGCGCATACCGGCTGAACTGCGAAAAATAAGCCCCATGTATGATGTTAATATAGAATTCGACAAGCTGCCTGAAGACGAATCTGCATTGATTATATATGGTAACGAGCATCTGCTGTACAGTGCGATAAAAAATATAGTGCATAACGCATGCAAGTTTTCCGAAGATAAAAAGGCGGAATTGCTGATGTCATTTACTACCGGCAACATTGTCATATCAATAAAAGACAACGGTCCGGGTATTGATGAAAAGGATATGCAGCATATTTTCCAGCCTTTTTACCGCAGCAACCGCCACCAGAGCTATGTGAGCGGTGCAGGCCTGGGCCTTTCGCTGGCCCAGAGGATTATCGGGCTGCATAAAGGGAATATTACTGTTGAATCGCAATTGGGTCACGGTACTACATTTACCATTATACTACCACTGGAGGGCGCTGCTGAGCAGGATGTGCAGATAGTCAAAAATACCAGGCAAACCGGGGGTAAAAAATAAGCATTTTGTAAATTGTGCCTGTTTCCTCTTAACATAATGCCTGTTATTTTGTTATAAAACCCATAAATAGCAGCTAATTTGTGTATTATCGGCTTATCTATATATTTTTGCAAACATAAAACTCAGATAGAATGAAAAAGCAATCATTATTACTTATTACAGGGGGTTTGCTGGCTATGGCGTCTTGCAATACCGAACCTGCTACCAATGCTGAAGATACCCAGGTTAAAATTGACTCTATGGTAAATGAACGCGTGGAGCAAATCAGGCTGGAGCTGCAGGCTCAGAATGACTCAATTATTAATGAAATGGCTATGTACAGGGCCGATTCAATCATTGCAGCACGCACTGGCAAAAAAGCCCCGGCAAGGCCTAAACCTGCACCGCCTGCTGCTGAGAGCAAAAATACCAACACTTCAACAATGGAAGAGCCCAAGAAAGACCCAACAACAAAATCAAAATGGGAAACCGGTGAAAAAGGTACAACCTCAGAATCAAAATGGGGTGACAAAGAAAAAGAAGGAACATCTTCGGGTTCTAAATGGAAGTAATTTTCATCTTTTACAGGGTACACATATAAAAATAAAAGCAGCGAATTCGCTGCTTTTATTTTTATAAAGAAGGTGTAAATGATTATTGCTTAGTCATTGTCATAGTGCAGCTAAATGATGCTACACCGTTTGTCAATGTATAATTAATAGTCAGAATATTACCACTTACCGTTCCTGTACCGGTAACAGTGTTGCTGCCGATAGTTGTTGCGTCCAGGGTAATGGCATTTTTGTTAACGTGGCCTGTCACATTAGAGCCGGAATCACCAAAATTGGCAATAACAATGCGTGTCTTATCAGTAGAGGACTGGGTAACAGCGCTTGACCATGAACCACCAGTAACCGGGGGTTGACAAGTTTCAGATGCAGTATATTGACCAGGTAAACTAGCCGCAGATACTACGTCACACTTGGTACCTTCATACCCGCTTAAGCAATTACATGTACCTGTTACACAAGTACCGCCATTATTACACACTACATCCTTACACTCATCTTTGTTACAAGCAGTGTAGGTTACCATTGAAAAAGCGCCGATAGCCAGCAGCGCGCTGAATGCGATGTTACGAATTGATTTCATAGAAGTAAATTTTTATTGTTTAATGACAAAATCTATGCCAAAAATAAATGGCACACTGCAATATAACAAGTTTTCCGCAAGAAGGTTCATTGTTATATGTAGTATTTTGTCAATACCACATGGTTTGATTATTAATAAGATAATAGGAATTATCTACCTGTAAGAAGAGATGTTTAGCCATGAGGGCATAACTTTGCCACAATGCGCCGTTGGATACTGTTGATATTTTTGTTGTGTACCTGCCAGGCAATATATGCCGGCCAATACCACTACCGCTATACAGATAATTGTAGCGATGCTTACAGGTTGTACATGGCCCTGAACCCCGAAGCCGGCAGAGAGAAAATAAAAAAAGAACTGGTGGCCGACCCCTACAACCTGATGGCTACCTATATTTCTGATTATGAAGATTGCCTGTTATTACTCTTCAATGGCAACAAGGTGGATTATGACCAGCTAAAACACCACCAATACGGAAGATTGAAACTAATGGAGAGGGGTGATGACACCTCTCCCTGGCACAGGCTCTGCCAGGCCGGCATCTATATGCATTGGGCATTTGTACATCTGCGGTTTAATGAAAACCTGAAGGCTGGTACCAGTTTCCGAAAATCTTTTCTGCTTTTAAAAGAAAACCAGAGGCTTTTCCCGGATTTTGAATATGATGATATATTCCTGGGTATAGAGGAGGCAGTAGTGGGGTCGTTACCTGATAACTACAAGTGGATAGCCTCTGTATTAGGCATGAGGGGTAATATTCATAAAGGCACGGGCAAGGTCAGGAACTTCATTCATCAACACCACCCGGGCGATTTGTTTTATGATGAGGCTGTTATTTATTACGCCTACATGAGCTATTATGTACTTTCAGACAAAGATGAGGCATGGAAAACAGTAAATGCAGCAAATTTTGATACACATAATAACCTGCTCAACAGCTTTGTCAAAATTAACATCGCTATCAACTACAGAAAGGCTGCGTATGCCGAAGATTTGCTACAGCAAACATCAAAATGGAATAATTACAGCCGGTATCCTGTTTTCGATTATGAATATGGTTATGCGTTGCTTCATGGCCTTGACTATACGGCAATTGCCAGGTTCAGAAAATTCCTGGAAACTTATAAAGGTTCCATATTTATTAAAGATGCCTGGCAAAAGATGGCCTATGCTTATTACCTGCAGGGCAATACCCGGATGGCCGAGTATTGTAAAAAAAAGATATTGACAGAAGGAAACGCCAATACTGATTCGGATAAACAAGCCCTGCGGTTTGCGCAAAACGGCAGGTGGCCCCATGCTGCCCTGTTAAAGGCCCAATTGCTGACAGATGGTGGCTATTACAGGGAAGCTGAGAAACTACTATCGGGAACGTCATTACAAGATTATAAAACAATACCGTTCCGGTTGGAATACTATTTCAGGCTGGCGCGGGTAAATGATGAGTTAGGCAATATACCTAAGGCTATTGCCGGTTATAATAAAGCTATTGAAATAGGTAGTGACAGACAGGAACAA
This sequence comes from uncultured Bacteroidota bacterium, assembly GCA_937928385.1. Classification (GTDB taxonomy): domain Bacteria; phylum Bacteroidota; class Bacteroidia; order Chitinophagales; family Chitinophagaceae; genus UBA5543. Next base: position 62,008 of record CALEZD010000093.1, read on the forward strand.
TTTGCAGCCCGTAGTGCGCTTATGGCCGGATTGCTTTACGAAAGATCAGGCCAAACAGATATGGCAATCGAGATGTTCAGGCTGGCATTATCAATGAAAGACCACGACTTCAAAAATTCCATCGACCAGCAAGCTAAAGCAGGTATCAACAGGCTTTCAGAATAGCAACTCCTTTTTTTATTCATGTCATTTTTAATATAGTTTAATAAGCATTAATGCTTAGTTAATGACTCTGTTTGTACCATCAGCCAGGTGGTACAAGAATACTGCGTTCGAAGAATTCAATGAATTATAAGTTGTTATTGAGCCGCTTTTATATTGATTTTATTGATTTTTTTTAAGAAAGTAGCAAGAGCATTTTAACAGCCCGAACAATCATTTTAATTGCATTATTTAGTTAGGGGGAATCGTATAGTATAATTTTATGACTACGGTAACAAATTTCATTTTGTCATTTATGAACATCTAAATTTTAGTGCCTGCTGTATAGATAAATCAAGTGCATTTTTATAGGTAAACGTATAAATATTGAAATTATGAAACAATTGAACAAGATTAAAGGGTTACTGCTGCTCATGGCGATGTCAATTGCCTTTTTGCAGACTGATGCCCAACTTAACGGCACTTACACAGTGTATGGTACCGGGGCGAACTACGCAAACCTGCAGGCGGCTGTAAATGCACTGAGTGCAGGTGTATCAGGCCCTGTAACATTTAAAATCCGCCCGGGCAACTGGAGCAGTTCTACTAGTTCTATCGCCAACCTGGGAGCGGTGGCAGGAGCAAGTGCTACCAATACCATTACCTTCGAGGCGGAGAATGGCAGTGCTGCTACTACTACAATTACTAACACATCAAGCAGCAGTAGTACTACAGCCAACCATATTTTCTATTTTAACGGTTCTAAGTACATACGTGTACGCAACCTGACGCTGAACAAAACACATAGTACTTATGGTACTACTGTACGTTTTGCAGGAGATGCAGATAATAACATTGTTGAAAATTGTGTGCTTACAGGTAATACAGGTTCTTCAACCAGTACCAATAAGGCAAGGGTGTATGGTACATCGCTCAGGGATGCAAACAATAACCAGATTAAGAACAATACTATAGAAAGAGGCTCTTATGCTATATACTGGAGGGGTAATTCCAGCTCTTCATCTAACCTGAGCCCTGATAATGAATTTTCGGGCAATACAATAAACAACCCCAGGTATGCCGGTATATATGCTTATTACACTAAAAATCAGAAAATCAATAACAATACTATTAACACTTCTTTAAGCAGCTATTTTTACGGTGCCGTATATTGTTATTACGGTGATGGTGCCCTGGAAGTAAAAAATAATTCCGGTAACATTACAGGCAAAACAAGCACTACCTATGCGTTGCGCATTGCCTATTGCGATGGTAATTCAACAAGTCATGCGGTAGTTTCCGGCAATGATTTCACTATGCAATCCAGCAGTACTATCTATCCATTGTATAATTATTATTGCAATTGGCTGACTTTTGATGATAACGATATAACATCTACTTGTACCGGTACATCCAGCACTACTATATATACCAGTTACCGCGGCGGAAATAATACGATTAAAGACAATATAGTGTCTTCTACCAACAGGCGGACACATAATTTCTACGGAGCATATTTTAGTCCTAATGCAACCATAACAGGTAATGAGTTTACTGTAAAGAGTAACGATAACGCCAGCTACTATGGCTATACCTATGCTATGTATTATAGCGATGATAGCAAGTTTAATGACAATAAAGTAGATCTTACTTATTCCGGTGGATATTATTGGTACAACCGCTGGGCTTATTATTCAGACGATTGTGAGCTGATAGGTAACACTATTACTGAGCAGAAGAATTATAATAGCGGGTATTATATGTACAACTATTTCGGGTATTATTCTGATGACCTGATGTTTAAGAACAATAAAGTAACTGGTCAAGGAGGACCTAATTATTACTGGTACACATACTTTAACTACTATGGTTATGATGTAACTATGGAGGGTAACGACATATCATTTACCCATAACAGGGGAGGCTCAACGTCCAGAGGTGTGTACAATTTTTTCTATGGATACGGAGTGTCTAATATCAGGAATAACAAGATACAGGCAACCTGTCAGAATAATGGAGGTTACGCATACGGGCTTTATATGAATTTTATAAGTGGTGGTACAGGAGATGTGGAGAATAATGAAATTATAGCTAAAGGTGGTTATGGTGCATATGGTTTGTACTTGAATTACCCTAAAGGATTTGTAAAAAATAATACTGTCTTTACCAGGGCTAATAACTTTAATTACACCTTTAGGTGCAGTTATCCCACTAACGCGAAAATATATAACAACACTTTCCATAGTGCCGCTACCTCCAACACAAATTACGGCGCGTACATATACATGTATGGTTCGCAGTATAGTGCGGAGTTTAAGAATAACTCTGTAAGTAAATCAAGTGGTAACTCATATGCTATGTATGTGTACATAAACGGTTCGGCCAGCCAGCTGGAAAGCGATTATAATAATATTTACCAGCCATCAGGCAATCCGTTTTATCTCTCATTAACAGGTGCACAAGGTACTTTGCAAAGCTGGCGCAACAGCACAGGGTATGACATGCACTCGCTATCGTACATGCCGGGTTTTATGAATATATCGAATGGTGATTTGCGTCCCGACCCTGCCAACCCCAATAGCTGGGCGTTAAATGGCCGTGGTGTGCAGATGACCGGCAATGACAAGGATATTGCCGGCAACTCGCGCGCACTCACTACCGTGCAGGGGGTACCGGACTTAGGTGCTTACGAATTCACTCCTACAGCTACACCCCCTGATTGTCAATTAACACCTGCCACACCAACAGCCAATGGCACGCAAATCGTACGCTTTGGGCAGGATACTGTAGCTGTGCTGCGCTGGGGTGGAACAGTACCAACAGGTTTTGCAGTAAAACAATATACAGGTACTAATCCTCCGGGTGTTACTAGTATCAACCCTACGCAAATGTTCTATTATGTGGACTTCCAGGGTACGGGTACGAACCTCGATTACGAGCAGGACTTGTATTACAAAGACCCCTGGTTAGGCACTATAGCTTCTAAGTCGGCCCTGCGCCTGGCTGAGAAAGTGGGTACAGGTGGCTGGAGCGGTTACTCACCTGCAGTCAGCAGTTCCAATGTAATAAGAAATTTCATAGAAACACCATCGGTGGATGATGTGGGTGCGTTGTTTACCGGTATCGATGTATCGAACAACGCGAGTGCAGATGCGATTATAGAGCCTGCCCCGCCATTCTGCCAGGGTAGTTATATGGTGAAGCTGCGTGTCAAGAACAATGGTAATAATACTATTAACAATCTGAAAATAGACTGGCAGTTGAATGGCGGAGCTATCCAGACCATCAACCATAATACACCCATTAATATCAACGGCAGCCCGCAGGGCAATGAGGCGATCATCAACCTGGGTAATGTCACGTTCGGCAGCACCGCAGCAAACATTAAGGCCTGGACTTATCAGCCCAATGGTGTGCAGGACCCGGTATCGGGTGATGATACGTTGGACCAGGATTATTTCGCAGCCTTATCCGGCACTTATACCGTAGGCGGTGTTAACCCTGATTTCCCGACAGTGATAGATGCAGCAGATGCACTATTGCAATACGGCACCTGTGGTGATGTGATATTCGACGTTCGTCCGGGTGTATATACGGGCCAGGTAAACCTGAAGAGCGGTACTAAAGTAGGTGGTGGTATTGACCATGTTACTTTCCGCGCAGTTAACGGTAACCCGAATACTACTTCTATTTCTTATTCCGCAACAGGGACCGGTAATTTACCTACGCTCATTATGAATGGTGCATCTAAATTCACCTTCAGGGATATAGGCATCACGGCGGCAAATAATTCTTATGGTGTTGGTGTTGAGTTTACCAACGAATCGTCAAATGATACTTTTGATAACTGTAAGATTACAGTAGCCGCTGGTACGTCCTTCTACCTGCGCTGTGTGTACAACAACAATAACGGAGGTTGTAACGATAACGTGTTTACCGATTGTGCTATGGAAGGCGGTTATTACAGTGTGTACTGGTATACCTATTCGGCGCCATATACCAACGGTCTGATAGTGAATAATTGTACGATGAACCCTTATTATTATGGTATTTACAGTTATTACATGTACAACTTTGAGTATACCAACAATACAATAGTAGGAAGAGATCCGACCAGGTCTTATGCAGCGATATATGCGTATATGTACGATTTTAACAACTTGAATAAATACCAGGATATATCCGGCAACAAGATTTCTGATTTCCGTGGATATAGTATGTACATCTACTATCCAAAGGGTACATCATCTAAGCAGAGCCGTATTATGAACAACTCTGTTATAACATCTAATGCTACTACTGCATATGCTCCTATACGGATGTATTATCCCAGGTATGTGGACCTGATAAATAATACATTCATCAATAATGGTACAAACTCAAGCAGCTATCATGGGATGTACATCTATATGAGTAATTACACGAATAACAGGATATTGAACAATACCGTAGCCAACCTGGCTGGTGGGTATGCAGCATATCTGTATATGACATCTAACAATAATGAGATGGATTATAATAACCTGTACTCCAACGGTACTAACAGGCTTATAACCGGATACAGAACTGCCGCAACTTTAGCTGCATGGCGCAACGCTACAATATTTGGTGACCATTCCGTTACTTACGACCCTGCTATAACCAGTGCCACAGATGCAAAGCCTGACG
>CALEZD010000094.1 GCA_937928385.1 uncultured Bacteroidota bacterium
AGTTGGATATGACAGGCCAGCCTTCAGGTGTGTATTTTGTAGAATTACAGACAGAGGGCGTAAGGTTGATAAAAAAACTCTTAGTACAGTAATATCAGGAACTTTATACAATTAAGCCGCTTCATTTTGAAGCGGCTTTTTTTGTGTTAATGTGGTCTTCTTATGTTTTAGGATGCAGGCCCATATTAGCAGCCATTTTCAACATGTATTGATAAGCAGCATCTCTTGTATTGGGAATAATATTATCAAGTATAGCCTCGCGGATAGCTGTTTTTAAAGCTCCTACTTCGCGAGATGGTTGCAGCCCGAACAGCTCCATGATTTCAGCGCCGTCAATAGGAGGCTGCCAGTTGCGAATACGATCTGATTCCTCTACCTCTTTCAGCCTTTGGCGAACCGCTTCAAAATTTTCCAAATAGCGTTTTACCTTCTGTTTGTTTTTAGAGGTGATATCGCTTTCGCAGAGTATCATCAGGTCTTCCAGGTCTTCACCTGCGTCAAACAGCAGCCTGCGCATGGCCGAATCGGTGATATCTTCTTTGGTAAGGCTGATAGGTCGCAGGTGCAGCGCTACCAGTTTGGCCACATATTTCATCTTTTCATTTTGTGGCAGTTTAAACTGGCGGAATATTTTATAAGTCATTCGTTCGCCCACAGCGTCATGCCCGTGAAAAGTCCATCCATGGCCTTTTTCAAAACGCTTTGTAGCGGGTTTGCCTATATCGTGCAGCAATGCTGCCCAGCGCAGCCACAGGTCGTTGCTGCGGGTAGCGGCATTATCCAATACCTGCAGGGTATGATAGAAATTGTCTTTATGCCCCTTACCGTCAATATACTCAGCACCCACCAACGCTACCAGTTGTGGAAAGAATACTTCCAGCAGCCCGCTGCGGTATAACAGGTCAAATCCTATAGAGGGTTTGGGAGTGAGCATGATTTTGTTCAATTCGTCTGTTATACGTTCGTACGAAATGATTTTTATGCGCTCTTTATTGCGCCCGATAGCTTCAAAAGCTTCGGGGTGTATAGTGAAGTTGAGCTGAGTGGCGAAGCGGATACAACGCATCATGCGCAGGGGGTCGTCGCTGAAGGTGATGTCAGGGTCAAGGGGGGTGCGGATTAATTTGTTTGCCATATCCTCCCGTCCGTTGAAGGGATCTATCAGCTTACCAAAGTCATCTCTGTTCAGGCTGATGGCCATGGCATTGATGGTGAAATCACGGCGTTTCTGGTCGTCATCCAGCGTGCCTTCTTCTACTATAGGTTTGCGCGAATCGCGGTTGTATGATTCTTTGCGTGCACCTACAAATTCTATATCAAATTCACGGTAGCGAAACTGGGCAGTGCCGAAGTTCTTAAAGAAGTTCACTTTTATTTTCCCCGGCAGCGATTGTGCAACTGCGTGTGCCATGTCAATGCCACTGCCCAGGCACACGAAATCTATATCTTTTGTAGGGCGCTGCAACAGTTTATCCCTTACAAATCCACCAACTATATAGCAGGCGGTGTCCGTTTTAGCGGCTACCTCGGCTATGCCTGTAAATAATTGCTGTTCTTCTGCCGTGCAGGAAATTTCCATAGTACAAAACTAATCCTCTTTATGAAAATCACCCCCTGATAATATGCAGGCTGCCGTCATCGTTTATTTTTACAATGCGCGATGGCTGTGCCGGGGTTCTGTCGTCTTGCCTGTATTGTACCGTATAGTTAGCAGCATTTTTAATTTCATCACTTACCTGAGCGTAAAAAAGTGCGGATGGGGTACCACTTATATTGGCGGATGTGGATACTATCGGTTTCCCTAATCGTTTGATGAGGGCCTTGCAAAAAGCATCATTTGTGACACGAATGCCTATACTGCCGTCTTCATGCACTACATTATCAGGAAAACCCAGGGCGTTATCATATACCACAGTAGTTGGCCTGTCAAAAGAATTAACAATATCTATAATGTCTGGGTGAGGGGCAGCTACATATTGTAAAATATCTTTAGCGTCTGCCAATAATACTATCAGGCTTTTGTTATCCTGGCGCTGTTTGATGGAAAAAACCTTTTCTACAGCCTCATTATTCAATGCATCACAACCCAGGCCCCAGATGGTATCCGTGGGGTATAATATCACGCCACCCTGCTCCAGGACGTGCGTACAGCGTTTAATATCATCTTCAAAAACAACCATATTTTAACGTTAATTTCCTGCAATAATGGTAAATTGCATACTCATCTGCAAAAAAAACGGATGATTTTCTAACAGCGGATTAACAAACTTATAAGGGTTATTTGCTGTCTTAGGTATTATATTTGTAATCATTATCAATAAAAGCGTACAAAGATGAAAAAAGTATTACTATTACTTGGTGCCATAGTGCTGTCAACAGGATTTGTTTATGCACAGGGCCATAGCGACCATGATGGACACAACCATGGTAAGGGTATTGCATCACCTACCATATCAGCAACAAGCCAGTCTGCACAGACTGTTGCACAGCCAACAGGTGAAAACAAAACACAAAGTACGACCTTAACGGTTGATAACCTGGTGTTTGACAACGAAGTACATGATTTTGGTACTTTACCCGAAGGCCCGAATGCGGATTATGAATTTAAATTTAAAAACACGGGCAAAGAGCCCATTAATCTGCAAACAGTAAACGCCTCATGCGGTTGCACTACCCCCTCATGGTCTAAAGAGCCTGTATTACCCGGCAAAACCGGCAGTATCAAGGCTAGCTACGCTACACAAGGCCGTCCCGGTGGTTTTACCAAGTCTATCACTGTAGTATCTAATGCAGGTACAAAAGTGCTGACCATTAAAGGAACTGTAGAACCTGCTCCAAGTGGCTCGGCACCCACATCCAACAAATCAATGATACAGAAATAAGGATTAAAGAGAAACAGGAAAAAAGATATGAAACAGTTATTTATTGCATTATTCGTATTGGCTATTGGCGTAAACAGTGTGTATGCGCAAAACAAAAACGCACCAGCGTTTAAATTTGAACAAGGCACTATGCACGACTTCGGTACAATACCCGAAGGACCCGAAGTGACCCATTATTTTGATTTTGTAAATACTGGTAAAGAACCGCTGATTATTCAGAATGTGAGTGCATCTTGCGGTTGTACTACGCCTGATTGGCCAAAACAGCCTATTCTGCCCGGTAAGAAAGGCCAGATTAAGGTTGTATATTCAACAGAGCGCCGTGTAGGTCCGTTTACAAAAGATATCTATATCCAGTCAAACGCTGTAAACCCTGATGGTAAAGAGCGCTTTGAACTACAGATAAAAGGTACTGTGAAAGAAAAGGACGCTGTTAAGAGCTAAGCACAAAAGAAATAATACTATAACCCGGCTTTTTGCCGGGTTTTTTTATGCTTATTCATGAATGGTAGCTTAGGTTTATATAATTTTGCGCCCATGCCGGTAATATCACATCGCGGTTCATCAATGCCGCCGTCCCCCATAAGGAAATTGGTACCTTATGCAGAAGCAGCCAAAAAGCGCGGTACCAAAGTGTACCACCTCAACATTGGCCAGCCAGATATTGAAACGCCACAGGCAATACTCGATGCAGTGCGCCATACTGATATGAAGGTGCTGGAGTACAGTCATAGTGCAGGCTTTGAGAGTTACAGGAAGAAGCTGGTAGGGTATTATGCCGGGCACAATGTGGACGTAAACCACAACCAGATAATAGTAACAACAGGTGGCTCCGAAGCCATTCTCTTTGCCATTATGAGTTGCCTGGACCCCGGCGATGAAATTATCATTCCGGAGCCGTTTTATGCCAACTACAATGGTTTTGCTACTAGTGCGGGTGTGAATATTATACCTATTTCATCTTCTATAGATGATGATTTTGCACTGCCACCAATTTCAGCCTTTGAGCATGCGGTAACTACGCGTACCAAGGCCATCATGATTTGTAACCCCAACAATCCCACAGGGTACTTATATAGTGAGGAAGAATTGAATATTCTGCGGGATATATGTCTGAAACATAACCTGTTCCTCTTCAGCGATGAAGCCTACAGGGAGTTTTGTTACGATGGCCGTAAACATATTTCAGCCCTCACCCTTGAAGGTATGGAACAGCACGCTATACTGCTGGATACAATATCAAAGAGATACAGTGCCTGCGGTGGGCGTATTGGTGCATTCGTTACAAAAAACCAACAGGTATTGGATGCGGCTATGAAATTTGCCCAGGCGCGGTTAAGTCCGCCTTCGTTTGCACAAATATTGGGCGAGGCGGCCATTGATTTGCCGGCTGACTACTTTGACGAAGTACATGCTGAATATAATGCCCGCCGCGACCTGCTGGTAAGCAGGCTGAAAGCAATACCTGGGGTAAAATGCCCCATGCCGGGTGGTGCATTTTATGCTATGGCTGAGTTACCAGTTGACGATAGTGAAAAATTTTGTCAGTGGTTGCTGGAAGATTTTTCTTACAATGGTGCAACCTTGATGATGGCTCCGGCTGCCGGGTTTTATTATACACTGGGGCAGGGCAACAGGGAAGTAAGACTGGCTTATGTGCTGAACAAGGACGACATCAACCATGCTATGGATTGCCTGGAAGAAGCCCTGAAAGTGTACAACAAAAAATAAGCTATACTTCTACCGGGGTAAATTCAAACTTAGCCCCGTTGAACAGGCCTTTGTCGCTCAGTTTCAGCGCTGGTATCACCAGCAGTGCCATAAACGATAATGTCATGAAAGGTGCACGTAGTTGAGAACCAAGGGCCTTTGCCTGCTTGTCTATAGCAGCATAGCGCTCCGCCACAGTATACCCGTCTGTATCAGCCATCAATCCCGCTATGGGCAGGGGTAATACATAAGGAGTATTGTTTTCTACTGCTACTATACCACCTTTGCAATCTACTAATGCATTTACAGCCAGGCATAGTGATTCATCATCGGCACCAACTGCGATAATATTGTGGCAATCATGTCCCACAGTTGACGCTAACGCACCTGATTTAATGCCGATGTTTTTAATAAACGCAACAGAAACAACTGCGTTGTTGTCATACCGGTTGACAACAGCCATCTTCAGGACGTCATTTTCTATATCACTTACTAAGTAGCCATCTGCGGTTTTGCCTTGTGCTATTATTTCATTGGTAACTAATTGCCCGTCCAGTGCTTCAATCACACGTATCTGCGGATTTTCTTTAATAGCCTTCACTGCAAATTCACCTACCTGTTTATGAGTAATATTGAAGTTGTTGATGGGCAATATATCTACAGCTTCAAGCAGCGAATTGCCATTTTCTGCCACAAGCTGGCCGTTGATGTATGTTTTCAGGATGTTGAATGACTCTATACTGTCTACTACAATGAAATCCGCAGTATCGCCTGTTTGCAACAGACCGACGGGTATATTATAATGCTGTACGGGATTGTAGCTGGCAGCCCTGAGTACGTCAAATAAATCATATCCTTTTGCCAGAGCCCTTTTTACCAGGGCGTTGATATGGTTCACTACCAACTCGTCAGGGTGTTTATCGTCACTGCAAAACATCAGCTTATCAGCAACTGTGGCAAATAATGGCACAAGTTCTTTAAAATTCCGTGCAGCGCTGCCTTCGCGTATGATGATCTTCATGCCTGCAGCCAGCTTGTCTCTTGCCTCCTCTATTGTAAAACACTCGTGGTCGGTAGTCATACCGGCTGCGGCATATTTTTTTGCATCTTCACCCCTCAGTCCGGGTGCATGACCGTCAATGGGTTTACCCGCTTTTTTAGCTGCAGCTATCTTGGCCAGTACTTCCTTATCCTCAAACAATACACCAGGGAAGTTCATCATTTCCGCCAGGTACCAGATATCAGGATTTGCCAGTAGTTGTTCGGTAGCAGCTGCATCTATATGGGCACCTGCTGTTTCAAAAAAAGTAGCCGGCACACAGGATGGTGCACCGAAAAAGAATTTGAATGGGGAACGCTTACTGTCGTCTATCATATACTGTACACCCTCAGGCCCGCACACATTGGCTATCTCGTGAGGGTCCGATACGGTGGCTACCGTGCCATGCACTACGGCAAGCCTGGCAAAAGCGGTAGGCACCAGCATACTGCTTTCTATATGCACATGGGCATCAACAAAGCCCGGCATAATCAAATGGGAAGGTGCATGTTCGATTTCTTCTATGGAAACAATCTTCCCATCTTGAATAGAAACGGAAGCCGGGTATATACGTCGTTGGATGAGGTCAACTAATTGCCCTTGTATAGTGAAGCTATGCATGTACCAAATTTAACCAAACCATTGTAAATAAAACAGCCCGCACATGATGTGCAGGCTGTATATGTCATATTGAAGAAATTATTTTTTGGCGTACTTCGCAGGGTTAGCATCATAAGCTTCCTTGCAGGTACTGCTGCAAAACCAAACGGTGTCAGTACCGCTTACTGAATATTCAGTCCAGGTATCATCCTTTGCCATTTCGCATACAGGGTCCATCTTTGTATTTGGGTCAGCTACTTCAGTCGCTTCAGTCGTTGCTGTTGCATCAGTTGTAGTTTCTTCTGTATTTGCAGATTCTGCATTGTTTTCGCTACCGCACGATGCCATAAATGCGACTGCGGCCATAGCTATTATATATTTCTTCATAATTCTTAGTTTGCTGTAAAGCTACTTCTTTTTATTTTTCTGCGCAGTGCGCACGGGTATGGCAGTTATTTTCTTTGTCAGTACCAGCATATCGAAAATAAGATAAGATGCCCCTGCGGATATTATGGTAAGTAACATTACCCAGAAGTTGCTGTCTGAGCCGAAATCTGCATACGCTTTAACTAATATCACTATAGACATTGCTGCCGCCAGGCCTATACCCAGGTATTTTTGTTGGTTGTTCATTTGTTTTGCCATGTAGTAAAGTTAAGGAATGTATCAATACAAAGCGGCGGCCATTGGCCGCCGCTTCATTGTTTTTTAACAAAACAGGTTACAGTTGAATATTTACCCTTGTATGGTAAGTATTTGTCCCGCTCACTACCTGTATCATATATATACCCTGTGCGTTATTGCTCAGGTCTATAGATACTTTCTGAGTTTCTGAAACTTTATTCCTGTACACTACCTGTCCGCTCACATTGCTGATGAGTATTTGCGCCTCTTCAGTTGAAGGCAGGTTCAGTGTAAATGTACCATTGTTCGGGTTCGGGTAAACCATGATGCCTTTTTCAGCTGCGAACTCCTCTATAGAGTGCTCGTGTCCTTCTTCTGCACCATCTTCGTTGCTACCGCGTCCTGGTTTAGCTGAAGAGCCACATGATACATCACAAGTTCCCAGCCTGTCGCCTGAGTGTTGTCCTAGGTGCGATGGTACCGCATTTGCGCTGATAGACAATGTCTGAGGGTTGCTGTTGTTACCCGGAGGCATGTGGCACAGGTAAACCTTACCATTATAGTTGCCTTTATTGTCTTTAGCCCTTGCATCCAGTACGCAGAAGCTTACTGTACATGTGGTAGAGCAACCATTGCTGTTGGTAACCGTAACTGTATATGTATAGTTGCCTGCAGCCGTAGGTGTAAACACCGGAGACTGGCAGTTGGTACAACTCAGGTTGGCTGCAGGTGACCATGAATAAGTGAAACCGCTGCCGCCTGTAGCGTTAGCAGTAATAGTTGCACTCTGCGGACCATAACCCAGGTAGATGTTGTTGGGGTTACCACCTGTGTATGTGTTGTTCGCCGGAGTGGTCGCAATAGAGCAAGTAGGCTGGTACTGTACTGTTACAGTTGTAGTACAGCTTGCGCTGTTACCATGGATATCAGTCACAGTCAATACCACAGTGTTTTCACCCGCATCTGCGCATGTGAATGTATTGGGAGATACAGACATGCTGGCTATGCCGCAATTGTCACTGCTGTTATTGTCCACATCTGATGCAGATACTGTACCTGTACCACCGCTCAGGTTGAGTGTGTAAGGTTGACAGGCAACAATAGGTGCCTGGTTGTCCACTACAGTTACTGTTTGTGTTGTTGTATTGGTGTTGCCATTCACATCAGTTACTGTCCAGTTTACCGTTGTTGTGCCTACGGGGTACGAAGCCGGGCCATCGTTAGATGTACCTTGTACGCCGCAATTGTCACCAGTAGTTGGTATACCCAGGTTTACATTAGTGGCAGCGCAAGCGCCATTATCCGCATTCACTGTTACGTTTCCTATACTGATTGTCGGGTTTTGATTATCCAGTACAGTCACATTTTGTGTGCATGTAGCAGTATTGCCATTCACATCATTCACTGTCCATGTTACTACTGTAGTACCTACAGGGTATGACGCAGGACCATTGTTAGATGTACCCTGTACACCACAGTTATCAGCTGTTGTTGGCGTACCCAGGTTTACGTTTGTAGCAGCGCATATACCGTTGTCGGCGTTTACTGTTACGTCAGCAGGGCAGCTAATTGTGGGATTCTGGTTGTCAACAACGGTTACATTTTGTGTGCATGTAGCAGTATTACCGTTTATATCGGTAACTGTCCATGTTACAGCAGTTGTACCTACCGGGTATGAAGCCGGGCCATTGTTAGATGTGCCTTGCACCCCGCAGTTATCACCTGTAGTTGGTGAGCCCAGTGCAACGTTTGTAGCCGCACATGTGCCGTTATCAGCATTCACTGTTACATTAGCAGGGCAGGCTATAGTTGGATTCTGATTGTCAACCACAGTCACTGTAAAGCTGCACGAAGCAGTATTACCTGTTGAGTCTGTTGCCATATAAGACACTGTAGTAGTACCTACCGGGAATGTAGAACCACTGGCAGTATTAGCAGGGCTTGTGCGGGTAACTAATGGCCCGCCACCACCTTCTGCAAACCGGAAATCGTCCAGGTCAATATTGTTCCAGTTCAGGTTGTTCCATTGCATGCTGGTAATACCTCTCCAATCAGCTGTATTTGGAAATGTAAATACACCTGTGGTTGTAGGTGATATCTGCGCACCTGTAGAAGATACAAACCTGTGATTGGTTGGGTCAGCTACTATGTTCACACTTATCGGGCTGAATGTTTGTCCGCCCATATACGTCCATACACTTGTATAATACCCGTGTATCCTGGCACCCTGCCCGCTGGCTATAGGCCATGGAGCATCAATATGGTTATTAGCGCTGATAAACATTCCTTGCTCTGAATAAGTAGATGCAAAATTTGTTCCGCCATTAAAGCCCAAGGTCTTCTGTGCGCCTAATCCGCCGCTGCAATTGTCAGTAGCCGTCGGTGTAGCATAGTTTACCACAGCCCCACATGTATTAGGAGCATTGTTCACAGTAATGTTTGAAGGACAAACGATTACAGGAGGAACTGTTTCTAGTACACCATGGAATGTTCCGCCGGGGATAGTCAATCCATGAGCTACATTACAAGGGAAAGAATCGCTTACGACATTCAATTGCGTGCTGCTGGTAACACCATAAGGCAGGTTGATATTCACGTTAGTAGTGATGCCTGTGGTGAAGTTGTAAGGGCCGTACGATATATTCGCACCTGAGGGGTCGTATATCACCCTGAACTTGCCACCTGTAGTGATAGAAGCACAAGACAGGTGATTAACAGTTACAGTAGTAGGCAGATAATCGTCCAGCCTGTTGCACGCAGTACCATTATTATTGGGTGTGCTGTTTGCATTAGACCAGCCGGTTATGGGGCAAGTAGTACATACAGGTGGGGGTGGGGGTGTAAAGTTGCCGGAACCACCTACCATAAATGCCCAGCATACGTTATTGGAGTAGGGCTGCACATTTAAGTTTGTACCCAGGAATGGCGTTTGCACAATAGCATAGCTGCCCCGGGCCCAGTTGCCCGTTGTGGCAAAAACTGTATTGCTCAACCCTACGATTGAACCACTATAAGCTGCCTGCAAAGGATAATTTACGCCGTTGATATTTAAACCTGAATTGAGGATACCACACTCACTCACACCGTGGTATGACTGCAGGTACCAGGTCAGCGTGCCGTTCTGGGCCTGGTTTACTCGTATTTCCCAAACGTGGGCATAACTTGCCACTGTGAGTAACAACAGTGTGACAAGTGAGAATATTCGTTTCATATAGAGAGTATTTTTTATGATAAAATAATTTTGCTTTGATTAAGATTTGTTTTTGATTATTTCATTTATGAATATCCATTGAGCTTTCAGGTCATTGTACGCGCTTTTTTCAGTAGCAGGTATTGATGATTCTTCAGCGTCATGCAGATAAACAGAAACTACGTTTAGATAATTTGTAACCTCTTCCGGGTATTGGCTGGCCCAGTTTTGCAGGTTTTGAAAGCTTTCCGCTTCATAATTGCCTGCTGCGGCGGTTACTTTTTCACCGATACCATCATAGCGTACCAGCGACGGTAGGTGTGCTGCAGCAGCGCTGATAGCCTGCTTCGGGAGCACGTTGCCTTGTTCGCTTTGTGCATAGCCTGCTGCTGTCAGCAGTAGTAATGCAGCGAATAATGTTGTTTTTTTCATATTAGATTGTTTTAGCTACGTATATGTGTTTTTGATGTTTCAAAAAAAGATTTGTTATTTACTTCTATTGATTACAATGAATAAACCTGGCTGTACAATTATTGTTAAGCTGACAGATCAATGGAGTGCGAGTGTGCTTTTGTTTTTCTTTATTAGCTAATGAAATATGTAATGAGTACAGTGGAAAAATTAATCCAACTAAAAGGTTGAATTGAACAGGTGCAAACTGTAATAGGCTAATAATATTTAATCTATGTATGCCCATATCAATATATCGGTTAATTATTTTCATATTGTAATAATTCATTAGATTCAATCCCATTTTCAAATTGACTTACTTGGCTGTTATAATGATTCCAAACTAACGATATCAGAATAATGGCAACAACGATTACAAACAAGTATGCTAACCGGAAATAGTTTCCGAAATATTTCATCAGGTAAATATGCAACCACACATAGCCCTGATGCAAATAATCAGCGTCCCAGTTATGTCCTGTAGTTGTCCCAAAAACGTCTCAATGCTATAACATTTTGATAATCATTTATTTGCGAAATAATAGTCTAATAAAAAATGAGTGTTAAATATTGCTAATAAGTTGTTCGAAGGCAGCATCGTCATCGATATTGAGCTTTTTACGTAGTCTGTGTTTGTAGTTTCTCATACCCGAAAGACCGATGCCTAACATTCCGGCCATTTCTTTATTCCTGAACTTAAGTTTGAATAATACAAGAAATCGTGTTTCTCCTGGTGTAAGGTCGGGCAGTTTTTCTCTTAGGCGGTTTAGAAATCCGGGATGCACTTTTTCGAAGTTGATTTTAAATTCATCCCATTGTTCATCTGTAAGCAATGTAGCTTGTTGAAGTTCTGAGATAGTTCTTTCAGTATCTGCGTCGTGGGTGTCAGACAATAGGGATTGGTATTTCTGAATTTCACCCGTGAACTTTTCTATCAGTTCATTTTTTTCTGACATTCTTTGCGTAAAGTCGTACAACTGTTTGCCGGCATTTTGTAATTCCTGTGCTGCCGTTTTTTTCTCAGATTCGGCAAGTTGTGTCTTGTGCCGGTACAATGATGCTTGCCTGTTGATGAAAATGATAGAGAATACAGTTAGCAGGAATAGGATCACGATAATTCCGTTTCTTTTTAAAAGCTGTACACTTTTTATATTTTCTACTTTTTCCAACTCTGTGCGATGTGCCTGCAAACTGAGTAAATGTTGCTGATTGGCCAGTTGCAGTGCATTTTTTTTGTCGTTAATGATTTGCCTGGCCATCAACGCAGTGTCCATATACCGGTAGGCAAGGCCCATGTTACCTGTTACAGAATAGTACCTGCCCATTAATACCGCCAGGTGCTGCATATGTTCCGATGGCTCATAGGCAATATCAAGTTGACGCCTGGCACTGTCTAATAACAGGCGCGCTGTGTCCAAGTCATTTTTTTGCAGGTATATATCAGTCAGTTTTATCAGAGAATTAAGGCCATTATCAATCTGTTCGCCTTCAAAACTGCTTTTTATATCTGTTTTCAGTAATGGTACTGCTTTGTCGTATTCATTTTGCAGGTAGTAACATATCCCGATATTACCTGCGGCTATGCCCATCCATACAGTATCTCCAATGCTCTTTGAAAGTTCTCTTACCGATTCGAAATAATGTATTGCTGTGTCATATTCTTTGTCGCTGCGGTAAAGAAGCCCAAGCGTATTTTTCAGGCTTATATATGTTTGAGTTTTGTTGGGGTTTTCCAGCAGGGTCAAGCCTGCAGGCATTTGGATACTTTCAGCTTCCCGTAAGTATTTTTTTGCACCTGCAAAATCACCAAAAGCATAGTAAGCATGGGCAATGTTAAACAGGCACTCTTTCTTTGATGGGAACAAGCCGGGGGACAATTCACCCAGCAGGTAATAAGATTGGAGAAATTGGTCAATGGCTTCAATATATTTCCCTTTCTTTTCCATATAATAACGCCCGAGGTATTGCCTGCCCCGCACTTCTATTTGAGTTAACCTGTTCTTTTTGGCAAAATCAAGTAAGGATTTGGCGTAAGTTTCTACTTTGATAGAGTCCCAATGCTTTTCAGTGCTGTAATCGGCAAGCCTTAACAATCTTGCCTCGCATTGTAATTCTATATCTCCGGCAGCCTTTGCCTCGTTCTCAAGGCTGTTTATTTCATTGTGAAAAAGTACACGGTTATCCCTTAGCGGCTTGTTATAGTAAAACATACTGTCAATCTGAATATAACGCTCAGCGTAAGTTTTATGTAGCAAATGCTTGTATTTCGCAAGCACAGTTGTGCTAAACGACAATATTGTAACTATAAGAAGTAATCTCCGTGATAATTGCATTTCGAATGTTTGGGGTCAATTTGTAATCTCTTCAGGGTAATTACTCTGTTCGCCTTGTGCATAATCTGCTGTTTTCGGTAGTAGTAATACAGCGCATAACGTTGTTTTTTTCATTTGCGTTTCATTTTTCTGTAATTATCAAAAGGGATAAAAAAGACACTACAATCAAGCCGGGATAATTTGTTATAACGGCTTGGGCATATCTATGTACTGGTATGTGTCTACTATCAGCTTGTATAGAGGCTGGGTGCGGAGTTGAATATTGTTTCGTTCATAAAGGGGTTTTGATTTAAAAAATATATTGCTTTGGCTATATATTGCAGTATAACCATAATAAGCATAGCTATGCTAAATCATGAGTTCTGTTCCCCCAGTAAGCTCTGTTGTAAAAAATCCTGCACGAAACGTGCCTGCACAAAATCTATACACAAGATTGAGATATTAATTGATAAATGCAAGTGTTATTTATCTATTAACAAGCCGGTAGTGATTTATAAATATTAGTATATAAAAAGGGCTGCCTTTTTGAGGCAGCCCTTTTTATATACTATGCTGTTATTGATTATTGTACGGTCAGCTTACCCTGGTAAGTATCATGTCCGCTCACTACCTGCACCAGGTATATGCCTTTTGCGGCATTGCCCAGTTCGATGGTCAGCTTCGATGTATTATTTACCTCTTGCTTATACACTACCTGTCCTTGTACATTGGTAATGATAATCTGTGCCTGCTCTTTTGATGGCAGTTGCAGCACAAAGGTACCATTGTTGGGGTTGGGGTAGATATTCCAAACGCCTTCTTCTATTATATCCTGCAAGCTGATATTGCCATTTTCGTCACCATTGCGGCCTCCTTTAGACGAACCACATGGCCCTACATAACAACCATGAGCCAGGTGAGTGGCCACAGCGTTGGCAGAGATGCATATTGTTTGCGGGTTGTTGTTGTTGCCGGGAGGTATATGGCATACCAGTACTTTGTTATTGTTGTTGCCGCAACGAGCGTCTACTACCTTAATTGTCTGGCTCTGGCTGTAGGTGCAACCGTTGGCATCTGTAATAGTTACAGTGTAAACCGTTGTACTTGTGGGGCTTACAGTTGTTGAAGCTGTATTAGCACCATTGCTCCAGCTATAAGTATAACCTGGTGTACCACCGTTGGCAGTTGCAGACAATGTTACAGACTGGGGGCCATAGCCAAGATATATGGTATTGGCAGCGTGTCCTGCAATAGTAGGAGAGGGGCTTACTGAAACACTGCCACTGACAGCTGTGGCGGGCTCAGTTATTTCAGCAGTATCTGCAGCAGTACAACCGTTAGCGTCAATAATGCTAACAGAGTAAGTGCCTGCAATCACGCCGCTCAGGTCTTCTGTTGTGGCGCTATTGCTCCATGTGTAAGAAACAGGTGATGTGGCATTGTTTACTGTCAGGTCAATAGCGCCTGTAGATGCACCATGGCATAAAACATTAGTAACTGATGTGCTTGTAGTGATATTACAAGGTATAACAGTTACCTCGAATGTTTGAGTGGCATCGCCGCAGTGTGTGCCATTGAAGTGGTTGGTTTCATCTTCAAGTTGCAATATAACCGTATACGTGCCGCTGTCTGCAAGTACAGGCGTACCGCTCAGTGTCCAGGTTCCGTTGTTGTTATCAGTTATGCTCATCCACGATGGTATGTTGGTATGCGATAAGCTGATAGTATCACCTTGAGCTATATCCGCATCTGTACCGCTGAAAGTATAGCTGAAAGTTTGCCCTGCAGTTACACTTGTATTACCCTGCGTGGTAGCAAATGCCGGAGGTGTATTGACGATGTAGTACACCGTATCATCCTTGGTTTCTGTATAACTGTCGGTGGCACGCACCACTACCATATTGATTCCCCAGTTAGCAGAAGATGTTACCCACGTAAAATTGGTGGATACCGGGTTAGATGCTGCTGTAGGTAATGTCGGTGAGAAACTCATGCCTGTTTGCGCGCTGCTTACCAATGATAATATAACATAATCAGCAGTATCCACGTCCGACGCTGTGTATGTTTGGTTGATGGTATCACCCGGCTGATAACATAAAATACTACCATTGCCTAATGAAGGTGCAACAAAGTTGGGCTTTAACGAAACTGCTATATTTACAATTGAGTTTGCCTGCACGCCTGCATTGTCCTGTGCTACAAAGTTTACCTGGTAGGTACCCACGCTTGAAATAGTGGGTGTCCAGGAGAACGACTGTGTTACGGGGTTGCCGTTTGCAGGATTAAATGTAGCGCCAACAGGCACACCTACCGCGCTTAAGGTAACAGATGAATTAGGGTCTACATCTGATGCTTTTACATTGAAAGATAATGTCTGTCCCGGCTGTATTACATAGCCGGCATTATTGGCAGGTGTTACTGTATAATCAAATACCGGAGGAGTAGAAGGGGCCGTTACCCTTATCATCAGGTCCAGTTGAATACGGGCACCTTTTGAATCTGTAGCATATATGGCTGTGTTCCACAGGCTATTTAAAGGTTTGCCAACTGTATTAAACGTTATCAAGCCAGTGCTGGACACAGATATACCTGCAGGCTGAATCGTACCTGAACCAAATTGGCCATTGGGTACCAGGGAGAATGTAAGCGCATCTCCATTGGGGTCAGTAGCTGGTATCTGGTACGTGGCAGCGGCTGTGTTGATAGGCAGGCTGATAAATGGTGGAACTGTTGAAACCGGAGCATCATTATTGTTGCCGACAGTTACGATAGTGCCTACTATGTATTGGTCATCAGCATTATTTGATAATGTGCTGATGCGGCAACAGCCTGAAAAAGATGCATTGTAGGAAGTGTTGACACTTGCGTATGTCTTAACAAAAGTGTACTCTCCGTAAAACCAATCTTCGGTAGTGTTTACAGATGTGACATTCAGTAAGATGGTCTGCCCACCGGCACCGGTATTGAAAGCACCGGTGTTAACCGTCGCCCCCACATTAGGGTTGCCGTAAAATGATCTCCTCCATGCCTGGGTAATTCTGAAACGTATCTGGTAAGGATTACCTGCTACTCTTTCCCAGGTAACATTTCCATACCTGAAGTGGGTGGCTTGTGCCTCTTCGGGCTGTAGCATCAGCAGGCTGACCAGCAGCATACTGAATTTGAACAATTGAAATCTTAGTGCATTCTTCATAAAAGGGTGTTTTAAAGATTAAATAAATATTTAATAAATTTAAACAATGTAGTATCTGCTCCCTGTACCCGCGGGTAACAAAAAAGCCTGAAACACTCCCCCTTTATTGATGCTGAAAAAAAAGATATACAGAGCTTACTCTGTACAAAAATGGATATGCAAGATTGGAATTAGATATGAAAAAAACAAGGGTTATTATACTGGTAACAATATAATAACCCCTAAATGCCTGCTATGCAGGCATTAAAAAATAATTAATAAACGGTTTTACTGTTGCGTACTGTGCTCGGCTATCGAGAACATCTGCGCATAGTTATCGGCCATCATTTTTGCGCCCGGACCTATAGTATCTACAATGGGTAAGGTAGCGAAATCAATAGGATTAGGCCCGTCAAACCATTTGGCCACATCTGCATTTACATACACTTGTATAGTGCTTCCGTTTATTGTTTTTGGCTCTTTAAACTGCAGTGTTATGTTTTTGATAGTATTGTACATGCCCTGGTAGCCACCTATATGGTATTTCAGCTTACCGTTGGCAGACCTGGGTGCAAAACCTGCCAGCATCGCCATAATGTAGCCTTTACCCTCTCCCATATACATTCCGTTTACGGTGTCCAGGTCGTTGCCTACCTGCAAAGTGTCTATGTTCTTATAAAAATCTACTCCTATAGTAAATGATACGGAGTTGTACTCGCCTGCCGGCACATTGTTGACGGTAATAAGCTGTGAACTGGCCACATCTTCTTTTACCAGGTGGTAACTTTCTGGTTCTACATACCTGCTGCCATCGGTAGCATTAAACATGATGTTGCTGATATAGTAGTTGAAATGAGTGATACGGTATGTATCGCCGTCATCTGTTGTGTACCATACATTGCCCAGGTCCAGGTCCTTGTCTTTCACCACATTATTGAAATGCACGTCAAAACTGCCCTTGCTGGTTGTGGTGCCTGAACCGGGCATGCCACCCTCCGGGCTAACATTCACTTGCTCACGTTTACAGGCCGAAATAACCAATAAGCCGGCCAGTAATACCGATGCTGATGTAAGTTTCATACTATGTTCTTTAAAACGAACCAGTAAGTTATATAATTTTTGTAAAAAAGTGCAATACCGGGGTTTATATACCCATACCCAGGCCAAATTCCAGGTGCGAGGCCTCCAGGTTGTTCGATTTGATGAACCCGTTCAGGGTCAGTTCCTTTAATATCCCCTTTTCCTGTTGCAGTATATAATAGGCGTACCCCAGTTTTTGTATAGTCTTGTCTTTATTGATATACGTATGCCTGAACGGCACTCCTACCTGGGCTATTACACCTACCCGGCCTATCACAAACTCGTGTCCCACAAATATCACTCCCTCCCAGGAGTGCGCATCTTCATTCCCCACCTCTATTTCATTGTACCGCAGGAAGGCGTGCATAGCCGTGAAATAGCTGTAGTCTATACCCGCCAGTATCTTATTGCGGCTGCCATAGCGCTTGCTGGCATACAGTGTAGCCGTATATACGGGGTACATAGGCCCGTCCACATTATTATACTCCGTCATGCCCAGCCCTATCCTTGCCTGCACCATCCAACGGTTGGGTAATCTTTCAGGGGTAGTGCCTGTTCGCTCAGGATTATCTGTCACAGGGAAATATCTTACCCCGATATGCCCCCCATACATATTCACCCCCAGGTTGGGCAGGCGAAAGGAACCATTGGATATATGGCTGAAATTGAACCCCGCATGCAGGTGGATATTTTGGTTGAGTTTATACCGCAGTTGCGTGGTGAACATGGTAAAGTTATTCAGCCGGCTACCAACCAGGTTATTCAGCGTATCATAAGACGGGTGCCGCTCAAATCTTTTGGTAACATAGCCTATACCATAGCCGAACCGGCAGGTCCATTCCAGCTTTTCACCCCGCACTATAGGTATCTCCCATACCGGGTACAGGCCTATACACTTTCCGTACACCGAGTCAATGCCATAATCTGTATAAGTAACGCCCACCCCTACCAATGGATACTTGCGACGCACCTGCCATTCTTTACTGCCATCGGTTTGCTTCAGCAGGGCGATATCCACCGCATACGATAGCCGGGGCATAGGTGGAAATATATAATTGTGTTTGATGATTTTGCCCAACACCGGGTTCACCTCAATACCGTAGCCCGCCCATGCCTCATCACCCTGTGCCCATGATACACAGGGAGATAGAGCCAGCGCCAACAATAAACCACGTAAGTACATATAAGCTCCGAAAATAGCAATATTATGATAACCATTGGGGGCTTTCTGATAACATTGGTAAATTGCGTTATGCAGAGAAAGGTAAACATATTGCTGCATCCTATATTTCTATCAGGTTTATTTGTCCTGTTGTTAAATGACCATTTGCTGAAACAGCAGTTCCATAATACTGTTACAGGAAAACTTTCTGACTTTATGGGGTTGTTTATATTCCCATTGTTCTGGGCTGCATTATTGCCAAAATTCAGGAAGGCTGTGTATACCATAACCGCCTTGTTGTTTATCTACTGGAAAAGTAGTTGGTCACAACCGTTCGTAGATTGGTTATCGGTGCAACACATCCCTATTACAAGGGTGGTGGATTATACCGACCTAATAGGATTAAGCGTATTACCCTTTTCATATAAGTTTTTGAATAACACCCGGTTTAACAACGCAAAGAAGGTATGGGTTACACCTGTCGCCGTTATATCCTTTATTGCATTTTGTGCTACTTCGACACCTTATTGGTATCATAGAAAGCCGGCTGGTGTACAGTACACTTATCAGAAACAGTTTAAAACAAAATATACCCGGGAGCAGTTATTTGCAAAGATGGATTCGTTGGGCTTCAGGTATATTATTGACACTTCCTATAGTATATGGAATCAAATACAAACTGATTCTCTTAATTACAAGTCGAAGACGGATACGCATGCTGTAATCGAGTTTTATAGAATAAATAATGTAGTATATAAACAGGATACATTACGAGAATTATACATTGGATACACACCGGGACAAGTAAGAAACTATATAGAAGTATACGGCTACAGGGTTGATGACACCTCTAACTGGTATGCTGACTATAAAAAGCATAAAGGCCTGTTTAAGGTTTACCAAAGGTTGATAGATGAGGGTGTAATCGAGAAAATACGTGAATAATATAGAACTTTGTACATAGTATGAAATTGACATTAGGCTTCAGCCCATGCCCCAACGATACATTTATATTTGATGCCATGGTCAATGGCAAAATCAATACCCGCGGACTGGTATTCGATTATGTACTGGAAGACGTGGAGACGCTGAACAAATGGGCTTTTGAAGAAAAACTGGATATTACCAAGCTCAGCTACAGCAGCTACCTGCATACAGCTGATAAATATGCCCTGCTCAATAGTGGCAGCGCATTGGGCAAAGGGGTGGGCCCCCTGGTCATCGCCCGTTACCCTATGGAGCTGTCTGACCTGGAAAACCTGCGTGTAGCCATACCGGGCGAGAAAACTACAGCCAACCTGTTACTCTCCCTGGCATTGCCTGCTGTTAAAAACAAAGTAGTATATGTATTCAACGAAATAGAGGATGCGGTGCTGAGTGGCGAGGTGGATGCAGGATTGATTATTCACGAAAACAGGTTTACCTACCAGTCAAAAGGCCTTAGCAAGCTGATAGACCTCGGCGACTGGTGGGAGCAAAATGTACAGGCAGCCATTCCGCTGGGGGGTATTGTCGCCCGCAGAAGTTTTGATGATAAACTGCTGGCCAAGATTGATACAGTCATAAAAGAAAGTGTACTATATGGCTGGAAATATTATCCCCAGTTATCAGAATTTATCACTGGCAATGCGCAGGAAATGGACGAGCAGGTAATGCGCCAGCATATAGAGCTATATGTAAATGAATATACCACCGACCTGGGTGCCACAGGCATAAAAGCTGTGGAAACTATGTTTGCCAAAGCACAGGAGACGGGTATAATAAAAAAGCTACCTGAGACGATCTTCTATTAACTACTTAGTATATTTATAGATATGCGATACCGCATTAAATATTTATAGCTATGCTTAAAAAAGGATTACCGCCTGCTCATCCGGGCGAAATATTGAGGGAAGAATTTATTAAAGAGCGCAAACTAACCGTTACTGAGGTGGCTACAGGGCTTGGAATGGCAAGGGCGAATTTATCTGCTATTGTTAATGAACGTGCAGGAATCAGCCCTGAGCTGTCTGTCAAACTTTCAGAAGCATTTGGTACTACGGCAGAGTTTTGGATGAACCTGCAGAAGAATTATGATTTATGGTATGCCGAAAAAAATGTTGATAGAAAAAGTATTAAACATTTTACCGGGAAAGCGGCGTAATTAAACTATTAATCTTGTTGCAGGCTTCTGTCTAAAGTGAAAATCCTATTTTTACCGGCTCATGAAACAATATCCCATACACAAAGCGCTCAAACATTTTTTTGGTTACGACGAGTTCCGCCTCAACCAACAACCTATTATTGAATCTGTACTCAATGGCAAAGACGTACTGGCTATCATGCCTACAGGTGGCGGTAAATCTGTTTGTTACCAGTTGCCAGCCATGCTGCTCGATGGATTGACCATTGTTATATCCCCGCTCATCGCCCTGATGAAAGACCAGGTAGACGCATTGCAGGCCAACGGTATCCGGGCTGCTTTTCTGAATTCAACGCTAAGCAATGCAGAGCAGAACAACATCATCAATGCCACACGCAATGGCGAAATAAAATTGCTCTACCTCGCACCCGAGCGATTGTTCAGCAACGGTATGCAGTTTGTCAATTTCCTCACCACTTTGCCCTGTGCGTTGTTTGCTATAGACGAGGCGCACTGTATCTCGCAGTGGGGGCACGATTTCCGTCCTGAATACCTGCAACTGGCGGCATTGAAACAACACTTTCCCCATACACCTGTTATCGCGCTCACTGCCAGTGCCGACACCATCACCCAAAAAGATATTGTTGACAAGCTGCAGTTGCGCAACGCGAGTGTATTCATCTCCAGCTTCAACAGGGCGAATATTAATTATTATATACAGCCCAAGCGCAAAGCTTTCGACCAGGTACTGCAATACCTCAACGAACATCAGAACGACAGCGGTATTATTTATGCACTCTCCCGTGCTTCTACCGAAAGCATAGCGGATAAACTCAGGCAAACAGGTTATAAAGCAGCCCACTACCATGCAGGCCTCAGCAGCGATGACCGCTCAAGGGTGCAGGAGTCTTTTCAGAAAGATGAAACAAAAATAATTGTAGCTACCATTGCCTTCGGCATGGGTATCGATAAATCCAACGTACGTTTTGTGATACATTACGATGTACCCAAGAATATGGAAAGCTACTACCAGGAAACAGGCCGTGCCGGCCGAGACGGGTTGCGCAGCGATGCGATATTATTTTATTCCTCGGGCGATATCAGCAAGCTCATGCGTTTTATCATGGTAGAGAACAATGCGGAGCAAACGGCTGTGATGAAAAGGAAGCTGTTGCAGATGAAAGATTTTGCGGAGCACGAGGGTTGCAGGCGGCAATATATCCTACAGTATTTTGGTGAACATTTTCCCACCTATTGCGGCAGTTGCGATTACTGCCTCAGCAACCTGGAGCACCGTGAGGCTACTATCGAAGCGCAGAAAATATTATCGGCGGTAACGCGCACGGGCGAGAAGTTTGGCGAAGATTACATCATAGCCCTGCTGCGTGGCTCGCGCAGTGCCAAAATCGTTCCCGAACATACTGAACTGAAAACTTTCGGTGTGGGCGCCGACCTGAAACGTGATGAATGGAAAACCATCATTAAACAAATGGTGCAGCAAAAACTGGTAGATGTGGAGCATGGTGCTTACCCCTCACTGAAATTGAATGATGCCAGCCGCCGCATACTGAAGGGCGAGATGAAAGTGCAACTGACACTGAAGAAACCTAAAGCACCGGTGGTTGCATCACCCGAGGCTTTGCAACATTACCCTGATTTGCTGTTGGAATTGAAAGATAAACGCCGCGAAATAGCAGAGATGGAAAACGTACCACCATACGTGATATTAGGCGACAATACCCTGCTGGACATGGCTACTTACCTGCCGCTCAGCACCGATGGTTTGAGGCGCATTTCCGGTTTTGGTGATTACAAGGTAAGTAAATACGGCCCCGCATTCATGCAGGTATTGCAGGCTTATGCGCACAAGCGCAACCTTGAGAGCCGTATCCACCTCCGCTCGCCCAAGCGGGAGCGTAAGGCAACGGAAAGGAAATCATTAGTCAATAATACACAACGAATCAGCCTTGAGCTGTTACAGGAAGGGTATGATATCGCACAGATAGCTGATAAAAGAAATCTTTCGCCCGGCACCGTGGCAGGCCACTTGGTACCCTTTATACTCGAAGGACAGGTAAATGCCACAAAGCTCATTGCACGCGACAGGTTAGATATCATTACAGGACTGATAAAACAAACGGGGCAGACTTACGCACTCAAACCCATCAAAGATTTACTGCCGGAAGATTATACTTACGAAGAAATAAAAATTGCACAGGCGCATTATGAGTATATGAAAGATGCCTGATTTATACAGAGCTTAAAGCCTGCACATTATTGGTTTCCAGCCAGGTAGTCCATTTGGTATAGGCCTCGCCTTTAAGCACTCGCGGAAATTTATTCATCGCGCCATGTTTGCCAATAGCCCGCAGGTAGTCGTAAAACACGTCGTTGGGTAATATCTCTACAAATATTTCTTTCAGCGCCGATGTGCGCTCTACAGCGTAGTCGTCATTCAGTTCGCACAGGGTTTTATCCAATAGTTCTTTTACCGCGTTGGCATCAACGTTACTATCCTCACTACCAATGTACCATCGGTGGGCGAACAGGTTCTCGTATTTGAAACCGGCAACGGTAAATTCATTCACCTCTATATTCAATTCCCTGGCCACTATCTCTATAGCCTTGTTCATATTGTCTATGCTCAGGTGCTCACCGCACAGGCTCAGGAACTGCTTGGTGCGGCCTACAATAGCTATTTCATGTTCTTTAGCATTGGTAAAGCGCACCACATCGCCTATTATATAACGCCATGCACCGGCACAAGTACTGATCATTACGGCGTAATTGGTCTGTTCATCCACTTCGTGTATCAGTACGCTTTCAGGGTTGTCTTTTATATTCCCGTCATCATCAAAATTATCTGAGGTGAAAGGCACAAATTCATAGAACACCCCTGCGTTCAGCACCAGTTTAATACCATGGCCGCCCGGCCTGGCCTGGAAGCCAAAGGAGCCCTCGCTGGCCATATAGGTCTCAATAAATGTTACCTGCTTGCCCAGCAATTTTTTAAAGCTCTCGCGGTAGGGCTCAAACGATACGCCACCATGTATATATATACTCAGGTTGGGCCATATCTCGTGTATGTTTTTTACGCCATGGTAGCGTATCACTTCTTCCATTACTATCTGCACCCATGCAGGTACGCCACACACGGTACCAACGTCCCACTTGCGGGCGTTGCGCACTATTAGCTTAATACGGTCTTCCCATTGGGGCCTGCTGGATATTTTCTGCCCCGGCTTGTAAAACAGGTTGCTCATCCACTTGGGCATATTTTTGGCGCTGATGCCACTCATATCCCCTTCGTAATATTCCCCTTTTTCAAACAACGAGGTAGTGCCGCCCAGCATCAGTACTCCTTTCTGGAAAGCGGAGGAGGGTACTTTAAAATCCACCATGCTGTAGAGCTGTTTAAAACCTACTTTCTTAATGGATTTAATCATATCCTGTGTAACAGGTATGTGTTTACTGGCGCTCTCACTGGTGCCGCTACTCAGCGCGAAGTACTTCACCTTGCCGGGCCAGCTTACATTTTCTTCGCCCTGCTGGCAGCGGTACCACCACTGCTCGTGCATCTTGTTGTAGTTGTGTACAGGCACTGCTTTTCTGAAGGCGCTCATAAAGTCCAGTTCCTGGTCCAGCATGTCTGAGAAGCCGTATTTTTTACCGAATGAGGTATACCGGGCTTTTTCCAATAACTGGCGCAGTGTATTACGCTGGTATTTTTCCGGCGTAGCCACCGGAAGGTCGAATTGTTTTCGAAGACGTAATGAACGAGATATCAGGTTACCCAGAATTGCCATTGGCAGCAGTACAGTTTTTTTATAGCCCCTGCACAATTTCATGCACGGGGGTGTAAAATTAACTATTAAGCGGATAAATACTCTATAAACAGGTAGGGCATATCAGCATATTGCCTGTTTTTTAACTAAACGACAGCACATAACTGTTTATTCAGCAATATGTTTCGGTTAAAGTTGATGTTGCAGCCAGGGTTGACAGGCCATACCCAACAATAACTTTGCCGGATAAATTTGCATTAATCATCTTTATTTTGTATTTTTGCTATTGTAAAATATTATAACCATGAAACCCCGCTTAAATACTGAGTTGAAGAAAGTAACAGATACAATATGTACCCGCCCGGTTGGCGGGTTTTTTATTACCCGTACTTTCCTGAAAAAAACATGCTTTCAGTTAACAAAAGTTAACAAACAACGTGCAATATATTTATTGTCAATTACTTACAACGAGTCAATATTCCCGGTAGTTAAACGCGGTATATGCGTGGTTAACAAAATTTGCCCTGTTTCTGTCAGTGCTTGCAACGTCTTAGCACTTTATCACATCACTACTTCAACTTCAACTTTTTTGAATTACCTTTGCGCCTCGGGCGTCAAGCCCGATTTTTGTATCTACAGCTTCCGGGCATGGTTAGTTCAAAAATTGGGCGCTTTGTACAACCCGCTTTTGATTTTTGAATTTTGCTTTTTTACTTAGAATTATGCCACGCGACACTTCCATCAAATCAGTATTAATTATCGGTTCAGGTCCTATTGTGATAGGCCAGGCTTGCGAATTCGACTATTCGGGCTCTCAGGCCGCACGCAGCCTCAGGGAAGAGGGTATCAAAGTGATACTCATTAACTCTAACCCCGCCACTATCATGACAGACCCTATGATGGCCGACAGGGTGTACCTGCTGCCACTGACGGTAGAGAGTATCGAACAGATATTGCAGGAAAATGATATTGATGCGGTATTGCCAACTATGGGTGGGCAAACGGCGCTGAACCTGGCAAAAGATGTAGATGAGCTGGGTATATGGAAACAATATAATGTGCGCCTGATAGGGGTGGACATCAAGGCAATAGATAAGGCCGAGGACAGGGAGCTGTTCCGCCAGTGGATGCTGCAATTGGGTGTGCCTGTTGCCCAGGCCAGAACGGCAAACTCGCTGCTGGAAGGTAAGGAGTTTGCACAGGAGATAGGGTTACCTATCGTAATACGCCCTTCCTACACGCTGGGTGGTAGCGGCGGTGGCTTTGTGATGCACAAAGAGGAACTGGAGGCGGCGCTCGACCACGGCCTGAAATCATCACCCATACACGAGGTACTGGTAGAAAAGGCGGTACTGGGCTGGAAAGAATTTGAGCTGGAGTTGCTGCGCGATAACCGGGATAATGTCGCCATCATCTGCTCGGTAGAAAACTTCGACCCAATGGGTATCCACACGGGCGACAGTATCACTGTAGCGCCTGCTATGACATTGAGCGACACAGCAATGCAATTGATGCGGAATACCGCCATCATGATGATGCGCGACCTGGGCAACTTTGCCGGTGGTTGTAACGTTCAGTTTGCCCTCAACCCCGAAACAGAAGAAATAATAGCCATAGAAATTAACCCGCGCGTGAGCCGCTCCTCTGCACTGGCATCAAAAGCTACAGGTTACCCCATAGCCAAGATAGCCGCCAAGCTGGCCATAGGCTACTCGCTGGACGAACTGGAAAACCAGATTACCAAAACCACATCGGCGTACTTTGAGCCTGCTCTGGACTATGTAATAGTGAAAATGCCCCGTTGGAACTTCGATAAGTTTAAGGGTGCGGATGATACGCTGGGCCTGCAGATGAAATCGGTAGGCGAGGTGATGGCCATCGGCCGTACCTTCCCCGAAGCACTGCAGAAAGCCTGCCAGAGCCTGGAGAACAATGCAATAGGCTTAAGTTCGGTAAGCAGTGCCAAACTGCGCGTAGAGGAATTGCTGGAATACATCAAGCGTCCTACCTGGGATAGGATATTCAAAATTAAAGACGCAATATCTGCAGGTATATCTATTAAAACCATCCGCGAGGTAACGCATATAGACCGCTGGTTCCTCTACCAGATACAGGATATAGTAAAGTTGGAGAATAAAATAAAAGAATACGCCCACCTGGAAAACCTGCCCGACGATGTGCTGCGCGAGGCCAAAATCATGGGCTTCAGCGACGAGCAGATAGCCCAGCTGGTAAAGGACTGTACGGCTGAAGAGGTGTATGAACACCGTAAGAAGCTGAATATAAAAAGGGTGTATAAGATGGTGGACACCTGTAGTGCTGAGTTTGAGGCTAAGACACCATATTTCTACAGCACTTTCGAGAGTTCGGCCATATCGCCCGAAAGCCGCGGGGAGCTTGTTTTTAACGAAAGCAAGGTGTCGGACAAGAAGAAAGTGATTGTACTGGGTTCAGGCCCCAACCGTATAGGCCAGGGTATAGAGTTCGACTACTGCTGTACGCACGGTTTGCTGGCAGCAAAAGAATGTGGCTATGAAGCCATCATGGTCAACTGCAACCCCGAAACGGTATCTACCGATTTCGATATAGCAGACAAGCTCTACTTTGAGCCGGTGTACTGGGAGCACCTCTGGGAAATCATAGAACATGAACAGCCTTATGGTGTAATAGTGCAATTGGGTGGGCAGACAGCTTTAAAAATGGCTCAATGGCTGCACGAAAAAGGCATCAAAATCATAGGTTCTTCTTACGACAGTATGGATATAGCCGAAGACCGCGGCCGCTTCAGCGACCTGCTGAAGGAGATGGGTATTCCTTATCCTAATTACGGGACGGCGTATGATTCTGATGAAGCGCTGGAAGTGGCTAAAGAGGTAGGTTACCCGGTGTTGGTGCGCCCTTCTTATGTATTGGGTGGCCAGCGCATGAGGATAGTAATCAATGACGAAGAACTGGAAAAAGGTGTACTCAGCCTGCTGAAACACCTGCCGGGTAATAAGATACTGATTGACCATTTCCTCGACCGTTGCCAGGAGGCTGAAGTGGATGCTATCTGCGATGGTGAAGAAGTGCACATAATGGGTATCATGGAGCATATAGAACCTGCGGGCATACACAGCGGCGACAGCCATGCCGTACTGCCCTCATTCAACCTGGGCCAGCTGGAAGTGGATGAAATGGTGGACTATGCTAAGAAAATAGCGCTACGTCTTAATGTGAAAGGTTTAATCAATATTCAGTTTGCCATCAAAGACGGTAAGGTGTATGTGATAGAGGCCAACCCGCGCGCCAGCCGCACTACTCCGTTTATTGCAAAAGCTTATGGGGTACCTTACCTGAACATTGCTACCAAAGTGATGCTGGGCGAGAAGAAACTGAAGGATTTTGACATAGTGAAAAAGCTCGAAGGTTATGCGGTGAAAGAGCCTGTGTTCAGCTTCAATAAATTCCCTAAAGTTAATAAAGAACTGGGGCCGGAGATGAAGAGTACAGGTGAGGCTATCCGCTTTATCAAAGACCTGCGCGACCCATGGTTCCGCACCTTGTACAAAGAGCGTAGTATGCACCTGAGCAAGTAAAAAAATATGGTAAACAACCTTAAAACCCTTAATATTACAGTAACTAAAACCAAAGACTAATGAAAAAACTGTTTACCTTATTTATTGCATGTTTAGGTCTGGCAACTACGGCATACAGCCAGGCGCACGTTTTTACCAAAGCTAACGGGCCTGCAAACCCCACAGGTATCGACACGATTTATGGTACTGTGCTGAGCAGTGTACCTACAGTACCTGACGGTCAATGGCATACCTGGGATCTTTCAACGGTTATCCTTGCCAGCTATCGATATTATGCGCAGTTTTCTACGGCCGGCGGATTTGCTAATGCTACACACGCTAACCAGGCCTATATAGAAAACATGGGCATGTCTTATGTCACCAATTTTATGTTCTCAATAGACAACTCGGGTATAAAAACTCATGGCGAGCGTTTAGCCCGGCAGGCATTCCCCCTCGGCTCACAAACGGGTAACCCTAACGATAGCCTGGTGATAAAGGCACAGGATGTGGTGTACTCTGCTCCGCAGGTACAGATGCCCTATCCCGCTACAATGGGCACAAAATGGAACGCAACATCCAAGGCGGTTTTTAATATGGAACTGACGGCGCTTCCTATCTATAATAAGGCCCAGACAGAACGCAGGTCTACAATTAATTCCACCAGCGAGGTGATAGGTTGGGGCAACCTGAAAATTAAGAGGCTCGATGGCAAGCCATCAGGCTCAAAGCATGTATTGTTGGTAAAGAGTACAATCACCACACAGGATAGTTTCTTCCTGAACGGTTCTCTCGCACCCGCACCCATACTGCAAATGGCAGGTTTACAACAAGGACAAACGCAGGTGGTTTACCAGAAGAGTTTCTACCGCGAGTACGAAATGATGCCAATGGCTAACATCACTTACGAAGATGCCACTTTTGCTGATAACAAAAAGAAGGATGTGAACTTCCATGCACAGCGCCTGCCTTATCCTGATAATGTAGAAGACATAGATGGCGGACAGATGGCGGAAATTTATCCTAACCCTACGAATGGTATATTCACTGTACACATTCCTGAAACAGGCAAGAGTGAGTGGTCATATAATGTTACAGACATGACGGGGAAACTGGTAACCAAGGGTCAACTGAACAGTAGTAAAACCCTGGTTTCTTTACAGGGTACAGTTGCTCCGGGCTCGTACATCGTTACCATCTTGCAAGACGGTACAGCCATCAGCGGACAGAAATTAGTGATACAATAAATTAGTAATAACATATTCTGATACAGCCCCGTATTTACGGGGCTGTATTTGTTATAGCTAATATGGGTTATGTATAAGACTGTTGTATGGTTACCATATACGTATAAACACATCAGTTATTGATAAAACTGTTTCCTTTGGTGGATAAGCCCTCTATATTTGCCCGCCAAAAATAGAAGAACAATGAAAAAGATAGCGCTGGCAATCATTAGTATAGCCACGGTACAGGGTACAGCAGCACAATCATTATCCGGTAAGCTGGATTCGGTTATTATTTCCGGCAACCGTATAGAGGAAGCTTATGGCAGGCAAAACAGGAATATAGAAGTACTGGACAGCAGGCAGATAAAGGCGCTTCCTGTAAAAAGCACAAACGAGTTGCTGTCTTATGTGGCAGGTGTTGACCTGCGCCAGCGTGGCCCGGTTGGTACGCAGGCCGATGTGTCTATTGACGGTAGTACGTTCGACCAGGTACTGGTACTCATCAATG
This sequence comes from uncultured Bacteroidota bacterium, assembly GCA_937928385.1. Classification (GTDB taxonomy): domain Bacteria; phylum Bacteroidota; class Bacteroidia; order Chitinophagales; family Chitinophagaceae; genus UBA5543. The sequence continues at coordinate 29,423 of CALEZD010000094.1, forward strand.
GCGTGAAAATGTCGGACCCGCAAACAGGGCACCTTATGCTGAATGTACCCATTCCCATTAGTGCAATAGAACGTATCGAAATAGTACGCGGCCCGGCAGCACGCACCTACGGCGTGAACGCCCTGGCGGGTGCTATTAATATTGTCACCAAAACACCGGTACAGGATGAGGTGTTTGCACAGGCATACACCGGCAGCAGTTTGCAGCAGGACACGGCTACAGGAGAAACATACTTTGGATGGGGTGCACAGGCTTTGGCAGCTATAGCTGCAGGTAAGCATTCACATATATTGTCCATAGCGCATGACGAAGGCAATGGCTTTCGTTACAACACGGATTATGATGTTTACAGGCTGTTCTACCAGAACCGCATAGCTATCAACGAAAAAAATAATATTGAGGCGATGGGCGGTTATATCAACAACAGCTTCGGGGCGAATGCTTACTATGCCGCCCCTGTAGATAAAGAGTCAACAGAAGCGGTGGAAACAGCCATAGGTAGCATACGGTACAACTATCAACCCAATAGTAAACTCATCATCAGCCCGCGTATCAGCTACAGGTACAACAATGATGATTACATCTTCGTGAAGCAGAAACCTGAACTCTACCACAACATACACGAAACCAATGTAGTGACCGGCGAGTTGCAAAGTTCATATAAAACCAGAAATGGTATCATAGGCGCAGGTGTGGAATACAGGCAGGAGCATATCAACAGTACCAACCTGGGCAAGAGGCAAAGGAACAACCTGGGTATCTACGCTGAATACAAGCATTATTTCTCAGACAGGGTGAACGTAGGTGCGGGATTATACACCAACAAAAACAGTGACTACGATTGGGAAGTATTCCCCGGCATAGATGCGGGCTTTTATGTTGCTAAAAACTGGAAACTGTTTGCCAACGCTACTTCCGGCCAGCGCCTGCCCACCTATACCGATCTGTATTACAAAGGCCCTGCTAACATTGGCAATGCGCAACTAAAACCTGAATATGCCTACTATGCAGAGGGTGGCCTGCAATACAGCAATCATTCACTCTTTGCCCGCGCATCTTATTTCTACCGCAGGTCGGCGGATTTTATTGACTGGGTGCGTGCCACCAACACCGACCCTTGGCAGCCGCAGAATTTTCAGACCATCAATACCCAGGGCATATCGTTGCTGGCTAACTTTAATATGAGCGAAGCAATGGATTGGAGTGATAATATAGATATGGTATGGAATGCTAATTACACCTATCTGAGCCCGGTAATTGATGCTCCAACTAATGATATCTCGAAATACGCTATCGAAGCGCTGAGACACCAGGCTACCATAAAGCTAACTTCGACACTTTGGCAGCGTGTGCAGGCTAATATTGCTTACAGGTACCTCTATCGCATTAATGCCCACGACTATACTTTGCTGGATGCACGCCTGGGTTATATGGTGAAAAATATACTGTTGTATGTAGATGTGAACAACCTGCTGGATACAAAATACAAGGAAGTTGGTGCAGTGCCTATGCCGGGCAGGTGGTACACCTTTGGGGTAAGGTTTAACCATGTATGGAAATAATCAATACCGTGGGCAGCGGAAACACCCTACCTTTGCACGGTCTTAAAAATACTTTATGAAAGATAAACATCCGAAGGATAGTCATGTAGTTATGTCGGAGTTGGTGCTGCCCAACGACACCAATACACTGGGCAACCTGATGGGCGGCAAGCTGATGCACTGGATGGATATAGCTGCCGCTATAGCCGCACAGAAGCACTGCAACTGCCCCGTGGTAACAGCCTCAATGGACAATATATCTTTTAATAACCCCATAAAGCTGGGCAATGTATTGACCATTGAATCCAGGGTAGTGCGTGCATTCAACACTTCTATGGAGATATACCTGAAGGTGTGGGGCGAAGATTTGTCGGCTCAATACAAATACCTGACGAATGAGGCCTACGCTACCTTCGTAGCGCTTGACCCCAATGGCAAGCCCCGCAAGGTGCCTCAACTGGTACCCGAAACGGAGGAAGAGCAGAAGATGTATGAAGGGGCCCTGCGCCGCAGGCAGGTAAGGCTGATACTGGGCGGCAAGATGCACCCCAAAGATGCTGATGAACTACGCTCACTATTCATGCAGGATTAATATTTGGAGTAAGGCTGTAATAATATAAAAAGGAAAAGATGCTTGACAGGAAGACACCACCACATATATACGATGCAATAGAATTTGACTTCACCCTGCCACAGGTGAATACTTATGTACTGGACAATGGCATTCCGCTGTACTGGCTGAAGGCCGGCGTGCAGGATGTGGTAGAGGTCGATTGGGCTTTTCCTGCAGGCTTGTGGCACGAACAGAAGCAGGGTGTTGCTAATACGGTGGCATCTCTGTTGAAAAACGGTACATCTAAGCGTACGGCACAGCAAATCAACGAGGCATTTGAATATTACGGCGCTACTATTAAAGTGAGGCCGGGCAATGACTATGCTATTGTATCATTGTACTGCCTGGCAAAGCACCTGCCTCAATTGCTGCCTGTAGTGCAAGAAATGCTCACGGATTCTGTATTTCCGCAGGAGGAGATAGATATTTACAAACAGAACACTATTCAGCGCCTCTTGGTCAGCCTGCGCGAATGTGAGTTTGTTGCCAACCAGAAAATAGATGCTTTACTCTTTGGTGAAAATCACCCTTATGGGCGTTTTACACGAAAAGACAGCATAGAATCCATCAACCGGGAAGACCTGCTTGAGTTTTATAATAAAAGTTATAACCTGGCCGGTGTAAAAATGTTTATGGCGGGCAATATCGGCGAACATGAAACCAAATGGGTGAATGAAATATTTGGCTTAGCCCCTATTGTACACACCCCGTCCAACGAACTGTCTTTTGAACTACATACAGCTAAGGAACTAAAGCAACATTTCATCAATGATGAAAGCGGCGTGCAGGGTGCTATACGTATAGGCAGGCTATTCCCCAACAGGCACCACCCCGACTTTGCCCCTATGGTAGTAGTCAATACTTTATTTGGTGGCTACTTCGGCAGCAGGCTGATGAGCAATATCCGCGAAGACAAGGGTTATACTTACGGCATATACAGCAGTGCATCCTCTATGCACCATGGTGGTTCGCTGACGATACATACAGAAGTAGGCAGGGGGGTGATAGAAAATGCTATCAAAGAAATATACCACGAGATGGATGTAATGTGCAATGAGCGCGCCGATGATGAAGAATTGCTATTGGTAAAAAACTACCTGTTGGGCAATCTGCTGGGCGACCTCGATGGGCCATTCCACATCATACAACGCTGGCGCACGCTGATACTCAACGGGCTGGATATCAACCACTTCAACCGTAATGTGCAGGTATATAAATCAATAACCACAGCTGAGGTACAAACCCTGGCACAGCAATATTTAGATAAGAAAAGTTTCCATGAAGTGGTGGTGATATAATTTACAGCGATATTAAATAGATAAGCCGCCGGTTTTTATACGGCGGCTTTCTAATGTGAGAATCCCCCCTCATATTTGTCGTTATACCACCCTTTTGATTACATCTTTTTAGCCAAATTTTGTGTCATCATAAAATTAGTAACTCAAAAAGCTGGCATAATGGAAAAACTAAAATTTAACACCACGATTAACGCGCCTACTGAAAAAGTATGGGATGTATTATGGAACGACAATACATACAGCAAATGGACTGCTGTATTCAGTGAAGGTTCGAAAGCAGAAACTGACTGGAAGAAAGGCAGCAAGATACTCTTCACGGATGGGAAGGGCAGCGGCATGGTATCTGAAATTGCGGATAATATCCCCAACGAGTATATGTCTTTCAGGCACCTGGGCATGGTGCTGAATGGAGTGGAAGATACCACCAGCGAGAAAATAAAAGGCTGGGCCGGTGCTATGGAAAATTACAGACTGATGGAATCAGACGGGAAGACTGAACTGGAGGTGGAACTGGATATGAACGATGAGTATAAAGATTATTTTAAAGATACTTTTCCCAAAGCGCTTAAGTTGGTGAAAGAATTATCAGAAGCATAAAAGACCGGAAACATTATTTATAAATCAATAAAAACACTAATCATGTCAGAAAATACAACAGCAATAACTATATCCGCGAATGTGCAGGCACCTATAGACAAGATATGGGCAGTATGGAACGAACCACAGCACGTAACACAATGGAATAGCGCCAGCCCCGACTGGCATACACCCGTGGCAGAGAACGACCTTAGAAAAGGTGGCTCTTTCAAATATAGGATGGAAGCCAAAGACGGCAGTTTCGGTTTCGACTTTGAAGGCGTTTACGACGAGGTAGTGCCCAATGAGTTAATCAGCTATACTATGAGCGATGGCAGGAAAGTGAGCACAACTTTCAATACATCAGGAAATGCAACGGAAGTAACCACCACCTTCGATGCGGAAAATGAAAACCCTTTAGATATGCAACAAGCCGGATGGCAGGCCATACTGGATAACTTCAAAAAATATACAGAAGCGTTATAGGCCGGATATTGTACTCCGTGCACTGTAATATAGTCACAGTGCACGGAGTTTTATTTTGAAAAAGTTAAACAGTTGGATCGGGATTGCCATTTTTATTAAGGGAAACAATAAGCCCAGGATTTGCAGCAGCATTATAAACTGATAGACCGGTACTGTCTAAAAAGTCATTGGAGAATACATCTGCCATAGGTTGCGTCAGCAGCGCGCTACGGGCGTTAATCCATGCATCTTTTTTATTCCCGAACATATAATCTACCAATCCCGGGAATGCCCAATCGGCATTTTTGCCCCAATGCATGGTGAATGAAATATTTGCCTGCTGAAATACCTCGATAAACCGCGTGAGGAACTTACTATAACTGACTATTCCGGGCCCGTCGTCCCACAGCACACCGTCCATTTCCAGTATACAGGTCATGGGATATTTGGTAAAGCCCAGGGTTGCTTCCGTAGCTTTTGCAAACCTGAAAGCGATGGCTCCCGGCACAGGCCCTTCTGTATTCACAAAGTTCAGGAATGTGTCCAGCGCTTTGGTGGTGTCTTTGTTGTCTATACCAATGGTTACTGCAAAGGCTTTACCCTTGTGCAGCGAATCCCAGAATATTTCGCCGAGCGTGCCCGTGGTTTCCGAATCAAGTTTGGGGAATAGAGTGCCTTTCATGGCATTGATGATGAGCGGTATCACCCTGTTGTATTTAGCTGCCAGCATTACCATAAAATCAGGCAGCTCTTTGTACACGGCTTTTCTTACCGACGGAATAGGATCAGGGTATCCCGGTACATAAGGCTTCTTGTATATCACCTCGGCTACATAATCCTCATTGGCATTGTAAGGGTTCACATATACTTTGAAATGGTACGGACGCAGGGGCTTGCCGTTAGCATCTGTCTCTGATGGAATAACGAATGATGAGTTAGGGAAGTTCATGTTTTCCGCCAGGTCTAATGCTTCAGCCCTCTTTATGTATTTCACATAGCGCTTCAGCAAAAACAGGTTTTCTACCTCTAGTACCACCCCGTGTATAAATCCCAAAGAGCCCAGCCCCACCAGCGCAGCATTAAACAGGTCATCGTTGCGTATCACTTTCGATTTTAGTTTAGCGGCGAAAGTGTTGTTGAGTGCCGGCCTGGTGTGGCGTTCGATATACACCACGTCCGCAGGCTCAGGGCCTGTAATGAGATTGATGCCCACTACACAGTCCTGCAGGGAGCCAACGTCCATTGCAGAGCCATGTATGCCTGTTGATATGCCACCCGCAATAGTCTGCCCGTTGCTTGCCCCACTTGTCTTCAGCGACTTGCCATGGTCAAACAAATAACGGGATATTTCTTTGATGGTATTGCCGCACTGAAAGAAGAAGAGATTACCATGCTGGTAAGGCGACTGAGGATGGATATCACCCGAAGCAATATCCATTTTTATGTTCATGAATGCGTTGTGGTGCATCCTGTCCTGCTGGTGTGCAATATTATTCAGCGACCAGGTGGAGCCATAGGGCCTGAAACGTTCATGATGCGTCACTGCATCCGCTATCAGCCGACGTATTTCATCGGCGGCATCATTGTAGCGGTCTATAGCTACGGGCATAATATGCCTGGCTTCCGGTTTAGTGCTCAATACCATCTTCGCCGGAAAAGGGCCATTCTGATGAAAGGTATCCCATTGGCTGATGAGGTGTGTTGATGTTGTTGCCATAGTCTGAATATTATTGAGGTTTTACACAATTACATTTCAACTTGATTTTTTTCGTTTTGCCCAGGGTAATGCCGCTGAGCAAGACATGCCCCAGCGTTACCCTGTATTCAATACTATGAAAGCCATCAGGGCAGAGGTTTAAAACAGTAGCTTCTGATTCAAGTATTTTCAGTTTTACGGTAGTATCCAGCGTGTACACTTGTTTATCCCTCCAGTAGCCTTCGCCCTCGGGCATAATATTTGGTTCAGGTATAGCATGTTTGGATGCGATACGTACCGAGTAACAAGATTCGAAGAACAGTAATACAGCCATGCAGATAAGTGCTGATATGCCGGTGATATATTTTTTCATTGCAGTGCTTGTTTTATTGGTTAAGAGAAAATGAAGGTACCCCGCTGTACCAGTGCAATGTTAGGTAAATAGGTTAAGCTAAAAAACGGGAGAAATACGCTTGACTTTAGTACAGGAAATGTGTATATGGTGGAGGACACCCCTTTATAGCTATCAATATAAATTATGGAATGGAGCGCTGAAAACATATAACATTGCACAAGAGAAAAAATTATTTTTATTGGTCGGGTGATTTTAAAGCGTTTCGGGTATTAATAATAAAACTCCCTGATGGAAGATGAAAAAATATTAGCCGGCATACAGCAAAATGAGGCTGCTGCATTTAATATCTTATACAAGTTTTATTACCCTGTAGTAAAGAGTTTCGTATTAAAAAACAACGGGTCGGAAGCAGATGCGGAGGATGTCTTCCAGGAAACACTTATCGTGCTGCTGCGCAAGGTGCCGAAAGATGATTTTGAGTTAACCTCTTCACTAAAGACTTATATATTTTCAATAGCCTCTAATATCTGGCTTAAGAAACTCCGGGATGTGAAACGACAGACAAACCATTTTATATATGATGTAGCGGATGCCCAATCAGCGAAAGACTATGAAGTCATAGAAACTCAAAAACAAAACCTGCTCAACAAAGCGCTGGCGGCCATTACCAATCATTGCCTTACCCTGATATACCAGGTATTTTATACCGATAAGAAGCGCGAGGAGATAATGGCTGAAATGCGGTATAAAAACCCACACACATTCAACAACCAGAAGTACAAATGCTTGCAGCAGGCTAAAAAGGCCACTGTACGTAGGTGAAATAATCAGTTAGTTATGAAATCAATACTCATTATGTCGTTGCTGCTGGCAATGGTGACAAACGTTTATGCAAAAAACAAGAAAACTATGTTGAAGAAAAATGAGCAAGCGCCTGCTTTTACTGTAAAAGATGTGTATGGCAAAACGGTGAAGCTGCCGGATGCAGATGGAGCGAAAATATTTATCAGCTTCCACCGCAATGTAGGCTGCCCGGTATGCAACCTGCGCTTTCATGAAATAGAGCAGGAGGCAGAATATTTCCGTTCGTATGGGGTGAAGGTGATTGCCGTGTATGAGTCGGATTCGGCTAACATATTGCAGTACCTGGACGGTGATACTGTCAGTACGATCATGATTGGCGACCCTTCGTTGGCGTTGTATCAGCAATATGGAGTGGAGCGCTCGTGGGGCAAAACATTCATGTCTATGTTCAATGGTATATTCGGTAAAATGAAAGCAGGCAACAGGCTCTTTAAAAACAAAATGAAGCAGGACGGCAACCTCAACCGGCTGCCAGCCAGTTTTTTGATAGATGAAAATGGAAAAATAGTATTGGCGCACTATGCCCAATATGTGGGCGATGAGATGCCGCTGGAATTATTGAAACAACATATTGACTAGTGTCGCGCAACATCAACTGCTCCTATACCCGCTCAAACCGGGTGTAAAAAGCGCGTTCCAGTTCTTCCCTGTGGTTGGGATGGGCTATGCTGATGAGCAGCCTGGCGCGTTGCTCCATATTCTTTCCGTATAAATTCACAACGCCGTATTCGGTCACTACATAATGTACGTGTCCGCGGGTGGTTACTACGCCGGCACCGGGTTTCAGCATAGGGGTAATGCGGGATATGCCTTTGCTTGTAACAGATGGCAGTGCTATAATGGGTTTGCCGCCCGGCGATAAAGAAGCGCCCCGCATAAAGTCCATTTGCCCGCCGATGCCCGAATATTGGTAGGTGCCCAGCGAGTCGGCGCATATTTGCCCGGTCAGGTCTATTTCCAGTGCACTGTTAATGGCTACCACCTTCGGGTTTTTGCGTATGATGGCCGTGTCATTTACATAAGACACATCCATAAAGGTGATATTGGGGTTGTCATCTACAAAGTCGTACAGCTTGCGGGTACCGATGGTAAAGGTGCTCACTATCTTACCGGGGCGTATTTTTTTATGCTCGTTGGTAATCACACCGCTTTCTACTAATGGTATTATCCCGTCCGAGAACATTTCAGTATGTATGCCCAGCCCTTTGTGGTTGCCAAGGTAGCGCAGCACTGCATCGGGTATGCTGCCTATGCCCATCTGCAGGGTAGAGCCGTTTTCTATCAGCCCTGCCACGTTTTCGCCTATCTTCAGCGAAACCTCATCCATTTTACTGCTATAATCCACCTCGGGTAGCGCAGCCTCGTGCCATACCATGGCGGCAAACTTAGATATGTGTACATGTGTGTCGCCGTGGGTACGCGGCATTTTGGGGTTTACCTGCGCTATCACTTTTTTGGCGGTACGCATAGCAGTCCATGCTGCATCTATTGATGTGCCCAGTGTACAATAACCATGTTTATCGGGCGCTGAAACATGTACTATGGCTACATCCAGGGGCAGTATACCATTTGTGAATAAATAGGGTATTTCACTGAGGAATACAGGTACATAGTCGCCATAAGGGCTGTTCACCCATTCGCGCACATTGGCCGATACGAATAATGAATTCAGGTAAAAACTTTCTTTTACCTCAGGGCGGTTCCAGTCTATCTTGCCCAACGTACTGATAGATACCAGTTCGATGTCCCTGATTTGCCCGGCCCTGTTGAGCAAGGCCTCTACTAAGTGCAACGGTGTGGCTGCACTACCATGTATAAATACCCTTTCTCCGCTATTGACAATATTAACCGCTTCTTCCGCGCTGATGTATGTTGGTTCCATGAGGTTGCAAAAATAATCATTGATAGCCCTATAGAGCATGATTCTTATCATAATTACAAACTTTGCATAGCTTTAACAGAGGTTGGAAACTTTTTGCGTCTATACAACGTAAATAGTTCTGAACATATAAAATGATGTATATGCGCTTTTCAAGTATTTTTATCATGCTGTGCAGTTGCCTGCTGTTGGCGCAATGCACCAACGCTCAAAAAAAACAAACTATGGATCATACAAAAAAAGATAATCCCTACTACTCGCGTACAGATACAGCTAAACTGAATGTAAGCGATGAGGAATGGAAGAAGATATTGTCGAAAGAAGTGTATCATATAGCCCGAGAGAAGGGGACGGAATGGGCCTTTAGCGGGGAATATTGGAATACGGATACTAAAGGTGACTACTACTGTGCTGTCTGCGGCAATCACCTGTTTAAATCGGATGCGAAATTTGCCAGCAGTTGCGGCTGGCCCAGCTTTTTCGAAGCCATCAGGCCCAACAGCGTGAACTATACAGAAGATCGTAGCCACGGCATGGTGCGTACCGAAGTGACCTGTGGACGTTGCGATTCGCACCTGGGGCATATTTTTGACGATGGCCCCGCGCCTACCTACAAGCGTTTCTGTATGAACTCCGCCGTGCTGGATTTTGAGCCGGAGACAGGAAAGAAATAATGATGAGTAATAAATAAATTGAACCCGTTATTTTGCAGAAGGAATAACGGGTTTTTTCTATGACTAAAAAGGAACGGTATAAATATGTGATAGACTGGTTTCAGCACAATATGCCAGTGGCGGAAACAGAGTTGCAATATGGGAATCCTTATGAGCTCCTGGTGGCGGTTATACTGTCGGCACAGTGTACTGATAAACGGGTAAATATCGTTACACCTGAACTATTCAAACGTTTCCCCACGCCTGAATTGTTAGCGAAGGCCGAATTTGAAGATGTCGAGCCGCTGATACGTAGCGTTACCTTTGCCAATAACAAGACCCGCCACCTGATGGGCATGGCCAAAATGCTGGTAGAAGACTACGGAGGTGAGGTGCCCGATACGGTGGAAGAACTGGTAAAGCTGCCGGGCGTAGGCAGAAAAACGGCCAATGTCATCACCTCTGTAATATTTGAACAACCAAATATGGCGGTAGATACCCACGTTTTCCGTGTGTCGGCAAGACTAGGGTTGACAACCAATGCGAAAAATGTATTGCAGGCTGAAAAGCAGTTAGTGGCCAATATTCCTGAGGAGTTGATACACAAGGCTCACCACTGGCTGATATTGCATGGCCGCTATACATGCGTAGCCCGCAGGCCTAAATGCGAACGCTGCGGGCTAACGAGTATCTGTAAATTTTATAAAACGGATATGCGGCATATTGTAGAACAATAGCGCATCACAAAATCAGGTTAACTCTTAGCCGCCCCCTCTCCTTCTTTCCATGTAGGTTGGAAGTTTTGGCTGTATTCGTCAAACTTCACGGTTTTGTATTTCCCCTCTGCCAGGTACTTCAGTATCATTTCCATTTGCGGCACGGGTTGATAGCCGGCTATGGGTGAGTGGTTCAGGAAGTTTTCTTCCATAAACACAAAGGTAGGGTAAGACATTTGCCCGTTCATCAGTTGTGCAGCCAGTTGATTGGCGTTATGCTCCGGGGCGAAGCCATATTTCTTGCCCATGAACATGATATCTTCTTTAGTTTCTGCATTGAACTTAACCGCGTAGAAATGCTCGTTCATGTATTTTATCACATCGGGGTTGCTGAACGTTTTACGGTCCATTACCTTGCACCATCCGCACCAGTCGGTATATACATCTACCCATACTTTTTTGGGTTGTTTTTTCATGGCTACCTGCACTTCGTCCCACGTCATCCAGTTGATGCCGCCCTTGCCTTTTTCACCAGCAAAAGCAGTACCTGCAAACAGTGTTATAGCCAGTAATATCGTTGTTACCTGTTTCATATTCATTACATTCAATCATACGAATTTACGATTATTTCCATGTAGCTTTGTTAAAGTCTTGTGATAATTATTTTAATATCAATATATGAAGGTGGCGGTAGCGGTTACAGGTGCCAGCGGGGCGGTATATGCCAAGGTATTGCTGGATAAATTGCAACAGTTGGGCGACCAGTTGCAGGAGGTAAGCGTAGTTTGGTCGGACAACGCATATACAGTGTGGCAATACGAATTGGGGAATGAAATGTATAAAGATTACCCCTTCAAAGTATGGGGCAAAAATGATTTTATGGCGCCATTCGCATCTGGCAGTTCTACTTACGAGGCCTTGATTATTTGCCCCTGCAGTATGGGCACTGTTGGGCGTATTGCTTCAGGTATCAGCAACGACCTTGTGACACGTGCAGCTGATGTGATGCTGAAAGAACGCCGCAAGCTGATATGCGTGGTGCGCGAAACGCCGTATAATTTGATACAGCTAAAAAATATGACTACGGTAACGGAAGCGGGGGGTATTATATGTCCCGCTACGCCATCATTTTACAGCAACCCGCAATCTATAGAAGATGTTGCCTATACAGTTGTGTATCGTGTATTGAAACTGGCAGGCCTGAATATAGACGGATATAAATGGCAGGAAAAATAGAAAGAATGGAATACGCAAAGTCGCTGGACAGGCTGAGAAGGATAATGGATGAACTGCGGGAGCAATGTCCCTGGGATAAAAAGCAGACAGCACAAACGCTGAGAATTCAGACCATAGAAGAAACATACGAACTGGCTGATGCGATAACAGAAGACGACTGGCAGGGCATAAAAGAAGAACTGGGGGATTTGCTGTTGCACATCGTTTTTTATAGCAAGATAGGTGCGGAGAAAAACCTCTTTACGCTGGAGGATGTGATAGAAGGGGTGTGTAATAAACTGGTGTCACGCCATCCCCATATATACAGCCATGTACAGGTGGATGATGCGCAACAGGTGGAGCAAAACTGGGAACAGTTGAAACTGAAAGAAGGTAAGAAGTCAATCCTGAGCGGGGTACCCCAATCGCTGCCGGCAGTAGTTAAAGCACTGCGCCTGCAAGGCAAAACCAAACAAGTGGGTTTTGAGTGGGATACGGTAGAACAGGTAAAAGAAAAGGTAGAAGAAGAAATACAGGAATTGTACGAAGCTGTAGACGATGGGCACGCAGAAAAAATTGAAGAAGAATTTGGCGATGTGATGTTCGCGTTGGTGAACTACGCTCGCTTTGTAAATGTAGACCCTGAACAGGCGTTGGAAAAAACCAATAAAAAATTCATACGCCGTTTTCAGTATATTGAAAAAATGGCCGCTGAACAGCATAAGGCATTGAAGGATATGACGCTGGAGGAAATGGATACCTTATGGAACAGGGCAAAAGAAATGGAATAACTGAGTGTTCAAACGCTATCCATACAAAGGTTGGCTGCTACTGGCTCTGCTGCTGTGGGGGCTGGCAATAGCCCGCTATTACCAGGCGCGCAGGTCGGTTACACCGGTAAGTATGGCTAATACCATACAGCGCGACCTGCAGCAGAAAGAAGACGCCTTTTCCCTGTTGTTCAATGATGATGGCCTTATCCAAAGGATATTTTCCGGTACCCTTTCGGCTAATGATATAGACAGGCTGGTAGATCAACCCTTCGGGCTATATGCGTACCGCAACGATACCGTCATCTTCTGGAATACAAATAAGCTGCTGGCAGACTGCGAACACCCGGTAGCACCTATTGGTGAAGAAGGGCTGTATTATAATGAACGTGGCAAGTTTGTAAAAGCATGTATAGAGCCTGATACTACCAGGCACTACGAAAAGATTGTAGTACTTTACCCCATAGTTACTACTTATCCTTTTGAGAATACCTACCTGCACTCTTCGTTTGAGGCGGCTCCATATATACCGCTCAATACCCTGGTTTCGCCGCGGCAAACTGCCGGTAGTTTGCCCATAGTCAATAATGAAGGGAAAACGGTTTTTCATGTACAGTTCAATCCCGACACGCTACCCGAATGGCCGCCGGGTATCGCTATTATCGGGTTGATACTTGCTGCATTGTTGTTCACAATATTTTGGTTTCAGCTTATTACTACCTATTATACGCGCAACAAATCGTTCTGGCATGGTTTCTTGTTGCTGGCAGTAGTTTTAGGCGCGCTCAGGGTGCTTACCTACTGGTTAGGCTTACCGTTCAACCTGGAAGTACTCCCCCTTTTCAGGCCGCAGTTATATGCCAGTAGTGCAATGCTCAATTCCCTGGGGCAGCTTTTATTAAATGCGCTATTGTTTTTATGGCTTGTGATATTCATACTACGTCATGCACGTCATGAAGTACTTGCTGAGTTTAACATATCCACATCTGTAAAGATGCTGTTGGCGATACTGGTGATTGTCGGATTTTTTATTTATTCCTTTGGGTATATTAATATCATCAGCTCTCTCATTACCGACTCTAATATTTCTTTTGATGTCAGCCATTTTTACACTATTTCCACATATACTATCACAGGGCTGTTTATAGTAGCTATTATTACGGTTGCCTCGTTTATGGTAGGCTACCTGCTAAGTATACAACTCAGGATACTGGTGAGTAATAAATGGCTGAAGTATGCCATGATGGCTTTGATAGGTTTCATCATGATATGGCTTAGTGATACGGTTACACCACCTTATGTGTCTTACCTCTTGTTGCTTTGGCTGGTGGTATTCATCATGCTGATGGATATCAACAAACTACAACCCGGAGCCGACTTGTATTCACCACAAATGATATTCTGGTGCGCTTTTGTGTTTATGTTCAGCACTGGTATTCTGCAGTACTTCAATTATGTAAAGGAAAGAGAAGCACGTTTGGCTTTTGCTGAAAAAGCGCTGCAGCAGAGAGATGACGTAACAGAATTTACTTTCAGGGCTATTGCGGAAAATATTGTAGAAGACCCCGTGCTGAAATCTTTTATTACGCACCCTGACAAGAATGGAAGGAAAGAGATTGATGAAAGGTTTGACGCGTTGTACCTGGGCGGGCACATGAATAAATACCAATCCAGGTTGCTGATATTCGATAGAATGGGGCGTAGCTTGTACAATAATGATACGCTGAGTTACAATAGTTTAATAGCACAGGTGAGGTCAAGTGAACCAACACTGACACGTCACCTTTATTATCGTGAAAATGCACAGGACGGACGTTACTACCTGGCACAGGTGCCGGTTGCAAAAGCAGATACCGGAAAGGCAGAAATATTAGGCTATGTATTTATTGACATGGCTGTGAAAGAAGCTACCGGCGAAACTGTGTACCCCGAACTGTTGCAGCCTGGCACAGTTGTGGGCAGCCGCAATGAAGAAGGTTACTCTTATGCTGTATATGTTAATAACAGGCTACTGACACAAACCACAGACTATAATTTTCCTATTTACCTCACTGACACTATTTCAGGCGAATACAGTTTTACAGAATACGCAGGCTCTTCAGAACTCAGGTACCGCCAGGGAGAAAGGACTGTCTTTGTAATACGCTACCATAGGCTGTGGCTGGAAAGCATCACTTTGTTTTCTTACCTCTTTGGTATGCAGATGATACTCTCACTTATTTCTGTATTCTACCGCATATACCTGTTGTTTATACTCAGGAGCGGCAGGCAGGAAAAACTGGTAAATTTCACACTTAGGCGCCGGATACATATTTCATTCCTCGGCATTGTGTTTATATCGTTCATTATCATCGGTTTAATAACAATCCTGTTTTTTACAGTGCAGTACAAGCAAAACAGCAGGCGAAAGCAGCAACTGGTGATGCAGCTGGTAGAACGCGCTACGCTGCAATACCTGAAAGACAACAAGGCAGACAACGGCAATAATGAGTATAACAAATTGGTGTATTCAACTGCGTTCAGGTATTTTATCACAGGTATCTCTAATGCGCAGAAAATAGATGTCAATGTCTATCATGCCAGCGGTGTGCTAAATGTTACATCGCAAGAGGATATTTACGACCGCAATTTATTTGCACGTATTATTCCGCCCGATGCATATTACGAATTAAGCGAACGCGGCAACCAGTTCCTGATACAAGACGAGCATATCGGCAAGCTGTCTTATGTGTCCTGCTACAAGCCTATTCGTAATAAAGAAGGATTGACTTTAGGATATATCAATGTACCGTTCTTCTCATCAGAAAAAGAACTGAATTTCCAGATATCCAGCATCCTGGTCGGCCTCATTAATCTTTATGCATTCGTATTCCTGTTTTCAGGCGTGCTTACGGTATTCATTACACGTTGGATTACCAAATCACTCAGTATTGTAATCAAGAGTTTCAGTCGCTTTAGCCTCAGCAAGAATGAACCGGTAAGCTGGCCTTATGATGATGAAATAGGACTGCTGGTGAATGAGTACAACAAGATGGTGAAGAAAGCGGAAGAGAATGCACGACTGTTGGCACAAAGCGAACGTGAAGGGGCGTGGCGCGAGATGGCACAGCAGGTAGCGCATGAAATCAAAAACCCGCTCACCCCCATGAAGCTGAATATACAATACCTGCAACAGGCGCTCAACAATAACTACCCTAACGTCAATGAGCTGGCTAAAAAGGTGTCGGAATCGCTGATTGAGCAAATCAACAACCTCTCCTATATAGCCTCCGAATTTTCAGACTTTGCTAAAATGCCCGAGGCCAAACCGGAAAAATTTGACCTTAACGAACTCCTTCAACGTACGGTAGACCTGTATAAAAATCAAAGTGAAGTAACTGTAAGTTTTAATCCATTTGCAGGGAAACTGGAAGTGTATACAGATAAAAGCCAGTTGTTGCGCGTATGTAACAACCTGCTGGAAAATGCCGTGCAAGCCATACCTGCCGAAAGGGAAGGAAGGGTAGATGTAAGCTTAAGTATGGAAGGAGATGATGCGTTGATAGCATTTGCTGATAATGGCACTGGTATCGAGGGTGAAGCAGTAGGCAGAATATTTCAGCCATACTTCACTACCAAAACATCAGGTACCGGGCTGGGCCTGGCCATGACTAAAAAGATTATCGAATTTTGGAAAGGGACGATACGTTTTGAAACTACACCAGGCAAGGGCACTACTTTTTATATCACAGTGCCTTTGGCTAATGGTAATGAAAACTAATTACCACACCTGTACTTCTCGCTCAAGTGTGATGCTGAATTTTTGTTGAACAGTTTGCAGGACCTTTTCAGATAATTCCCATATTTCTTTGCCTGTAGCTTTTCCCTTGTTTACCAGCACCAGTGCTTGCTTTTCATGTACGCCCGTATTGCCTGCTGTATAGCCTTTCAGTCCGCATTGCTCTATCAGCCAACCCGCAGGTACTTTTATATAATTGTCGTCTATAGGGTATGATGGTATGCCGGGATACTGTTGTTGCAGTACTTCATAATGGGCCTTGGCTACAGAAGGGTTTTTAAAAAAACTACCTGCGTTGCCAATCACTTTAGGGTCGGGCAGTTTGCTGCTGCGTATGGCTATTACGGCATCGGCTATAGCTTTGATAGATAACTCTGTGATGCCCATCTTTTCCAGCTCTTGTGTGATGGCACCGTAAGAGGTATTGAATACTGCTTTTTTATTCAGCTTGAACAGTACATCCGTGATAAATACTTTGCCCTTCAATTCATGCTTGAATATACTGTCCCTGTAGCCGAACCCGCATTGCTCATTGTTGAGTGTGATGTATTGTTGTTCATCCCAATTCCAGCCCGTTACTTCTTCTATTACTTCTTTCACTTCTATCCCGTAAGCGCCTATATTCTGCATAGGGGCGGCACCAACCGTGCCGGGTATCAGTGCCAGGTTTTCTATACCAGCCCAGTTTTTGTCTATGGCATACATCACCAGCTCATGCCACACTTCGCCCGATGCCACTTTCAGCCATACATGGTCGTTATCTTCCTTTATATGTTCAATGCCTTTTAACCGGTTGAGTATGGTTATTTCGTTTACATCCTGTGTCAGCAATATATTGCTACCCCCGCCTATTACGTGTTTTTCACCGGGCCAATCAGTAGTTATTTCCGGTATTTGGCTTTTATCCGTTAGCTGAATAAAATATGCAGCCCGGGCATCTATGCCGAATGTATTGTATGGTTTTAAAGAAATATTATTCTGTACCTGCATGAGTAACAAAAATAGAAATACAGCTTTGATTTATTTTTCAAACTTTTTGCCTGCAAAGCGCACACCCAAACCTGGTTCTCCACTCAGCCTGATAAAACCGTTGTTATAGGTCAGTCCGGTGGCGATATCCTCTTTCAGCAGTAACGGGCCATCTGCATCCAACTCGTCCAGCAAAGGTATCAGGTTAGCTATTGCAGCCGACCCTATTGTAGCCTCGCACATAGCGCCTATCATGGTTTTTAGCCCCAGTTTCTTAGCCTCGTCTATCATTCTCAATGCCGGGGTAATGCCACCGCATTTGGTCAGTTTGATGTTCACACCGTGAAATCCCTCCGCGCACAGGCGAACGTCTTTTTCTTCTCGGCAGCTTTCATCGGCATACAAGGGCAATGGTGATATAACCTTCAGTTCTTTTTGTTCTTCTGTAGCATTGCGGTGCAGGGGTTGTTCCACCATTTGTACACCCAGTTTCACCAATTCAGGTAAAATCTGTTTTGCTTCATCAAAGTTCCAGCCTTCATTGGCATCTACACGAATAGCAGCATTGGTATTATTGCGTATAGCGCGTACAGTATCTATATCATCAGGTCTGCCCATCTTCACTTTGTACAGTGGCCATGGGTTTGCCTTCAGCTTTTGCAACATTTCTTCAGGCGTGTCTATGCCTATTGTATAATCTGTAATAGGCACATTATCCCATTTCAATCCCAATACCTCGTACAAAGGCTTACCACGCATTTTTGAGAATAGGTCCCATGCTGCAATGTCCAGCGCCGCCATCAGGAAATTTTGCCCCGGCATCAGGTGGTGCAGAAAATGCCAGAAACGTTCAGGATTGGTCATGGCGTATCGTTCAATGGCATGGCGTTTATTATCCAGTTCTGCCATCATACTCTCCAACGTAACATCATAATATGATATAGCACCAACTTCACCCAGGCCGAAGAGTCCGCGCGTAGCCAAAACAACCACCAATACAGGCTGATGTGTCTTGGTGCCCTTGTATGTGGTAAAAGGGTATTTGAAAGCCAGCTCGAAGGGATAATATTTTACCTGCAACATTCCTTGAAATTGATACTACTTTTGCGGTTGGAAAAATAAGCTTATGCCGAAAATACCAACCTGGGTTTTTATTCTGTTGGCAATATTACATATATCTGCGGTAAGGGTGGGTGTAATGGATATTGATGCATCACAATATGCAGAAATAAGCCGGGAGATGATGGAAAGCGATAACTGGTTGCACCTGTACGACCGCGGGATTGATTACCTGGATAAACCGCCTTTCCTGTTCTGGATTAGCGCCTTGGGTATGAAGATATTCGGAGTGGGCAATTTTGGTTTCAAGCTGCCTTCTATATTATTTGCCCTGTTCGCCATATATGCTACCTACAGGCTGGCCAGGCTGCTGTATGGAGAGGCTACAGGCCGCATGGCGGCATTGATATTCGGCTCCTGCCAGGGGCTGTTCCTTATGAGCAATGATATACGGACCGATACCGTACTGATGAGTTGGGTGATAACTGCTGTATGGCTGATCAAAGAATGGGATGTCCACCGCAAACTGCATCATTTATTACTGGGTTGCGCAGCAATAGCCTTTGGCATGATGAGCAAAGGGCCCATCGCATTACTTGTTCCTATATTCTGTTTCGGCAGCGATTGGTTATTAAAGCGCGAATGGAAAAAGTTCTTCCAATGGCAGTACCTGTTAGGCATCCTTGTCATTGCTGTGCTGCTGATACCTATGAGTATCGGGCTATACCAGCAGTTTGATGCACAGCCTGGGAAGACCGTCAATGGATTGACAGGAGTGTCGGGGTTACGTTTTTTTTACTGGTCGCAAAGCTTTGGACGTATTACAGGTGAGAGCCCATGGAACAATGGCGCAGGGTTGGATTTCCTGTTCACGAATATGCTATGGTCATTCCTGCCATGGATATTCCTGTTTATCCCTGCACTTATTATCAAAATTGTTCAGCTATTCAGACAAAAGTTTCGCCTGCAACCCGGGCAGGAATGGATAACAACCGGCGGGTTTATACTGGCATACCTGGCATTGGGCTCATCGCGCTACCAGTTGCCGCATTATATCTTCGTAGTGTTCCCACTGGCGGCAATTATGGTTGCTGCATTGCTTAAAGATTTTTTCGAGGGTAAGTATCCCCGGTTGTATAATATATTCAAACCTCTGCAGTGGGCGGTTGCTTTCCTGTTACTCCTGGTTGCATTACTCATTGTAGCCTATGTATTTCCCGGTGGTGCTGTATGGATAACCTTGTGGGGAGTTGCTTTCATAGTGTTAATCATTATAGCAGTTCATAAAAATATACGCCCGAAGTTATTCTGGCAGAGCGTGGCGGCGATTATGCTCAGCAATTTTTTCCTCACCAACCATTTTTATTATCGCCTGATGGATTACCAACTCGGTAACCAGATGGCAGAATACATAGAGCAGAATAATATTCCTGCGCCGGATATTATACAGTACCGTATGAAGGACCCGCTGAACGCTTTCCACTTTTATGCTGAATCCGTTATCTCAAAAGACAGTACAGCCATAATACCCGGCAAGTATGTGCTGACACAGAACGAAGGCTTGGCGGTACTACAGGGTAGCGGCTATCAATATGAGATGGTGACAACAGGCAAATGTTTCCGCATCAGCGAACTGAAACCTGCATTCCTCAATCCTGACACGAGGGAAGAAAGCATGCAGGATTATTATTTTTTGCGCATAAAATAATATTATCTATTGATAGAATAAAAATACAATTCGTAATTCCCAAAGGTTAAGCAAAAGAATTATCGCTAACAACAATACATTCCATTTAGTTTTAAAAACGGTTCTTCTGAAGTAGATAATCAATCCTGTTAAAAGCATGATTGATATTATACAGATGTAAGGAAACCATAGAAAAGGGTACATTCCCATTTCACCCCCAGAATACTGAGAGGCGATTAAAAAGGGGATGAAGAGGGCAATGATATTTAGTGCCAATAATACTATCAGGTATCGTTTCACAAATCAAATATATGAATCAATGGTCACTTTTGCGGTTACTCTCGTGGATGTTCTGCCAGTATCCATAATAGAACCAGCACCGGTTGGTAATAAAAAAATAAGCGGGGTAAATACCCCGCTATGTCTGAATGTTGTTTTGTGTTTATTTGAATCGTCTGAGGAAGTAGGTAAACCCATTCTCTTCAATAATCAGTTCGTTATTGGCGGCTTTCAGTACTTTAAACTGCCTGCGGTCTTTACCATTGCAGTACAGTGTCTGGTTGGAGAAGCTCTCTACATACCATGAAGGTGCGCCCTCGCCGTCGCGGCCTGCATATATATAGCCCAGTTTGCCGTCTTGCGGGCTGGCGAATATTTCTATCTTTTTTACAGTGCGGGTATAGTCTATCTGCTGTTGTGTGCTGCTGCTGGTACCTTTAAACTTGTCCCAGGTACCCACCATCTGGTTGATACTGGTGACAGGTGCGTATTGTTCAGGTGCCCTGCCGGGTGTCATCTGGCTGGTGGGGGTGTACGGCTCGAAGTAATAGGTGCCGACATCATCCTTCAGCACCAGGCTCTTCTTTTTGTTTTCTACAATAGTAAAGTAACGCATGCCTATATCCAGCGCGCCGTTCTCCAGTTTGTACGAGCCCCTATATATAAAACCATGTGCTTTCTGCCACACATATTCGTTGCCGATTTTGAACTCAAAAAAGATGGTATCCTGGAAACTGATGGCTTTGCTGTTTACCAATCTTTTCACTTCGCGCCAATGGCCTGATAATTGGTCTTTATCTTTGCTGAAGGAAATAAAAGGCAAAGACATCAGCATGATGAGGAGTAACTTGCTCATATATTGTGTTTTTCTTAGTACTGGCCAAAAGTATTAAATAAAAATGTAAACCAGATGACTGCACAACAATTGAAGTTTACAATAGTTCAACCCGATATGTATTGGGAGGATAAACAGGCGAACCTTGCGCAATATGAGCAATACCTTTCAGTGGTTGAAGAAAAGATGGAAGTGGTGGTATTGCCCGAAATGTTCAGCACCGGTTTCAGCATGGCACCTGAACGCCTGGCGGAGACTATGAATGGGACTACAGTACAATGGATGAAGGATATTGCCCGCAAATACGGTTGTATACTGACCGGCAGCCTGATTATTGAAGATGAAGGTAAATACTTCAACAGGCTTATATGGATGCAACCAGATGGCCAGATGGCATATTACGACAAGCGCCACCTCTTTGGTTATGCCAATGAAGATAAACACTATCATGCAGGTGAAAAGCGGGTTATAGTAAGTGTAAAGGGCATACGTATCTGCCTGCTGGTGTGCTACGACCTGCGTTTTCCCGTATGGTCGCGCAACCGCAACCAGGAATATGATGTATTACTCTATGTAGCCAACTGGCCCGAACGCCGCAGCCTGGCATGGAAAACCCTGCTACAGGCCAGGGCTATAGAGAACCTGAGTTATGCCATAGGGGTAAACCGGGTAGGGGAAGATGGAAATAGTATTGCCTACAGTGGCGACAGCAGCGTGTTTGGCCCACTCGGCGAGCTTATTTGGCAACACACCGGCCATGCGGTATGCCATACCATCACGGTATATAAAGAAACTGTAGAGCAAGCCCGTCAGCAGTTTTCCTTCCTGGAGGATGCTGATAAGTTTATCATACTGGATAAAGAATAATTTATATTTTTATACGGTTAAATACCGTCCCAATGAAGTTGAATAGCCATATACTATATATACTGCTGGCCGTAGCTGTTTTTGCTACCTCCTCATGCAGCAAAACCGATGATTGTGCAGACAGCACCGCCAACCAGCCCACACCTGTGCCGCAGGCTAAGTTTCGTATTATAGATGCAGACGGGAAAGATTTATTGGCATCCGGCACGCCCAACGCTTTGTCTTTCGACTCGCTGGTAGCACGCCAGCCCTGCCATACAGACATTGCCCTGCCTAAAAAGAAAGTGCAGACAGGTGCAGGTGGCCTGGAGAGCTATTACTTCTATTTTGACAATATGCGCCAGCCTATAACCGGTGAGAATAATGAATGTTTCACCCTGCTGCTGCAGTGGACACCTGGTGATATGGACACTATAGAGTTCATCAGCCGTTCTGAGCATCACGTGTGTGGCGTTACTTATTACCTGGATGGTGTGAAGTTCAACGGGAACGAAGTACAGAGAGACGCCAACGGCAATTATCTGCTCCGAAAGTAGGTCGTTTGTTTTTTCCGTACTTTTGCGCCTCATAATCAGATAATTGGAATGTGGCATAAAGTAGCGGCCTTTATTATCAAGTTTCGTGTTGTATTGTTGGTCATCCTGCTGATAGCCACTGTGTTTATGGGGTATAAGGCGTCCCAGGTACAGTTGAGTTATATGTACGCCGATGCCATTCCAAGAGATAATCCCAAATACTTAGAATACCAGGAATTCCGAAAGAAGTTTGGCGAAGATGGCAATATGATGGTCATCGGGGTAGAGAAGAAGGATTTCTTTGAACCTCAGTTTTTTACGAAATATGCGGCACTCGTTTCCCGCCTGGAGAAGGTTGAAGCTGTAGAACATATCCTGAGCGTACCTGG
Source organism: uncultured Bacteroidota bacterium (assembly GCA_937928385.1). GTDB lineage: Bacteria > Bacteroidota > Bacteroidia > Chitinophagales > Chitinophagaceae > UBA5543. Next base: position 52,442 of record CALEZD010000094.1, read on the forward strand.
CGCCATCGGCATCATAAAGGATACATCCACCAACAAACTAAAAACCATCAGGCTGGCTGATGCCATAGGTGTTCAGAATGCAGATTCTTACAAAACAGCTTTTCTCAACCTGCCTTTTTACAGGGGATTATTATACAATCCTCAAACCGGGGCATACATGATGGCGTTGAGTATCAACAAAGATGTCATCAACTCTAAAAAACGCCAGGTAGTAATAAAGGAAATAGTACGCATAACCGAGGAGTTTGGTAAAGAGACCGGGACGAAAATGCATTACTCCGGCCTGCCCTATATACGTGCCCAGGTAATGACCATGATTAAAGACGAAATGAGGCTCTTCCTTATTTTGTCGTTCTCGCTTACAGCCATTATCCTCGCTTTGTTCTTCCGTTCATTTATGGCTGTGCTTACCTCTATGGCGATGGTGGGTATAGGTGTAATATGGACGCAAGGTACTATTGTGCTGCTGGGCTACGAGATAACCATCCTTACCGGGCTTATTCCTTCTCTTATAGTGGTCATCGGAATCCCCAACTGCATCTACTTCCTCAACAAGTATCATACTGAATACCAGCGTACACCCAACAAGACCAAAGCCCTGCTGCGTATGGTGGACAGGATGGGTATAGTGACCCTGTTTACCAATATGACCACCGCCATAGGTTTTGGTGTATTTGCCTTTACAGAGAGCAACCTGCTGCGCACATTTGGCATAGTAGCGGCTATCAGTATTACTACGCTGTTCATCATTTCGCTCATCTTTATACCCGCTTTGTATAGCTTTCTGCCGGCACCCAAGGGCAGGCATACACATTACCTGCAAAACAAGTGGATTACTAAACTGCTGAACTACAATACCAATTGGGTATTCAGTCATCGTACCTGGATATATGGCTTTTCAGCGCTGATTATTGTCGTTTCATTTATTGGGATATACCAGCTGAAAACAGTAGGGTACATCGTTGACGACCTGCCCGAAAATGATAAGGTATATACTGACCTCAAGTTTTTCGAAAAGCATTTTACGGGTGTGATGCCGCTGGAGATTGTAGTGGACACCCGCCGCAAAGGTGGTGCTACTACGCTTACTGTAATGCAGAAAGTGGAAGAGCTTAATCAGCACCTGGACAAGTTTCCTGAAATGGGTAGGGCACTGTCCTATGTTGAGGGTGTCAAGTTTGCACGCCAGGCATATTACAATGGCGACAGCAGTAGCTACGGTATCCCCAACATGTTTGACGCAGCTTTCATTCAACCCTACCTGCGAGGCACAGGTGACAAGAAGAGTATGTTCGGCAGGGTGACCAACTCATTTGTGGACAGCAACAAACAATCGGCCAGGCTCAGTATTAATATCGCTGACGTGGGTACCAACCGCCTGCCCATATTGCTGGACAGCCTGCGTCCAAAGGCTATGGAGCTGTTCGACACTTCAAAATATGATGTCACATTCACAGGTACCAGCGTGGTATTTCTCGAAGGCAGCCGTTTTATCATTCATAGTCTGCGCGATAGTATAGCCCTGGCGTTCATCATGATATTTGGCTGCATGATATTCCTGTTTCGTAGCTGGAGGATACTACTGATATCCATAGCCATCAACCTGATACCGTTGATTATTACAGCCGGTATCATGGGCTGGAGCAATATTGTACTGAAGCCCTCTACCGTACTGGTGTTCAGCATCGCCCTGGGTATTACGGTAGATGTTACAATCCGTTTCTTAGTCAACTTTAGGCAGGAGCTGCCGCGCAATAATGATAACATAGCCGATACCGTACACAAGACCATCAACGATACCGGCCTCAGCATCATATATACTTCGCTGATTCTCATAGCCGGGTTTGGGGTATTTATTCTTTCCCGTTTCGACGGCACCAAATCGCTGGGCCTGCTCACGTCTATCACGCTGCTGATAGCCATGGTTACGAACCTTATCCTGATGCCTGCGTTATTGCTATGGATGGACAAGGTATTGCGTAAGAGCAAACCCCCGGGCTGGCTGGTAGGCGATGAGGAAAAAGACAACAGCGACCTTGAATCATAGTACTGCCAACCATCCTGGTAGCAGAGCCTAATGCAATACCTGCAACTTCAATGAATGTTTTGCCTCACCGTTCAGTACATTGATGATGTACAGCCCCGTAGGCAGATTGAGCGTAGGTATCTGCAGCTTGTTGATACCGTTGACTGTAGCGGGTTGCAAATACATCAGCCGTCGGCCATTGATATCCGTTACCCATACATCAGCTTTAGCATTGTCCTTCGCTTCAAATTCCAGGGTTGTATATTCATTAGCCGGATTGGGGTAGATACCCGTACGGCTGATTTCTTTCTCATCTCCCGCCACGTTCAGGAAGTAATTGAGTTTGGCGCTGTTGAGGATGAGTGTATCATCATTGCGTAGCAACATGACAATAGCCCGCAGGTTGTTCCTGTTCCATTCTTCTTCCAGCCTGATGTTGAACTTATGAAAATAGTTACCGCCATATTTTAGCTCTGTAGCGAAGGTGGGGCCGCCATCGGGCGATGGGGTTATTTTACGGGCTACAAAATCGTATTGCATATCCTTTGCCGGCACGGGGTCAGGTTTGTTTTCAAAACCGCCCATCCGGCCCAGTTTGCCGTAGGAGTATTCATTTTCCTGCTCCCAGCCAAGGGTGTTGCCTGAGAGTTTATCCTCCGTTATCAACAGCAGCAGTCGGAAATCACCCGTCATGTCAATAGCAGGTTTTACAGTTACGCCTATATCTATCCTGTTGCCTGCAATGCCGCCGTGCAGCTCCAGGTCGGCGTAGCCAAAGTGTTTTTTATGACGGTCGAAGATAGAAAACAACATACCCCAGTCGGCATACTTACGGTCAACCATAAAGTACAGGCCCGAGTAATAATTCATGTCATAGAAATAATCGGCGTAGGCTTTGTACCCCATCGGGTCGCTGCTGTGTATGGCTGCCAGGTTAGCCTCATTGTCGTAATGCAGCATATTGAAGTAGGTGATGCCCATAGGAGCATATTGGTGCCAGGTAGCGGTACCCTTTTCTACCATCACCACCTTCTTAGGCATAAAATGCGCCCCCTGTACGAAGGTATGTATGGTGTCATTAGCAGGATTAACATCGCCCGGCACGTCTATCCAGGCAGTGATGTCTGTCTTGCCGGTTTGAAAAACCGTATCCGGAATTTTATGTGTAAAGCCGAATTTGGTAAGCGGCGGGATAGTCGTATTAAATGTATCGGACAGGACATAACTGTTGCCGCGCCTGTAATGCACCACGAAGGAGTGAATCGTATCCAGCCCCTTGTTGAGCACTGTACCCGTGTGAATGATCGTATTGTTGACGAGTGCGAAACTCAGCATACTGTCGGTGGGTGAAAAGATTTCCAATGCAAGGTCTTTCTGCTCAGGGCGGAAAAGTTCTATATCATCTATAGCCCATCCTCCCAGTCGCTGGTTTTGCCCCTGGTCGCTGTAGCGGAAGCCGATACGTACATTGCCATAACCCAGGTATTGCGAGAGATTGACGTACTGCGTGGTAAATGAATCCACCGTATTGCCCTGTGGTACCACCTGTACTACCGTCCAACTGGCACCGTCGTTAATGGATACTTCAACTGTTGCGCGTTCGGGTATATTGTTGACAGCCGTGCGGTTGAAGTAAGAGTCATATTTCAGGAAAGCGCCTTTTTGTGCAGTAGAAAGGTTGATAGATTTTGTATAGCAGAAAATATTGCTGTTGTTCCTTGGGCCGCCTTTGTCAAGGCTGTAACAGCCTGATATAGCTGCCACTTTTGCGAAGTATTTATACTGCGGTATATAAGAGTAGGAGCAATACAGGTTGTACATTTCGCTGGTGCGCCAACCCACCACACCTGTTGTCTGGCTGCTCCAGCCCTGCGACAGCCCGAGGCCGGGCATGAATTCAAAATTTTCTTTAAAATATACCTGCTGGGCCTGTACTGTATTAGATACAACCAACAGCCATACGAGGGTAAATATTTTCTTCATAGCGGTGTTTTTAACAGGGCATAAAGTTAGCAACATGATATAGATAGTTTTCTAATGGGATTGTCATTTTATGATTAGTAGAGGATATGAATGCGATAATAGGATAATGCGGCAATGCGACAATGTTGGTTGTTCGGTTGCAGTGAGTGTTGCTCCCGTACGTACGGGATTGCCAAAAATTGCAGCAAAACGGAATAAGTGTTCCCAAAGTGTTCCCTTTTGATGCCTGTTTTTCGAAAATATTGCGATGGAACAAAACATAAAGTGTTGGTTACCAGGGAGTGGGGAAAAAGTGTTGCCAAAGTGTTCCCATAAAAACGCCCGTCCGGATGAAACCTGCCGGAATGAATCTTTTGGGTTGGCGTTCGGACGGAAATAAATTTTTCGGCTGGCATGAAAAAATCCCGGCCGGAGGAGGAACTGTATGACAATGGTATATGGTGTAATAGGGGTCTCATGAGGTGGATGTTTATTAGGTACTAAAATACTATCCCCATCAAGGACGTCATTATGAGAAGCGTAGCGACGTAATAATCTCCTGAATACATAGGTGCTGCTGAATAGTTTTCCTCTTGCAACCCCTATTTGGCTTTTGTTCATTTCTTTTGCTTGTCCAAAAGAAACGAACCAAAGAAAAAGACACCGAGTGCATGTTACAGCTGATGCCTCGGTTGTGTCTCCGATAAAACATTTGCAATACTGTGCTGCCAATCTGTGAGCCTTGATGGTTCGGCCTGGAATCAGTGGCTTATAATGTAAGCGGGGTTTCATGAGTTTATAGTTTCTATAGTCCCGCACGGGCGGTATTTTCATAAACCCACTTGGATTTATTACAACAAATATACGATTTTTTGTGTTAATTAGGGATTAAAATATTGCCGTATTTGGCAAACTCGCAAGTCAGGAGACTTGCTTCCGGCAGGTC
>CALEZD010000095.1 GCA_937928385.1 uncultured Bacteroidota bacterium
GATGGCTTTGTAGAAACCTACAAGGGCGAAACTACCCTGATACGGTAAATATATAATAATTTAAAAATTGTTTTAAAAGGCTTGTATTATTACAAGCCTTTTTTATATTTTACAGGTGGTTTTAATGTATAAAAAAGGTTAAATACCCAACTCTTTAAGAGCGTAAGCCTGTCAAATAAGGAGTTGGGATGTGTTTTAACATTTACTAAGCATTTACCACAACGATATATTCAACTAAAATGAAAAAAACGCTACGAATGATTCAAATTTCCAAATCAGGGATTTTTTCTGCAGTGTTAACTATGATGCTGGTAATCATAGGCATAAATACGACCAATGCATGTCACCTGACCGCAGCTGATATAAGTGTTACTTATATTGGCCCGGGTATTGACGGTTGTAGTGGAACCGCAGAGTACAAGTACAGGGTGGAAGTAACGACTTACTATGCCTGTCAAACTTGCCAGGGTAATGGTGCGCAACAATCGAACGTGCAATATGCATCTGCCAGTGCCCAGGCCGATGGTTTGCCGGGTGCAAATGGTAGTTTCCAGATATTTGACTCTCTTACTGTGGCGGATACGGTACACCAGTTGTGCGGCGCTTATGCTGATAGTAATAGTTGTAAAACAAACCTGGCTACAGCCAACAGGTACCCGGGTTTCAGGGTACGCAGGCGTGCAGGAGAAATAACCCTACCCTACGCACGCACAGACTGGCGTTTTTGGTGGAGCGAAGGTGCGCGTAACAATAGTAACCTTACAGGTTGTGGTTCTTTATACGTAGAAGCCGGCCTGGATAACATGACAAAATATAATAACAGTACTATAAAATTCTTAAGTAATCCGCTGCCATATATTTGTGTTAATCAGCCTACTACTTATCTTAATGGCCCGTATGATGTTAATGGTGACTCAATAGCAGTAATAGCTCATACACCTTATACCGGCCCTAACAATCCTTGTGCGTATGCTCCACCATCATCAGTACAAAACCAGATTGCATCCAGTACAGGTTTTATTTTGAACAGTACATCCGGTAGTGTGAATTTCACACCTTCTGCTACAGGACAATATGTATTGGCATTCAGGGGAGAAGATTACCTGCGCGGTACTACACAACGTCTCAGCTATGTATATCGCGACGTTCAGGTGTCAGTACTGCCATGTAACGCGCCACCGCCAAACATTGATTCTGTAAAAGCTGCTATATCTTCAATAACTGATGGTAGTATTGTGTCAACAAAATCATTGGGCGATGCTGTATTGGTTTGCCCCGGCAGCAATTTGTCTTTCGATTTGAATTCTAAATCGAACAACACTAATGCGAATGTGTATATGTACGCTAATACTTCAATTATACCCGGCTCCAGCTTTACAACAAACGGGCAGGGTACAGCTAACGTTACAGGTACATTTACATGGACTCCAACACAATCAAATATTGGTGAGCATACATTAATAGTTGAATCAAAAGATTCTACTTGTTTGGCTACACAACCTATTGTACTGACCAACTATCGTGTGATAATAATTAAAGTATTGAATGGTTTGAACGCCGGCCCTGATTTGCCAACTTGCGAATTGAACCCCAAGCCTGTTCAATTATATGTATATGGTGCAGACGATTTGAAACTGAAATGGACTGAAAACGGCGGTCCTGCAGCAAACCTTAGCGATGACACTATACATAACCCGCTTGCCCTGGTAAGTGCTACTACTGATTTTATAGTATCTACTCCTGACCTTAAAGGTACTTGTAAGGCCAGTGACACAGTAACGGTGTACAATGACCTTTCTAATGAAGTAATTATTACACCTAAGAATCTTACAAATCCTGAAAATGCATTGGTGATGTGTACTCCGGGTTATTTGCAACTGGAAGCGCTGTTGGTGGGTAAGCCGCCAAAGAACAATGTGGCTTGCGGCATCGGTAGCCCGACATTGTGCAATAACCAGGATTCGGGTATCGTATATGGTTCAGCAGTATTCGGCAACATTGCTTATGATACTATTGGTACGGTTACTCCTGTATTGTACAATACACTGCGTAGCAGCCGTATGCAATATCTCATTCGCAAAAGCGAAATGGATGCCGCCAAAATATACTCTTCTACAATACGCAGTATGAGTATTCAGACTAAGGGCAATACCCTTCCTAACCACGAATATGCTAATTTCAGGATATTGATAAAATGTACTGATAAAGAAGAATTAAGCGAAACAGACGGATTTGAGAATTTTGGTTTAACACAGGTATATGCTTCACCTACGGTGACTTTCCCTGACGGAGAACACTTCTATACGTTTAGCACGCCATATAGCTGGGACACTACCAAGAACCTGATTGTTCAGTTGTGTTATAGTGAAAACCCTGTAGTAGATACAGGCTGTGGTGTGACATCTGAGCCACCTGTTGTAAGTTTTGTTCCAACTACCTATGTTTCTGCATTGTTGCTAAAAGCACCTACGCCTGCTGACCTTACAGTATGTGGCATAGATAAGGACCCCACAATCCAGGCATCATTAGGACGCCCTGTATTCAGGTTCCGCTATTGCGAGGCAGACCCGCTTGATTTTATTGTAACATGGAATAACGGTGAGTACCTTTCTGACTCAACTATTGAGCAGCCGCTGGCGTATGTGCCAAAATCTACTAAATTTACGGTAGAAGTGACAGGCCGCAGCAACTGTCTTATGCGCGATACATTGGAGGTATATATTCCTGAACACGATATGAGTATCCAGCCTGAAGACACCTCATTGTGCCTGGGCGATAAAGCTCCGTTTGTGATATTCGG
>CALEZD010000096.1 GCA_937928385.1 uncultured Bacteroidota bacterium
GTGGATGTCTACAATAGATACTATTGCTAAATATCAGATCTAAAATTCGACCTGCTTTATTAAAAGACACTCCTTTCCATTTGGATGGTAAATAATTTTATTCCCGGCGTGGTACAACTTCAATTTTGTTGTTTCGATGGAGGATAGATTGCCAACAACAACATCATCCGCCATCATATTATCTTTTCTAAGGCGCATAATATGAAACTCTTTATCATGAACATAAAGGACATAATAGCATTCTTTGTCTTCATGCAAATCTCTAATTTCATAAGCGTTCCACTTGGAAGTAACATAATCCTTAAATGGGATACTTACTTGTTTGCCACTATTTAACAATGTGATTTTGTTGTCGTAAACAAAACACATGAGATTGCCCTTAATACGGATATTATACTCTTCCAGAGAAGACACCTTTCGTTGCGCATACGTTGAAGGTTGTGTCATCTTTGTATCTCGCTTCATAGAAAAGGTTTTAGTCTTTTCATTACAAGTCAACTCCAATAGCTTGAATAAGTCATTGTCGTTGTCATAACCCTGTCCATAATATTTGTCATCGGCTACATAAAATTGCCACAGGTCGAATCCGGGAGGTATAGTAGCATCTAGCTGGTAAACACTTGTTATTTTCCCAGTGTTGTACTTGTACTTCATTACATACGGTCTATTTAACATAAACACTGTGTCACCGGTCTTATTGTGTCTATAGTCCTTGATATTGCCTAAGATCATTAAATTTTCTTTGTCCCATTCCCGTATGTCTTCGATTGTTGGCTTGTATGTAGGGGTTTCTATTATCATTTCCTCTATTACAGGGTACCGTTCACTGAAATTGTCTTTGTACAACAACTTGTATAAGTCAACTACAACTGGCTCTGTTAATTTAACCATTTTTTCAACGCCTGTCGTTCTATCGATGACATTATAGTCTAGATACTCTCCAAACATTACTATGTAATGTTTACCTACATCTATACCAGCCGTTCGCCCGACAAATGGGCTACAGAGAGAATCTATGCGTTGAGGTACTGCATAGTAAGCAAGCAACTGTTCGTTCACAATGACTTGTTTTACGTTTCGTCTGTATAATTCATTGTGTTTATCCCGTATTACCAGCTCAGCCTCATATTTCATTGTTGACAATGCCTTATAGAGGCTATCAGAGAATACTAATTTGATTTTTGGGAATCTGTTAAATTCATAAAGCTTATTTAATTCATCAGTATCATTGGCGTACTCTTCCTTTGCAACAATCTGTATGGATTTAATTTTATCAACCTTGCAAATGCGGTAAATTCCAGAAACGCAACTCATGCAACTTGCTGGATTGAATGTAATATAGGTTTCAACAGCTAATGATGGGAAAGATAACAAAAGCCATATAATAAAAAGTATAGTCCTTTTCATGACAATTTTTTTGTTTTAATTAAAATACGGGCTGACTATATTGGAGCCAGCCCGTTTAACTTTGAAAATATGTAACCTGTTATTACTCTTCAGGATCGGGATCTGGACATGTTGGACATTCAACATCTGCAGTATAACCTGTACCCTCAAGCATAGCAGGTATTTCACTCATAGGTACCGGATCTTGAGGAAGTGGTGGTGGTGGATACACTACATTCCATGTACCTGGATGTAAATCTCCGTTAATCCAAATATCTGCAGTGTGATCATCGTACAGTGTAAAGCATGTAGGCATGGTTCCCGGACAACTGATTTTATTTGTTTCAGTGTTTTTACGCGCTTTACCCATGTCTGTGGCTACGACGTTTTTCGCGAGGACTATGGGTGACAAGAGGACGAGCATCAGCCCGGTTAGAATTAATGTTCTCATAATTTTAATTTGGTTATTGTTGGTTATTGTCTCCTGGTTTAACCGCTTTTCGACATCCGCGGGCAATTTTAACTAAGGCCTTGGTTGCGTTGCAAATCGAAGCTACAAAGTTTTTTTTATCCTATGCGATAATTTCTAAATATATTTTTTTTATTTATGCATCCTTGAAAAATTATTGCATACTGTATACTAGAATCTATAAACTCTTCAATCAGTATCCAAGACAAAGCCCGCACTTTTCAGCGCGGGCTTCGTATTAAGTATTTGGTATTAATTATTGCTTGTTGTTCAGTGTCACTTTCACTACACCTACCCTGCCTGCATTATCTCTCAGCAGTATGAAGTAGTTGCCAGGTGCCTGGTTGCCCAGGTCTATCTCTTTACTGCTTACATTGTTTGCTTCATCCAGCAGTACCGACTGGCCTATGGCGTTGCGTACGTCTATTTTGTAGTTCACCAACTGGCCTTTCCAGTCCAGTATTACTTTGTCAGATGTTGGGTTGGGGTACACTTCCATACCGCTTACATCCAGCGAGCTGATATCCAGCAGTGTGACGCCCAGGATATTTGACGGTCTAGACCAGCAACCTCTGTTATTAGTCACCGCAAAGTAGCTGCCTATTTTAGAAGGATATGCTTTGCCTTCAGGGCCATCCGGCATTTGGCCATCAGGGCCAAACCATACAAACGAACTGTCGAAGTTGGTAACGAGCGTACTACCCACCAGTGATATTACCGGGGCTATCGGCGTAACGGAACGAACCATTACCAATGGAGCTGAATACACGGTATCAGGCAGGTAGCAGCCACCATCTGTCTGGTTGGCGCGTACCATTACTACATTACCATCCAGGAACGCGCTGTTGCTGAACACATTGCCGCTGGCAGTCGGGAAACCGTTCACTATCCATGTATAATCAGGGCTGGTACCCAGGTCTACAGCCGTAGCTGTAAACTCCACTAATGAATCAAGACAGCCGGGGTTTTTACCCGCTGTTATGGCAAACGATACTGTAGGGCGGTTCGCCTTTATAATAGACATCGTAATGAAATTCGATGTATCCAGCGGGTTCAGCACACAGGAGTCTGTAGCTATCAATACTGCCTGTACCCTGTCTGTATTACGCAGGGAATCCGTAACATATATAGGAGTAGTTGCACCGGTTATGGGCACACCATTCACCAGCCATTGGAACATGGGGTTCTTACCCGCGTTGGTGGTATTAGCACTGAATATCAGTGGCTTGCCTTCGCAAGCAGGATTGGTACCTGTTGTCTGGGCGATGGTTATATCCGCAGTAATCTTCTGGTGTATTACCACTATCGGCGTTGACGTAACAGTTGTCGGGTTAGCGCATGGCGAATTAGACGTCATTACTACCCTTACCTCGTCACCACTATCTAATGTAGACACGTTAAATACTGAGTCTGTAGCACCTGTAACTGATACGCCATTTACCGTCCATTGGTAGGTAGGTGCCGTACCGCCTGTAGTAGGTGTTACTTTAAATTGCAGTAACTGTCCCGCACAACCAGGATTGGTACCTATTGTCAATGCAGTAGTGGCTATAGGCGCTTTGGTAGTGTACGATATAGTAATACCATTGGAAATAGCAAAGCCCGGGTCAGAGCAAGGCGACGGCGCACTGGAGTTCATTCTCACTGTAATTGTTTCACCACCTCTGCCTATCGCTTTGAATGTAGGGCCTGTAGCGCCGGTTATATTTACTCCGTTAGAGCGCCACTGGTATGTAGGTGAGCCTCCGGGGTTGCTGTTGCTCACTACTGAGAAAGTAACTGTATCATCGATACAGGTAGGGTTAGTACCGCCCGTTACACCTATTGTTACAGCAGGTGCAATAGTGGTTCTGCGCTCTATACCTATAGTGTCAGACAATGCAGAGTCTGCTCCGCAAAGAGATGAAAAATACATTTTAACATATACTGAGTCTTTATCCTGGAAACCATTCCACATAAAGCTGTCAGCAGTCTGGCCGCTTACCGGGCTGCCGTTCAGGTACCATTGGTAGCCTAATACGCTGGCACCGGTAGAGGGGTTCGCGTTGAAAGTAAGTGTTGTGCCGAAGCAGGATGGGTTGCCACCACTTGGGGGATTGGTCAGGCTGACAGTCGCGCTGCCGGAACTTGAACCACCTGTTATCACCACTTCAAAATCTTCTGTTTGCCCATGCAGCCTGTTGCTGCACGAGTCAATATAACCGTTTGTGGCATCAGATATTACCCTGAGACGGATAGGCGTACAGCCTGATGCTGTAAAGGGCACTGTAAAGTTCACTGTATGCAATGAACCTCCTGATTGGTCAACCACATTCAGGCGTTCGCCTGTTGAGTTGCCCAATACACCATCATTATTATAATCTATAAAAGCCGCGCCTTTATCGTTGAACCTGGATGTAAATGACAACGTATAACTTTGTCCTGCCTGCAGCGAGATCCTGTGTGCACATGTCATATTCCTGTATGTAACATTGCCATCTCCGTTATACCCGCTGGATGTTACATCCATATATATCCTTGTACCCGGGCTGGCATCCACCACCTTTACATTCCTTGGCCCCGAGTTCAGGTTAGATGATGTATTGGTAATACCTGGTGTACAGGCAGAGGTAACCGCTGCTATAGGTATGGAACCTGAAGACGATATAAGTGATTGCCTGAAATTAATTAAAGCTGCAATTGCCCTGGTGCGCTGGTCAGGTGTAAAACGATTCTGGCAATTTGCATAGTTCATGATATTTCGCGCAGTAGCATCACCATAGGTTGCATTGGTACATGGATTGGTCTGGCCTGAGTAGCAGGTACCCGGCCCATATTGCCAATGTGGTTCTGTATCGCAGCAAAAATCTCCTTGTGTAAGGCAATTCGTGTTAGGAGGGCATATTCCGGGATTGCCAGGGGTGCTGCCTCTGAATGTATGTTCCAGGTCAAGGGCATGTCCTATTTCATGAGGCAGTGTTATCCTGTTAATATTCATCTGGGTTGCCAGTATAACTGTGCCATCTACAGCAGCCGGTGCCGGCGGCAAGGTAGCATAGCCGGCTATAAAAGAACCTGATGTACCATCGGCGCCATCTATTTTATTAACCACCCATATATTATAATACCTGTCATTAGGCCAGATGCTTATTTTTTTCAAAGTATCGTCGGGTAGCCCCTGGGAAGAACTCCTGTCAACCCCGTATTGCCCATAATCATAGCCGGAAGGGCCATAAGCAGGGAATGATGTAACATTTATCCTGTTGATACCATTTGTACTGGTACAGGTAGGTGACCTTTTTGCCAGCACAAACCTGAAGGGGAATCTTGTACCTCCGCTGCCCGGTGCGGGATAGGAGGGCCAACTGGCATCGAATGTTTTATTCAGATAGTCTATGGTTGAATCTATCCTGCCATCAGTGGGGTTGTATATTGTTCCCACGGCGCCTCCCGTATGCATTACGTGCACTACTACAGGTATTTCCCATATAGTATCGCCCGCCGAGTTGGTTGTCAGCAGCGAGTTTATATTGTTGTTATTATTACTCAGCCATTGGGCCAGTTGTGTATTGAACTGGGCGCGCGCCTGTGCAAGAGCAGGGTATTGGTTAGCCAACTGCTGTTGGTACTGGTCAGAACCACACACAGGTTGAGCGTATGAAGCATTCAGCATACCAATGGACAGCAAAAAGAGTAGCGTAATTTTACGTATCATGCCTATAACTTATTTATAATATTGTTCAGTAAGGGTAAAAATAATGTTTTCGTTAATAAAATACTAAAGATTTTTCAGGATTATTAACCGCTCATTCAATGCTTTACACATTTTTTTGACATCATGCACTAATTCTTCGTTTTTTTATATTAAATCCTATCTTTGCCCACTCTGTTTTTATAAACATATAATAAAAATTTACAATTTAGCGAACCTATGCAATTAAAAGGGTTGGTAAAATTCTTTACCGCAGCACTTATCCTCATCTCGCTCTACCAGTTATCATTTACAATGGTAGCGCGTAACGTCGAGAAAAAGGCAATGGCCAAGGCTGAAAAGAAGGCCAGGTTTGAACTACCGGATGCCAAAGGCAAACAGTTGGAAGACCTCACAAACAAGTATTTCGAGCAGATAACCGACAGCCTGCAGGGCGAAACGGTAATGAACGTGCCCCTGCTCAAGAAATACACTTACTCTGACGTGAAAGAACAGGAACTGAACCTGGGCCTCGACCTGCAGGGCGGTATGAACGTAACGCTGGAAGTGAGCCTGGACGAGCTGGTACGCTCTATGTCCAACAGGCCGACAGACCCCATACTGAACAAAGCTATAGCTGATGCCAACAAGGCCAAAGCCAACAGCCAGGCCAACTTTGTGACACTCTTCGGCGAAGCTTTTGAGAAGGCAAACCCCGGCCGCAAGCTGGCGCAGCACTTCATGAAGGCATCTGAAAAGGATATCACCCTCAACTCTTCCAACGCGGAAGTACTGGAGAAAGTGAACAAAGAAGCCAAAGACGCCATCAAACGTACCTACAACGTACTGCTGACGCGTATTGATAAATTCGGTGTGGCGCAGCCCAATGTGAACCTGGATGAAAATAAAGGTATCATCACGGTGGAGCTGGCCGGTGTGCGCAATCCTGAAAGGGTTCGTAACTACCTGCAGTCTACCGCAAAATTACAATTCTTTGAACTGTACGCTAACAACGAACTGATAGACGCTTTGCAGCCCGCCAACGACGCACTGGCTGCTTACCTCTCAGGCGAAACAGTATCAGATTCAACTGCCACAGACACAGCCGCTGCAACTACTGATGCTGCTGCCACCGGCGCTGATACAGCCAGCCTGGCATCGCTGCTGGGCAGTACAGATACTACTGCTGCAGGCTCTGACACAGGCGCCCTGAAGCAAGCAGAAATGCAAAAGAAAAACCCACTGTTCGCAGTGTGGTACCCCAACATTACACAAGAAGGCAACGTAAACGAAGGCCCCGTAGTAGGCATAGTAGCCAAAAAGGATACCGCCAAACTTAACGCTTACCTGAAGCTGGACGTGGTGCGCAACAAATTTCCGAACAACGTGAAGTTTGTGTACGGTGCTGAGGGCAAACAAGAAGCACGCAACCCCAACGCTCCTTTGTATTTATATGCATTGAAAACAATACCCGGTGCCGAAGAGTCTAAACTGGAAGGCGACCGCGTAACCGATGCACGCATGGACTACAACCCGCTGACAGGCAAACCTGAAGTGGTAATGGGCATGGACGTAACCGGCGGACGTATATGGGCAAAGATGACCAAAGAAAATGCAGGCCGTTTTGTAGCGGTGGTACTGGATGATAAAGTTTATTCCGCCCCTCGCGTAGAAGGTGAAATATCAGGTGGCAACACTTCTATCAGCGGCAACTTTACTGTTGAAGAAGCTACCGACCTCGCCAACATCCTGAAATCAGGTAAACTGCCCGCACCCGCCCGCATAGTGCAGGAGCAGGTAGTAGGCCCTACCCTGGGTGCTGAATCTATCGAATCAGGTTTCAACTCTATTATACTTTCATTCATAGCCATCTTCGCGCTGATGCTGATATACTACAACACCAGCGGATGGGTTGCTAATATATCACTGACACTCAACCTGCTGTTTACAGTAGGCGTACTGTCTGCCTTGCACGCTACACTGACAATGCCCGGTATCGCCGGTCTGGTACTTGGTATCGGTATGGCGGTGGATGCCCACGTATTGATATTTGAACGTATTAAAGAAGAACTGGCAATAGGCAAAGACCACAAAATGGCAATTGTTGACGGTTACAAGCGTTCTTACGCACCCGTACTCGATGGCCACATCACATCTTTGATTACCGCCATCATCCTTTTCATCTTTGGTTTGGGCCCGGTACTGGGTTTCGCCACTACACAGATACTCAGCCTGCTGATATCATTGTTCTGTGGTCTGTTAGTTTCGCGCCTGATTAAGGACATCTGGACAGGACGCGGCAAGCATTTCAAATACATGACCGTTGTTTCCAAATCTGTATTCCAGAAAGCGCATATCAACTTCATGGGTATGCGCAAGGTCACATACACTATTGCCGCTGTGATAGTGCTGGCGGGTATCGCTTCTGTATTCAATGGTTTCGACTATGGTGTGGAATTTGCAGGCGGACGCAGCTACACCATACAGCTCGACAAAGCCTACGAAGTATCTGACATCCGTGCCAAACTGCACAACACATTCGGCGAGTACCCCATTGTAAAAACCATAGGTACCGAAAACAACGTCAACATCACAACGGCATATAAGATTACAGAGCCGGGCCAGGAAGTAGAACTGCAGGTTTCTCAGAAACTGCACGAAGGCCTCATAGCAGGTGGCTTCTTACCGGCGGGTGTATCATACGACGAATTCGTCAGCGACCGCATACGCAGCTCACAAACTGTACTGCCTACCATATCAGACGACCTGGTAAACGGTGCCAAATGGGCCACTATCTTATCGCTGATAGCTATCTCTGCATACATCCTGCTGCGTTTCCGCAGGTGGCAGTATTCACTCGGTACCATCGTATCGCTGTTGTTCAACATTGCGGCTACACTGGCGGTATTCTCTTTCCTGAAAGGCGTAGTGCCTTTCGCACTGGAGATAGACCAGCACTTTATCGCGGCGATACTGACCGTTATCGGTTTCTCTATGAACGATACCGTAATCGTGTTCGACCGTATACGCGAGTACTTCCGCAAGAACCCTAACGGCGACAAAGTAACCGTTATCAACAACGCGGTGAACGATACACTGCCCCGTACGGTGATGACATCGCTCACTGTATTCTTAGTGGTACTCATACTCTTCATCTTTGGTGGCGAGGTAACACGCGGTTTCGCATTTGCGATGCTGATAGGTGTACTCACCGGTACCTTCTCCTCTATCTTTGTGGCAGCGCCCATACTGGTAGATATGGACAAATCGGACAAACTGAAACAAGAGGTAGACCGCGAAGCCCAGATAGAAGAACTCAAGAAAATGGCATAAACTGTTCTCGATACTTACAGTTATTGCAAAAATCCCCCGGCATTGTCCGGGGGATTTTTTATTGCCCCCTTTGTGGTACATTTGTAGCACATACTTATGCTCGAAAACTTTTTTGAACATCTCGGCCGCATATTCTATATGCTGAAGGAAAGCCTGCGCAAACCCGAAAACACCCGCGTGTACTGGAAGGAATTTATGCAGCAGTGCAACGACATCGGCATACGCTCCTTGCCCATCGTGGTGATTATCTCCTTCTTCCTGGGTGCGGTGCTGACCATACAGACCGCCTACCAACTGGTAAGCCCCCTGGTGCCCAAGCCTGTTATCGCACAAATCAACCGCGACAGTACCATACTCGAGCTTTCGCCCACTGTGATATGTATAGTGCTGGCCGGCGTGGTAGGTGGCAAAATAGCCTCCGAGCTGGGCAACATGCGCGTGAGCGAACAGATAGACGCCCTGGAAATAATGGGTATCAATACCAAAACATACCTGGTACTGCCCAAAATCATTGCCGCACTCATCATGGTGCCCTGCCTCATCACCCTGTCTATAGCCATCAGCATATTTGGCGGATATATCGCCGGTAGTTTTTCCAGCATCATCAGCGAGCAGGAATTCCGCCAGGGGCTTACTATGGACTTTATGCCTTACAACCTCTTTTTTGCCATGGCCAAGTCCGTCACATTTGCGCTCATCATTACTATCATACCCTCTTATTACGGCTATTATGTAAAGGGCGGCGCATTAGAGATAGGCCGCGCTTCCACCACTTCCGTTATCGTCAGCTGCATCCTCATCCTGCTGATGGATTATATACTGTCGGTGTTGCTGCTGTAAGGCCTCTCACCGTCACTGCGAGGAACGAAGCAGTCTCGCGAAATGCGGGCTTTACTCGCGTTGGATGTTTTCATGCCGGTTGTTGTAAGATGTTGTTAGATGTTGCAGTTTTTCTTCTTTGGGATACAGGAGTTCCATCAGTTCGTCGTGGGTGATGGTGGGTGTGTTGTCTGTTTTGTTGTCGGTTGTTGCAGGTTGTTGTTCTTCGGGAGAGTCCGGCCTGGGTTGTCCCCCTATCCCCCTCCCAAACTCTGTATGGGACACGGTTAAGGGGAGACGTGTTTCGTCATTTGTATTTTCAATTTTGTTGTCGGTTGTTGCAAGATGTTGCCCGATTGATGTCTCTTTTAGAGGTGGCAACGAGCTCACTGCCTTCGGTTGTTGTGGTGAGGGATAGTGTGCGGACATGCGGTTGTCGAGGTCGATGGCGCGGAGCATCTGGTTGATGGTGGGCCGTACAAACTGCGTGCATTGCCGGCAGTCCTTTCCTTTGTAATGCTGCTCTACCAGCATGGCGCCCGTGGCTATCTGCTTCAGCAGGTGGCGCTTCTGCTCTATGGTAAATACATCGAGCGCCTGGCGGTCGGCTATCTCCCGCTCTACCTGGTGGCGTATGCGGTCTTCGGCATCGTGAATGGCTTGTTTCACTTCGGGGTGGCGCATCAGGCGGTTGGCGGCGGATTCAATAGCACGGCCGTTGGGGTCCGGTTTGTTGTAGGCATTGGCGTAAGCCAGGACGGGGATGCCCCATTTCAGGTATTCGGTTACGAATTTTTGTTGTTTGGTGTTCATGGAGGAAAGTTTAATGCGGTAATAGGATAATGCGGCAATGCGATAATTACAATGCCATTTTCAATAGCTAAATTACATATAATTAGTGATTATAGCAAATTTATTTGTCCGGTGCAAGTGTCCAGCCCACGACCTGCGGTTGGGGTAAACGCGAGAGACCCCTAAATCCCCAGGATGGGGACTTGTGTTGTGTACTTCGTGAGTGTCCAATGCGAGTGTCCCACCCCCGTCAGGGGGGACAATTCTTCTCTCCCAGACGTCATTGCGAAGGAGTATCCCGCCCTTCGCGGGATACGCATGTGGTAATCTCGCCATAACATAATGACCAAACGGGGGTGTTTTCCCGGTTGCACGCTACTCCGCTTTTCAATATCTTACATTGCAAATACAAGCTCAATACCATATAATAATGAGTGATATTGTCGATATAGCGAAAGCATTAGCAGAGTTCTCTAAAGAACGTGATTGGGAGCAATTCCACAACCCTAAAGATTTAGCCATTGCCATCAGTATCGAAGCAAACGAGCTTTTAGAGCTGTTTTTGTGGAAATCACCAGAAGAAGCAGACAAAGAAAAAGTCAAACAGGAACTGGCGGATATCCTAAGCTTTTCGTTTTTATTGGCAAAAAAGTATAATCTTGATATCAAACAGATTATATTAGACAAAATTTCATTGAATAGCGAAAAATATCCTGTCGATAAAGCTAAAGGATCTGCTAAAAAATATAATGAGTTGTAATGCAATTAAAGCAACAACTACATATTAAACCCATTTACCGCATTACCGGCACGCCGGAAAACTTTCTCACAGCCATACGCTTTAAAATTTGGGGTTTCAATGAAGGGAATAGCAAACAGTGGAAACAGCTTGAACCAGGTGATATCATTTTTTTCCATTGTAAAAAACAGGGGTCTTTTTTCACCTTCGATCAAAAATCTGTAGTTATCGGTTTTGGAGTTGTTGGAGATAGTTTTTTTCAAGACACGACCCCCCTGTGGATAGATGAAATTGAGCAAAATTATAGTTACCCCTACAGATTTCACTTCGCGGAAATGTACCTATTTTCCGAGGTACCTATGAACAATGACTGGGATTCTCAATCATACAAAAAGAAAACGACCACAGAACAAATCTTGCAGAATGTTGTAAATTCCGGAATACCATTATCAGACCTTGAGGGTTTTCCTCGTATGGGGTCATACAGTATAATAAATAATAGCACTGTAAAAAGTCAACTACTGTCTTCAAAAAACTCCCTTGTGTTTTATGATGGACAAAGGGAGAATGAGGAAGACATACAGCGGAAAAAGACTGCTCTAAAAGTCGTCTCAATAAGTAACGAAATCACAAGAAGTTCCACGACATTAACAATATTTGACGATATCCGGCAGAAGATTCTTAAAGAAGCCTCCACGACTAAACGCAATAACATAGAAGCGTTGAACAAAGCTGAAAAGGATCATTATGAGGTACTAAAGTATTTATTAACACATCTGAATAATAAGGGATATACAGTGTTAAATAATAACCACATAGACCTGTTCGCATATAAAAACGGGGGACAATCGCTGTTAGTTGAAGCAAAGAGTATACACAATAGGAACTTTATTAGTCAGTCACGAAAGGGCATAATTCAGTTGTTTGAGTACAATTACTTTGATGTTCAAGAATTCAAAACAAAAAACGACTTGTCGTTTTCAAATGAAGTCAAAATTTTAGCAACTTCTAAACGACCTGGTGCTATCCAAAACGATTACATCAATTTCATTAACTCAACAGGCATTAAGACGATGGCAGTGGAAAACAACAGAATAATTAAATATGGAGATTCCGTAAATTTCGCAAAATTATAACCCAGCAATAGTTTCGATCCCTATGATTGTATACCAAGCCACTAAAGCAGAATTTTCAGACGATGTATTAGCTGATGCGATTGAAACAAAGATTCATGAATTCTTTAAAAAGCATCTCAATAAAAGCACTTCCCAGCAAGAGATAGTCTCTTGGAAAAACTCACTCCAGTACATGGACAGGGTACTTAATGATTCGGAGATTCCTGACGATTGCGGGGTAGCTATCGAATATCAGCTTCCACAGACAGCAAAACGTATAGACTTTATATTGACAGGTATTGGTGAGGGGGAACAAGAATATGCAATTCTTGTAGAACTTAAGCAATGGTCGGAAGCAACCCTTTCAGACAAAGACGGCATTATCAATTCATTTGTAGGTGGTGGCATACGGGAATTGACGCACCCTTCTTATCAGGCGTGGTCATATGCAACGTTATTGGAGAACTTCAACGAGACTGTGACCGCTGATAATATTCAACTGAAGCCATGTGCCTATCTCCATAATTACAATGCTGACGATATCATTACCAATGATTGCTATAAAGAATATCTCGACAAAGCTCCCGTTTTCTTACGGGGCGATGCTATAAAGCTCAGAAATTTCATCAAGGGGTTTGTGAAATACGGCGATAAGCGAAAGATGATTTATCGCATTGAGCAAGGTAAAATCCGTCCATCAAAAATGCTAGCAGATTCTATGGTTTCTCTTCTACAAGGGAATCAGGAGTTTGTCATGATAGACGATCAGAAAATTGTTTACGAAACTGCCTTGAAACTATCGCAAAAGGCTACCGCAAATAAAAAGCAGGTGCTTATAGTCAAAGGAGGCCCAGGTACAGGCAAGTCAGTCGTTGCAATCAATCTCCTTGTCGAAATAACCAGGCAAGGGCTACTGGCGCAATATGTATCAAAGAACGCTGCCCCTCGTGCAGTGTATGAAAATAAACTCACAGGTACTCTCAAGAAAACTGTTATATCAAATATGTTTAGTGGATCTGGTGCATTCATCAACACGAAGGCAAATACCTTCGACACACTCATTGTGGATGAAGCACACAGGCTCAATGAGAAATCAGGATTGTACAGTAACCTTGGCGAACATCAGATAAAAGAGCTTATAAATGCATCACGTTGCGCTGTGTTTTTTATAGATGAAGATCAGCGTGTGACACTGAATGATGTCGGAACGCTTAAGGAAATATACCAATGGGCTGGATTAGCAAATGCTGTCGTTACTGAAATGGAACTATCATCGCAATTTCGGTGTAATGGTTCGGATGGGTATTTAGCATTCCTTGATCATATACTTCAAATTCGGGAAACAGCAAATACAACGCTTGAAGGGATAGACTATGACTTTCGTATATTCTCTGACCCGAATGAACTGCGTCAGGCTATCGTAGAGAAAAATAATATCAATAATAAGTCCCGATTGGTTGCCGGGTATTGTTGGGAATGGCTCAGCAAAAAGAACCCGGAACTGTTTGATGTTGTAATTCCTGAATACGACTTCAAAATGCGCTGGAATTTGACCCAGGACGGAAGTCTATGGATAATCAGCCCTGAATCTGTAAATGAAATTGGCTGTATCCATACCTGTCAGGGATTGGAGGTGGATTATATCGGAGTAGTAATAGGACCCGACCTGATTGTGCGGGATGGTAAAGTGCTTACACAACCACTTGCACGAGCTAAATCCGACAAGTCTGTATTTGGATATAAAAAGCTCCTGGAAAGGGAACCTGAAGAAGGTAAAGAAACATTAAGGGCAATAATCAAAAACACGTACCGGACATTGATGACAAGGGGTATGAAGGGGTGTTATATTTATTGCACCGACAAGGAGTCTGAAGAGTACTTTCTATCAGTAACAAATAATTTCTGACAATTACTTCATAATAATAGAGTATG
>CALEZD010000097.1 GCA_937928385.1 uncultured Bacteroidota bacterium
ACCCCATACAAATATCCATACCACAGCCCTGCAGCGAGGACTGGAATAAAATGACTCCGCAGGAGCAGGGCAGGTTTTGTGATAGCTGCCAGAAGTGTGTGGTGGATTTTACGGGGTTCACGGATGAGGAGTTGCACCAATACTTCAGAAAAAATAGTGGTGAAAAAGTATGCGGCAGGTTTCAAAACTGGCAATTAAAACGTGTGGTTGCTTTACCTCCTGAACCACTCAACAGATTTTACAAGTGGTTTATCAGCCTGGGGTTTGTGGTTTTTCTTGCAGAGTTGTTTGGTACAGAGGCTAAGGCACAAGAGGTTATTAAAACCGAAGCAATTGCCAATGACACTGATGAGTATCTTGGTGGCATAGATGGCATTATTATAAACAGCAAATACGCCCCAATCAGCAATGTAAAAATCATATTGAAATGCGCCGGAATTATGGTCGGGGAAACTCATTCAGACAATCATGGCAAATATTCATTTTTAAATATTCCAGCCGGCCGATATGAATTGGATATTGAATACTCAAACACATTAACGGGGAACGTCCATGGCATTCTTATAAACAGTAACACCAAAAAGACTATTAATTTTTCCATTGAAAATGGGAAAATAAAACAACGACAAATAGATATTACTGAATACAAGAAACCATGGATTGACAACATCAGCACAAGCATTGTCACGGGCAACGCAGAAATCGAACTAATGCAATCAAGCGGGGAATATACAATTGACAGTGTAATGAAAAACTTTCAACCCATCCCTACTCAACAAAAATAGAGGCATACTAATGAAACACTCACACCCCATACAAATATCCATACCACAGCCCTGCAGCGAGGACTGGAATAAAATGACGCCGCTGGAGCAGGGCAGATTTTGTGACAGTTGCCAAAAGTGTGTGGTGGATTTAACAGGGTTCACTGATGAGCAATTATATAAGTACTTCGCAGAACATAAGGACGAAAAGGTTTGTGGAAGGTTTCAGAACTGGCAGTTGAAGCGGCAGGTTGCTTTGCCCCCTGAACCTCGCAACAGGTTCTATAAATGGTTTATCAGCCTGGGGTTTGTTATTTTTCTTGCAGAGTTGTTTGTAAGTGAGGCTAAAGCGCAAGAGGCCGTGAAAACAGAATCTATCACCGGAAAGGTTGCCAATATGAAAGGCAAGCCTCTTAAAGACATTGCAGTAACAATTTACAATACAACGTATTCTGCAGATGTTCGCACCAACAGCGAGGGGCATTTTTTAATGAATTTACCCAATGCCGGCAGCTACAATATTTCAATGAGAGCAGGTGACTATAAAACAACAACTATCGAAAATATTATCGTTGATACTTCTATTAATACAAAGCTGATTATCGGATTGCATGGACGGGAAAACAACGATACCGCACAAACTATTCACTTTGAAAAATATGAGCGACAGGTCCTTTATGAAAATGGAGAAGAAGACTTAATCATTACAATGGGGCAAGTACGTCTAAATGAAAACTTATATATAGTCAATAATCCTAAGAGACGTTCATTGTTCAGTTGGCTGGCCGGCCGCAGGTACTTTGACTAACTTGCTCTATACCCTCAGGAGATCCTCACGCTTCGTTGCACTACGTTCAGGATGACCTACATATTATGCATGGCTTATTTCCTTATTAACCTATTATCTTATTAACCCATTAACATTACCCTCAATTATAACTATGCCCCATCCACAATGCGCCGCCAATGCTGTCGCGGGTGGCACCTGTAACGCTGCTGAGGACATTGGTTTCTTCTCTCCAGCGGAGTACGCCTATCAGCGCCATCACTACGGCTTCTTTGTATAATACGGTGTTGGTTTCCGGCACCACTACTTCTATATTATGCTCCGCCAA
Source organism: uncultured Bacteroidota bacterium (assembly GCA_937928385.1). Classification (GTDB taxonomy): domain Bacteria; phylum Bacteroidota; class Bacteroidia; order Chitinophagales; family Chitinophagaceae; genus UBA5543. The sequence goes on from CALEZD010000097.1 coordinate 1,880, forward strand.
ACCTTCGCTGATACGCTCCACCAGGAAAGTATTCAGTGCACCGCCGCCGGTTGCCAATAGTTGCGCCTTTTCTTTACCAGCGGGATATTTCTTTACCGCCTCGATTATCTTATCGGCTATATGCTGCACGGCTGTGCGCAGCAGGTCGTCCAGTTTGTTTTTGCTTTCCAGCAGTATGGGGAAGACAAGTTGCTTCGCCTGCTCGTTACTCAATGATTTTGGTGGTTCCTGCTGATAATATGGTTCATCATTCAGGTCGCCCAGTATATCCATTTGCAGTTTTCCTGCGCGTGCCATATCGCCGTTTTCATCCATGGTTTTACCCGCCATTTCCGCCAGTCCGTTCAGCGCCTGGTTAGCAGGGCAAATATCGAAGGCCAGCGTACCCCCGTTGTGCGGCACGGTAATGTTGGCTATACCGCCTATGTTCAGCCAATAGTCGTACTGGCCAAACAGCAGCCTGTCGCCGATGGGTACTATAGGCGCTCCCTGTCCACCCAATGCTACATCCATATTGCGCAGGTCGCTTACTACGGGCAGGCCTGTTACAGCAGCTATAGCAGCCCCATCGCCTATTTGCCCTGTAGTATGGTTATGCGGTTCATGCATTACGGTATGCCCGTGCGATGCTACCAGGTGTACCTGGTGTTCTATACCATGCCTTTCTATAAAGCTGTTGACCGCTTCGCCCAAAAACCTGCCATAAGCCGTATGCAGCCTCAGGTATTCGTGTGTACGCAGTTGCCCCGCATTGCGCAGGTTGTCCGCCATTTCTTTAGTGTAAGGAATACATTCCGCCTGCACTATCTCATAAGCCCATCCCCCCCGAACCTCGTTCAGATGTACATAAGCGATATCTAATCCATCCAGCGAGCTACCGCTCATCAAACCAATAACCTTATAAACCATGGCGCGAAAATACAAAACGCCGGCTGACTTATTACCGCATTGGCACAACTTGTCCCGCAATGGCGGGATTAGCATATTACCGCATTATTTATCTTTACCCCATGTACAAAGTGCCTCATTTTACAGAAAAGGATTCACAGTTGGTTGCTGAATTCATGTATGCTCACCCCTTTGTGGTCCTTACGGGATGCAGGGACAACATGCCTGTTGCTACTCAAGTACCCGTTTTGATAGATGAGCGGGATGGAACGTTCATTTTACGTGGCCACATTATGCGTAAAACCGACCATTACCTTGCTTTCGAACAAAACCCTGAAGTGCTGGTATTATTCAACGGCCCGCATTGTTATGTAAGTGCCAGCTGGTACTCAATGCGGGGTGTTGGCAGTACCTGGAACTATATGACCGTTCATGCCCGCGGAAAAATACAGCTTAAGGACGAGGCCCATACCTTGCAACTTCTTACTGACCTGACGCATAAATATGAAGACCCGCAACCCCTGCCCGAACTACTGGAAAACATGAACAGGGAAGAATATGTACAGCCTATGATAAAGGCTATCGCCAGTTTTGAAATAACGCTGGAAGATATTTACCCGCTTTTCAAACTCAGCCAGAACCGTGACGATGAGAGCTATAAAAACATTGTTGCAGAATTGATGAACAGTGAAGACATAGACAGCATAACCATTGCGGGAGAAATGATGAAACTGCGTCCGCACTTGTTTGTATAAAACAAAAAAGCCGCTCCGCGAAGGAGCAGCTTTCCAGATTGCTTACTAAATATTGCCAGGGCTAAAGCCCTTACTTTTTCCTTTGTTACCACGGCTTAAAAGCCGGGGCTAATTTATCCCCGAATCAAGGGTATAGATTATGCCGGTTGTTTCTGTAATACAGCAGCCATTGTTTTACCTATGTCAGCAGGGCTGTCCACTACATGGATACCGCACTCGCGCATGATTTTCATTTTAGCGGCTGCAGTATCGTCTGCACCGCCTACTATAGCACCCGCGTGGCCCATACGGCGGCCGGGAGGCGCTGTTTGCCCGGCTATAAAGCCGACAACCGGTTTGCGCATATTGTCTTTCAGCCAGTTTGCAGCTTCAGCTTCCATACCGCCGCCTATTTCACCTATCATGATGATGCCCTCGGTTTCGGGGTCGTTCATCAGCATTTCCACCGCTTCTTTGGTAGTGGTACCTATTATCGGGTCGCCACCGATACCGATAGCCGTAGTGATGCCCAAACCGGCCTTAACTACCTGGTCTGCAGCCTCGTATGTCAGTGTACCCGACTTGGAAACCACCCCTATTGTTCCTTTTTTGAATACGAATCCGGGCATAATACCCACTTTCGCCTCGTCGGCTGTGATAACACCGGGGCAGTTGGGGCCTACCAGGCGGCAATCTTTACCATCCAGGTAAGCGCGCGCCTTCACCATATCCTGCACGGGAATACCCTCTGTAATACAGATAATGACCTTAATTCCTGCGTCTGCAGCTTCCATAATAGCGTCGGCGGCAAATGCCGGCGGCACGAAAATGATGGAAACATCAGCGCCGGTAGCGGTTACAGCATCCTGCACAGTGTTGAATACAGGCCTGTCCAGGTGCTTTGTACCTCCTTTGCCGGGGGTAACACCACCTACCACGCTGGTACCGTACTCAATCATCTGGCCTGCGTGGAAAGTACCCTCGCTACCTGTAAAACCCTGTACTATTACTTTTGAATCTTTATTAACCAATACAGCCATGAGCTTGAAATATCTTTGTTTATTTAATAATGAACGGGGGCAAATTTACGGTAAATACCGCCAAAACCCAATGCAAGAAAATTAACATATATACCCGCCCAAAAAAAAGTTTATTCATGTACCAACCTTTTTTACAGTCCCACCGTCTTATTAGACAACAGGGTGTGAAAAGCCCGGGGAACGATACGATTTACTACCTCTCACCTAAAAAATTTAAGTATGTAATGGGTAATCAATTCTAGATTATGGAAGCCGGTGTCTACCGGCTTTCTTATTTTATGCCTGTTTCGTTCATTTTAAGAAAATCTCTAACACTTTCCACTCTTGCTGCGTCCAGTTAATGGTAATTACCTCAAAACCATTATTTCATTCAAAAAAAACTGATTATGAAAAAGATTTACATCGGTATTATTGTCTTGTTATCAGTCTTAGTCGTAAGTACGTCCGTCAAGGCTCAAACAATTACCGGAGTCACAGTTCAGGACTCCTGTAACAACAGCAGCCTGAACATAATGTACTTAGCAAATATATCTGCCGCAGCGGCCAACCAGTCTTTGCTTATACATTGGGGTGACGGAACCACGGCTAGTCCCAGTTTAACCGCCTCACAAACAGGGCAATTTCTCAATCATATTTACAGCAGCGCCGGTACTTATACTATTATGACCATATTGTATAGAAACAGTGTTGCGGTGGATACACATACTACCAGTTATACGATATACTGTAGCCACATTAATATCAAAACATTCATGGACAACAATAACAACTGTGTATTGAATACCGGGGAGCCACCAATTAATACCGGCCTGAACTTCGAAGTAGATTCTGCCGGGGTTATTATTGATACCATTGGCATTATTGGCAGCAGTCTTTATAAAGCAAAACCAGGTATTGTTTACAAATTCAAAATCCTGAACCCACCTCTCGGTACATCAGCCACTTGCCCTTCGAGCGGAATAGTGACTGTAACCGGCCCAGGTGCCAGCTCAACCACAGACATTCAATTCGGGTTTCAATGCGGCACCACAACTCAATTTGACCTTGGGATAGCTATGACCGGCATGTTTCGTCCTGTTGGTACCAGTACGCTTATTTTGCATGCATACAACAATAGTTGTGGCAGCAAAAGCGGCACAGTAACAGTGAATTTGAGTAATAAATATGTATATAAGAACTCGAACATCACACCGGCAAGTGTTACAGGCAATACAATTACCTGGAACGTAAATAATCTTTCTGCTTCCGCTAAGACAACCATTTACTTGTATGCTGATACCGCTACAGGTGCCAACGTGCAAATCAATGACACTATCTGTAACACAGCCAGCATTACGCCAACATCGGGCGATGTGAATACGGCCAACAACAGCCTGACCCAATGTGATCAGGTGCGCGCATCGTGGGACCCGAATGATAAGCATGTGTACCCTGCAGGCGATATAGCCCAAGGTACAAAGTTGACCTATACTATCAACTTCGAAAACCTGGGCAATGATACTGCCTTCAATATCTATATCATGGACACCCTCTCTAACAGATTGGATGTCGGTAGCCTGCAGGTATTGACCAGCTCTCATATAGCATCTCATGTAGTGATAGATGGCCCTTCAGGACAGAAAATCATTCGCTTCGATTTCAAAGACATCCACCTGCCGGATAAAAATTCACCTGATTTCAATAAGGGGTTTGTGCAGTTCAGTATTAATGTAAAGAACGGATTAGCGCCATTAACCCCCATCAGCAACAGGGCGGGTATCTATTTCGATATAAATCCCGTA
>CALEZD010000098.1 GCA_937928385.1 uncultured Bacteroidota bacterium
TGTCTCCATAAATCTTCTTCAGCCAGTACCCCATACTATAATACCCATAGTTTGCAGCTACTTTAGATTTGTTAATGTGGGCGTTGTGTGCCCAAATGACAATTTTGTCAGTGCCATAAAAATCTGTAATCCATTTTATATTCGCCGCCATACAACTATCACGGTAGTGAGGACCGGACTGGGCATTTTCAATTGCCTGAACAAGTATCGACAAGTGCTGCAAATGTGATTGGTATTCAATTTCGCCCGACGTATTTACAAATTCCATTTTATATGATTGGGCAAAGCTGTACAGATCTTTTACTTGTTGCAGGATATCGGCTTTCGTAGTTTTATTTAATGAGTAAAGGTACCTTTTGGTGGAAGCTATTGAATCCAGCACTATTTTGAATTCACGATAATCTACTTGATGCTTATCAAGCTGTGCTTTTATTTTTTTTGCGGCAACCATTCCTGTTTGCATATCGAAACCAAGGAAATGGACTTTTTGTGTATCAGGTTTACCCTCATTGAAAACCCGCATCCACTTGATCATATCAAGCACTTCAATTGTATTCCACGTCCAGAAATATATTCCCCTAAGAGCTTGTTGTGGATCACCAATTCCATAAAGGACATAGTCATTGATAGCCTCACATTCCGGCTGGTTTGCCTCAATTGCAAACAGCCTATAACCCATGTTTTGAACCATGTATTTTAATAAACGATGCTTCATCTGGAAGAATTCTTTCGTGCCATGAGTAGATTCCCCAAGGGCAATTACTGATTTATCTTTCAATAGGTTCTCAAGAAAGACAAGATCATTGTCAGGACCAATAGGATTGGGGGTGGTAATTGGGTAGGCATACTGTTTTATTGCACTTACAAGTTCTTTATTCTGTGCCGTTGATTGCAGTGCCAACAACGTTGTCGTAACTATAAGTATTATCAGGCGTAGCATAGATTAAAAATAAAGAAAGCCCCGTGTTTTTTACACGAGGCTTGAAAATAAATTACTATAAACTAGGCATTTGCATGTTGCTCGGCCGCTGCATGCTCCAGCGCACCCAGGTAACGTTCCGCATCCAGTGCAGCCATGCAGCCGCTACCGGCAGCAGTTACCGCCTGGCGGTATATTTTGTCCTGTACATCGCCGCAGGCAAATACACCTTCAATGTTGGTTTTGGAAGTGCCGGGTGTAGTTTTAAGATAACCCGCGTCGTCCATATCCAGTACGCCTTTAAACAGGTCTGAATTGGGCTTGTGGCCAATAGCAACGAAGAAAGCGCTGACTGGTATAGTGGTATCTTCGTTTGTCTGGTTGTTGGTAATGGTTACGCCTGTCACCTTTTTATCGCCCAGTACTTCCTTCGTTTCAGAGTTCCAGTATATTTTAATATTCGGCGTCTTTTTTACACGCTCCTGCATAACAACGCTGGCTCGCATTTCATCGCGGCGTACTATCATGTGTACAGCACTACAAATTTTGGATAAATACAACGCTTCTTCAGCCGCAGTATCGCCTGCACCTACTATAGCCACTTCCTGGCCTTTGAAGAAGAAACCATCACATACGGCACATGCAGAAACTCCATGCCCGTTGAGGCGCTGCTCTGATTCAATATTCAGCCATTTGGCAGAGGCACCTGTAGCTATGATGAGTGCATCAGTTTCTATCCATTTTTCTTCGTCAATTTCTACACGGAATGGGCGTTTTGATAAATCTACTTTCGTTGCATATCCCCAGCGTATATCGGCTCCCATACGGGCTGCCTGTTTTTCAAAATCAACCATCATTTGCGGGCCCATTATACCATCGGGGTAGCCCGGGTAGTTTTCTACATCAGTAGTTATTGTAAGCTGTCCGCCCGGTTGCAGGCCCTGGTAAAGAACAGGGTTTAAGCCCGCACGTGACGCATATATAGCGGCAGTATAACCCGCCGGGCCGGAGCCTATAATCAAACAATGTACTTTTTCTGTTTCAGCCATTTTATTCTTTCAATTAGTATGCAAAAATGCGAAAAAAAATGCAGCTAAGGGTTATAGCTGTATAGATAAAAACCTATTCGGCAACAATTGTATAATAGAGTGCGCCATAACCGGCCCAGACTCCCAATGCCCCGTTACTGATATTAGACTTTACCTGTATGGGTGTGGCGAAAGGGCTGCCTAAAGTGCCCAATGCATATTCGTAGGTACTCCAGAAATCATATACTCTTTTGTCGATAGCTGTCCACTTGAGCGTAACAGTATCGCCGGGATAGCATACCCCCAGTGAGTCAAAATTCCTTGTGGTGGAACGAGGCTCTCCTAATGGAAACTCAGAGTTGAAAGCAGTGCCGTTAATGATTTCATCGTTGAATACGGAGTTAAGGGCCGAGTATGTAGGGCCGTTGTTCAGCGATGTATAATACCTGAGGTAATTGCCGGCAGTGTCCGGGTCCCTGAAATAAATACGTAAGATGCGCGAATTCTGATCGGGATTGGGGCGTGCAGGCACAGTAGTGCGTATAGAGTCAACGGTAGTAGGTGTGGGTATCTTGGTAGTAGACTCATAAGTTTTACCATCCACAATAACCGTCAGCGTATAGTATTTTTCCAGTTCGCCAAGTATCACGGAGTCTACCGGTGGAAATACGGGGTTGGAGAAATCAATAATACTATAGTAGTAAAATTTGTTGCCGTTGACACCTGTATCCAGCGAGTATTCTTTTAACCTGACACGTTTGTTGCCGTCACTTACATATACTTCGGCACCATGCACAGCAGTATTCTGTAGTGTTTCCAGGTCTAATTTTTCAAAATATCCTATAGACTTTGTGAGCAATACAACAGGTGGCAGGTCATTCTCAATACCACCCTCTATTACCAACGATGGCTCTCCCGTATCCAGGTTGATATTAACTTCTTTTTCGCAAGATACCAGGCTAATAAGGGTACCAAACAAAACAGCAATACTTATTGACAGGTAAGTATTGCTGTTAAAATATTTTTGCTGCATGTCCTGTTATTCTTAATATTAAGCTACGGGCTGCAATTTAATGGAAAAAACAGTGTCAGCCGTTAATTGCCATATACATATTCACCATCGGGTGTGTACATTACGGGCAGTATTTTATGGTTGCGCTCAAAGTAATCGTACTGGTACTTGAGATTTACCCAGAATTTCTGTTTTTCGTCTTCCATGCCGTACTCGCGTCCCAGAAAATTTAAGCCATTGCGGGTAAACCTGGTGGGGTATATATGTACCGGTATATTCACCTGGCCGCTCAGCTTTGCATTCAGGCAGGTTACGTATAATTCTTCGATGATGTTATTGGTCATGGGCAGGCAACCCACTGTAGAGCAGCCACCATGTATGTATATATCCCCGCCGGGTTTCTGTTTGTTGCTGAACAGCAAATCGGAGTAGTTGGGATAATTGATCAACATGGACAGGTAAAAATCGCTGCGCGGATTAAAATCTTCTATGAAATAGAAGCCTTCTGGCACCTGGCGGTCGCCTTCCCAACGCTTGGGGCCCAGTATGCCTGACAGGGCACATATCCTGTAGCTTTTCACCAGTTTATACTCGTCATTACTGTTATCGCGCGCCCAAAGCTCCAGTTCGTTCTGTGCCTTGAAAGAGCGGATATAAATATCTTTTGGCGGGTAGCTTAAACCTTTATTGCGAAACATGCGCTGTATGCTGTCGTTAAATTTGGCATATGCACCGGATACCCTGTTGAATGAAAACTGGAAGTTGCGGAATGTTTTTAAATCATCCTGCGCAAACGATGGGATAGCCGCTATAAACAATAGGGGTAGTAAGATTTTGAAAAATTTATGCAACATGTTCTCTTTCTTTCAGATGTATTCGTTCAAAAATAATAAATACAAAGATAAATTTAATATCGCAGGATATTAGTTAAAGAAAACATGAAAAAAGGGCGTTAACGCCCTTTTAACAAATTGATTTATTTAATCTTACAAATTGCCACGTTTGGCCTGTTCCCGCTCTATCGATTCGAACAAGGCTTTGAAGTTGCCTGCACCGAAACTCTGGGCTCCTTTTCTCTGAATAATTTCGAAGAAAAGAGTAGGCCTGTCTTGCTGAGGTTTGGTGAAAATCTGCAGCAGGTAACCTTCTTCGTCCCTGTCTACCAGTATTTTCAGCTCCTGTAGTTGCTTTACTTCCTCGTCGATAGTACCCACACGGTCCAGCAGTGTTTCGTAGTAGGCATCGGGCGTATCAAGGAATTCTATGCCCCTCGCCCTTAGTTCTTTAACAGTAGTTAATATATCGTGTGTGGCTACAGCAATATGTTGTACACCTTCTCCCTCAAAGAAATCCAGGTATTCTTCTATCTGCGATTTCTTTTTGCCCTCAGCAGGCTCGTTGATGGGGAATTTCACATAGCCATTGCCGTTGCTCATCACCTTACTCATCAGGGCAGAGTATTCTGTAGTTATTTGCTTATCATCGAAGGTCAGGATGTTGGCAAAGCCCATTACATCTTCGTACCATTTTACAGTTTCATTCATACGCCCCCAGCCTACGTTGCCCACGCAGTGGTCTACGTACAGCAGGCCCACTTCTTTGGGGTTGTATGCACTTGTCATGGGTTGATAGCCAGGCATGAAAGCGCCATTGTAGTTTTTGCGTTCTACAAACATGTGCACGGTTTCGCCATAAGTATATATGCCGGACATGCGTACCTCACCATGTTCGTCAGTGAGTGTTATCGGCTGTGTGTGGGCTTTTGCGCCGCGTTTAGTGGTTTCTTCAAAAGCATTGTAGGCATCATCTACCCACAGGGCCAATACTTTCACACCATCGCCATGCTTGCGCACATGTTCTGAAATGGGGTGGTCTGACTTAAGGGCAGACGTAAGCACCAGGCGTATTTTGCCCTGCTGTAATACATAAGAAGCCCTGTCGCGTACACCTGTTTCAGGGCCGGAATAAGCTATAGTCTGAAAACCGAATGCTGTTTTGTAGTAGTGGGCGGCCTGTTTGGCATTACCTACATAAAATTCTACATAGTCCGTTCCGTTAATAGGAAGAAAGTCCTTGGCTAATGCCATCTTCTGACTTGCTGTTTGTGTATCCATATCTTTATTTTTATTCGTATAAATATTATTCAGCCCAGCTCATTACATAATTATCGTCTTCTATATCCTGGGCATCTTTTGTCATTTTCAGCGGATGGAAGGTATCTACCATCACCGCCAACTCCCCGGTTTCTTTGGCTCCTATGCTCTTTTCTACAGCACCGGGGTGGGGCCCATGGGGTATACCTGCCGGATGCAAAGTTATCATTCCGCGTGTTACGTGCTTACGGCTCATGAAATCTCCGTCCACATAATACAACACCTCATCGCTGTCGATATTGCTGTGGTTGTACGGAGCAGGTATGGCATGCGGATGGTAATCGTATAAGCGTGGTACGAATGAACATATCACGAAGTTGTGTGCATCAAACGTCTGGTGGACGGGCGGTGGCTGGTGTACACGCCCGGTTATGGGTTCAAAATCGTGTATACTGAAGGCGTAAGGATATTCACAACCATCCCAGCCCACTACATCAAAAGGATGGTTTGCATACCATATAGGGTAGAGCAGCCCGCGTTTTTTGGTTTGTATCAGGAATTCACCTTTTTCGTTAAATGTCTGCAGGTCCTGCGGTTTACGTATGTCCCGCTCGCAGAAGGGGGCGTGCTCCAGCAACTGGCCGTACCTGCTCAGGTAGCGCTTGGGGAATGTAACAGGGCTGAAAGATTCTACAATAAAGAGCCTGTTGTTTTCCGTATCAAACTCAATCTGATAGATTGTGCCGCGCGGCACTACCAGGTAATCGCCGTAGCTGAATGGCAGTTGGCCATACTGGGTTTTCAATGTACCCGTACCTTCGTGTACGAATATTACTTCGTCAGCGTCGGCATTTTTATAAAAACTCTCTGTAAAGCTTCTTTGTGGTGCTGCCAGTGTTATCTGTACATCATTATTAAACAGGACTATTTTACGGCTTTTCAGGTAGTCTGCCTCAGGCTTCACGCTGAAGCCCTGGTAGCTGCGGTGTTTCAGTATATTGTCTGTAGCAGCTTTGGGTGAAACGTCCACAGGCTCCTCAGTTTTAATAATCTGGGTAGGGGGGTGTATATGATACAACAGCGAATAGTTGGATGAGAAACCTTCGGTACTGAACAACTGCTCTGAATATAGTTTCCCTGCCTCGTCCCTGAACTGTACGTGCCTTTTATGTGGAATTTTACCTAAGCTGAAATAATGTGACATGTTAACACTTTGAGCTACAAATTTAAGACATTGCCCCGCGAATACAATATGGTAATACTAATAATGATATAAATCATTATTAGTCAGGTGTATGGAGATTATTGCAGCAAGGTAATAGCCACCTGCAGCAAGCCAATAATGAAACCCACCACACCACCCAGTATCTCTACAAAGCGGAACTCTTTTTTCATGATGGCCTGGAGGATATCTTCCAGTTTGTCGGTGGAGAATGCGGCTACTTTTTCGGAAACTATTTTTTCAATATTAATCTTTTCACCCAAGCCATGTGTATAGCGGTCTATCACTTCAGGCAGAAGGACGTTGATCTCCTCCATCATGCCATCCTTTAGTTTGGTGATGGTATTGTCGCCTATGAACATAGCCACGACGGGTATCTTTTCCTTCAGCCTCACACGCAAAAAGCTGTCTATATGCGCCTCGATAGTAGGATTGAGCGCTTTGAGTTGTTCAGGGTCTTTTAGTTGAGCTGCTATTTCATCAAAGTGTATCAATTCCGTGGCTACCAGTACACCCAGCTTTTGCGCAAACTGTGCCTGCCTTTTCGGGAAAATACCCTGTATGGTAATACCCAGCACTTTCACAGGTTTCCTGGGATGGAACAGCATTTTTATGGCTATCCAGTTGGTGAAATAGCCAATGAAAGCAGATATAAACGGTATGAGTACGATTAATGTCACTATTCTTACAAGTTAACTGAAAATTTCTCCTCAGCTATAAGTTTCAGGTAAGCACCGTAGCCGCTCTTCATATATTTCTCAGCCTGTGCCATCAGTTGTTCTTTGTTGATGTATCCTTTGCGGTAAGCTATTTCTTCTATGCAGCCTACTTTCAGGCCCTGGCGTTTTTCTATCACTTCTATAAACTGCCCGGCTTCCTGCAGAGAGTCGAAAGTACCTGTATCCAGCCATGCCGTGCCGCGGTCCAGTACACCCACTTCCAGTTTGCCTTTCTCCAGGTAGATCTTATTGACATCGGTTATTTCCAGTTCGCCACGGGGTGAGGGTTTCATGCCTTTAGCGATAGCCACTACTTCATTATCATAAAAGTAAAGCCCGGGCACGGCGAAATTTGATTTAGGCTCCTTCGGCTTCTCCTCGATGCTTTTTACTTTGAATTCGCTATCAAACTCCACCACGCCGTAACGTTCGGGGTCGCTTACCTGGTAGGCAAACACCACAGCACCTTCGGGATTGGCTTTGTTTTGTAACAGCTTGCCCATGCCAGAACCGTAGAAGATATTATCGCCCAATATCAATGCTACAGACTCTTTACCGATAAAATCTTCGCCCAATATGAAAGCCTGCGCCAGGCCGTCAGGACTCGGCTGTACCACGTATTCAAACTTACATCCTACCTGGCTGCCATCACCCAACAGTTTTTTAAACCCCGCCTGGTCTTCAGGGGTTGTGATAATCAGTATTTCATTGATACCCGCCAACATGAGTGTGGATAGCGGATAGTATATCATTGGCTTGTCGTAAACAGGCATCAATTGTTTACTTACCGCAATAGTTAATGGGTAAAGCCGGGTGCCGGAACCGCCGGCTAAAATAATCCCCTTCATCTTTTATGAATATTGTTTTTGATAGTATTGTTGGTATTCGCCCGATGTTACATGATTGAGCCACTCCTCGTTATTGAGGTACCAGTCGATGGTTATGCTCAGGCCTTCTTCAAAGGTTACTGATGGCTCCCAGCCGAGTTCGTTTTTGATTTTCGTAGCATCTATAGCGTAGCGGCGGTCGTGGCCGGGGCGGTCTTTTACATAAGTGATTAGTTTAGCTGATTCACCATCAGCACGTCCCAGTTTTTTATCCATCTGTATGCACAACAATTTTATCAGTTCAATGTTCTGCCACTCGTTAAAGCCGCCAATATTGTATGTTTCGCCCTGCTTGCCGGTATGGTACACGGTATCTATAGCACGGGCGTGGTCTACTACATACAGCCAGTCGCGGGTGTACTTGCCATCGCCGTATACAGGCAGGGGTTTGTTATTGCGTATATTATTGATGAACAGGGGTATCAGTTTCTCCGGAAACTGGTTTTGCCCGTAATTATTAGAGCAGTTGGTAATGACGAACGGAAGCCTGTAGGTATTGCCATAGGCACGCACTATATGGTCGGACGCGGCCTTGGAAGCAGAGTAGGGCGACTGTGGGTCGTATGGGGTGGTCTCCAGGAAAAAGCCTGTGTCACCCAGCGAGCCGTATACCTCGTCAGTAGATACATGGTAGAACAATTTCCCCTCGTAATTGCCCTTCCACAATTCGCGGGCGGCATTCAGCAGGTTGGCCGTACCCATTACGTTGGTTTTTATGAACGCATTGGGGTCGGTTATCGAGCGGTCTACATGGCTTTCTGCAGCCAGGTGTATTACTCCATCAAATTTATATTGCTGAAACAGGCTGTTCATAGCCTCAGCATCTGTAATGTCTGCTTTTACAAAACTATAGTTGGGAGCGTCCTCAATATCCTCCAGGTTCTCCAGGTTGCCCGCATAAGTAAGGGCATCGAGATTCACAATCCTGTAATCCGGGTACTTGTTAACAAACAGTCTTACCACATGGGAACCGATGAAGCCCGCGCCTCCGGTAATGAGCAATGTCTTATTCATGGTGCGAAAATAGTCAATATTAGTTGTTAGTGGAAAGCTGTAAGACGTTGGTGGCAGTTATGGGTTTGTTATTTTGCCATAATGTATGGATAACAACCATATAAGAGTGAGCTCAAAAGTTGATTTTTATAGGAATTATTTATAATCCTGCATTTTTACCTGCTCTTTGCAGAAGTAGTATTCGCGTATGTCGTTGGAAGCTACAACTACAAGTTTGTTTTGCGTGTATTGTTCCATCCAGTCGCGGTATTGCTGTACGCCTTCATCGTCCAGGTTGGTGCAGGGTTCGTCCAGCAGCAGTACCGGGCAGTTGGTGAATATTGCCTGTGCCAGTTTTACCCTTTGTTTCATGCCCGATGAATAGTCACCTATTGGTTTGTCTTGTGCGTTTTGCAGGCCTGTGATATTAATGACCTGCTGTATATCCAGCCCCGGGTATATGGGCTTGAAAGAAAAATGAAATTTCAAGAACTCGACCAGGGTAAATTCTTCTACAATTTCCTGCGAAGGGGCGGTGAAACTGATGTGGTGGTAGAGGTGTTCTGCAGCCAGTTTACCGCTATGGTTTTCGTACACCATTTTGCCTGCTGATGGTGCCTGCATACCCGCTATTATTCGCAGCAGGGTAGATTTGCCACTGCCATTAGGCCCCAATATGGCAAGAGTCCCGGGAGCGGCAAAATTCAAGTTGACGTCTTTAAATATCCAGTGGCGCTGAAAGCGTTTGCTTATATGCTCAAGATATATCTTCATTGTGCCTGCTGATATATCCTTTCATGATACCGCGGCCTGTTTCGCGAATAAAGGTGATGATTTCATCCCGTTCGTCAGAAACAGGTATCTCCGTTTCTATTATGCTGAGGGCTTTGGAAGTATTGTATCCTCTAACAAACAGTATCCTGTATATATCCAGTATATGGTTAATCTTGTCAATAGAATAGCCGCGGCGTTTTAAACCTACAGAGTTGACACCTACATAAGATAGAGGCTCGCGCGCAGCCTTTACATAAGGCGGTACATCCTTTCGCACCAGCGAACCGCCGGTAATGAAGGAATGTGAACCGATACGCACAAACTGCTGCACGGCGGTGAGGCCGGCCAGTATCACATGGTCGCCCACAACAATGTGGCCTGCCAGCGTGGTGTTGTTGGAGAATACGCAATAGTCGCCTACTATACAATCGTGTGCAATGTGTGTGTACGCCATAATAAGGCAGTTGTTGCCAATTACAGTCTTATTTCTGTCGGAAGTACCACGGTTGATGGTAACACACTCGCGGATGGTGGTATTATCGCCAATAACAACTTTTGTATCCTCACCCTTGTACTTCAGGTCTTGCGGAATAGCTGATATCACCGAGCTTGGGAATATCCTGCAATTCTTACCAATACGGGCACCCTCCATAATAGTCACATTACTACCTATCCAGGTCCCTTCACCTATTTCTACGTTTTTATGAACAGTAGTAAAGGGGTCAATTTTAACATTCGGGCCGATTTTAGCATCGGGGTGTATGTATGTAAGCGGGTGTATCATTTTTTGTCTTTTGGAACGATTTGAGCAACAAGTTCAGCTTCAGTAACAAGCTTATTGCCTACATATACCGAGCCACGCATTTCACATATTCCCCTGCGTATGGGGTTGAGCAATTCCAGTTTTAATATCAGCGTATCGCCGGGCAGTACCCGCTGCTTGAATTTTACTTTATCAATTTTCAGGAAATAGGTATCATAATTTTCGGGGTCGCTGTAATTGTTCAGCGCCAGTATACCACCTGTCTGCGCCAGTGCTTCTATCTGCAATACGCCTGGCATAACCGGGTTGCCGGGAAAGTGCCCCTGGAAGAATTGTTCGTTGAAAGTGACATTCTTGATACCCACTACATGGTTATCGCTCAGCTCAATGATTTTGTCTACCAGCAGGAAGGGGTATTTGTGCGGCAGTGACTTTTCTATCTGGGTTATATCATATATCGCTGCCTGGTTGGGGTCGTAATGCGGTACGTCAGACAGGTGTTTGTTTTTCTTGATGAACTGCTTGATTTTTTTAGCAAACTCCACATTGGAAGCATGCCCCGGGCGGCTGGCAATTATATGCGCCCTGATAGAATGGCCCACAAGTGCCAGGTCGCCTACCACATCCAGCAGTTTGTGGCGTGCGGGCTCGTTGGTAAAATGGAGCTGTATATTATTCAATATGCCTTCTTGTTTTACCTGTATGTTCTTTTTGTTGAAGATGCCGGAAAGCCTGCTCAGTTCGTCATCGCTCACTACTTTATCTACCACTACTATGGCATTGCTTAGGTCGCCGCCTTTTATCAGGTTGTTGTCCAGCAAGTATTCCAACTCGTGCAGGAAACAGAAGGTACGGCAAGGTGCTATCTCATCTTTGAATTCTGATATATGCTTGAGCGTAGCGTGCTGTGTACCCAGTACCGGCGAATTAAAATCTATCAGTGTAGTTATCTGGTATTCGTTAGAGGGAACAGCCAGCATATCCACGTTTTTCACGGGGTCGTAGTAGTGAATATTGGAGTCAATGGCATATACTATGCGCTTGGCATCTTGCTCCAGTACACCTACGCTGTCTATCGCTTCAATGATTTGTTTGGAACTGCCGTCCATGATTGGGATTTCGGCCCCGTCGAGTTCTATCAGCACATTATCCACACCCATGCCCACCAATGCCGCCAGTACGTGTTCTACCGTGCTTATGCGAACACCGTTCAGTTCCAGGGTAGTTCCGCGAGATGTGTCCACTACATAGTCCACATCCGCCTTTACAATCGGTTTTTCGGGCAGGTCTATACGCTGAAAACGTATGCCATAACCGGGGTTAGCCGGTTTCATGGTCATGTTTACCCGTTGGCCGGTATGCAAACCGACACCCGGTAGTGTAACTGAACCTCTTAACGTATGCTGATTCTGGGGTGTCGTATCTTGCTGCACAGTTACCGTTTTGTTCTTTATCTGTTTGATTAATAAATCTGCACTCACTTTTTTGAAGGGGTGTTTTTTTCGCTTAATAATGCTGATAATTCAGCAACCATCTTTTCCAGCTTAGTCAGCCTCTGTTGCAATTCGGGCAAATTTCTGAAAATTGCCTGACTTTTCAGCGCACTTTTATAATCGTAGGCGGGTGAGCCTGTTAAAGCCGTATTGGGTATGGTTACAGATTTTGCCAACCCGCTTTGTGCATTGATGCTGGTGTTATCCGCTATTTGTATATGGCCAACTATGCCTACCTGGCCGCCTATGACGCAGTTTTTACCTATTTTGGTGCTGCCCGATACACCTGTTTGCGCAGCTATTACGGTGTTTTCCCCAATATCTACATTGTGAGCTATCTGTATCAGGTTATCCAGTTTTACACCTTTGCGTAGAAAGGTAGAGCCCATAGTCGCGCGGTCTATCGTACAGTTGGCGCCTATTTCCACGTTATCTTCTATCACTACATTGCCTATCTGGGGTATTTTTTTGTAAGAGCCGTCTTTTTGTGGTGCAAAGCCAAAGCCATCGCTGCCAACAACGGTGCCGGAGTGTATAATGACGTTAGCGCCTATTTTACATGTGTCGTACACTTTTACACCGGCAAACAGGATACTTTGTTCACCTACTGTGGCTTCATCGCCCAGGTAGCAGCCGGGATATATTTTAGCACCATCTGCTACCTGTGCATACTCGCCTATATAAGCCAGGGCGCCAATGTACACGTTATTGCCAATTTTAGCAGATGGTGATACATAGGCTGTGCTGTCTATACCTGTCTTGCCTTCGGTTGCTTTTATTTCATTGTATTTTTCCAGCAATAGTGCAAAGCTGCTGTATGCGTCTTTAACACGTATGAGGGTAGGGGATATTGGCTCTTCCAGTTGCAGCGACTCGTTGACGATAATTATCGATGCATTGCTGCTATATAAGTATTCTTCATATTTGGGATTAGCTACAAAACTCAATGCATCCTCTGCAGCTTCTTCAATCTTAGCCACATGAGATATGGTTGCATTGGGGTTGCCTTCTATTTTGCCTTGTATGAGCGCAGCTATTTGTTGTGCGGTAAATTGCATGTTTTATTACTGATAAAAGCCCTGTAATTTACAATAAACAATAATACTATTGCCGTTATTGCCTTAAAACAACTCATTTACGGGGTTGATATAACAAATGTAGTTCTTATGTACGGGCATTGCAAGGGCTTGGGTGACTACGGGATTGTCTATTTCTGATATGTCCTTGACCGTGCCGTTTTTCATGGCGATGTTTATCCTTTCGTCGTTGATGTTGTAGGTGTCTTTGGTAGAAATGCCTGTACTTACGAAATAGCTCATCTCATCAGGTGTGGGATTAAATGCCATGACAGCCGCCTTTCTCTTTTCCTCAGCCAGGGCTTCTATGGGGTCAGATGTAAGAATGACTTTATAGAGCTTGCGATATTGCATCATACAGCACAATCGCGAAAGGATTTTGTCGCTGTGCCTGCACCATTCTTTTACTGATGCCAGTATGTCCACGTCATCCAGCATACAGAACTTTTCAAGGTGTATGGGGGAAGACTGAAAGTCTTCAAATGTGATATTATTGTACAGGAAATGGCTTAACGCAGGGCTGGCATATAGTTCTACGCCTTTCCTGGCGAGTTCTTTAGCTCTTTTTAGTATGTTGATAAGCAGCACTTCTGCGCCGAGCACGGTTTTGTGCAGGTATACCTGCCAGTACATGAGCCGGCGGGCTATCACGAATTTTTCTACCGAATGCACGCCTTTTTCCTCCACCATCAACTGGTTGTTCTTTACAGTGAGCATGTTCAGAATCCTGTCGTAGCCGATAACGCCCTCGGACACGCCTGTATAAAAACTGTCCCTGTTCAGGTAGTCCATACGGTCCACATCCAACTGGCTGGAAACAAGCTGGTGCAGGTAGGGCTTTTCATAAGACTGGTCGAAGACACGGATGGCACCATCGAGCATACCGTCAAATTCACGGTTCAGTTCGTTCATGATCAGGCCTGACAGGTATTCGTGGGTAACACCCTCTACCAATGTATGTTCCAGTGCATGAGAAAACGGCCCGTGTCCTATATCGTGCATCAAAATAGCGATTCGTGCAGCCAGGCTTTCCTGTTCGGATATGATTACCCCTTTTGCCCTGAGTTCGTCCAGCGCCTTGCCCATGAGGTGTACAGCACCCAGCGAATGATGGAAACGGGTATGCACCGCGCCGGGATATACGAGATGTGCCGGCCCCATCTGCCTGATATACCGCAGGCGTTGAAACCACCTGTGGTCAATCAATTCCAGTATTTCGGGTTCGGGAAAACGTATAAATCCATATACCGGGTCGTTGACAATCTTACCCTTCATAGTCATAAAAATGCTGCTCCTCTTTTGTTAATTACCACTCGCTGTCGGGAATGGTTGGTGCCCTCTCGCTGTTTTCCAAATCGAATGTGCCTTGCTGACCCCTATAGTTACTGCCTGAAGGGTCAATCATGACATCACATTCATTATAGTCCTCCGGCTCTTCAAATTTAGCATCCGGCCTGATACCTAATGACGGGTCAGCATATACGCGCTGCATAAAATACGCCCATATAGGCAGGGCAGCGGCCGCGCCCTGCCCCAGGTTGGTTGTGCCAAAACGCAGGTAACGGTCGTCGCAACCCACCCAGGAGCCTGCCAGCAGCTGAGGGGTATAGCCTATAAACCATGCATCTGCCTGGTTGTTGGTGGTACCTGTTTTGCCGGCTATCTCACCTTCCAGCTTGTACCTGTAACGTATCCTTTTTGCCGTACCAAAATCTACTACCCCCTGCATCATGCGCACCATTTTAAAAGCAGTATGCTTGTTTATCAATTCTTTTTGAGACGGTACGAAGCTCTTTAATACATTGCCGTCTTTGTCTTCTATTTTGGTAATGAACAGGGGTTGTACATTAGTACCCCCTGTAGGGAACATGGTGTATGCCTGCAGCATTTCGTATAACGAAATGTCCGGTACACCGAGGGCTAACGAAGGCACTTTGTCAATATGGGCATCTACACCACATTTTTCTATGAAATCAGCAAAAGAGTTAATGCCTACTTGCTTGATAAGGTATAGCGCTGCGTTGTTGATAGATCCCGCCAATGCTTGTTTCATAGTCAATGGCCCTTTTTCTGAGCCGCCGGCATCATAATTAGCAATAGTAGGGAAACTTTGCGGGGCTGTGGAAACTATACCGCAGGGTGAATAGCCATTATCTACAGCCAGGCAATACAGCAGGGGCTTGATGGTAGAACCTACCTGCCTTCTCGTGTTTTTATTTACGTGGTCGTATTGGAACCAGGTATGATTGATACCACCTACCCAGGCTTTTACCTCGCCTGTAAACGGATCCATAGCCATGAAGCCCGCCTGCAGCATCATCTTCATGTACTTGATGGAATCAATCGGTGTCATGGTGGTGTCTATTTCCTGGTTTTTATTCCAGGCAAAGACAGTCATATTAACAGGCTTGCGCATTTCGCTTATCACCTGTTCGTGCGACATGCCTTCATCTTTCAGCGCCTGGTATCTGGGGCTGGATTTAATAGCTGCATCCAGGTATTGCTTATACTCTTCCCATACGCTACCGTCTTTATACCTGCGCTGGCTTATGAATAATTGCTGTATGTCTTTGATATGTTGCGCCACAGCTGCTTCTGCGTATTTCTGCATTTTTACATCCAGCGTGGTGTATATCTTCAGCCCGTCTTTGTAGATGTTATAAGGAGTGCCGTCGGCTTTCTTTATGTCTTTCAGTATTTCTTTTACATCCAGTTCTACTATCTGCCTGAAGTAAGGGGCTATGCCATCGTGGTGGGTTACCTTGTGGTAGTTAAGCACAATAGGTTTCTTTTTCAGCTCGTGCGCTTCCTTTACTGTCAGGTAGCCATACTTGGCCATCTGGTCTATTACCGTGTTCCTGCGGCGTAGCGAGTTTTTAGGGTTGCGTTTAGGGTTGTAATAGGTACTGGCTTTCAACATGCCTATCAATACGCCTGCTTCTTCTACTTTTAGTTTATCAGGCGTTTTGTTGAAGAAGGTAAGGGATGCGTTCCTGATACCATATACATTGCTGCCAAAAGGTACGGTATTGAGGTATAGTGTGATGATTTCATTTTTAGTGAGCTGTTTTTCCAGTTTCACCGCCATTACCCATTCTTTCAGTTTATGAATAATCAGCTTGAAAATATTCCCTTCTTCCCTCGGGAACAGGTTTTTGGCCAACTGCTGTGTGATGGTACTGCCGCCACCTTCTTTACCCAATAATATCACCGCACGCAATACAGCCCTGCCGTCTACGCCCGAATGGTCGTAAAAACGTGAATCTTCAGTAGCTATAAGCGCATTAAAGACATTGGGCGATATTTCGTGGTATTCAGATGCAGAGCGGTCTTGTATATAGTAGCGCCCTATCAGTTCGCCATCAGTAGCATACAAGTCGGATGCAAGGGCGCTCTTCGGGTTTTCCAGCTCTTTCATAGAGGGCATATAACCCATCCAGCCGAGGTTGATAAACAGTATCAGCAGCAGGAATAAGCCTATTCCTGAAAAGAATAGAATCCATAATGCTTTTATTATCCGTCGCTTAAATGTTTTCTGCTGTACGCTCACTACGATTGGTTGTATTGTGGAAGCAAAGCTAAAAATTAATAATTATTCCTTTTCGCTATGCTGTTGTTTCTGAATTATTTATTTCATCATCTCCCGGTTGTACAAAGAAACTGATGGTTCTCAATGGATTGATAAAGCCTGTAAATCGTTTTTTCCACGGTATTACAGCCTTTACCTTATTAATAAACGGCTGCAGGAAGCCTGATACAACTGCTTTGTCTTTTTCGGTCAATTCCTGTTTCGCGTATTTCTTTTTCAGATATACGTTCATGAAAGCAGTATAGTTGGTGCCCATCACCGGGTCGACGGCGCGGGCAGCATACTGCATAGGGGTTTGCCCATTGCGGAAGAGGCCTAACTGGTGCAGGTAGAAGTTGGCTGCCCTGTAACCGAAGTAAGCTTTTGGCCCGTCAGCAGTTGCCCGTCTGTGCCTTATGACATAATAACGGTATATCATAGACGGCGTGAGCAACAATAATAATATGATAGCCCCCACTACGCCTGCCAGTGTTAATAATATTTGCCTGGCTGAAAGCGGTTGGTCCGGCGCTTGTTTCTGGGGTTTGTCTTCGGGTTTTGCCGTGTCTTTGCGTTTCAGGTACAGTTCATCCAGCGGGGTGGGCGAGGGTATCCTTTGGGCCAGGGCGTCTCCTGCCTCGCCGGGGCGTGGTTTCATATCCTTCAACGCCTGTGCGTAGGACACTGCTGTGCCTTCATCTCCTTTTTTTACTTTGCTAAGGGGCACGTCCACACTATCTACAAATATGGCGGCCACCTTCATATCCATCACCATAGTGGCGGTGCTGTCCATTTTGTATTCCTTATCGTGAAACACTATATGCTTCACCTTCATGGTGAGCAGTTTCTTCAGTGTATCTACATCGGCCACTATACCATCGGCAGCCAGCCATGCGCGGGGAGGTTGCAGCGGTGGCGTTCCATCAGGTTGGGGGCTTTGTTCAGCTTCTTCGTTGCCAACGGTGGTATCAAAGTCGAGCCAGCCATAGCCCGGAAAGTACACCTGTACCCATGCATGTGCCTGGTCGGCGTAATACCAGTACCAGCCTTTGTTTTTATCGCTGCGGTCAACGGTCATAAAGCCCACTGTAATGCGTGACGGTATGCCCAGCGACCGGAGCATAAAGAGGGTAGCGCCTGCATAATAAGCACAATAGCCCTTCTTGTTCTCAAACAGGAAGTACATCAGTTTGGATGCACTGGGGATGTCGGGTACGCCGGGATTATCGGTATAGGTATATACCCGCTGGTTGTTTTCGTCCCGTTGCAGGAAGTAATCGCGGATGGCGAGTACTTTATCTACAGGTGTAGCGGCATTTTTGGTCACTTCATGCGCCAGGGTGCTTATTTGTTTAAACTTATCATTGGGCGGCATGTCGGTATAATAGTCCATGAACTTTTTATCTGTACCGGCATAATCCTTTACTTTTCGCAATACCTCAAACCTGTTTTCCTGGAAGGTGCGTATCTGCTCTTCCTCAGAATTGTATATAAAGTAGGCGCTATTCAGTTCCGACACATAGCCCTTGGCACGATAGGCGGATATGAATTCGTTGCGGTAATCTTTTTCTACCGCAATGGGCTGTACAAAGAACCCCACATTGGGCGCAACATAAGTGCCGGTAGATAGTTTTTTGTTGTATATCTCTATGTCTACCGTCCTGCGCAGCTTGGTAGCCTTGCTGTTCAGTATTACGGTTGAATCTGTTTCTGTAAAGAACAACGGTATTTTGCCGGGGTTGGGCTCAAACAGGTCGTTGGAGGGCAGCAGCGAATCACGCTCAAAAGTTTCAGTAAGGGTATCGAAATAGGTATAATAAAAAGCAGTAAGGTAAAGCGGGTTGGGCATTTCCGTACCGGGGAAGAAGTTATCAATATGTGCGGCGAACAAAAGCTCGTTGCTGCGGCCCAGGTTGCTACGCAGGCGGCTGTATTCTTTTATATCGAAAGTGCCGTCTTTGTTTTTCTTCAACATGCTGCTTTCGCCGTCTTTACCGCCTCCGCCATAGTTGGCCACGGTTTCTTTTATTTCGCCCCGCATCATATACACCACGCCGCCAAACAGCAATAAGGCCAGCAACCCGAACAGGAACAGCCGCCTGCCCATAAACCACCAGAACTTCTGCGACTTGTCTTTGTAACTATAAATCTGCTCGGCAGCATACAGGATATACACCGCATACAGTACAGCAGGCGTAAAGTCGCGCAGCAGGGTATAGACACTGTCCATCTGCGCCTTGGCTATCAGCAATATGCAGGCAACCAGCATAAGCGCTGCGGTAAATACCGACCAGTACCTGAGCCGGGTAAAGCCCCAACCCATCAGCCAGCCAACCGTGAACAGGATGGCAAAGACTAAAAACTGAACAGATATAAAGAATGCATCAAACTCACCTACGGCCATCTTATCCAGCCCCTCGTACACAAGGAACATGCCGAACACCAGCAGCAGGAAGGTAGGCAGGAACCTGAACCTGAAGGCATAAAATAGCGCGCTGATGCCCATGCCCGCGGCAAAATATATTGTTTGCTGCAGGGCCTGTGCTTTCAATATGGAATAATACTCGTTGGCATGCCACAGTATATAGTAGCTCACCAACGCAGTAGGCAGTACCAGGAAAATAAGTTTGGCCAGTAGTTCATTAACCGGCGTGGCTCTTTGTATATTCATATACCTGAAGCCTTAAATTTAGGATAAATATTTACAGGGGCTTTGTTAAAAATGAGGGCATTATATCTTATCCAGTACAAATGAGTAACGCCCTTCAGCCCTTTCTGCCGAAAACCGTATTTTCTTATTGCCTATACTGGCGTTCTTCCCATGCCAGTAGTAGGTATTGCCGCCCCTGTTATTGCTCTTTATGTCTATGATGATGGTATAATCGTTGTTGGAATTGGTATTGTCATCATCGTCTGTAGTAGTATAGGAACTGGTCACCACGTCATATTTGCCAAAGTAGGTCACTGAATTATTCTGGTCAATCAGAGCTGCCTCTTTCTTATCGTTCAGTTGCAATATCATATTGTTGTACTGCTGGGTCACATTATCCGACTTCAGAAAGCCGTTGTGCAGCATTACTTTTTCAAACTTGTATTGGCCGATAGCTTTCCTTTCAGCATCAGTCAAGCCGTCGTTCTTTTCACAGGCGGCCATAAATAATATTATTGCGGACAACGATATATGTAGCAGGCTTTTCATACTACAATTTTATGCAATAAATATGCACAAAACTATGCCTGTTGCCCATTACAGCGTTAAAATAATGCTAAACCCTTGTTGTATATGTATACGGATAATCAGGGGGATATGAACATTAACTAATTATTTACCAACATAGGGTACATCTGTTGTGCGGCCATTATTAAGAAAACGTTATCTTAGGCACGTTTTAAAAATATTAAGTAAAAATGATTCAGGAAAAAGTAAATCCGGTGAAGCTCTCTCATGGCGACCTGGATGAAAAAACAAAACAGATGTTACAGAAATTCAAAATTGTTACCGTTATCGGTTCCGGCACAATGGGCAATGGTATCTGCCATGTTTTCGCACAAAGCGGATTTAATGTGCACATGATGGACATCAAACAGGATGCACTGGACAAAGCTGTAGGCACCATAGGCAAAAACATGGACCGCCAGATAGCCAAACAAACGCTGACTGAAGAACAAAAACAGGATGCACTCGGGCGCATCATTACCTACACCAACATGGCCGATGCCGTAAAGGATGCCGACCTGGTAATAGAAGCGGCAACTGAAAACATTGACCTGAAAACGAAAATATTTGAAGAGCTGGACAAGCTGTGCCCTGAGCACACTATACTGGCTACCAACACTTCTTCTATTTCTATCACACGCATCGGTTCGCACACCAAGCGCCCCGGACAGGTAATAGGTATGCACTTTATGAATCCCGTGCCGGTAATGAAGCTGGTGGAAATCATAAACGGTTATGCTACTACTGAAGAGGTGACCAAAGTGATACATGACTTGTCTAAATTCCTGGGTAAAGTTCCTTGCGTTGTGCAGGACTATCCCGGCTTCGTGTCCAACCGTATATTGATGCCTTTAATCAACGAAGCCATCATTACCCTGCAGGAAGGCGTAGCAGGAGTAGAGGAAATAGATACTATTATGAAGCTGGGTATGGCGCACCCTATGGGGCCGCTGCAACTGGCTGACTTCATCGGGTTGGATACATGCTATTCAATCATGAATGTGCTGCACATGGGATTCGGCAAGCAGAAGTATGCACCAGCTACGCTGCTGGCCAATATGGTGCAGGCAGGCTACCTGGGTGCTAAAAGCGGAGAGGGCTTTTACAAATATACCCCCGGCAGCAAAGAGCTCGTGGTTAGCTCCCGTTTCCAGAATAAGAAATGGTAGCGGAACCCCGATAGCTATCGGGACAAAAGTAAAATTTAAAAAGCGGTGGCCTGTGCTGCCGCTTTTGTTTTTCTATTCCTTTCAAAAGGAGTAAACTAATAACGTATCCCGGAATAATATCCCACTTTAATCCCGCCTAATGTTTGGGAAGGGTGGTGTTGTGCAATGATCTTGTTCATGCTTGAGTGCAGCACGGTAGCTAACAACGTTTTCTTTTCTGGGTAGACCATATTGAATAATAAGATTGTGATAATCAACACCCAAGCTTGTCAAATATTTATAAACAGCGTAAACTCTTTCCCAAGCTTTTTCTTGCTGGCTAATTTTTTTACAGTCACGTCCGGTAATTATGACTATGCAGGATTGATTATTTTTTATTTCTTGTGCTAATCCCCGCAATTGCCTACAAGCATCTTTCGTTAATGTTATTGAGCGTGAAGGAAAATAAACTTCGCCAGGAGATATAGTGCAGTCCAGACGCGTAGAATCATGAAAATTATGCTCCTGTGAATAGATTGTAAAAGGAAATAGGATTCCAATGAAAAAAATACTTATGACCACGATGCACCTATACATAAAGGATTTTAGATAAAGTAATTTACGTATTACTTCGATAAACGCAGCAGGTTAATTAGTCTCCCCTTAATGGGGATAGGGGTAGAACACCACTTCACTTCTTCTTCTTACTCGCCTTCGCTTTTTTGTTGAAGTCAAGACACAGCTTTATCCAGTAGTCCAGGTCCGATTTCTTTTTTATGCCGTCTTCGTGTACGAATACATAGCCCTTCATGGGCCTGCCTGTAAAATCCATCGGGCGGGCACCGTTGCGTTCTACGGCTTCGTCATATACATCGGGGCCTACACGGCACATTATTTCGTCTTCGTTTACACCGATGCACATCTTATCATCTACCATAAAACATAAGCCGCCAAACATGCGTTTCTCTTCTATCTTCCTTGCATCGCCCAGTGCTTCACGCACACGGTCAGCTATTTTTTCCGAGTAAGCCATAGTTGTTGTTTTATTTCTTTTTACCTGGATATTTTTTCGTAGTGTGTTTAGTAGATGCAATGGCCATCTTCTTCAGAATGCCCAGGTCGATATCTGCCAGTTTGTTGACATACACACAGGCAACCGCTGCCTTGTGCTTTCCGAGTTTCGCCAATAATTCATCTCTCCCGGGAAATTCAGATTCGAAATAGAGTGATATAGCTGCCTTACGGGGAGAAAAGCCCGCTAACGGCGCGTCTCCTTCACGCCCGCTCTCGTATTTGTAATGATAACTACCAAACCCGATAATAGTAGGCCCCCACATATACGGCTCATGGCCGGTCACTTCCCTCATCATGTTGATGAGGGTATAACTGTCTTGTTTTTTCTTTTCGTCGGGCAGGGCGTTTATAAAAGCCTCTACGCTGGCGCCTGTTGGCGATGTTTTGTTTTTACTGCCGGCCATATAGCTAAGTTACTGCATAAACCCATTATTTACCCCTATAAGGGGGTTTCCCTATCGTGGATATTTGGTTATCTTAGCAAACTTTCAATTAAACAACTACTTAATATAACAATGAGGAAATTAGCATTATCCATTGCCTTGGTACTGCCACTGTTCAGCTTTTCGCAAGACGACCTGATTAACAAAATCAAAGACAACAAAAGCGACAGCGCCAAAAAGAAATTTGAATTCAAACATATCATCAACCTGGAAACTACTGATGTGAAAAACCAGGGTAAATCAGGTACCTGCTGGAGTTATAGCACCAATTCCTTCCTGGAGAGTGAGATGATACGTATGGGCAAAAAGCCGGTGGATATAGCTGAAATATACACCGCACGTTGCGTGTACAAGGAGCGTGCCGATGCCTTTGTGCGTATGCATGGAGAGTTTTCTTATGGCGACGGTGGCGCCTGCCACGATGTTATCAATATGTATGCCAAATACGGCGCTTTGCCGCAGAGTGTGTACAGTGGCCTGAATTACGGTACGGATAAAAATGTATTCGGCGAAATGCAGGGCATATTGAAAGCCATGCTGGATGTAGTGGTGAAAAACCCCAACAAGCGTATAACGCCCAACTGGAAGAAAGCATTTGAAGGTGTGCTGGATGCCTACCTGGGCCCCGTGCCGGAAACCTTTGAATACCAGGGGAAATTATATACCGCTAAAACATTCGCCAGGAATGTGGTAGGTATCAACCCGCAGGATTATATGGAATTCTCATCCTTCAGCTACCAGCCTTACTACGAAAAGACGATGCTGATGGTGCCCGACAACTGGAGCCTGGATAAGGTGTACAACCTGCCGCTGAATGACATGATACCCATCATAGACAACGCGCTGAAAAACGGCTATACCGTAGCATGGGCTACCGATGTGAGTGAGAAATACTTTAGTTGGAAAAACGGCGTGGCGTATGTGCCGGACATGACATGGGCAGAACTTGATGAAGTAAAAGAGAAAGAGGATTACGAAGCCTTATTTGACGGCCCTAAGAAAGACTTGAAAATTACAGAAGAAATTCGCCAGGAAGCTTTTGACAACTACACTACTACCGACGACCATGGTATGCATATAGTAGGTATGGCAGAAGACCAGAATGGTAAGGAGTACTATATAGTTAAAAACAGCTGGGGCGAAAAGAATGATTATAAGGGATACATCTATGTAACCAAGGCGTATGTTCAGTATAAAACTACAGCCTTCCTGGTACATAAAGACGCAGTACCTGCTTATATTATTAAGAAGCTAAAGAGTTAAAATATAAGTGACAGGTGAAAAACTATAAGGGGGCTATGCCCCCTTATTTTATATTGCCTTCATACGATTGTTGCGCGGATTGTACTCTACCTCCGCCAGTCCAAGCGCTTCCATTAACGGGGGAATATACATGCCGAACCTGCCACGCAGCCCTTTCTTCAGTCCATACCATCCACCGGCGGGATTGTCCGGCGAACGGCCCCATGCTTCCACAGTGCCTTCTTTAGCGGGCTTCTGTTCGTCCGCACTGCCGAGGTCCATCCAGTCGCCGTGTTTTTTCAGCATTTTGTGCAGGTCATCTATACAGCGGTAGTCGTAGTGCAAAACCGTTTTGCCTACGGTGCATACCAGTATTTCTTTGCCGTCCTTTACATCTTTGTGCATGGTGTATTCCGAAGTGAGGGGCGGTGTCTGTAATGCCCAGGGATTTTCTTTCGTACCGTCGCCTGAAAATGTTACTTTAGTCATATCTGTTTATTGCAATAAATTTATTCCAGGTGGCATACATAATCCATACCGGTGTACAAACCTCGTTGCGGTTGTGATTCACATTCTTCCTTTGCTTTCTTTTTTGTCTCTTTTATCTCAAACGATGGTGTAGAATTGTTGAGCGCAGGGCTATAACAACTACACCTGTATGATTTTTTGCATGAAGTGAAAGCAAAAGCCGATATGGCAAAGACTGCGAGAATAGTATAATGCTTCATGTTCATCGAGTATTTTTTTAAATATATGAAATCCTTTGGCGACAAACAAGGGTATATGCCTAATTTAGCCTGATAAATATTACTGATTATGGGCATTGCAGACAAATTAAGGCTGATGAAACAGGCAAAAGCAGAGGATAACCTGAAAGCAGGACATGCATTCCTGGTGGAGAATAAGAAAAGAGATGGTGTAACAGAACTGCCCAGCGGCCTGCAGTACGAAGTAATAACAGAAGGCAATGGCGACAAACCTACAGCATACAATAAAGTTACCTGTCATTATCATGGCACATTGATTAATGGGACTGTCTTTGATAGCTCTGTCAGGCGCGGGCAGCCTGCAACATTTCCGCTAAATATGGTTATCACCGGATGGACTGAGGGATTGCAACTGATGGGTGTAGGTAGTAAGTACCGTTTCTTCATACCACCGCACCTGGCCTATGGCGACAGGCAGGTGAGTGCTGAAATCGGCCCCAACAGCACCTTGATTTTTGATGTAGAACTGTTGGGCATTAACTAATGCTATTGTTGGGTGGCGGTGTAAATAATATCTACTGAATAAGTACCTGAAGGGAACTCATAACCGGGGTCTGCTTTATATTGTACGGCAAAGGTATTATCACCTCCTGCTGTACCATTGTTGATGAGTTTTTTATTACTCTTCGACATGTTGGAATACTTATTATTTACGCTATTAGGTACAGTGCCGCCTGTGTTATTGCTTATTACTTTTATCTTCAACTTATTGATGTTCATCTTAGGGTCTTTACTCTCAGGGCCGCTGTAAGTAAACCTGTTGGAACCTGCCTTTGCCCATACATGGAATTTCTTATTGGAACGAACTTTGAGTTCTATTGGGTTAGATTCTACGCCATTTGCATAATCGTTCACATTGTCGAATGGCAGGTTAACCACATCACCTTCATTAGTTCCGTTGCTGTTAAAGGTGATGTCAATGGTGTTGCTCATGACCAGGTTGGCAGATTGGGATGCAGTAGCAGCCTCATTTACCTGTTGTGCAAAGGCTGTGCCGGCCCCTGCAACCATTAATAATATGAGTGTGATCTTTTTCATCTCTATCCTTTTTTTGAAATAGCCGCCATCCTCATAACGGCTAATTGTTAGAACAAATATCTATAGTGCCGCCCATCTAGACGGAAAAAAATAGCTTTGTTAACCCCCGATTTACATACAGACAACAAGCTATTAACATTCATTTTTTACTCTTTTGATGATATCGTTATGTCATAATTTATTGATTTTCATAAATATATAATTTATGAGATAATTTCTTTATGATATTATTTGTCAGGTCATAATTATTAGTACCTTTGTATTATTCAAGTTGAATAATACTTATTGAGTACTATGAAAAAAGATTCGGATTATAAGATACAATTGTTAGAGGCCTGGGAAGAGACCTATAAGAAGGGGCAACTTACTTTATGGGTATTCCTGGCTTTGAAAGAAGGGGAGAAGTACGTAGATGAAATAAAGCTTTTTGTAGAAGAAAAGACAAAAGGTACACTTACCTGTGAGGAACAAAGTCTCTACCGTACCCTGAGGAAATATAAAGAACTGGATATGGTGGACTATACCACAAAGCCGGGGCAGGGTGGTCCTGAAAGAAAATATTACTACCTCACTGATTTAGGTAATGAACTGCTGCAATTATTCACACAACGCAATATTAATTTATTCTTCCAGCCCGAAATAAAAGAGTTAATGTTTTAAAAATCAATCAATATGAATTTCATCAACAAGTACATTATCAGTTTCACATTGCTGGCTCTTGTATTCAGCACGTCATTTTATTACGGTATGGAATACATTGCTAATAATAACCTGCAAAGCAGTTTGTGGATTATTTCATTGGCCTATGCTGTGGCGTTGTTCTTATCAGGGCTACTTATCGGGCGTATGGATATTTACGAGGGCCACATGGGGCTTAACTACCATATGGCAACATACCTTGTCTGCAATATTGTTCCCATATTACTGATAGCTACCGGCCTGTTAACGGTATTTACCTATAGTAGCGTCTTATCTATGTCGCTTTTCTGGGGACTGTTCGCAATACCTCATGTCATTCTGTATTTCGTTCGTAGAAAAAGAAATATCAGGGGATTTGATAAAAAAGAACTGTTTGATTGAAATATATAAGTCATGCTAATGATTGCATGTGCGATATCTATTAATGTATATACATTAGTTGTTTACCTTTGTATCTACATTAATTAAAGATACAGACTATGGTACAGACTAAATGGGTGTTAGACCCTTCGCACAGCGAAATCCAGTTTAAGGTAAAACACCTGATGATAACTACGGTTACAGGTTATTTCAAAAGCTTCGATGCAACAGCCACCACAGACGGTGACGATTTCACTAAGGGAGGTATCAGCTTCGATGCGGATATAAACTCAATAGATACAAATAACGAACAAAGGGACGGGCACTTGAAGTCGCCGGATTTTTTTGATGCGCCCAACCATCCGAAAATGACTTTTTCCAATGGCAAGTTGACCGGCAGTGGTGATGAATACACCCTGCATGGCGACCTGACGATACGTGGCAATACGAAACCGGTGCAACTGAAGGTGGAATACGGCGGCATAGCCCAGGACCCTTATGGACAAACCAAAGCTGGCTTCACACTTAATGGTAAAATAAGCCGTAAAGAATTTGGCCTGACATGGGATGCTGTGACAGAAGCAGGTAATGTAGTAGTGAGCGATGACGTAAGGATAAACGCAGAGATACAGTTAGTAAAGCAGGGGTAAACAAAAGGGTGTGTGATTAGTGTGGTTTTAGGGTGGGGCGGCTCAGGCAGCTTCACCCTTTTTTACAACCACTTAAACGGGTTCCTTTTTCCCATCAGCATGTAGCGCTTCATGTTCATCCAGAAGGCGAGTACCATATAAACGATAATAGGCGAACCCAGGGTAAGGAAGGATATATAGATAAACCACAACCTGATGCGTGATGATGCTACACCCAGCCTGTCGCCGATAGCGGAGCATACGCCAAAGGCTTTCCATTCAATAAAGTTCTTGATGTCGTATAGTGGTTTCATCTATTCTCAGGTAAAAATACTAAAATCAAAATGAAGATTGCAAGCCTGTGTGTCATAGTATTGATATATTAGCATGGTATGGAAGGTTATATAGACATACATACCCACCAACCGAGAACATCGGGACTATCTGTAATGAACAGGTACGAAGGGTTTGAACTGGCGGTTGACGGTATTACCTGTTCGTTGGGGGTACACCCATGGTATATACAAGCAGATGCACACGGTATACAGCTTGCAAGCCTTCGGCAATACGCAGCTTTACCCAATGTAGTAGCTATTGGCGAGTGCGGACTGGACAAAGCCACTGATACGGATTGGCAATTGCAGGTAAGAGTATTCGCCGTACAAATAGAGATGGCTAATAAACTGAACAAGCCCTTGATTGTACACTGTGTAAGGGCATACGAAGAGGTACTGAATATGCTAAGAGATAACCGTGTTGCCGTGCCCGTGGTATTCCATGGGTACAATAAGAATGTCCAATTGGCTGAACGGCTCATCAATGCAGGGTATTACCTGTCATTTGGGGCTGCACTGCTGAAAGAGGGTAGCCATGTGGCATCAGTTATTCAGTCTGTACCAATTGATAAGTTTTTCCTGGAAACCGATGACACACAGGTGGATATAGCTGATATATATAATGCGGCGGCATCCTTGCTGAAAACTGAACCAGATACCCTTATTTTGCAGCTTCAAAATAACTTCCATAGGGTATTTAATATATGAAGGATACAAGCTGGCTATCGCGTACTGAATTGTTGGTTGGTAAAGAAAGGCTGGATAAGCTCATCGGCTCGCATGTGCTGGTAGTAGGCATGGGTGGTGTGGGCTCGTTTGCGGCGGAGTTTGTAGCACGGGCCGGGGTAGGGCGCATGACCATTGTAGATGGTGACGTGGTAGACCCCAGCAACCGCAACAGGCAGTTGCCCGCACTGGCCTCTACGCATGGACAGTCTAAAGCAGATATCATGGCAGAGCGGCTGCTGGCTATTAACCCGGAATTGCAATTGCGCAGTATCAAAGAGTTCATCACTCCTGAAAAGGTGGAGGAAGTGTTGGATACTCCTTATGACTATGTGATAGACGCGATTGACAGCATTACCCCCAAAGTAACCTTCATCAAAGCCGCGAGGGAAAAGGGTTTGCGGATAGTCAGTTCGATGGGGGCAGGGGCTAAACTGGACCCTACTCAACTGCGTGTAGTGGACATATCCAAGACCTACAACTGCCCCTTTGCACAACAGATACGCAAGAAGTTGAAGGAAGCCAATATACGTAAGGGCATCAAGGTAGTGTTTTCGCCGGAGGAGCCTATTAAAGAGTCGCTGATGCTGACGGATGGAAGCAACTTCAAAAAATCTGCCTACGGCACTATATCTTACCTGCCGGCCACCTTCGGTGCCTGTGTGGCATCGGTAGCTATAAGGGATTTGATGGAAGGCTAAATCAAAATATATAAGTTAAGAAAGCCACCTGGAGAGGTGGCTTTCTTTTTGTATGACTTATTTAGCAAACTCTGCGCGGATAACATTCAGCGCTCCGCCTGCTTTGAACCATTCTATCTGTTGTTCGTTGTAGGTATGGTTTACTTTTATCTGGTGGGTGCTTTCATCTTTGTGGTGCAGCACTACGGTGAGCGGTACTCCCGGTGCAAAAGTGCTCAGACCAACGATATCAATGATATCATCTTCCTGCACTTTGTCGTAGTCAGCCTTATTGTCAAAGGTCAATGCCAGCATACCCTGCTTTTTCAGGTTGGTTTCGTGTATGCGGGCGAAGCTCTTCACCAGTATTGCCCTTACACCCAGGTGGCGTGGCTCCATGGCTGCGTGCTCGCGGCTGCTGCCTTCGCCATAGTTCTCGTCGCCCACCACTATGCTGCCTATGCCGTGGCCTTTGTATGCGCGTTGTACAGCAGGTACTTCGCCATATTCGCCCGTAAGCTGGTTTTTCACTTTATTGGTTTCCATATTGAAGGCATTAATAGCGCCTATCAGCATGTTGTTGGATATATTGTCCAGGTGGCCGCGGAACTTCAGCCACGGGCCTGCCATAGATATATGGTCGGTAGTACATTTGCCATAAGCCTTAATGAGCAGCCTGAGGCCGGCCAGGTCGGTACCTTCCCATGGGGCGAAGGGGGCGAGCAACTGCAGGCGGCTGCTGTCATGTTTTACAGCTACGGTTACGCTGCTGCCATCTTCGGCCGGGGCCTGGTAGCCCGCATCTTCTACAGCGAAGC
This sequence comes from uncultured Bacteroidota bacterium, assembly GCA_937928385.1. GTDB lineage: Bacteria > Bacteroidota > Bacteroidia > Chitinophagales > Chitinophagaceae > UBA5543. The sequence continues at coordinate 29,724 of CALEZD010000098.1, forward strand.
CTTTTACAGGTAGTTCCAGTCCTTTAGGCTCGGCCAACATCACTTCTTCGCCGTTCTCGTTCACCAGTTTATCCTTCAGGGGGTTGAAGCCCAGCTTGCCTGATATAGCAAAGGCGGTAACGATTTCAGGAGAGGCTACGAAAGCATGTGTGGATGCCAGGCCGTCGTTGCGTTTGGCAAAGTTCCTGTTGAAAGAGGTAACTATGGTATTCTTGCGGGTAGGATCGTCTATATGACGCGCCCACTGGCCTATACAAGGGCCGCAGGCATTGGCCAGCACTACACCGCCCATTTTGTCAAAAGTATTCAGGAAGCCATCGCGCTCTATGGTATAGCGTACCATTTCAGAACCCGGTGTAATCGTAAACTCGCTTTTTACCTTCAGGCCTTTTGCCATAGCATCTTCTGCTATTGAGGCAGAGCGGGAGATATCTTCGTAAGACGAGTTGGTGCAAGAGCCTATCAGTGCCACCTCTACATCTTCAGGCCATCCGTTGGCCCTTACCGCTTCAGCCATCTGGCTGATGGGGGTGGCCAAATCGGGGGTAAAGGGCCCGTTTACATAAGGCTCCAGTTCGTCCAGGTTAATTTCTATCAGTTGGTCGTAGTAAGCAGCAGGGTCTGCATATACTTCATCATCGCTGCGCAGGTGCTCTTTAATGCCGTCTGCCAGGGCTGCTACATCGGCACGGTCGGTACCACGCAGGTAATCGCCCATCTTGCCATCGTAAGAGAAGATAGAGCAGGTAGCGCCTATCTCCGCACCCATGTTACAGATAGTGCCTTTACCCGTACAACTCAGGCTTTCAGCGCCCTCGCCAAAATATTCTACAATAGCGCCGGTACCGCCTTTTACAGTCAGTATGCCCGCTACTTTCAGTATTACGTCTTTTGCTGATGTCCAGCCATTCATGCGGCCGGTCAGTTTCACACCTATCAGTTTCGGCATTTTCAGTTCCCATGCCAGGCCTGCCATCACATCAACAGCATCGGCGCCACCTACACCTATCGCTATCATACCCAGGCCACCGGCGTTGGGTGTGTGGCTGTCGGTGCCTATCATCATACCACCGGGAAAAGCGTAGTTTTCTAATACTACCTGGTGGATGATACCCGCACCGGGTTTCCAGAAACCTATACCATATTTATTAGATATAGACGCCAGGAAGTCGTACACTTCTTTGTTCACATCGTTGGCAGTGGCCAGGTCGGCCTCGGCGCCTATTTTAGCCTGTATCAGGTGGTCGCAGTGTACCGAGCTGGGTACGGCTACCTGGTTGCGGCCGCAGGTCATGAATTGTAACAAAGCCATTTGGGCAGTGGCATCCTGCATAGCCACACGGTCGGGGGCGAAGTTCACATAATCCTTACCACGCCCGTAAGCCGAGCTTGCGGGCTCAAATATGTGCGCATACAGTATTTTTTCAGAAAACGTAAGCGGGCGGCCCAATAGCTGCCTGGCTGTTTTTACTTTTTCGGGAAACTCTGTGTAAACTTTCTGTATCAGGTCGATATCAAATGCCATTGAAAATTCAATTAGGTGGTTAAAATTTATTCATTTTGCCGTGCGAAATTACCGAAAATTAGACAGTTTATGAAATTTGGTGAGGGGCTTAATTGGGTAAATAGTTAATGCGGCAATAGGACAATGCGATAATCCCGCCAAAGCGGGACAAGTTATGCTAATTAGGGTAAACTGTTTGACATGTTAATAGGTTAATAAGGTGATTGGTGAATGTAACGCCTTGGGAACAAATCTGACGGTTTTGGGAGCAAAATGCTCTGGTTTTCGCATAAATTTTGCTGTTATTATATTTGTTTCTATGCATAATAATTTGGTTGGTATTCTTTTCTATGATTTGTTCCCAAATGATGCCTGATTTTTGATTTTATTTATTTGTAGCATCGAGCTCACTTCGTTCGGTTGTTCCCGGAATTTTGAAATGATTTTTTCCGTGAGCGAAAAAACCTCCCTGGTGTGGGGGCGCTTAAACTATTGCGGTGATTGCCTGGTTGAGGGGAGGCTGGCTTCATGGTTAATCATTATTTACTATTACAAAAATACGCTTTTTGTATCAATTTATTAAATTAAATTTGTCTTTGAACTAAGATTTGCTACCTGTGATTTAGTACGCAGTCTGCGATCGGCAATCATAAATCCAAAACCGTCAATTGCAAATTTTATATCTTGGCGTTATGAAGTTGCGCAACTTAATAGTAGTAACGCTGGTTGTATTTATTATCCTGCTTTCTTTTTACCTGGGCAGGCGTTCCGCGCAATACACTTATAATAAGATGACAAACAGGTTTGAGTTGGTGAAAGAATATATGGCGCAACAACGTGATATTGTGATGCTGGGCAATTCGATGATAGCCCACGGCGACTGGACAAGGCTGACGGGCAGATGTGATATTGCCAACCTGGGCATAGGCGGGCAAACGGTAGCTGACCTGCAACTGCGGCTGGATAATGTACTGGTTCACCGTCCGAAGCATTGTTTTATAGAAGCCGGCATCAATGATATATACAGGGGGGTGAGTTACCCCCAATACATATCGCGGCTGAAAGAATTGGCTGAAGCCGTGCAAGACAAAGGTATCAGGGTGACGGTATTTCATATACTGTACACTGCACCTGCATTTCCCGGATACGCACAACTCAACAGCAAGGTAACAATATATAACCGGGGCATAGATAGCCTGGCAGCGCAACTGAATTTTGATGTCCTGGACATGAATGAACAGCTTTCGGACGACGGTGTACTTTTACAGCAATATGCCCTGGACGATGGGCTGCACCTGAACGAGGGGGGCTATGCAATATGGGGAACGGAACTCAACAAATACCTGGCGCTGCATAAATAGCAATGGGATGTTAAAACCCGGAATGCCGGAGGCGCCTTCTTGTTTTATTCCCTTAACTTTAATGCTTTGCACCCGACAATAGAAATATGCTGATAGAACGCGCACAATTGGATAACCTTGAGCTGCTGGCCAGGCAAGTGGTAGAGGGTTTCATTATCGGCCTGCACAAGAGCCCGTTTCATGGTTTTTCGGTGGAATTTGCGGAGCACAGGCTGTACAACAGCGGCGACCCCTTGCGCCATATCGACTGGCGGGTGTATGGCCGTACCGACAAGATGTTTGTAAAACGGTACGAAGAGGAGACCAACCTGCGCTGCTGCATAGCCATAGATACATCTTCATCCATGTATTTTCCCAAAGATGAAAAGAGGCTGAATAAACTGGAGTTCAGTTGTGTGGCTGCGGCGGGTTTATTCCACCTGCTGAAACGCCAGTTGGATGCGTCTGCATTAGCCCTGTTTGCTGATGAGGTTAGTTATCTTTCCCAGGCAAGGTCTGCGCATAGCCATTACAGGGGGCTGGTGCACAAGCTGGAAACCACGATGAAACAGGAAGGGACCAGCAAAAGTACTAATGCCGCCAACGCCCTGCATACCATCGCCGAACACATGCATAAGCGGTCACTTATTATTGTTTTCAGTGATATGATGGACGATACAGAACATATCGAGGACCTGTTTTCGGCCCTGCAGCACCTGAAATTCAATAAACATGAGGTGATATTATTCCATACCATAGAAGGGGAAAAAGAGCTGGATTTTGAGTTTGATAACCGCCCTATGGAGTTTGTAGATATGGAAACAGGGGATAAGGTACGCCTGCAGCCGCAACAGGTAAAAGAACAGTACGTACAAAGTATGGCAGCTTTCCGTAAAATGGTAGAGAACCGCTGCCACCAGTACCATATAGACTATGTGCCTGTAGACCTGCGCCAGCCTGTAGAACAGGTATTGCACGCCTTCTTATTGAAGCGAAATAAATTGCTGTAATTGATAAGAAATAGTTACCTTTGCACCCCGTTGAAGTTTTTTGACAAATGTGAAGCCGGGAAAAGAAGTTATCAGTAAGTAAAACAGGTAATTATGCATTGTAAAAATCAGGCAACTGATAATAGCGATGCGCAAGATTTGAAGAGATGAAGCACCACCGCGAGTTTGAAATAGCATGGCAGGGTTTGAAGCCGGGGGTGAGCACCTTTGAATATGACCTGAACGACAACTTCTTTACACCGGAAGACGCAGAAAGGGATTTTACCGACCTGGACGCACAGGTAACATTGAGGTTTGATAAAAAGAATAATTTCTTTTTATGCCACTTTGATATAGACGGCAGCATTACCGTACCTTGCGACAGGTGCGGAGAGCCGTTCAAACTGAGGTTGTGGGACGAATTTGACCTGTTGATCAAATTGTCAGGAGGTGAAGAGGCTGAAACGGTAGATGAGGATGCAGACGTAGTATTTATACCTCGCAGCGAAACTGTAATAGATTTTCGCACCTGGGTATATGAATTTCTGATGTTGAGCATACCTTTGCAAAGGGTTCACCCGGATAAGGCCGACGGAACACAAGGCTGTAACCCCGAAACCCTGCAACTGCTGAATAAACTCGCCGCACCTGACGAAAACACTCCCAGGACCGATATATGGAAGGGACTGGAAGCATTGAAGAAAGAAAATAAACGTAAACAGAAATAAACATTAATTATGCCTAATCCAAAACGACGCCACTCACAACAACGTAGTGCCAAACGCCGTACACATTATAAGGCAACAGCAGAAACCTGGAGCATAGACAAGACCACGGGTGAATCTCACCTGCGCCATCGTGCTCATTGGGTAGAAGGCAAATTGTTTTATAAGGGTAACGTAGTAGTGGACAACTCTCCGGCTACTGACGCAGACGCTAACCAGTAAGCAGCTTAGAGGCCTATTTGATGAAAATAGCGTTTGACATAATGGGTGGCGATTTCGCCCCTGCTGAAGCCATAAAAGGTGTACAACTGTTTTTTGATGAAAATCATGACCAGGGTGTACACTTATTGCTGATAGGCACTCCCGAAGCGGCTGCTCAACATGCTGCTCAACTGGAGCCGTATAGCGGCCGTTATACATTTATAGAAGCACCACAGGTGATAGGGATGAGTGAACACCCTACCAAGGCGCTGAAGGAAAAGCAGCAGTCGAGTATTGCTATTGGCTTTGGCCTTTTGCACGCTAAGAAGGCAGACGCATTCATCAGCGCGGGTAATACCGGCGCTATGATGGTAGGGGCTATGTACACGGTGAAGAATGTCCCCGGTGTACAGCGTCCCACAATAGCCTCACCCATTCCCCGTATAGATGGCAAGCACAACCTGTTGCTGGACGTAGGTATCAATGCCGACTGTAAGCCGGAAAACCTGGTGCAATTCGCATTGCTGGGCTCTATGTACATGCAACACGTATATGGCGTAGATACTCCCAAAGTAGGCTTGCTGAACATAGGTGAAGAAGAAGGCAAAGGCAACCTGCTGGCTCAGGCTACATACCCGCTGCTCAACGAACATAAAGACATCAACTTTGTAGGTAATATAGAAGGCAGAGATGTCTTTACCCGTAAGGCTGATGTAGTAGTGTGCGAGGGCTTTGTAGGCAATGTGGTGCTGAAGATGGCAGAATCTATCTACGACATGCTGATAACCGAGCGTGGTATGAAAGATGCGTTCCTTGAGACCTTCAACCACGAGATATATGGAGGTACACCCATTCTGGGTATAAACGATACCGTGATAATAGGGCACGGTGTAGCCCACGCACTCGCGTTTAAAAACATGATAGACGTGGCCCGTAAGAATATTGAGGCAAAATTACCGTCTAAGTTTACTACCTACTTTGCCCCTACCGAAGTAGTTTAATCCAGGTTTATTCCCTTAGCTTTCATGTGACGTTTCATATAGTCGTGCGCATTGACTATGCTGATACCTGAGTGATAGTAATATGGTATGGTAACGCCGTTGTTGATATTCACAAACCAGATGGCAGGAGTATAATATTCATCAGCATATTCGGCCATCATGCCCATTACACCAACTATCTCATCGTTGTACCAAAAAGCCTTCTGAAACTGGCAGGACGGGCCGCAATAGAGTAACCTTATCCTTTTATTAGTCTTTGTATTCACGATGGCTACTTCCTGGTCCACCTCTCCTTCGCGGGCATACAATGCTCCTCCTTTACCCGGTTCTATAATCCATGATGTACTGTATGCATCAATAAACAAAGATGAGTCGTGGTTGTACACCAGCAGGCTGCCAAAGCGTTGGTAAAATGAATCAGAGGGTGTGAAATCTGAAGTGAATAACTCATTTTTTGCAGTGTCGTTTTTTATAAAACTGTCGATTGAAAAGCCCGGGTCTTCGGCGCTGTACAACTCATCCCAGGCGGCATATACATCACCGTTTCCTTTCAGCGATATGGTATCAGCTACTGCTGCAGGTTTTTCTTTTTCTGCTTTATCATCACAGCCGCCACATGCAGCCATACCGAATATCAAACCCAATGTACACAACCGTATTATGCTACCCGTTTTCATTTTGCAGATTATACCGCAAGTTACAATGATAAACAGCAAATAAAAAAGAGGTAAAACCTGATTGCTGTATCTTTATACTGCATGGGGCATATATATTGTTTAAGCGGATTGGGGGCTGATGAGAGGATTTACACAAGGCTAAACCTGCCGGGTAGGAAGCTGGTGCATATCCCCTGGCCGGAGCATGATGAATATGACGAACTGCCCTGCTATGCACAAAAGGTGGCTGCCCTGATACAGGATGAGAACCCCGTCATCATGGGTGTATCATTGGGCGGTATGATAGGCGTGGAAATATGCAAGATAAGGCCGGTAAAGAAACTGATATTGATATCCAGTGCTAAAACAAGGGAAGAAATGCCACCATACAATGGTTGGTTTGGCAAGTTGATAAAATCGAAGATTTTACCGCCGTTTATGTATAAAATGCCTAACCAGGTGTTGATGGACAAATTTGGCGCTGAAACAGATGAAGACGAGGCACTGCTGACTGCAATACTTAAGGATGCGGACGGCAAGTTTATGAAATGGGCTATGCGTGCTGTTGCGCTGTGGCAGAATGATAACTACCTGCAACCTGTGGCACATATACATGGCAGGAAGGACCAGATGATTTTCCCGGAAAACGTGCATGCTGACCATTGGATAGAAGACGGCGGCCACATGATGGTGTATAACCGGGCTGAACAAATAAGCCGTATTATTGAACAGGAATTAGAGGGTTTATGATTATCACCAAACATATAGATACACCGCTGGGCAAAATGATAGCAGGTGCTACGGACGATGGCATCTGCCTGTTCGACTTTGAATTCAGAAAGATGATGCCATCTATCAGGAAGCGCATCAGTTCTTTTTTACAGGATGATTTTGAAGCAGGCGAACATCCTCATTTTGATATGCTGCAACTGCAAGTAAGCGAATATTTCAGGGGCGAAAGGCAAAGTTTTGAACTGCCTTTGCTGATGACAGGCACACCATTTCAGCAAAAAGTATGGGAAGCATTACAGGCAATTCCTTATGGAAATACGCGCAGCTATATGCAGCAAGCCAAAGTACTGGGCGATGAAAAAGCTATAAGAGCGGTAGCCCGTGCCAATGGCGAAAACTGCCTGGCCTTCATCGTACCCTGCCATAGGGTAGTAGGCAACGATGGCAGCCTCACAGGCTATGCCGGAGGGTTGAAAGCCAAAAAATGGTTGCTGGAGCATGAGGCTAAACACGCCGGATTGGCTGTTCAGCAGGTTATGTTCTGAGTAGCAGGGGATAATGGTCTACTTCGAAAATATAATACAGTGACAGATTTCTTTAACATTATATCTGCGTTATTTTTCGTTAATTTTGTATTGCTATAAATTGGGTTATCGCCTGCTTGCAATACAGCGGGAGGAAAGTCCGGACAGCGAAGGGTAGCGCACCACCTAACGGGTGGAGTCTCGCGCAAGCGGGATATAGAGAGTGCCACAGAAAATAACCGCCACGCAGCATGTGTGGTAAGGGTGAAAACGTAGGGTAAGAGCCTACGCATTAAGGTGGTAACACCGTAGTGGGGTAAACCTTGCGCGCTGAAATGCCAAATAGGCTGGTGATTGAGGGCGTCCCGCCTGATGCCAGCGGGTTGGCAGATTGAGGTGCCTTGCGAAAGGTATCCCAGATAAATGATAGCCGCCTCCTGACCATGGGGGTCACAGAATCCGGCTTACAGGTTTGTAGCGTTTTGGTTAATTGACAATAGCAACGGAATCCCGTTGCTATTGCCATTTTATATACAATTATCCTGCTTAGTGCTGAACAGATAGTTTCTGCGTCAATACTTTTTCAGGAGTACGCATTTGCAACAAGTACAGGCCAGCAGGTATATCCGCAATACTGAATGGTTCAGCATGGTAACCCTGCGATATAAGTTTGCCATTTGTAAATTCTTTGATTACCCGTCCCTGCAGGTCGGTAATGCTGAATGTTACCCCAGCCGGAGACTGCAGGTAATACTTTATGTACAAGGTGTTATTTGCCGGGTTGGGATATGGTGCAAACAATTCCTGCACAGCATACGCTGTTGGCGACTTGACATTCACCACCGCGGGTGTTGACGGATCAATATACCTGTTTTCATCGCCGGGCTGATAGTATGACCAGATAAAGAACGTCAGCATCATCTCATCAGTTGTGGCTTCACCCGCCGTTACAGTTTGCGGTGGATTGCTGGGGTTGACAGGATTATTGGATGTATTGTCATAAAATGCTTGCGAATAAAGCGTAGTGCCGGTTGGTATTTTCATCATTTTGCGGAAGAGATAAAAACCCTGCCAGCTAAAATCCCAGGATGGTATATCAATGAATTTCAGTGTGTCGCCATTGTGTACACCATAAGCATTAATGCTTCGGCCTATCAGGTGCATGTGCGGGGCAACACCCAGCAATGTAATATCACCTACAAACGACGAAATATTGGACATTTCCAGGTAAGGTTTGGTTTGATTGGCAGGTATTATTAATCCATCGTTAGGTATGAGTGTACATGTTGCTGCCCCCTGGTGGTTCAGTACTGCATCAATACGTACAGGCCTGATGGTATTGGCCGGTAATGGTGAAAAATAGAACTTGATTTTGGTACTGTCAACTTTTCCTGATGAGCCTGCGGGGTAGTGAATCTGTATCACAATATCAGCATTTGGTGCTACCCTGATACCGAAACTGTCCGGCATTTGCATAGGTTGAGTACCGGGCACCCATCCGCCTAACAGAATGGCATCGTTACTGCCTACGCCGCCAAAGCTCACATAACCGGGGCCAGGCGTGGCTGAATCAAGCGCAGCGCAGGTGCCGGTGGTATCAGCATATACCAATACATGGTGCACTATTTCGCGGTTGCCGGGTATGGCTTCAAAAGCTGAAATGAATTTTTCTGCCAATAAGCCACTGGGAACAACGAAGCACTGGTACACATCGCCCGTAGCAGCGGTAGATGTAAAGGTGGGTATCTGAGTAACCAGGTCGGGTGTTCCGGCCAGGTCACCATCAGGATTGAATACAGGCACCGGTGGAGCCAGGTTGGGGTCGCCCTGTGGTTTACCGCCCGATACCCAATCTTGTATTTTCTTTATATCAGCGTCTGATAAGAGTCGTTCGTGCGCCAGCCTGCTGAATTTGGGGTCAGGAGGCCAGGGTGGCATATACCGTGTGGTAACTGCTGAATATATAGCTGATGCCCTGTTAACAGCATCTGTGTACGTGAGCAGGTTGAATGGGCCGATGCCTGTTGGCCTGTGACATGAAGCACAGTTGTTGAAGAGTATAGGCGCAATGTCTGTACTCCATACCGGTGTTTGTGCATTGGTGTTCTCCACAGTCAGCAACAGTGATAAAGCAGGGAGTAGTAGTCGTTTAAGCATACAGTGATAATTTAGCCGAAGTTAAATAATTATTTTTAATATGGCATTAGAGAGCAGTTAATTCAGATGTATTGTAATAACAACCTGAATGTTACAATACCTTTTAGAATTACAGGCATTATCTTTGTACACTTTACAAAATACAGGCACAGAGCACTTACATGGAACTCAGCAAGAATTTTCAGCATAGGGAAGCAGAACAACATTGGTACGGACATTGGAACAAGTCGGGGTATTTTACATCGAAGCCCGATGAACGTCCGCCATATACCATAGTCATTCCGCCACCCAACGTAACCGGTGTACTGCACATGGGCCATGCACTGAACGATACAGTGCAGGACATACTGCTGCGCCGTGCCCGCATGCTGGGATATAATACCTGCTGGGTGCCCGGTACCGACCATGCATCAATAGCTACCGAAGCAAAAGTGGTAGGCATGTTGCGCGAGCAGGGTATAGATAAAAACAAGCTATCGAGGGATGAGTTTCTGAAACATGCCTGGGAGTGGAAAGAGAAGTACGGTGGCATCATATTGCAGCAGCTTAAAAAATTAGGTTGCGCTCTTGACTGGGACAGGACAGCCTTTACCATGGATGATAATTATTACGCAGCGGTAATGCGTGTATTCGTAGAGTTGTACAACAAGGGATACATCTACCGCGGTGTAAAGATGATTAACTGGGACCCTAAGGCTAAAACAGCGCTTAGTGATGAAGAAGTAATACACAGGCAAACCAATTCTAAATTGACTTATGTACGTTACCGCATAGTGGGTGACGAAGAAGAATACATCACCATAGCTACTGTAAGGCCAGAAACCATATTGGGCGATACTGCGGTGTGCGTTCATCCTGATGACCCAAGGTATGCACACCTGAAAGGGAAGAAGTGTATCATACCATTGGTGAACAGGGAGGTGCCCATTATATTTGATGATTATATTGATATAGAGTTTGGTACAGGTGCATTGAAGGTAACGCCCGCGCATGACATCAATGACTATAACCTGGGACTGAAATATAACCTGCCTGTTATAGACACGCTGAACGAAGACGGTACGATGAGTGAGGCAGCGGGGTTATACATCGGGCAAGACAGGTTTGCCGTGCGCAAGCAGATAGTAAAAGATCTGGCAGCAGCAGGACATATTGTAAAAGAAGAAGACTATAGTAACCAGGTAGGATTTTCTGAACGTACAGACGCGGTGATAGAACCCCGCCTGTCGATGCAATGGTGGTGCAATATGGAAAAGATGGCCGGCCCTGCATTGGAAAATGTGATGAACGGGAATATCGAATTTCATCCTGCCAAGTTCAAAAACCTGTACCGGCACTGGATGGAGAACATCAAAGACTGGTGTATCAGCCGCCAGCTATGGTGGGGCCAGCGCATACCCGCATGGTATGATAGTGAGAACACCATCTATGTAGCCGAAACAACTGAAAAAGCTCATGAGCAATACAAACAACAGAAACCTGAATTAGCTACACAACAACCTGAACTGAGACAGGATGAGGATGTACTCGATACATGGTTCAGCAGTTGGTTGTGGCCTATGCAGGTATTCGGCTGGAATGAAAACCCTGAGAATGCTGAGTTGAAGTATTATTATCCAACCAATACCTTGGTAACAGCTCCTGAAATCATATTCTTCTGGGTAGCCAGGATGATCATGGCGGGTTACGAGTTTATGGGTGAAAAGCCATTCAACGAAGTGTACTTTACAGGTATAGTACGCGATAAGCAAGGCCGTAAGATGAGTAAGCAACTGGGCAACTCTCCCGACCTGCTGGCGCTGATAGACGAGCACGGTGCTGATGCAGTGCGTTTCAGTGTGATGATATCGTCGCCTGCCGGTAACGACCTGTTGTATGATGAAGGCACACTCGAACAGGGCCGCAATTTCAGCAACAAGATGTGGAACGCTATGAAGCTGATAAAAGGCTGGGAAAGCAGGGTGGTGGATAATGTAGAAGAAGGCAACGAACAATTTGCCATCAACTGGATGGAGCAACGCATGGCGGAAGCCTCGCAGCAAATAGCAGAGCAGATAAAAGACTTCAGGCTGAGTGAGGGATTAAAGACTATCTACTCGTTGATTTGGAATGATTTCTGTTCATGGTACCTGGAGTGGGTGAAACCCGGTATGGACCAGCCCATGTCGCACCATGTATATCAGCGTACGGTAGATATATATGAGCAGCTGTTGCAACTGCTGCACCCGTATATGCCATTCGTTACAGAAGAGATATACCATAAACTGCGCGAACGCAAACCGGGACACGACCTGATGGTACAACAATTGCCTGTATTTGAAAGCATCAATACTGATATTTTGAAACAAGGCAGCCTGCTGCAGGAAGTAATCACATCGGTAAGGGATAACCGTGTCAAAAACGGGCTGAAACCCAAAGACACCATCAGGCTGTGGATTAATACACAACACCATTCTTTTTACGAAGCGGTACAGGATATACTGCGCAGGCAAGTAAATGCAGAACACATCGGTTTTACCGACACCGCAAAAGAAGATAGCATATCAGTAGTGGTACAGACAGACAAACTGTATATAGAAGCCGACAAAGAAATAGATACAGCAGCGCAGAAAGAGGAAATGCAAAAAGAGCTGGATTACCTGAAGGGTTTCCTGGAGAGTGTAAACAAAAAACTAAGTAACGAACGTTTTGTACAGAACGCAAAAGCGGATATAGTAGATAACGAACGTAGAAAGAAAGAAGACGCAGAAGCTAAGATAAAAACCCTTGAAGAAAGCCTGAGTTTATTGTAAATTTATGCAGATGAAACGGAAGGTACATATATTCATGTTGTTGATAGGGTCATTGGTGACCCTGAATGTGGCTGCTGGTGAAGATGATAAAGAGAAGCAGAAAAAAACAAAAATTGTGCCGATACCTGTTTACTTCGGCAACAGTGATATCGACAGCGGACTGGTACCCAAACAGGTTTTTGATTCGTTGCTGAAACAGGGTCTTACTTCCCGCGACTCGAATGGCAGGGTGTTCAACGTCAATAGCTTTATGTTTACGTACTGCGAGCGCAACCTGTACGAAGATTCAGTTGGCAACCCGATAATTGTGACAGACTACCTTTCAGAATTCAGCATGAAAGGCAAACTGGAGGAATATCAACTGGAAGCATTATTATACAAGTCGAAAAGAGGCGATACGCTCATTATTGAAAAAATAACCCTTACCTCTGCAGACAGTGCTAAAGCCACCGGCTTTGGCAAAGCCATGAAACTGGTAATAGGCAAATGAGTACTGCAGATAACAGCATCCTGGGGCTGAAACTCCCAACCGACCCCAGGTGGGTAAACCTGGCATCACTATCGCTGGAATACATACTGACAGATCATGCTTTTTGCGAACAGAAGGCTGCCGCCCAGTGTATCAGTTTGATACAACTGTACCCCGACAAGCAGGAACTGATTGACGCATTATCGCCCATCGTTACAGAAGAGTGGGGGCATTTCCGCATGGTATGGGCAGAGATGAAGAAACGGGGTTTTAAGTTGGGCCGGCAGCGAAAAGATGAATATGTAAACCTGCTGTTGCAGTACCAGCCCAAAGGTGGCCCCAAAGAGGAAATGCTGCTGCATAAGCTACTGATATGCGCATTGATAGAAGCCAGGAGTTGTGAGCGTTTCAGGCTATTGAGCGAGGGGCTGGAAGAAGAATCGTTGCGTAAATTCTATTATAAATTCATGGTATCGGAGGCCGGGCATTACCGGTTGTTTATTGACCTGGCAGAACAATATTACCCAACTGAGCAAGTACGCGCCTGCTGGAAAGACTGGCTGAAGAATGAGGAGCAGGTACTGAAGGAATTGACACCGCGGGGTGACAGGATGCATTAAAAAAGTGCCGGTATTGCCGGCACTTTTTTGTTAGAATAATATTCAGTGTACGTTGTATTTTAGCATAAATCTGAAAACTATGTCAGAAGTTCTCACAGAAGGTAATGATAAAAAGGCTCGTTTCTATATCGAAGAAAACGGGGAGCGCATTGCGGTAATGGAATACGTATATGCCGGCGAGGATAAGTTCATTATTGAGCATACAGAGGTGAGCGAAAAACATGAAGGAAAAGGACTGGGTAAATTGCTGGTAGAGGCTGCCGTGAATTTTGCCAGGGAACACCGGATGAAAATTATACCCCTGTGCCCCTATGCAAATGCTGTGTTTAAACGGAAGGTGGAGTACGCGGATGTATTATTTAAGCAATAAAAAAAGCACATCCCGTAAGGATGTGCTTGCAATGAATTGGTATTGAATTATTAGTTGATAACTTTTACGTTAACTGCGTTTAATCCTTTTTTACCGTCTTCTACATCGTATTGTACTTTGTCGTTCTCGTAGATATCGCTCTTTAAGCCCGATACGTGTACAAAGATGTCTTTTCCGCCGTCGGCGGGTTTAATGAAACCAAAACCTTTTGATTTATTAAAGAATTTTACTGTTCCTTCTTGCATTATTTATTAAATTAAGTATCAAAGGTAGACATATATATCCAAAGTGCCTAATAAATTATTTGTTAACTTCTAATAAATCATACAGCCTTATACCGCCGGATATGCATCTACAACTGGTAAACAAAGATTAATACTTCGTTTTTTTCTACTTGGCTATGATTTCGTACATTTGTTTTTCTCAAATAATAATTTATACATTTTTCATATATATTAGTTCTAAGATAATCTTATGGGGTACATCAAAGACCGTTTTAAAGAGAAAGCTGACATTACAGCAGCGGAGATAAAGGATATACTGGCAAAACATGGTAATGTGAAGTTAGGAGAAGTAACAGTTGCCCAGGCTTACCAGGGTATGCGTGGTGTTCCGGGCCTGATTACTGAAACATCGTTACTGGATTCTGAAGAAGGTATACGTTTTCGCGGGTATTCTATTCCTGAGTTGAGAGAGCAGTTACCGCGTGCAGAAGGTGGTATTGAGCCATTGCCTGAGGGTTTGTTTCACTTGATGCTGGTTGGAGAGATGCCTTCTAAAGAAGATGTAGACCATTTGTCCGCTGTATTTGCGCGCCGATCTCACGTACCCAATCATGTCTTTTCAACTATTGACGCGTTGCCTGTCAATACACATCCTATGACACAATTCTGTGTGGCTGTGCTGGCTTTGCAGACCGAATCAAAATTCACTAAAGCATACAGGGAAGGTATCAGTAAGAAAGAATATTGGGATTATACCTACGAAGATTCCATGACGCTGATTGCCCGCCTGCCTCGTATAGCAGCTTATATATACCGCCGCAAATACAAAGGTGGTGACCATATACAACCGGATGGTATGCTGGACTGGGCAGCTAACTTTGCGCACATGCTTGGCTTTGAAGACAAGCGTTTCTGGGCGCTTATGCGACTGTACATGACCATACATGCCGACCACGAAGGCGGTAACGTCTCTGCTCATGCCACACACCTGGTAGGCAGTGCATTGAGCGACCCTTATTTGTCTTTCTGCGCAGGGATGACCGGCCTGGCAGGCCCTTTGCATGGCCTGGCCAACCAGGAGGTGATACTATGGATAGAAGAAATGTGCGAGGCTTTGGGTACAGAACAACCCACTAAAGACCAGATAGCTGATTATATCAAAAAAACATTGAGCGAAGGGAAAGTAGTGCCGGGATACGGACATGCAGTGTTGCGCAAAACCGACCCGCGCTTTACCGCACAAATGGAGTTTGCAAAAACACATTGCCCCGATTCGCCCATGGTACAAACTGTGTGGAATGTGTACGAAGTAGCGCCGGCCATACTGGAAGCTACCGGTAAAATCAAAAATCCATGGCCGAACGTAGATGCACATTCAGGAGCATTGCTGAAGCATTTCGGATTGGTAGAGGAGGAGTTCTATACAGTGTTGTTTGGTGTATCGCGCGCGTTGGGCGTACTGGCCAGCCTCTGTTGGGACAGGGCATTGGGCTTCCCCATAGAGCGTCCTAAATCTCTGACTACAGAAGCTATAAAAAACAAACTGGCACAAACACCAGTAGCCTGATAAAGAACAAAAATTTAAAAATCACAGAGACGCTTTCACCCAAGGCGTCTCTGCTTTATTAAAACATATTGACAAAACTTAACAGAATGAATAAAGGTCCGGTTTCCCAGTTTATACAACATCATTACCGCCACTTTAATGCTGCGGCATTGGTAGATGCAGCCAAAGGCTATGAAACACACCTGCTGGAGAATGGTAAAATGCTGATATCGCTGGCCGGTGCTATGAGTACTGCCGAGCTTGGTATTTCGCTGGCGGAAATGATAAGGCAGGATAAAGTGCACATTATCTCCTGTACAGGTGCCAATCTTGAAGAAGATATAATGAACCTGGTGGCGCATACACATTATAAGCGTGTACCCAACTACCGCGACCTGAGCCCGCAGGAAGAATGGGACTTGCTGGAGAATGGTTTTAACCGCGTAACAGATACCTGCATACCAGAGGAAGAAGCTTTCCGCCGGATACAAAAACATATATACAAGATTTGGAAAGACGCGGAAGACAAAGGGGAGCGCTATTTTCCCCATGAGTATATGTATAAACTGTTGCTGAGCGAAGTAATGAAGCCTGATTATGAAATAGACCCCAAACACAGCTGGATGATTGCAGCGGCAGAAAAGAACCTGCCGATCATAGTACCGGGCTGGGAGGACAGCACTATGGGTAACATTTTCGCATCATACTGCATCAAAGGAGAACTGAAACCCTCTACTATGAAGAGTGGTATTGAATACATGGTATGGTTGAGTGACTGGTACCGCAACAATTCTGCCGGGAAAGGCGTTGGCTTCTTCCAGATAGGCGGGGGCATTGCAGGAGACTTCCCGATATGTGTAGTGCCGATGATGTACCAGGACCTTGAGTGGCATGACGTGCCTTTCTGGAGCTATTTCTGCCAGATAAGTGACAGTACCACATCTTATGGTTCGTACAGCGGTGCTGTACCCAACGAGAAAATAACTTGGGGCAAACTGGATATTAATACACCAAAATACATAGTAGAAAGCGATGCTACGATAGTAGCCCCTTTGATTTTTGCCTATTTATTGGGTTGGTAATACTATTCCAAAATACATAAATTAAAAGCCGGTTAACAGCCGGCTTTTGATATTATCAAACGCTTATGTTGCTAACTTTGTTTCTATGATGCCTGCATCGTATTACGTACAGGTACAAAGAATCATATTTATGAAATCATCCAGAGTAGCACAAATATCCAGGCATCATAACAGAATGAAAAAGCTGAAAAAGGCTAATATTCCCCCGGCTACTATTATGGACAGGGATGAAGCAGATATGGTGATTATTGATGTCGTGCTCAAAGCATTGTACCATAACTCTCATATAGATACACTACATATTGACAATGATATTTACAAGCTGGCAAATATTGAGATACCCTTTGTAGAATCAGAACGATTGTGGGAGGTGATGCTTAATTCGGGGCTGGTAAACCCGGTGGCAGGATTTGGCAATGCAGGCAAGTTGAAACTATCACGTTCAGGGTATGAGTTAATGGCAAAATACGGAGGTTATGTTGAATACATGCAAGCTGTAAAAAATGCCTCCGGTATATTACGACAGCAACAAACTGAACAACTACCGGATAATACAAAAGATAGCGACTGTATAGAGCTAACAGAAGATGAATGACGAATAAAATAAATACATTACAATCCAGCATTCTTAACCTTTACGAATATATTTAAACTATTTTTGCGCCATGAAACAATTATTCAGGGCCTATATCATACTGATACCTGTCTTATTTAATCAAAACTATGCCACTGCCCAGGATACTGACTGGACATTGCAACGTGCAGTACAATACGCGCTGGACCATAACATCAGCATACAGCAAAACGAATTGAACAGGAGACTGGAAAAACTCACCCTTCAGCAAAATCAATTATCCCAATTACCCAGCATCAATTTATCTACAGGGTACGGGCGTAGTTTTGGCCGTTCTATTGACCCCACATCCAACCAATTTGTGGATGGCAGCAGCTACGACTTTATGAGCCTGAGCGGCAGTGCTGATGTATTATTGTTCGGCTGGTTTCAACGCCGCAACCGCATTACACAGAGTAAATACAACCTGCAGGCAGCCGGCAAAGAACTGGAACAACTGCAAAATGATATATCACTAAATGTGGCCACCGGTTATTTGAGAATACTATTGGCAAAGGAGCAGGTAAAAATTAATGAGCAACAGGTAGCTTTGTCTGAGCAACAACTGGGGCAGACAAGGAGTTTTGCAGATGCAGGGCGGGTACCTGAATTGAACGTGGCCCAACTTGAAGCGCAACTGGCTGGCGACAGCTCGAACCTGATAGCCGCGCTAACCGAATACAACTCCGCTATATTGGATATTAAAGCATTGTTGAACCTGGACTTTGACGTACCCTTTGAAGCAGTAGTGCAGGAGGATATAGAAACAGATTTTAACAATGTTCATATTTCGCCGGATGAAATATATGCTGCTGCCCTCAGCCGTATGCCGGTAATATCAGGCGCAAGGCTCCGTCTGCAGGCTGCACAAAAAGGGCATGCCGCAGCAAAAGGAGGTTTGTGGCCGCAGTTAGCCATCAGTGCGCAGGCAGGCACCAACTACTCGACCCTCAATAAAGACTATACCTTAACGGGTGCCACAGTCAACCCGGTGCAGGGTACTTATGCATTCGACTCCAGCCGAAATGATATATTGCCCATATACCAGACCACACCGGTATTTACCACCAACACACTACCATTAGGGAAGCAATTAGATAATAACTTCAGGCAAACTGTTTCCTTAGGCATAAATATTCCGCTGTTTAATGGCTGGCAGGCACAAACTGCGGCTAAACAAGCCAAAATCAATATGCTGACACAACAGCTGAGTGTTGACCAGGCAGAACTGAAGTTGAAACAAGACGTATATAAGGCGCATAATGATGCGAAGAATGCCCTGCAGAAATATTATGCAACAGTACGTGCGGCCGATGCTGCAAAACGTGCGCATGAATTTGCACAAAAACGCAATGAACTGGGCCTGACCAATACCGTAGAGTACCTGGTAATACAAAATAACTGGTATAGGGCCGAGGCCAATATGGCCAGCGCTAAATATGATTTGATATTTAAGCTCAAAGTCATAGATTTTTATCTTGGCAAAGAGCTGAAACTATAATAGATAAACTAATGGCTGAACTAAGGGATGTTTTGCTGGAAGCTGTAAAAGCAGGGGGAGATGTTATTGAACACTACTTCAGAGGCGTGTTCAAGATTGAGAATAAGAGTACTGTCAACGACCTGGTGACAGAGGTGGATAAACATGCTGAAAAGGCCATTATTGATGTGATAAAAAGTTATTACCCCGGCCATAGTGTCATCAGCGAAGAAGCGGGGGAGTTGATACAGGAATCTGACTACGACTGGATAATAGACCCCATAGACGGAACAGTAAATTTCGCACATGCTATACCTATATGTTGCAGTAGCATAGGGCTTAGGCATAAAGGTGAAATGATATTAGGAGCTGTTTACAATCCTATAATGAAAGAGTTGTTCTTTGCAGAAAAGGGTAAAGGCGCTTATCTGAATGAAGAAAGAATAGCAGTTTCTAAAAAGAATGATTTCAAAAAAGCGTGCCTTGTTACCGGGTTTCCGTACAAATGGCCAAAAAGCTACGAACACCCCATCAAGGTGTTTGAAAGGTTCATTATGGAAGGCCTGCCCGTCAGGCGCTTAGGTTCAGCAGCGATAGACCTGTGTTGGGTAGCCTGCGGCCGGTTTGACGGATTTTGGGAATATAACCTGAACCCCTGGGATATAGCTGCGGGGTACCTTATAGTAGAAGAAGCGGGAGGAATCATTACCAACTTTGACGGTGACCCCTATGATGTGTATGATAAAGAAACATTGGCAACTAATGGCATCATCCACAACGATATGCTGAAGCTGATAAGGAGTAAAATATAGTGCAATGGAAGAGCAACAAAGGACAGAAATATCATCGCTGGGCGAATTTGGCCTGATAGACCACCTGACGATGAATAACGAAACCCGCAATGCGGGCACATTATTATCAGTAGGTGACGATGCGGCTGTAATAGACCAGTTTGGCAGGCAATGTGTTATCAGTACCGATATGCTGATAGAGGGTATACATTTCGACCTAATGTACACACCCTTAAAGCATTTAGGCTACAAATCTGTGGTAGTAAACCTGTCTGATATATGCGCCATGATGGCCACACCTACGCATATCACCTTGAGTATTGCCATATCCAACCGGTTTTCGGTAGAGGCGCTGGGTGAGTTTTACGAAGGGGTATATGCCGCTTGCGAGAAGTATAATGTAGACCTGGTAGGCGGAGATACTACTTCTTCGGACAAGGGGCTTGTTATCAGCGTAACTGCGATAGGGGAGGTAGCCCCGGATACATACGTTACAAGGTCGGGAGCTAAAGACAGCGACCTGCTGTGCGTCACAGGCACATTGGGCGGCGCTTACCTCGGGTTGCAACTGCTGGAGCGGGAGAAGCGGATTTTTGTAGAAAACCCCGGCGTGCAGCCCGACCTGCAAAACAGGACCTATAATGTAGGCCGGATACTGAAACCGGAGGCCAGGACAGATATTGTAACCTGGTTGCAGGAAAAAGCAATACAGCCTACCGCTATGATAGATATAAGTGACGGGTTGAGCTCTGAAATCATACATATATGCAAAAAAAGCGGTGTGGGTTGTGTATTGTACGAAGATAAAATACCGATACATGATGATAGCAGGGAACTGGCCTATGAATTCCAGGTAGACCCTACCATGTGCGCCCTGAATGGAGGGGAAGACTATGAGTTATTATTTACAGTGAACCAGGCCGATTACGAGAAGATAGCGGGTCAGCCCGATGTATATATAATAGGGTATATTACCGGGCCTGAAGAGGGTATGAAACTGCATACAAAGGGCGGAAATGTATATGAACTGGTGGCACAGGGCTGGAACCCGCTGGCTGCAGAAAAATAATGATAGTATATAGTATTACTGAGGATTTTTTGTATTTTGCCATAAATAACGTTTTTAGTCATTATGAAGTTTTGGAAGCATTCTCTACTGGCGGCAACTGTTTTTATGACCATTGCCTCAACAGTTACTTATACGTCTTGTAAACACGAAAGCTGTAAGGCGCTGATGTGCCGTAATGGTGGTACCTGTGCAGATGAATTCTGCAGGTGCCCGATAGGATATGAGGGTACGCAATGCGAAATTATATCACGTAATAAGTTTCTGGGCAATTATAAGGGTAAAACCAAGGTAAACGGCCTGCCAGTTACCGGAGATGCAGCCAATGTAGAGCCGGATCATAAGAATGTAAGTATTACCTCGCTGAAAGTAACGATATTATCAAGGACACCCGAAGTGATTTCAGGCGTGATAGATGCTACCGGCAGGGAGGTAATTGTACAAGACACTGAGAACAGGAAAGTAACCTGGAAGATGGTAGCGGATAACAGGATTGAAATACTGATTGAAGAAATGAAAAACGGTGAGAAGTATATCACCAATTTCCAGGGTAATAAGTAAAAAATAAGCTATTTAAAATATTATGGGCTGCCCAAAGGCAGCCCGTTTTTTTACTTCTCATCATTAGCTGCCCGTTCTTCCTTCAGCTTATTGAACTTTTTACGGTTATCTTCTTCTTCCTGCTCTTCTTTTTCCTTGTCTTTGTCGTAGGCCCTGATGATACTTTTTACCAGCCTGTGCCTTACCACGTCTGCTTCGTCCAGTTGTATATAAGCTATGCCATCTATATCCCGCAATATTTTCGTGGCTTTTATAAGGCCTGATTTTTGATTTTTAGGCAGGTCAATTTGTGTCAGGTCGCCTGTAATGATGGCTTTGGCAGATGCCCCTATACGCGTCAGGAACATTTTCAATTGCAGGTCGGTGGCGTTTTGTGCCTCATCCAGTATAATAAAGGCGTTGTCAAGTGTACGTCCGCGCATATATGCCAGTGGGGCTATCTCTATTATCCTGTTAGCCATATAATAATTGAGCTTGTCAGACGGTATCATGTCATCCAGGGCATCATATAATGGACGCAGGTAGGGGTCTATTTTTTCCTTCAGGTCGCCCGGTAGAAAACCAAGGCTTTCTCCCGCTTCAACAGCTGGCCTTGTCAAAATAATTTTCTTAACTGCTTTGTTTTTGAGGGCACGTACTGCCAATGCCACGGCAGTATATGTCTTACCCGTACCGGCCGGGCCTACCGCGAATATGATGTCATTTTTCTCAGAAGCACTGGCCAGCAGCTTCTGGTTTTGTGTTTTTGCCCTTATTACTTTACCGTTTGGGCCAAAAACTATGATATCACTTGTATTGCCGTTATCCTTGCTTTGCAACTCGCCCGTATCCTCTTCATCACCTAATATCTCCGAAAAATAATTCTCTGATAAGTGCCCGTTGCGTTCAAGGTATTTTATTACCTGGCTGATGCGCAGCTGGGCGTTGGCCACTTCATCGGGCTGGCCGGCCAGTTTTATCTGGCTGCCCCTTGATAATATCTTCAGCAGTGGGAACTTACGTTTAAGTAGGTCGAATTTGCTGTTGTTCACACCGAAAAACTCAATCGGGTTAACTGTTTCGAGACTGATGATTGCTTCTGTCAATGTGCCTTTGTTTTTTGTGATAACCTTTTTGCAATAATATAACAACAGGAACTCGTTGTTTGTTAAATAATAGATAAGTCTACTGTGCTTGCAGCCAGGTGTTTAATCATGTTCCTGCTATTAAGTTAATTCTTTTTACACTCGCTATCAATATTAGGCACCGGATTTTATTAACCTGTTGTGCATATCTTTTTTAATATGCTGAAAACATGCCGATAATCCTGAATACTATATCCGGATATGTTATTTTTACCGTTCTGAAAATAACTTATGTATCTGCTGAATGGAAAAGTAATCGTAATTACGGGCGCATCGTCCGGTATTGGTAAGGCCCTGGCTTTTGAAGCCCTGAAACAGGAGGCTCAGGTAGCTTTATGTGCACGCAATGTCAATACATTGAAAGAATTATACGGAAACATGGACGAGTCCAATGTGTTCTACATGCCTGTAGACGTGAGTAAGGAGGAGGATTGCAGGAACTTCATGAATGCGGTTGTTGACAAATGGGGCAGGATAGATGTGCTGATTAATAATGCCGGTATAAGTATGAGGGCCTTGTTTGAAGATGTAGATACCAAAGTAATCAGGGAGCTTATGGAAATCAATTTTTTCGGGGCTGTTTACTGTACCAAATATGCCCTCCCGTCCATACTTAAAAACAAAGGCGTTATCGTGGGTATTTCATCGATAGCAGGGTACAGGGGCTTACCTGCAAGAACGGGATATTCGGCGTCAAAATTCGCCCTGCAGGGTTTCCTTGAATCACTGAGGACAGAATTACTGTATACAGGTACCAACGTAATGTGGGTATGCCCCGGCTTCACCTCGTCCAATATCCGCAATGTAGCCCGCTCATCTGATGGCAGTGCGCAGGGGGAAACCCCGCTGAATGAGGGTAAGCTGATGACGGCTGAAGAATGTGCGGAAATTATACTTACTGCTGTAAAAAAACGGAAAAGAACAGTCGTCATGACATTCCTGGGTAAATTGACCGTGTGGGTGAATAAATTATTCCCTGCTTTTGCTGATAAAAGCGTCTATAACCATTTCTTGAAGGAGCCGGATTCTCCATTAAAAAAGTATAATGCCAACGGTTAATAAATCTTACCTGTCTATATGTTATACAGTGATTAATATCATATAATAATGTGATATTTGTTACAGGCTGTGTCTCTGTAATCCGTAACTTTAATAAAATATCCTGTTCATAAAACAATTTATATGAAATCATTAACCTCCATTGCTGTCACAGCTATTACCCTTATCTCAAGTGTCAGTGCGTATGCCCAGTTTCAGGGAGATATATATAGGCAATATAATGATGCCCAGGTGAAAAGTGGAAGCAGTACAATGGCCCTTCCGTGGACAGGCGGTGTCAACCAGCCGCAATTAGCTATGGCTGATTTGAACCGTGACGGCAGAAAAGATATTGTATTATTTGAAGAGTATATAGGGCTGAAAACCCTGATAGCCACCGGTACCGGAGCCTATAAATACGATTCTAAATACGAAGCAAGTTTTCCCGAAATATACGGCTATCTCAAGTTGATTGATTTTAACGGGGATGGAATTGAAGATCTTGTTCACCGGAGTTTTTCAGGAGTTGGGGTATCGTATGGTTATTATAACAACAACCAGTTACATTTCAGGTTTTATAAAGACCTGTATTATTTAGGTGGTTCAGGATGGACCAATGCCTATGTAGCCCCCCAATCTATACCGGGGATGGATGATGTTGACGGTGACGGTGACATTGATATTATTGCCTATGATGTATGGGGCAGCACTATTACTATGTATCAAAACTGCACAAAGGAGGACAACCTGCCTGCGGACAGTATAAAAATATGCCTGAAAGACTGGTGCTGGGGCAGGACAATACAAAACTATGAGCGCAAACAAGTACTTGGCTACAGTTGCCCATGGTCTATACCTACCTGCAAAGGCTGTGGACCGGGGGGAAAAGGCACACATGGCAGCAATACACTACTGCTGATAGATATGGATAACGATGGTGACCTGGATTGGTTTAACGGAAATGAATCATTTTCCGACATACAATTCTTCTTTAATGGCAAAGCGGAGTTCGGAGTGGACTCTGCAATAGCAGAAGATACTATATGGTCTGCAAATGGTGTGCCGATGATTGTGGATATGTACCCCGGGGCATACGCATTGGATGTTAACCATAATGGTGTACGCGATCTGTTGTTCACACCCATGAACAGGCAATCTGCAAATTACAACTCAATAGTACTGTACGAAAACACAGGTACTGAAGCGAATAAAAATTATGTATACAAGAGCAATACCTACCTTGTGGACAGGATGATAGACATGGGGCAAGGTTCCTACCCTGTGTTTTATGATTATGATAAAGACGGGAAGAAAGACCTGTTCATAGGTTCAGAAGGGTTTTATCAACATTCAGGCAATTATAACCGCAGCAAAATTGCATACTATAGAAACACTACTACTACACCCACTAACTATTCATTTGAGCTGATAACCGATGATTTTATGGGTTTGTGGGCCAAAAATTACAGGGGCGCTTCCCTGGCTATTGGCGACCTGGATAACGACACACTGGATGACCTGATAATAGGACATACGGATGGTACCTTCTCTTTCTACAAAAACACGGCTGCAAGTAATACAGTAACACCTGTATGGACACTGGCATCTGATACATTGATGGATTTGTCCACATTCACCATCATGGATGTAGGTGATTATGCTACTCCGGCCATATATGATATTAATGGTGATGGTAAAAACGACCTGGTATCGGGTAACCAGTTTGGCGCTTTGTACTATTACAGGAATTACAGTTCGGTTCCGGGAACTATCGGCCTTACAAAAGTGACTGATACGTTGGGCGGAATAAAGTTAAATTCACCGGTTGACCCCTATTCTTACACAGCGCCATACATAGGGCCTACCGACAACACCGGTAAGGATTACCTGGTGGTGGGTACCAATTGGGGCAGCCTCTACCGTTACGATGGTTTTCAGAATGGGGTTAACCCCGCGAAGTACACGATGATAGATTCATCATACTCCTACATACGCGGGCACAAACGCATTGCACCGGCTTTTGCCAACGTAGATGCTGATAATAACAACCTGCACGAACTCGTGTTGGGCAATGTATTGGGCGGGCTTATTTTTTACAAACAGGATTTCAAAGTAGGTATAACTGATAAAGTAGCAGGCAATACGGATGTATTGGTATATCCTAACCCTGCTGATAAGATATTGAATATAAACTGGGACAAGGATTTTAATGAAGGAGGCGTACAGGTACAGCTAATATCGGTAACAGGCCAGGTGATGATGAAACAATCGTATGATGCCGTTCAATTAAGCGGAAGCTTTGATATATCAGCCTTGTCCGCAGGTATGTATTACTGTATAGTGCAGTCGGGCCCTAACAGGAGCGTGCAGCCTGTAACTGTGCTGAAATAATTCTATTGGTAAATCGAAATGAAAAATCCCCGCTATACTCAGCGGGGATTTTTTAAATAACCATGTAACCTACCATACATACTGCTTCTTGTTCAGCAGCAGGGCTTCGCCCGCAATGGTTTGGTTTTGAGTGCCGGCCTCGTACACCGCACATTCATACAATATCCTGTTTTTTTCAGGGTAAATTTCTTTTACGGTTACTACAGCCTCGTAGTCTGTATCTACAAACATCGGCTTCAACCATTTCATGCTTTGGCTCATATACACATGTCCATCAGCATACCATAGCGCGCCGAAAATCTTTGTAAACACAGAAGCGCCAAGGAACCCATGAATAATGTTGCGGCCAAACATACTGTCTTTGCCGGCCTGCGGGTCTATATGCAGGGGATTAGTATCGCCGCTTACACGGGCAAAAGTGTCAACATCGTCCTGGGTGTACCTGTACACATGGCGGAATTCATCTCCAACTTGTAACATAGTTCAATCTTTTATTGTTATAGTTTCTTTTTAACCTAAACAAGATAACAAATACCATATTAAATAGTACACCCGGCTGCCATCTTAAAAAATGATGGGTTTTTATTAATCTCATAAGTAGTATAAAAAACCTGTCATGTATTAGCTTTACGGCAAAATTGCTGGTTACCCAATATTATACACATGAATATAAAAAAGGTATTGATTGCCAACAGGGGCGAGATAGCTATCCGCATCGCCCGCGCAGCGTCCGAACTGGATATCAGGACAGTAGCGATATATACTTATGAAGACAGGTACTCGCTGCACCGCTATAAGGCCGATGAAGCATACCAGGTGGGTGAAGATAACGACCCGTTGAAGCCTTACCTGGATATGGATGCGATAATCAATATAGCCCGCGATTGTGGCGCTGATGCTATCCATCCCGGTTATGGTTTCCTGTCAGAGAACGCCACATTTGCCCGAAAATGCGCGGACAGCAATATAATATTTGTAGGGCCACGCCCTGAAGCCATGGCTGCCCTGGGCGACAAAGTAACAGCCAAAGAAGTAGCTATTAAGGCCGGCATACCCATTATTGAAAGCAACATCCAACCTCTTACTAATATAGACATAGCCCTGCAGGAAGCCAATCGTATAGGCTACCCGTTGATGCTGAAAGCAGCTTCAGGCGGTGGCGGCCGGGGCATGAGGGTAGTGCGTAGCGACGAAGACCTGAAAAAATCTTTCCCTGAGGCACGCAGCGAGGCAAAAAATGCTTTTGGAGACGATACAGTATTCCTGGAGAAATTTGTAGAAAACCCCAAGCATATAGAGGTACAGGTAGCCGCCGACAACTACGGCAATATCATTCACCTGTTTGAGCGCGACTGTTCGGTACAGCGCCGTTTTCAGAAGGTGGTGGAAGTAGCACCTGCCGTTACCCTGCAACAAGCCACCAAAGACAAGCTGTATAAATACGCTACAGATATAGCCCGTGCAGTGAATTATAATAACCTGGGCACGGTAGAATTCCTGGTAGATGCCGCGGAGCATATATACTTCATAGAAGTGAACCCACGTATACAGGTAGAGCATACCGTTACTGAAATGGTGACCGGTATTGACCTGGTGAAGACTCAACTGTTTGTAGCTGCCGGGTATAAACTGACTGACAAAGAAGTAGGTATAGGCAGCCAGGAAGATGTAAGTGTGGATGGTGTGGCTATACAGTGCCGGATAACAACAGAAGACCCTGCTAATGATTTTAAGCCTGATTACGGCACGCTGGTTACTTACCGAAATGCGGCAGGTTTCGGTGTCAGGCTGGACGAGGGTAGTACCTACCCCGGCATGAAAATAAGCCCCTTCTTCGACTCGATGCTGGTGAAGGTAAGTACCTGGGGTAATAACCTGCACGATGCCTCTATGAAGATGCACCGTGCCTTGCGCGAGTTCCGTGTACGGGGTGTAAAGAATAATATCCCATTCCTGGAAAACCTGATAACCCACGAGGGTTTCCGCAGCGGGCAAACAACGGTAGGTTTTATACAGGAGCATCCTGAGCTGTTCAGGTTTGTAGCAAAGCAGGACAGGGGCACCAAGATACTACGCTACCTGGCTGATATAACTGTGAACGGCAACCCCGATGTGAAAGTGAAGCATGATGGTCGTGAGTTCCGCAAGCCGGAAATACCCATGGCGCCGGTTGATATAGCATACCCCAAAGGCACCAAGGATATGCTGACGGAAATGGGCCCCGATAAGTTTTGTGCATGGCTGAAGGCGGAAAAGAAGATACACTATACGGATACTACCTTGCGCGATGCCCACCAGTCGCTGCTGGCCACGCGTATGCGTACTATCGATATGCTGAAAGTGTCCAAGCAGTTTGCGAAGCTCCACCCCCAAACCTTTAGTATGGAAGTATGGGGCGGTGCGACATTCGATGTGGCCATGCGTTTCCTGAACGAAGACCCCTGGCAAAGGCTGGAGCAGATACGCGAGGCCGTGCCTAATATACTGTTGCAGATGCTGATACGCGGTTCCAACGGTGTGGGGTACACTGCTTATCCTGACAACCTGGTAGAGAAGTTTGTAGAACAAAGCTGGGAAAAAGGCGTGGACATCTTCCGCATATTCGACTCGCTGAACTGGATGGAAAATATAGCGCCCTGTATAGAAATGGTGCGCAACCGTACAGAAGGTATTGCGGAAGCAGCCCTGTGTTATACCGGGGATATACTGGACCCCAAACGCACCAAGTACAACCTGGACTACTACCTGCGTCTGGCCAAAGACCTGGAGAACGCAGGCGCGCATATACTGGCCATCAAAGACATGAGCGGCCTGCTGAAACCCTACGCAGCGGCAGAACTGGTTGCAGGGCTGAAAGCAACTGTGAACATACCCATACACCTGCATACGCACGATACCTCGTCGCTGCAACCCGCCAGCTACCTGAAAGCCATAGAGGCAGGGGTAGATGTGGTGGATGTAGCTCTGGGTGCAGTTTCTGGCCTCACATCGCAGCCCAACTTTAATGCAGTGGTAGAGATGATGAAATTCCACGAAAGGGAAAATCATTACGATATAGACTCGCTGAACGAATTCTCCAACTATTGGGAAGCTGTTCGTGAGATATATTACCCTTATGAGAGTGGGCTGAAAGCGAGTGCTGCAGAAGTGTTCCGCCACGAGATACCGGGCGGACAGTACTCTAACCTGCGCCCGCAAGCCAAAGCCCTGGGGCTGGAAGACAAGTTTGAAGACATCAAAAAAATGTACGCCACCGTCAACGATATGTTTGGCGATATAGTGAAGGTAACCCCCAGTTCGAAAGTGGTGGGCGATATGGCGCAGTTTATGGTAGCCAATGGGTTTAGCCGAGAACATGTGATGCAGAAAGGCGAAGGAATATCCTTTCCTGAAAGTGTGCAGGAATTCTTTATGGGTGTACTGGGCCAGCCTGAGGGTGGCTTGCCTAAAGAATTGCAAAAAATCATACTGAAAGACAAAGTGCCTTTTACAGACCGGCCCAACAAGCACCTGAACCCGGTGGATTTTGATAAGGAGATGGCTGCGTTCAGGGAACAGTTTGGCGATGATTTAGGCTTGTGCGACTTCCTTTCCTATAAGCTGTACCCCAAAGTGTACGAAACTTACCTGAAGTTTTATCGTGAGTACGGCGATGTGTCGGTGATACCCACACCATTGTTCCTGTATGGGCTGAAGATGGGGCAAGATGCTACAATAGAAATTGCGAAAGGTAAAACCCTGCTGATACGCCTGCTGAGCATCGGCGAAGCCAACGAAATGGGTAAACGTACTGTGTTCTTCAAACTGAACGGACAGACACGTAATATAGAAGTGCCCGATAAGTCGGTAAAAGTAGAGCATAAAGAAAACCGCAAAATGGATAAGGATAACGCCAACCATATAGGTGCACCGCTACAGGGTATGCTGTCGAAAGTGCAGGTGAAGAAAGGGGAGCAGGTGAAAAAGAACCAGCCCTTGTTTGTGATAGAAGCTATGAAGATGGAAACGGTGATTACCGCCAATCACGACTGCACCATAGCAGATATAGAACTAACTGAAGGTACTTTGGTAAACACTAATGACCTGGTGGTGGTGATAGGATAACTGATTATCCGGTGCAATAGCATACCTTTGCATCGGTGCCAAACCTCGAGGTTGCAAAGGGCGCAAGCCTGTTTTGCAACACAACTGAAGTTCCTTGCCTATGGCAGGAACTTCTTTTATTTACGACATTGACGCACGATCTAACCTGTCGTTGATAGCTATACCTAATCCATACGCAGGAAACCTTTTAGCAATAATCAAGTCATAGCTTTTTGCATCCATATCATGCAAGGTGGCATAGAGCTTGTTCATAGCTACTGTCATATCATCAGTTGTGCCCAGCATTACCTGGTTGCCTAAGGGAAGTTGATTTGTATATGAATTGTATGTAACGACCCCAATATTCAGTCTTGAATTTCTTTTTATTTCAAGATCAATGTCATCTACTGCTAATACGGGTGTGAAAGGAGAATAATGCTTTTTGTGCATACCGGGTGCTCTTGTTGTCTTTTCCGGCCTGTTTAATTTTACTCCGATTGTTTTTTCTATATCAGTTGTATTAATTGCTCCGGCCCTGAAAAGAGTGGGCTTATTATTCGGGAAGCCAATAATTGTTGATTCAATCCCCGCATCGCATGCGCCTCCATCCAGTATATACCTGATTTTGCCATCAAACATTTTGTGCACATGATTTGAGGTAGTAGGGCTGATGTATGTAAACGGGTTTGCGCTGGGTGCTGCCAATGGCAACCCCGTTATATCCAACAGAACTTGAGTCAATGTGTGTTTGGGTATCCTGATAGCAACAGTGTCTTGTCCTGCTGTGACAATACCGGGGATGATATCTTTTTTGGGTAATAATACCGTAAGCGGCCCCGGACTGAACTTTTCCAAAAGCTTGAACGCCTGTTCGGGTATATCGTTTGTGTATTTATATACCTGCTCTATATCTGCCACATGTATTATCAGCGGATTGTCGGCAGGGCGGTTTTTAAGGTTGTAAATTTTCTGTACACTAACCGTATTCAGTGCATTAGCGGCAAGCCCGTAAACCGTTTCTGTTGGAATAGCGACTACTTCTCCATTGCATAGCAACTCAGCAGCGTAATCTATATCGGTACCAATTATTGTTTTAATCATTTATCGTATTTTATGGATTGCAATAGTCACAATACATGGGGGTTTCTGATGTTTTGCCTTTAGGGTACATTTTGTCTTCACTATAATGACATTTCTGACAGATGTAGATATAGCTTAAGGTGCTTTTGGTGGGATTGCCGCACAACTCACATGGCAATCCGTTGACTACATCAGCAACATCAAAGCCGGGGGTATTACATTGCGGGCAAGTTCTCAATATAACATCAGATAGTTTTCTCGCGGCACGCCCTATTACCTCCATCCTGGTTGGATTGTACATCGCACGCATATCTGTTTCAACATACACCTGCCCGTATTTTGACAGGTATATATTCACGAGTTTATCCAGCGTCTGTATATCAGCTACACCCTTAGTCAAATCATCTGTTGCATCCTTGTCTCTGCGCAAAATGAGGCCATGGGATGGGAATAATACCTTTCCGGCAAATGCATCAACTTCAGCACGATTTTTAAGTAACTGACCATTGAAATTCGTCGTTGTAGTGATTTCTCTTACTTTTATCTCCAGGTTGTTTTCCCAGTCTAACAGGAGTAGAATTTCATCATCTGCATGCACAAACGGCAAGTAAGGGTGGGGCCCGAATGACCCTTCAGAAGATATTGCGAGTGTGCAATTATAAGCCCTACAGGCATCCGTACATTTTCTGCGGGCAGATTCAAGAGGTGCAGAGCTTCGTTCTATCTCACCGCTAAATGTTCCATACGCGTCAGTGTCAAACCCCTCAGGAACGAATAACTCTACACCTTCAAGAATACTTAATGCAGGCCGTATCACTTTCTCTTTACCGTGTTTGGTCGCTATCGCCAGCCTCCGCCCGGAAAAAAAATCCATGTTCATTCCAGACTGATATTTTCCTACACAAAGGTGCAGTATTCTTTTTATATACTTTCATTTAACTATAATATGAAAAGCATAACTATTATTTATGATTTTTCTGTTTCGCAGGGATGTTCCTGATGGTGTTCATCCGGAGCGGACGCTCAATTTATCTTAGGTCAGAGCGGGACGGTATGACCAGTTGTACTTATTATTTGTAGATTTAAACTTGTAAACATAAATTACTACCTGAATGAACATTCGTCGAGTCCTCCTCCTTTTGATTCTGTCCTCTTGCACTGATAATAACAATGCCACAAATATCCGGTCAGTAACCGAGGGAATGAAACCCAGCGACGTGGATAGCATTATGGGTAAGCCGGTCAATATCATTGTCGGTCCAATTAGCAAAGGGTTTCCTAAACACGACAGTTGCTGTTTTATTTATGAATATGAAGGCGAGTTGGGCGCATCAGACAACTACGCGATTTGGTTTTTAAAGAACGACAGTACCGTTTCGTTTATCGGTCACGGAGAATAATATCCCCTAACTAATCTTGCTCCAGTTATTAGTTGGCTTAGCCTGCTGTAGTAGTACGTTGCGTATACCCTGGTGCTGGGGTTGGGTGAGGGCGGGGTCTTCGTTCAGCAGTTGTTGTGCTGCCGCTCTTGTCTGTTCCAGTATGGCTGTATCATGTATAATATCCGCCAGCTTAAAACGAAATATTCCACTTTGTTTGGTGCCGTAGAGGTCTCCGGGTCCGCGCATGGCCAGGTCTTTTTCCGCTATGATAAAACCATTGGCCGTAGCCACCATGGTCTTCATTCTTTCTGCGCTTTCTTTCGATAGCTTGTTGCCCGTCAGCAGTATGCAATACGATTGTTCCGCACCACGGCCCACGCGCCCGCGCAACTGGTGCAACTGGGATAAGCCAAACCGTTCCGCGCTTTCTATCAGCATCACGCTGGCATTAGGTACGTCCACGCCTACTTCTATTACGGTAGTGGCTACCAATACCTGCGCATGGCCTTCTGCAAAACGCTGCATATTGCGTTCCCTCAGTTCCTGCTCTTGCCTGCCGTGTACTATGGCTATGCGGTACTTATGGTCAGGAAAGAATGTTTTTACCTGCTCATAGCCCGCGACAAGACTCTCGTAGTCCATCTTCTCCGATTCTTCTATCAACGGATAGACAATATATGCCTGCCTGCCCTTATCCACCTCGCTGCGTATGAACTCCATGACATGCGCACGCCGCATTTCATTGCGGTGTACGGTCTTTATCTCCTGCCTGCCGGGTGGCAGTTCATCTATTACTGATACGTCCAGGTCGCCATAGAGGGTCATGGCCAATGTGCGGGGTATGGGGGTTGCCGTCATCACTAATATATGTGGCGGAATCTCGTTCTTTTCCCATAGCCTTGCCCTTTGCCCTACACCAAAACGATGTTGCTCGTCTATCACAGCCAGCCCCAGGTTGGCAAATTGTACAGATTCTTCTATCAGCGCATGTGTGCCGACTGATATTTTTATAGTTCCGTCTGCCAGGCCTTTCAGTATCTCTTTTCTTTCTTTTCCTTTTACCGTACCTGTCAGCAGTGCCACGGGGATACCCATAGGTTCCAGCAGCCGGCTGATGCTTTTATAATGCTGCTGCGCCAGTATCTCGGTAGGTGCCATCATACATGCCTGGTGGCCGTTATCCAGCGCCAGCAGCATCGACATTACGGCTACTATTGTTTTACCGCTTCCCACATCACCCTGCACCAGTCGGTTCATCTGTTTGCCGGTAGCGGTGTCGGAGCGTATTTCTTTCAGTACCCGTTTCTGTGCACCTGTTAGTTCAAAAGGCAGATGTTTTTTATAGAAGTTGTTAAAATGGTCTCCCACAGTCTCAAACTTCCAGCCCTGCTGTATATGGTGTTGCACACGTATCTGGCCTATCTTCAGTTGAGAGGCAAACAGTTCTTCCCATTTCAGCCGGTGGCGTGCAGCCTGCATCCGTTCTTCCGTATCAGGATAGTGTATCCATTTCACAGCATGGTAGCGGTCGCAGAGTTGGTATTGCTGTATGATGTGCGGGGGCAGTATTTCGGGGATGTCTGCGGGTGTTATTTTGCTCAGCAGTTCTTTGGTTATTTTTGCCAACACACGGTTATTCACACCCCGCCCTTTCAGCTTTTCAGTGAGGGGATACACAGGTGTCATGCCTGCTTTCGCTGTTTCAGCTGTCAGCGGGTCTATATCCGGGTGGGCAATATTAGGTATTCCGTTGAAGTAGCTGACCCTGCCAAACACTAAGTAGTTCTTATTCGCCTCCAGTGTTTTCTTCATCCACTGCGCCCCCTGGAACCATATCAGTTCTATCTTCCCGCTATCATCGTACAGGGTAGCCGTCAACCGCCTGCCCCTGCCTGTGCCTTCCTCAAATATATTGATGAGCGTACCGATGAGTTGCACATATTCGCCATCCGTACTGATATTACCTATTTTATTAAGCTGCGTACGGTCGTTGTAGCGGAAAGGGTAGTGGTGCAGCAAGTCGCCCGAAAACTGTATGTCCAGTTCCTTGCGCAGCATTTCTCCACGCTGGGGGCCAACGCCTTTCTGGTATTCAATGGGTGTATCTAATATGGATGAACGATGAGCGATGCGCGGTTACTGTTTGTATCCCCATAAAGATAATAAAGCGCTGCCGTTTACGGTGCATTATCAATAGCCGCTACCACTTTCAGGTTATTGGCTTTAGCAGCGCGCATTACAGCCATTACATTATCCCAGTCGGCTTTTTTGTCACCGTTTACTACCACGGTAGGTTCAGCATCGTTAGACTTAGCAGCTATGCGCCCTATCACCGCTTCCAGCGAGTCAACAGGGGTGAGTGTAGTACCCACATAAAAGCGCTGCATGGAATCGACCGTAACAACCACGGTTTGTTTAGCCTTGGTATCGGTAGCGGCTTTGGGTGTCAGCACCTTTACCACGTTGGGGTTGGCCAGGGTAGAGATAATCAGGAAGAAGAACAGCAATATGAACAATATATCGTTCAGCGCCGAGGTATGCACTTCCGTTTTGTCCCTTAGTCCTTTTCTCAGGTTCATACAGCCTCCGGTTATTTAGTGGGTTCGTGCAATATATCCAGAAATTCAACCGAAGCCGCTTCCATTTTATTCACCGCCTTGTTGATTTGCGCATTCAGGTAGTTGTATGCTACATAAGCCAGCAGGCCGATAATCAGGCCAACAGCCGAGGTAACCATTTTGGTATAGATACCGCCCGCGATGTTCTCAATAGAAAATCCCTGGTGCTGTATGTTGAAGAACAGGATAATCATACCCGCAATAGTACCCAGGAAACCGAACATAGGCGCTATACCTGCAATTGTAGAAAGCATGGACAGGTTCTTTTCCAGGTTGTACACCTGCAGTTTTCCTGTATTCTCCATTGAGCGTTCTATATGCTCCACGGGTTTGCCTATCCGGCTCAGGCCCTTGTCTATGATACGCGCCATAGGGCCTTGTGTGTTTTTGGCAAGGTTTTTAGCGCCTGCCAGGTTACCCTCAGTCACATGGTCCCTGATGCGGGCCATAAAAGTGGGGTCTATATCCCCTGCCTTCCGTATTACCGCCAGGCGCTCCAGGAATACATACACCATCAATACCGAGCAAAGCAACAGGGGAATCATCAGGATACCACCTTCTTTCAACAGGTATATCAACGACAGTTTTTCGGCGCTGGTTTCTTCTACCAGGTCAGAAGCCTGCGCAACCGTATCTAATTGTAAGAGAATAGCTGACAGTATATGCATGAGTTAGTTTTGAACCGGAACAAATGTAATAATTCGGTTCTTATCTTTCTTGTTAAAATAAATGCCGGGACGCAAGGCCCGGCATCATATAAAATCATTAAGAATTTATCCTATAGACACTACTTCCAGGTCGAATATCAGGTCCTGGCCGGCCAGCGGGTGGTTGGCATCCAGCACTACTATTTCTTCCTGTACTTCAGTGATGACAACGGGGAAGTTATTGCCCATATTATCACTCATATTCAGCTGCATACCTACTTCGGGCATCATTTCAGCAGGAAACTCCTGCCTTGGGTATTGTACTATCATATCTTCCCTGCGCTCACCATAAGCTTCGCCTACAGGTATCTGTACCGTCTTCTTTTCGCCTATCGCCATATTCATCAGCGCGTCGTCAAAACCCTTTATTACTTGTCCGCTGCCTACTGTAAATTCCAGCGGGTCACGGCCCTCAGAACTATCAAATGTTTCCCCTGTTGTTAATTTTCCATGGTAGTGCACCTTTACCGTGTCACCGCTTTTAACTTGTTGCATGAAATTTGTTTTAAATAAAAAAATGCGATTATGATGCAAGGTACATTATAATCTGCGAATATCTGTTTCACTGCTTATCTTTAAGCAAATTTTGGCACAATGGCATATAGATTGTTTTTAAAGTGTATGTTATTTTCTCTTCTTTTTGTGGTGAATGTACAGGCACAAGAAGATGAAAATCAACAAGTAATATTGACAGGTGCAGAACAGATGGAAAACTACCTGCCCATGCTGGAAGGGAAACGTGTTGCCCTGCTCATCAACCAGACTTCTGTTGTAGGGCCGCAGAAAGTATTATTGCCCGATACCTTGCTGAAGCGCGGGGTGAATATTGTTAAAATTTTCGCGCCGGAGCATGGCTTCAGGGGCAAGGCGGAAGCAGGGGAGAAAGTGAGTGACGAGCAAGACAGTAAAACAGGGTTGCCCATCATATCATTATACGGCAGCACTAAGAAACCCACCGAAGAACACCTGGCCGATGTGGATGTATTGATATATGATATACAGGATGTGGGCGTTCGTTTTTACACATATATATCTACCATGCAATATGCCATGGAAGCATGTGCCGCCTACGGCAAGCAAATCATGATACTGGACCGCCCTAACCCCAATGGTTTTTATATTGACGGGCCTGTGCTGGATAAATCACTGAAATCATTTGTAGGAATGCAGCCCGTACCTATAGTATATGGCATGACACCCGGCGAATACGCTAAGATGCTGGTGGGAGAAAAATGGTTTGCCGGCGCTGATAAACTGAACATGACTATAATTCCATGTGCGGGTTACGACCATAATACTTTGTACGAGTTGCCCGTCAATCCCTCGCCCAACCTGCGGACTATGGCGGCCATATATTTATACCCCTCGCTTTGCCTGTTTGAAGGGACGGATGTGAGCGTGGGGCGCGGCACCAAATATCCTTTCCAGCAGTTTGGACATCCTTCTTTTAAAGACCATTGCATGTATGGTTTCATGCCCAACATAGCCGACGAAGGTCCTGACCCGCTGCACGCTGCTAAAACATGCTATGGCATCATGCTGGCAACAACAACCGAAGAAGCAAAAATAGTGGGCGCAGGTTACGTGAAACTCACCTGGCTGTTGCGTGCCTACAAATGGTACCCCAATAAGGATAAGTTTTTTAATAACTTCTTTGAGAAACTGGCGGGAACAAAAGAACTGAGAAAGCAGGTAGAGCAGGGCTGGAGTGAAGAAGATATAAAAGCTACCTGGCAGAAAGACCTGGATGCGTTTAAGCAGATAAGAAAGAAGTACCTTTTGTATAAGGATTTTGAAAGCTGATTTTTTTAGCGGTACCTGTATATAATACATGCACATTTTTTTTGTACCCCTTTACGATTTTTTCCGCCGGAGAAAGCCTCTTTTCTGGTTGGTATTCCTGTTGAGTTTTGGTTGCTGGATATTCTTCGCAAGCAAGATAGAGTTGAAGGAGGACATCAGTTCTATGTTGCCCGACAGTAAGGCCCTGCATGCCATGAACGATGCCATCAGCAAAACGCAGGCGGGCGAGCAGGTGATATTCCTGGCATCATTTACTGACAGCAGCTACCGCGACAGTGATAGCCTGGTAAGTGCTGCCAATGATTTCACGGCCGGATTTTCAGCGCAGTTTGATGAATATATAGATACCATTATACTGCAGCCCGGCAGTGGTATGGAAGAAGCTATAACAGGCATCGTACAGCAAAACCTGCCCCTGTTCCTTACCGAAGGGGATTATGCTAAAATCGATATCCTCATTCAAGAGCAACAGATAAGCAAAACCCTCGAAGCGAATAAACGCATCTTGTTATCGCCCGCCAGTGTGTATTATAAAAAGATGGTAGCGGCTGACCCTATTGGTATATCTGCTATAGTGTGGAATAAACTAAGGGCGCTGCAATTCGATGATAATTACGAGAGCTACGAGGGCTACCTGTTTCACAAAGAAAGCGGGAAGCTCACCTTCTTCCTCAAACCGGAGTACAAAGCAAGCGAGACAGGGAAGAACAGTAAGTTCTTTGAAGAAGCGGACAAGTTCATTGCCAATTGGGAACAGCAACATGCGGGGGTGAACATTACCTACTTCGGCGGCCCGGCAGTAGCGGCGGGCAATGCTACGCAAATGCGCACCGATACGATAGTTACCCTGTCCGTAACCATAGTGCTGCTGCTGGCGTTAACCTTCTACTTCTTTCGCCGTAAAAGAACGCCCTTATTATTATTAGTGCCTGTGCTGTATGGAGGGGCTATGGGTGTAGGTATAGTATCGCTGGTGCAGGGGAGTATATCGGTTATAGCATTAGGTGCCGGTGCCATCATCATGGGTATCGCTATTGACTTCTCTATACATTTCCTTTCCCAGGCCAGGAACAATACTAGCATCCGCGACACAGTTAAAGAACTTTCACAACCCCTCACACTCGGGAGTTTTACTACTATTGCCGCTTTCCTGTCGTTGCGTTTAGTCAGTACCCCCATATTGCAAGACCTTGGCTTATTCGCCGCCGCCAGCCTGTTGGGTGCGGCTTTGTGTACACTCATATTCCTGCCGCACTTGCCTATCGGACAGGGACAGCCAGAGCAACAGGCAATGCGCAACACCTTCTTTGATAAAGTAGCTCTCTGGAGACCGGAGCGTAATAAATGGCTGGTGCTGTTCATATTCCTGCTGACACCGGTAATGCTGTATTTCAGCACAGGGGTACAGTTCGACAGCAACCTGATGAACCTGAACTACCTTTCGCCGGAACTACAGGAGGCCCAGGAGGAGGTAAGCGAGGTAAATACTGTGGCATTGAGTTCTGTTTTCGTGGTAGCGCAGGAAGGGTCGGAAGACAAAGCCCTGCAACAATTAGAAACGGTAAAGCAGCAGGTAGCAGAACTGGAAAACAAAGGATGGATAAAAGGCACGTCCGACCCCACTATGCTGCTGCCGTCGGTACAGGAGCAGCAGGAACGGCTGGTACGCTGGCGCAATTATTGGGATGAGGAGCGGACAAGCAGGGTAGTGGCGGATGTAAATGAAGCGGCTACAACTACCGGCTTCGCTCAAAATGCATTCTCCCGCTTTGACCAGACTTTACAGAACGACTATACCTTATTCGACGAAGAAACTATCCGCACCTTGAAGACATTTTTCCCCGGTGGATTTTCAACAGACAGCAGTCAGCACTACGCCATCATGGCGCTGAAAGTACCTGCCGAATACAGGGACGAAGTATTTGAAACTTTATCGAAACAGGAAGCGGTGACTATTACCGACCGCCAGCAAGGCGCTACGCAGTTGGTAACTATACTCAATAACGACTTTACCGATATAGCCGTTTATTCATCACTCATTGTATTCTTCGCCCTGCTCATCGGCTACGGGCGTATAGAGTTGGCTATAATTGCCTTCCTGCCAATGGCTATTTCCTGGGTTTGGATATTGGGGCTGATGTCTTTACTGGGGCTGAAATTCAATATTGTCAACATCATTATCTCATCCCTCATCTTCGGTCTGGGCGATGATTATACCATCTTCACTATGGATGGGCTGGTGGAAAGGCTTAAAACAGGCAAACAAAAACTCGCATCCGTACGTGCTGCTGTATATGTGTCCGCACTTACGGTGGTAATAGGGTTGGGCGTACTGCTGCTGGCCAAACACCCCGCTTTGCGGTCTATTGCTTTCATATCTGTTACTGGGTTGGTGTGTGTATTGTTCATTTCTCAAACCCTGCAACCCTTCCTGTTCAACTGGTTCATACAGCACCGCGCAGATAAAAAGTTTCTGCCCTTTACACTGCGTAGCTTCTTTATCTCTGTATTCGCCTTTACCTATTTCTTTACAGGCTCTATGGTGCTTACCATCCTCGGTGTCATATTCACCAGGCTATGGCCATTTGGCAAAGAAAGGGGCAAGTACCTGTTCCATATTTGCATCAGTGCGCTCACCCGCAGCATGATGTATATTATGGTTAATACTAAAAAGAGGATATATAATATCGGCAACGAAGACTACCAGAAGCCATCTGTATATATTGCCAACCACACTTCCTTTTTAGATATACTGGTTACGACCATGCTGCACCCAAAGCTGGTATTGCTCACCAATAAATGGGTGTGGCGCTCACCCGTGTTTGGCGCTGTGGTACGCATGGGCGAATATTATCCTGTAGCTGATGGTGCGGAAGACAGCATAGAACCTTTAAGAAAGTTCACCAACAGGGGATACTCGGTAGTGGTTTTTCCCGAGGGCACACGCAGCTATGACGATAAGGTCAAACGTTTTCACAAAGGGGCTTTTTACATTGCCGAACAATTGCAATTAGACATCGTACCCATCGTATTGCACGGCGTACATTATACTATGCAGAAGGGCGACTGGCTGCTAAAAAACGGCACCTGCTCCTTATACATTCATCCGCATATTACCCCCGGCGATACAAGATTCGGGAGCAACTATACAGAGCGCGCCAAAAATATTGGCCGCTGGATGCGTAAGGAACTGGCGGATGTGAAAAAGCGGGACGAAACGCCTACCTATTTCAAAGAGCAACTGCTAAGAAGCTATACCTACAAAGGGCCCGTGCTGGAATGGTACTGTCGCATCAAAACCCGGCTGGAAGGATATTATGAGCAGTTCCATAAGCTGCTGCCACGCGAGGGCAGGTTTTACGATCTGGGCTGCGGCTATGGCTTCATGACCTATATGTTGCACTGGTCGGCGCCGGGGCGGGTATTTACGGGTATTGATTACGATGAGGAAAAAATAGAAACAGCCCAAAACAATTTCCTGCGCGATGAGGGTATTAATTTCGAACAGGGCGATTTAACCCAAATAGAACTGCAACCCTGCGACGGTATCATCATAGCCGATGTACTGCACTACCTGCTGCCGGAGCAACAGGAAGCTTTTTTGGAAAAAGCTTACGCCGCATTAAACGAGGGTGGGGTACTCATCATCCGCGATGGAATATCCGAACTGACCGAACGCATAAAAGGCACTAAACTGACCGAAGTATTCTCCACTAAACTACTGGGCTTCAATAAAACACAGAACCAACTCCACTTCATCAGCCGCAAGCTGCTGGATGACTTCTCCACCAAATATAATATGCAGGTAGAAGTACTGGATAATGCTAAGAGGACAGCGAATTTGACTTTTGTGTTGAGAAAAATTGAGTAAATTTTAAGCGTCTATCGTTATGAAAAAGATTAAAAGCAGTTTTTCAATTATATGGAAAAGAATGTTTGCTGTCGTTTTGGTTTTAGCTATTCATTCTTTTATTTATTATTTAGGGATAAAGTTCAATTCCACAGTTTTAGGCTCTGATACCTTTTCTAATATTGACTATAAAAGTTTCTTAATTCTGTCGGCATTTGTTCTTGGTATATCGTTGTATATTCTAACTTATAGTGAACGATTCTTGATATATTTATCCCTTAGCTTTTTTGCGTGTTTAATTTTTATAGGTGTTTGGTCTTATCTCTCACCAACGGATTTTTTTGAAGAGTATCTCTTTGAGACTATATATTACTCTACAGGAGTGTTTTCACCTTTTTCTTTGGGCATAGCAACCTTGTTAGTCAAAACAGTTACCTCTGCGAAGGAATTTGCGTTTGTCTTCTATTCATTATGTGTGGTACAACTATTGCTGTATAATGTTACGTTATATTATTTGTTCAAAAAGATACATAAATTTCTAACTGGCGCGAATGTTCCGAAGGGCATTCGTGTCTATTAAATTCATCCGGTCTCAGACCGGCATTCAAGGCTATTAAGTTGATAACTGCCTATCAGTCTCCGAAACTAAACAGAGAATTACACAACCTTCCTATCCATGGCTCACCACTCACCACTAAGGATTATCTTTGCACGCATGAAAATTATCAGGAAGATACTAAAGACTACAGCCATAGCCCTGGGTATATTCCTGCTGATATGCCTGGCAATGGGCGTGTATATTTACAATGTTTCAGAATTTGAGCCTCCGGTTATTGCAGATAGCTCAGCCTTAAATGTCGAAACTAATCATGTAGATAATAGCCTATATATCATTGAAAACGATTGGATTAGGAAAAACAAATATGGTCTGTATGAAATGTATGTTTCAGGCAGCCCTTACGAACTGGGTGTAAAGAACGGTAAGCTCTCCCGCCGGCAGATAATAGACCAGGAGATAGCATTTACAGACCAGATTAAGCAGATGATACCCAGTGATGGCTATCTCAAATTTCTGAAATATATCATAGGTTTCATGAACCGCGACCTGCCCGACCATGTAACCGAAGAGTACAAGCAAGAGATTTATGGCATATCCCGCTCCGCTTCCGACAGCTTCAACTGGGTAGGTGACAATTACACCCGCCTGATGAACTACCATGCAGCACACGATATAGGCCATGCCCTGCAAAACCTGATGTTGGTAGGTTGCACCTCCTTTGGTGCATGGGGCG
Source organism: uncultured Bacteroidota bacterium (assembly GCA_937928385.1). Taxonomy (GTDB): domain Bacteria; phylum Bacteroidota; class Bacteroidia; order Chitinophagales; family Chitinophagaceae; genus UBA5543. The sequence continues at coordinate 72,535 of CALEZD010000098.1, forward strand.
ATAAGACTGCCGACGGCTCTATGCTCATTGGCCGCAATTTCGACTTTTGGGTAGGGGACAAGTTTGCTGAGAATAAGATTGTGGCATTCTACAACCCGGATAAAGGGCACAAATTCGCCTTTATCACATGGGGTGGCTTTACTGGCGTCGTGTCGGGTATGAATGAAAAAGGCCTGACAGTTACCATCAATGCTGCCCGGTCAGACATACCCGGTGGGGCGGCTACACCCGTATCGCTGGTAGCTCGTGAGGTATTGCAATATGCTGCGAATATTGACGAGGCTATTGTAATAGCTAAGAAGCGGAAGATGTTTGTATCAGAAAGCTTCCTGGTAGGTAGTGCCGCCGATGGCAAAGCTGTGGTGATAGAAAAGACGCCGAAGGAGCTGGATATCTACGACCCTGCACAGGATAATATCCAATGCACCAACCACTACCAGGGCAAAGCATTTGAACAACAGGAGCTGAACATAGAGCAGAAAGAAAGGAGTGCTTCTGTGTATCGCTACAAGCGGCTGCAGGAATTGATGGCAGGCAACTACCCGCTGACACCGCAGAAGATGGCAGACATCCTCCGCGACAGGAAGGGTATAGGCAATACAGACATCGGCAATGGCAACGAGAAAGCGGTGAACCAGCTTATTGCACACCATTCAGTCATCTTTCAACCCGATAGCCTGCGCATGTGGGTAAGCACCGGCAACTGGCAACTGGGCGAATACATCTGTTACGACCTGCGCAAAGTATTTGAATTGCAAGGTTTGAGAAAGGACACCACGATTGTAGAAACAGCCCTCACTATACCTGCGGATAGCTTTATCTATAGTAGCCAGTATAAGGACTTCCTCACCTTCCGTGCCAATAAAATGGCACTGCTGCATGGCAAGGCAATAGACACAGCAGCCACAGTGCGCAGCAATCCTAACTATTACGATGCTTACCGTATAGCCGGCGACTATTGTATGCAGCAGCAATGGTACAATGCGGCCCTGGCATACTACCAAACCGCCCTTACCAAAGAGATAGCCACCGTGGACGAAAAGGAAGCGATTGAAGAAAAAATAGCCTTGTGCAAAAAGAATTTAAAGCCATAGTTTAGCAGCCCGTTACATGATGCATACACCCGTTTACGAAGACAGGTTCAGGCAACTTAAAGCCTGTGTGCTGATACCTACATACAACAATGCGGGTACGCTGGCGGCTGTCCTCAACGATGTGCTAACCTATACACAGCAGGTTATTGTAGTCAACGACGGTTCTACTGATAATACGGCGGAGATTCTTAAAGGCTTTCCGCAGGTGCATGTGGTGACACACTCGCCTAACAAGGGCAAAGGCATGGCGCTGCGCAACGGCTTCAAAGAAGCTGTAAGGCTGGGCTACGACCATGCTATCACTCTTGACAGTGATGGCCAGCACTATGCCAAAGACCTGGTGGAGTTCCTTACCTGGCTGGAGGCGGAACCCAATACCTTACTCATAGGTGCCCGCAACATGGACCAGGAGAACGTGCCCGGCAAAAGCAGCTTTGGCAATAGGTTTTCCAACTTCTGGTTTTGGGTGAATACAGGCATCCGCCTGCAGGATACACAGTCGGGCTACCGCTCATACCCTGTAAGCAAGTTGGCCGGCAAGCGGTATTTTACCAGCAAATACGAGTTTGAAATAGAAGTCATAGTCCGTGCTTCGTGGAGTGGGATAGCGGTGCGGGGAGTACCGGTATCCGTCTATTACCCCAAGCCAGAGGAAAGAGTATCACACTTCCGGCCGCTAAAGGATTTCACCCGTATCAGTATACTCAATACGATTCTTGTACTGATATCTGTATTATGGGTAAAGCCACGTGACTTTATCCGCAACCTCTTCAGCCGCGAAGGGCGTAAAATGATTTACCAGGCCATATTCGCCACACCCGGAGAAACGAACCATACCAAAGCATTGTCGCTCGGTTTTGGGGTGTTTATGGGTATCGTGCCTATATGGGGTTTTCAACTGGCGGTAGGCATACCACTGGCTATCCTCTTCAGGATGAACAAAGCTCTGTTTATTGTAGCCGCCAATATCAGCATCCCGCCCATCATGTTTGTCATTATAGCGTTAAGCGTTGCTACAGGCAAGCTGGCCCTGGGCATGGACGCACTGCTGCCCGATATCCGCAATATCTCGCTGGAAATGGTAAAGCAGGAGGGTGCAGCTTTTTTCCTGGGCGGCACCATATTGGCTGTCGTTTCAGGGGTGGCCGTTTACCTGTTGTCCTTATTGTTCCTGTCCCTTACTCGAAGAAAGGCCTCGAAATAGTATCGTATTTGTTGGCGGTACATTTCAGGTGGGCACCTGTCCAGCCACGGCTGGTGATGCTTATCCTTTCTATATTATAATTGTCAAAACGGCTGCCCTGCATCATGGCATCCAGTTGTTTATAGGTCATATAATTGGTTTCCCAACGCTTGTCCAGTATGTGTTTTATCTTCTCCGGCAGCAGTGGGTAGGCCGTTTCTGCCAGCTTACGTTTGAAGTTCTTTCTTTCGTCTATATCCACTACGGTGAACATCAGCATACCTTCGTCAGTCAGCAGGCTATACAGCTTATCGCACATATCGGCCGTAAAAGGTGCATGCTCGCCCAGTACGCCTATCGAATATATAAAGTCAAACTGCTCCTCGCCGAAGTCATGCTCAAATGCGCTCCCTTCGATTAGGTTGATAACCGGGATATTAACCTCGTCCTCTTTCAGGGGGTGTACAGCCAATTTAAGCATCGGCGCAGCTATGTCTATACCGGTCAGTTCTACAGTGTTCTGCAGCGCATGGAAATACCTGCCTGTACCACATCCCAGGTCCAATACCTTTATAGGGCGGTTGAAGGAGAGTGTCAGTTCTTTCAGCAGGGGGACGAATGTAGTATAGTAGGGGGTATTGACGAACTCATTATCATAGTCTCGGTAGCTCTTCGAGTACGACTCGTTATACAGGTGCACGGTTTTAACGTCGCACACCTCGTGATTGGTGTTCAGCATGTGTTTTTGTTTTTTGTTCGTAGTAAAAATACTTCGTATGTACCCCGATAAACAAAAAAGCCGTGGCGTTTAACCACGGCTTAACACAAAACAAATTTATTACTATCCCAAATAACCCTTCAGCGAGTTGCTGTAACGGGCCTTCTGCAGGCGCTTGATAGCGCGCTCTTTTATCTGGCGGATACGCTCTTTTGTCAGGTCGTATTTCTGGCCAATCTCTTCTATAGTCGGGCCATTATCACCTTCCAGTCCAAAATAAGCTGCCAGTATTTCGGCTTCACGTACACTCAGCGATTTCAGGATACGTTTGATTTCGTTGCGCAATGAGTCTTTCATTACATCATCATCCGTATCGCTGCTGCCTTCCAGCAGGTCGCCCATAGCCACGTCTTCCGCTTCGTGCACAGGAGCATCCAGCGAGGTATGGCGTGTGTTAGTGGTAAATATATTAGTTACCTCGGTTTCGCTCATTTCCAATATGGTAGCCAGTTCTTCTGTAGATGGCTCGCGCTCGTTGGCTTGTTCAAATGCTATATAAGCCTTATTGGCTTTGTTGTAAGTACCAATCTTATTCTGTGGCAAACGCACCAAACGTCCCTGCTCAGCCAATGCCTGCAGTATCGACTGGCGAATCCACCATACTGCGTAAGAGATGAATTTAAAACCCTTAGTTTCGTCAAAACGCTGGGCAGCTTTTATCAAGCCCAGGTTACCTTCGTTTATCAGGTCGCTCAGGGATAAGCCCTGGTGCTGGTATTGCTTGGCTACTGACACCACAAAACGCAGGTTGGCCTTCACCAGTTTTTCCAGTGCTACCTGGTCGCCCATGTGTATACGCTGTGCAAGGGTGGTCTCTTCTTCAGGTGCGATCATCGAGATCTTACTGATTTCCTGAAGATACTTTTCCACCGCCTGCGAATCACGATTCGTGATCTGAGTGGCAATTTTTAACTGCCTCATAATTTATCCTTGTTTAAATTGTATAATTGGTTAATAACCTTTCCTCATTATATAAGACGAAAAAACCGGGTAAAAAGTTTGTTCGTTTTGGAATTAATTTCCTAATTTCATTTACCGCAAATTGTGTTCCAACTATTTACACATATTCACAATTTCAAGTGTTTACTACACCATATATAACGTAATTCCTTTGCAGTTAGTATGTTACGCGGTTAATGGATTTCCTCTATAGCCAAATAAGCACCTCAATATGTACAATGTGATACCAAATCAGCCTGTAAAAGTAGTAAGCATCTGTCAGATTTACTACCTTTGCGCGTCATATTAACGTCAACTTTAACACTTTATGCAAAAAGATCTTTATCAGCACCCGGATTATTACCTTGTAGATGAATTATTGACAGAAGAACAGAAGCTGATACGCGATTCCGTAAGGGCATTCGTGAAAAAGGAGATTTCACCCATTATAGAAGAATATGCCCAAAAGGCAGAATTCCCTGCCCAAATCATCAAAGGATTGGGTGAACATGGCTGTTTCGGACCGTTTATTCCCCAAAAGTATGGCGGCGCCGGGGTGGACTACACCACTTATGGCATTATGATGCAGGAACTGGAGCGCGGCGATTCAGGTGTTCGTTCTACTGCATCGGTACAGGGGTCATTAGTAATGTACCCTATATATAAGTACGGCAGCGAAGAGCAACGCATGAAATACCTGCCTAAACTGGCTACCGGCGAAATGATGGGCTGCTTCGGCCTTACGGAGCCTGACCATGGATCTAACCCGGGAGGTATGCTCACCAACTTTAAAGACGCAGGCGACCATGTAATACTCAATGGCGCCAAAATGTGGATATCCAATGCACCCTTTGCTGATATAGCCGTAGTATGGGCCAAGGACGAAGCCGGCGATATACGCGGGTTGGTAGTAGAGCGTGGTATGGAAGGCTTCAGCACACCTACTACACATGGCAAATGGTCATTGAGGGCATCGGCTACAGGCGAACTGGTATTCGACAATGTAAAAGTGCCCAAGGAAAATATATTCCCCAATGTGAAGGGCTTAAAAGGCCCCCTGGGCTGCCTGTCCAGCGCACGCTTTGGTATAGCATGGGGAGCTTTGGGCTGTGCAATGGACTGCTATGACACCGCCCTGCGTTATGCCAAGCAGCGCGAACAATTTGGCAGGCCGATAGCCGGCTTCCAGCTGCAGCAGAAGAAACTGGCTGAAATGGTAACCGAGATAACCAAAGGCCAGCTACTGGTATGGCGCCTGGGCAAGCTGCGCGACGAAGACCGCGCTACACCAGCACAAATCTCAATGGCGAAGCGCAACAGCTGCGAAATAGCGCTGGATATAGCCCGCGAGGCCAGGCAGATACTGGGCGGAATGGGTATCACAGGCGAGTTCAGCATCATGCGCCACATGATGAACCTGGAGTCGGTAATTACCTACGAAGGCACCCACGATATACACCTGCTGATAACCGGTATGGATATTACAGGTTTGAATGCTTTTAAATAAGTGGTTAGTAGTTAGGTGTTAGTAGTTAGTTAGCGTTGTTTCTCATTAACTACTAACGCTTCTATCTTTTCCTTCTCGTTGACGGGTATAGCCACTTCTATTTTCCAGTTGTCTTCTTCGTCCAGCTTGAGTATGTAGTAATAATCGCAATCATACACTGTACGGCCTTTCTTATCTATGTAGTTCCAGCGCATACTTACCCTTACAATTCTCGGCGTTACCATGCGCTTATTGAGGATATCAGGTATCGCACCTGTGATGCCATGTACCGAGTAAAACCGCTTGCTTTGGTTAATAAGCCCTTCCAGCTTGGCCTCTGTGGTGTATACCAGGCTGGAGTCATCGGCTATAAATGTGCAGGGCAGGGTATAGCAGTTGGCCATATATTTACTATCATGCCTTTCTAATGCGGCCGCGTAATCTTCAAAAAATCCGTTGATCCTGTAGAGGGGATTCCCTTTTCCTGTCATGGTTGCTGTCCTCTTTTTATGTGCAGGCAGCAAAGGTAGCGGAAGGCAGTAAGCCAGCCATAACGGGGAAGATATATTTCTTGCCGCTATTTCGAGTAGTTGAATACCCGTTTCATCCAGCCGTTGAAGAATACTTCCTGGCTAGGGTTGTTCTCGCAGATGGTGATGTACTGTGCGCCTTTCAGTGCGTTGAGGGCTGCGAGTATATTACGCTGTTCGGGGTGGCTGTTGAGTGCGGCTATGGTTATTTTGCCCACTTGTCCATCTACTTTCAGATTTGGGTAGAGCTTCTCACCTTTGTTAGCTACGTTCAGCACCCGCTGCAGGAAGATGCCCGCACGGCCAATGCCCATATTCACCCCGGTGTCAAACATCTCGTTGGCTATATGCTGGTCTTTTACATCATCCAGCTTCATGCTGTCCCAGTAGTCTTTTTTATACATTTCGTGTACCAGGCCCTGCAGTTCCTTATTACCGTCTAAGTTTTTTGGGAAGTTGGCCTGCCTGCGCATCTGGTCTACTATCTTCCAGCCCTTCCAGCGGGATTGGCGGTTGCGTGCTATGCCTTTGTAAGTTTCGCCACCTGCATCGGCAGGGTTGTTGCTATAACCACCCTCAAACTCGCGGGTAAGTTTATATGCTTTGTGGAAGTCTGCCATAGCTGCCAGGTTTTAAATTCCAGGTGATTCAGTGAATATTGAACTTGATGCAAGGTTGATTAGTACAGCCTGCAGGTCTCTATCGTGGTAATTCCGTCTTTTTCAGAATAGTGTTCGCCGGAGCCCTCTTCGCATACCTGCCTGGCTTTTTCCTGTGTATTGGTCAGTTTATATTCGTTGATGAGCGTATCGGGCAGGCCGGGCTGGCCGCTGTATGCTATTTCGCACTGGCAGATGTATTCCCTTGTACAGGAAGACGCGCCAATAAGGAAAATCAATACAATGCCTGCTAACAGCCCTGAGCGTAGTTTCATGAAACAGTAATTTTAACGGTTGAAGATAAAATGAATTTTCCAGTTGTACAAACGGAAAGGCTGTTATTGTTCATTTTTTTACTTGCAGTTAATAGCATTTACCGGGTTTCTTCCTTATCTATCTACGATCCGGGGGAAAATACATTTTTCCGAATGTGTTGGTGTTGTATGGCTGTTGAGGCTGTTTCTTGTTTTGTTCCTTTTTGTTGTCGGCATCTGCATGTAGCTGGCGTACTTCTTCTTCTGTAAGAATATGTGGTGGCGGGGCTGAGGCTATTGCCCGTTGCTCCTGGCTGTAAAAGCTGGCAGAGAGCAGGTCTTCGGCCTGGAGTTTGCGTTTTTGGTAGAGGGCGAGGTATTGGGGGTAAAGGGGCGAATGTTGCATCGTGTTTAGGCTTTTAACCGCAGAGTGGCTGAGGCGCAGAGAGAGACCAGTTTCTGTATTTTGTTCCAAAATGTTCCCTTGTTCTCCGGTGGGAGTTTTTACCTGTGTGAGTGACCTGCGCGAGTCAACCTCCCCCGAATGGCTTATGCCAGTCAGCACTTCGCCATTCTCCCCTCCTAAATCCCGCATGGGCGGGACAGGCAGGAGGGGAGCTTCTGTTTTTTGTTCCGTTTTGTTCCCTTGTTCTTGGGTTAATTTTTTTCGGGTGCGGGGGAG
>CALEZD010000099.1 GCA_937928385.1 uncultured Bacteroidota bacterium
TTGCTCCCTGCGGTTGTCGTCAGTGTATTGCACTATGTACATACCTGCAGGCAGTCCGGTTACATTTACTTTAGCGGTATTGTTGTTCACCGTCTGCGTCTTCTGCAGCTTGCCGGTCATATCCAGTATTGTAATAGTACCTTCCTGCACCGTACCGCCAATGGTTATTACCATCTCTTGCTGCACAGGGTTGGGATAAACCGCCAGTTGCGCGCCTTCTCCGTTCACGTTGTTCACGTTCACGGCCCAGGTGTTGAACTTCGCTGTCGCCCAGTCTGACTTATCGTACATAGAAGTACAATGCGAACGTACGTGTACATAATATTCAGTTCCCTCGTCCAGGAATGGGGCCAGCATACTGGTCTTGTTAATATCTGTACCAACCGCAGGGGGTGTAGCTGATTTGCTCATCGCATATTCGTACTTATAGGCTGTTTTCACAGTCTGCCAGGACGCTACTGCACGGGTACCATTCAGGCCGCTGATAGTAATTATAGGGGTATGGCAGGTAATCAGCGTAGTGAATGAATCTATTGTAAATCCGGAGGTATCTTTCGCACCGCAGATGCTGCGAATGAATACATAGTATTTTGTATCCTCTGTCAGACCACTGAGTGCCAGGCTGTTCGTAGTCGGCTTATTAGACGCTGCCCACTCTGCATTGGTCGGGTATTTCTTATCGAGTTTCACTATCACCTGGTAGCCTATCGGGTTGAATACAGGCTGCCATTCTATATCCGCTGCAAAAGCTGTGATATTAGTAATAGAGACGCCTTTGGGGTTTTCTACGCAGCGGATACCGATACGGCCGTTCTGTACACCGGTATAGCTGCCCAGGCTGTCCAGCGTATGGGCAGGTGCCAATATATTGCGTATCATATCAGTGGCAGCATTACTATAGTTATACCCCTCCCAAGCTCCTCCATTACTGGAGCGTGCAATTACAGCTTCCGATTCATCCGGTATAGTGCCCAACCATATATCCTTATAATTCACTCGCGGCATGGTATTGTGCAACCAGGATGAAGGAGTACAGGCTGTGTAAAAATACATTTTGCCTACTCCTGCAGGTATTGGGCCGGCTTGCAGCCCGCTGTACTGGCGCACGCTGAAGTCAGTTGGTACACTCGACCCCCAATCTACACTCATCACAGTATCTTGTGCAAATAAAAAGTACTGACTATTGTTCGGCACAGGAGTTGCCGGTATCGGCAGTGCATCAGGCGGAGTAGCAACAGGAGTTACTTCGTATGCCCCGATATCAGGCACTCCATCTTCTCTCAAATAAGGACGAGTTGCTCCGGTTATGTCTTCCTTTATTGTAGTATCGTGTTCTGCACGGCCATTGACAGCCCATGCTGCAGAGCTATTTGCATTTATACGGAGATCCCTGTTGGCAGCATCTACATACGGCGGCTCGTAAAAGAGTGAACTACGGTCGCGTCCACCACTCAAATCACGCCATGCATGAAGATTGTTTACAGTTGCAGTTGGCCCTGTAACGCTTTGATATTCCGCTGTGCCGGGGCTGTAAAATAAATTATAGTCACTCTTAGAGTTGGTAGCACTGTATGTGTAAACCATATCGCCTCCTCCCGTTCTGCGACTGTAGATGTTATTCTTCATCATAAAGTTGCCGGGGTTGCGACTATAATCGTACAGCAAGTAACCGGTAGTGCCTGTACCATCGTTATGCAATGTATTATTTTCAACTTCTCCTCCCGTGCAATACCATGTGTACATATTGTATGCCATACCAGCCGTTCTGATATATACTTCATTATTAAACACTTTACCTGCATTCATCCAGTCGATATACAAACCATACACCCCACCGTTGGTTGATGTAAAAGCCAGTTTATTATTATACACTTGCCCCGCATCATAGCCACACCTCAAGCCATAAATCCACCCTGAAGTAGAATTACCGGTAAAAGCGCAATTATACAGCTTGCTACCGGATGACCTGTATCCTCCATAAAAATATGTTGCCCCTGTTGTATTATTAACGGTTATCGTGTTATCATACATCTCACTGTTAGTACCATACATTACAGTATACACATAAGTAGTGGAGCGAGCCTGAATCTGAAGAATATTATCATGCGATTCTGACTTATCGCCATACCACAAATCGTAATAATAATTCACGCCGCCTGTAGTTGAGCTTAGCATGAAGGAATTATCCTCTACTTCAGATTCGAAGAAATAATAGGCATTATATACATACTTACTACCTGATGTAGAATTCATAGAGACTGAATTGCCCTGTATATGTGCATGACGCATAAAAGCCGTGTAACAGTAACTTGTACCGGTAGTATTTGTCAGTGCAATATCATTATCTGATATCTCAACATCGGCAGTAGTATTTACATTTAAATAGTTAAGATAATACAACCGATAGTATAATGTAGAAGTGCTGCTGGCGTTTATAGTATTGTTAGTAAAGGTGAAATTGTCTGCATTATAATACATGTTTATTGAATAATATACTCCTGTTCCCGTTCTGTTGCAGGTATTGCCCTCGAATGCTAAATCCCTGGTGTAATAAGTATATACACCCCAATATCCACTGTTCGTAGCAGAGAAATTATTATTGATAAAAGAAATGCCGTTAGACGTTGCTGTAGTACTTGATCCCCACCAATACACAAATGTCCCCCCGTTAATAAAGGAGCAATTGGAAATGGTGTTATCCGAACCCGTGTGCCCGCTGGCATGCACCAATGCCATAGCGTTAGACGATGATGTGGATGCACTTGCCTGCAGCACACAGTTGTCTACAAAGATATTTGAAGATTGTCCCACAAAATCAAATACACGCCCGAATGATGTTGAGTTCTTTGTCAATGTCATGTCCTCCACACTGATATACCTGGCTCCATTAAACCTGAAAATATAGTTTGAAGAACTATTATCACTAATAACAACATTTGCCCTGTTACCACTCTGCGACCTGAATGTCACCGTGTTAGTAGAGCTTAATCCGGGAACATTATTGATACTACCAATCCATGACGATCCTGAATAGTTACCATCTCTGATGAGAAACTGTACAGGCCCGTTTACGCCATTGCTGTTCAGGTCGCTGATAGCCGCACTCAGCGTTGTGTAGTTGGGGCTGGTACCACCTATGGTATAAGTACCGCTCAACTGTGCCCCGGCAGGACTGCCAAATACCATAAGCAGCATCAGCAGAGAAATTGCTTTTGAAATTGTAGTACACGTCATTTACTTAAGGTTTTAATGCTTTAAACAATACATTGAATGCTACATTACGCCCGGCTGTGTGAGTCAAATTCGCCTGTTTGTTCTGTTCATCGTAATACAAATTTGCTTTGTT
>CALEZD010000100.1 GCA_937928385.1 uncultured Bacteroidota bacterium
TCACTTAGCTTCTTCATCAGTGGGGCGTTACCCATGCTATAGACACCATCAGTAGCCAGGTTGTATGTATTCGGGCCGGTAAACCACTGGTTGATATTCATCATCAGTTTCCTGTTGATAGTCTTTCCACCCAGTACCTGCAGGGCAGCTTTTGTACCTGCCTTTACCATGAATCCGTTTTTACCAATATGCATTGCATAACCCAATTGGCCGCTGGTATCTATCCAATGCCCTTCCAGTTTCAGAAAGTGGTATCCGCCGCCCATCATATCAGGCCATCCCATATTAACGTTCTCAGCTGTAGCCGGCAAAGAATTGGAGATGTTCTGCACTTCATCCAGGCCAATGTGGAAGGACACAGAATCATAAATTATTGCGGGCACATTCCTGAACGTAAAATTCACAGACTGTTGTGCATCTACATATATTATTGTATCTGAAGCATATTTCACCATCCCGTCCTTATATAGCCTGAACCTGCTGAGGTAATAATGAACTTTACTAATACTATATACATTCCCGGCCGCATTTGTATACATTAAACTATCAAAGAATAGTTTCTTGCCATCTACGTGATAACCCATGTTAATTGCCAGGTTGCCTGCAGTTGGTGCAGGAATTACATCCTTTTTCTCCTTACGACAGGAAGCTAATGCAGCCACTGCCAGTATCAACGCTAAGTACTTGCTTTTCATATTTGTACATTTTCTAAAAATCATTCTATCAGTAAGCAGGTTTGCTGAAAGCTGTGTCGGTAATAAAGGTTTCATCTGTGAGTGTTTTCAGGAACGCGACCAGTTGTTGTTTTTCAACAGAGTTCAGGTTCAAACCGTTTTCTTTGCCTTCTTTAGTCATTATCGGGTCTACATTGCTCACCCGTTTCACCTGGTGATCATAAAAATCAACCACTTCCTCCAGAGATGTAAATCTGCCATCGTGCATGTAAAATTTACGCAACGCCACATTGCGTAGGTTAGGCGTTCTGAATTTACCGAGGTCGTTCGGGACTTTGGTAACGTTATAGTACCCTTTATCCATTTCCTTAGCATAAATACTATCCAGGCCGGTATTATGCATTTGTCCATCTGTAGTAATCATGGCAGTATGGCAATGGAAGCAATCCCCTTTCTCTGAAAAGAATATCCTCATACCCATCTCTTCATTATATGTAAGTCGTTCCGCGCCCTTCATATACCTGTCGTACTTAGTATCTTTCGATATCATGGTACGTGTAAACTGGGCCAGCGCGTAAGCTATTTCATGATGGGTGATATAGTCCACCCCGAAATACAGCTTGAATAACTTCCTGTACTTCTCGCTATTGTTTATTTTTTCAAGGTTAGTAGCAAAGAACTCCTGTGTTTCAAACAGCATTACATCTTCCAGCGTACCCGTTTTTGAACCATCCCACATAAATTTTCCATGCCATGCCAGGTTGACATGTGAAAGGACAGGCATATTGTTAACCATACCGGGAATAGTAAATCCATGCGACTGGAGATGGCAACTTGCGCATGCCCTGCCATCATTTGAAAGTATGTTATCATAATACAACATACGCCCCAGTTCTATCCGCTCTACATAAGGAGGGTTATCTTCGGGAATATACATCTCTGGGAAGTGTACCGGTTTAACAATCTCGTATGGGGTTAATTTATAAGTAGTGTCCTGCGTAACAACCGGCGGGGTAGGCTCCTTTTTGCATGAGACGGCCAAAACTATCAATACAACTATACTTGCAGAACAAAGCATTATTTTTTGGCCGATTCGCATATCTCCTGTTAGTTATGTATGTAAAGTTGTTTTTAAAAACTCATTTCAGACATGACGAAAGTCACCAAAAGAGCCAATAAAAGATATTTCAATCTTTTATTAAGTCGAATAGGTTTGCAATATGAAAAAGCTATTCTTGTTTTTATACTCGCATCTGTGATCATGGAATGATGGCGAGTGAACAATGGGTGAATGAACTGGAAACACCTGCGAAAATGGAGATAATTGAATCAGCTGTTTTTGGCATGACGGTGATATTGCTGATAAGAAGTTGAATTTCAAAACACAATAACGGCTTTACCCCGCTTCGTATATCACACCCGATGTAGGTGTCTCGTGCAGTTCTATTCTTTTAAGCCCCGCTACAAGGGGCTTTATCTTTTCCCACAGCCATTTGGCCAGTAGCTCACATGTAGGGTTATCAAGCCCTTCAATTTCATTCAGAAATTTATGATCGACGAGTTCCACTACTGATTTTATTTTTTGCTTTAATTCTGCAAAATCGGCTACCCAGCCGGTATGCACATCTATTGGCCCTGTTATATACACTTTCAGCCTGTAGGTGTGCCCGTGTACATTGCGGCATTTATGGCCTTCAGGTACATTGGGCAAAAAGTGTGCGGAATCGAATGTCAGTTCTTTAAAAATTGTGGCTACCTGCATATCCTGTCTAATTCAGTGCTTTTTCCCAGTTATACTTTTGTCTTATACCTTTCATTGTCCGGGTAAATTTCAGATTATCAAACATTACAACGAAAAGTTCCCCCGGTATCAATAGGGCAAGCGGATATCGCTTATAATAAGCCTTTTCGGCTATGTCACTCAATGTCTTATCTGTTACTATCCTACCGCAAAACTGTATACCGGCATTGTCCAATCCACTCTTAGATGAATAATATATAGTGCCTGCTACCGCAACGTCGTGTTGCAGTGTAGTGCTATGCAGCGATGATTTTGATGATTTGAATATAACGCCTCCCGCATCGGGCATACAGGCGTAGAGGCAATTGAAACAATGGGGCAATGCATCCTTTATGTAACACACTGCCGCTACCTTATTTTCCTTTATGAACTTTGATATTTCTTCTGGACAGAGCATCCTTATAATTTGATTTTTCTTCCACTGTTTCGGGCTTTAGTTTCGGCACTAACGTCGGGTTAGCATTATCATCCAAGGCCACAAATATGAAATACGCATCGCTGATGGGATACACCTCACCGCTCAACACCTTCCTCGACCATGCCCTTACGTGTATTTCCATTGATTTATCGAAAGACCTGGTCACTTTGGCGTTAATAGCTATTATATCACCCACTTTTGTCGGGTTTTTAAATTCCACTTTGTCAATAGACACTGTAACAGCTATTCTGCCGGCATGTGTCTGCGCACATATTGCGGATGCTGTATCCATCCATTGCACCAATCTCCCTCCCTGCAACATGCCCATCGGGTTTGCATCGTTCGGGTAAACTACTTCGGTCATTATTGTTTCAGATGCTGATGGTGATTTATCTGTTAGCTGTTTTTTATTATTCATAGCTATCCAAAAAGTGAATGCAAAGTTGTCGTAAAAAAATATCCGGCTGTATGACAAGTATCATCTTTTGGTGAATAAAAACAGGAAAGATGATATTTATCACCATGCAGGCACATAAATAACGCCACATTTGCTAGCCGCCCGCTCACATTAACCTCTCTGTATATAATTATGTCTGAACTACATACATTTCACATCCCGGTATTAGGACTGGGATACTCTATAGATACACCTGTAAAGGTTGCACGCTTCGGCATTTCATCGGTAATGTCCATTATGGACGATGAATTACTGGAACTCATGAGGAAGTTTTATTGCACAAAAACCGGGGCTGTATATAAACCTATAGAAAAGCAAGAACATGATGCACGCGCGAGAAGAATAACCACCTACCTGGATATAGTGAGTGATATAGTTACTTCGCAAATAACTATGCTGAAAGAATTACCATTTGGGCAGGGCAATGAGCTCGATAAATATTTCGAATTACTACCCGAAAACTCTGCTCTGAAGTTAAAGTATAAGCAAATGTTGAGTATGCAGGATAGCCTGCCAAAAAGCCGTGAGGAACAGGAACTACGGGACGCGGTAGCTCCGGGCAGTATTGATGTCAACATCATGGCCAAAGTAGATAAGCTGAACCAGGACAAAGCAGGCCAACCACTTCCCCAGGAATTTTCAGATGCGTTGTCGGCACTCAGGGGTTTTGCCAACAGCAAGCTCACATCCTCGGTTGTCATTTCGGCAGGTTATAACCCCAGACTGTATGCTTATCTTGAAAACTTCAATGACTTCTTTCCTGATGAACAAGGCAGGCTAAAAAAGAAGGTAATATTGAAAGTCAGCGACTATCGCTCAGCATTGGTGCAGGGAAAAATATTCGCTAAAAAAGGCATCTGGGTATCTGAGTTCAGGATAGAATCGGGATTGAACTGCGGTGGTCATGCATTTGCCACCGACGGCTTGCTACTGGGACCAATACTGGAAGATTTTAAAAACAACCGTAATGCATTAACCGCAGAGTTATTTGAATTGTGTACCACAGCACAAAACAGTAAAGGCATAACACCTTTTAATGAATGTCCCCCACTGAAACTAACCGTACAAGGCGGAATAGGCACTGCTGAAGAGCAGGAATTCCTCATGACACATTACCACCTGGACCGCACCGGCTGGGGCAGTCCTTTTCTGCTGGTGCCCGAAGCTACCAATGTAGATAAACTGACTATAGAGCAATTGGCAACAGCAAAAAAAGATGATTATTACCTCAGCCATGCTTCCCCGTTGGGTGTGCCGTTCAACAACTTCAGGAAGAGTACTGCTGAAATACAAAGAAAAGAACGTATTGATAAGGGCAGGCCGGGAAGTCCCTGCTACAAAAAAATGCTGGTGTCTAACACCGAGTTTACCGCAGAACCCATCTGCACAGCATCGCGCCTGTACCAACACCTGAAAATAAAACAACTGAAGGAACAAGAACTGCCGGACGAGCAATACAATACTGAGTATAATAAAATAATAGAAAAAGATTGTCTTTGTGAAGGGCTTACAGTACCTGCCCTGTTAAAGGAAGATATACCCGTGCCACACAACCTCAACGCCGTAACAATATGCCCCGGCCCCAACCTGGCTTATTTTTCAGGTATATTCTCTTTGGCTGACATGATAGGACATATCTATGGCAGGAAAAATATTTTGAACACACTACCCCGTCCTCATATGTTTGTCAACGAACTACTGTTGTACATCAGTTACCTGAAAGAGGCGGCAGGAGAACTTAACCTGAACACAAAACGGAGCAAATACCTGAATTCATTCAAAGCGAACTTGCAGGAAGGCATTACATACTATCAGAAGCTGGCGCAGCAGTTTATTCTGTCTATGCAAAATGATTTAAGCATGGCTGAAAAAGAACTGCAAGCCGTTTATATACCTGCTGCAACCACCTGACATGTTCCTTATCAGGTTCAAACATGATGATTATCATCTTTTAAGGGAACCGTCATTTCTATTTTTACACCGCTACATCGCGATACAGGAATGTTAAGACTGGTATGGGGAATATTATTTACTGCATTTTGCCTCTACACAGGTTGGGTGTATCTGTATTGCGATGAAAAAACAGAAATAGTACAGAACAACCCATCGGTAACCAAGGGCTGGCAACTGTGGCAGCAGAAAAATTGCCAGAGTTGCCACCAACTATACGGCCTTGGGGGCTACATGGGTCCCGACCTGACAAACATTGCCGGCGACAGCAGCAAAGGCAGGCCATATATGCACACTTTTATTAAATACGGCACGGGGAAAATGCCTGCTTATAATATGACCGATGAGGAAGTGTCCCAGGTTATAGACTTCCTGGAATGGGTAGATAAAAGCGGTGTAGCCAGGGTGCCCGAAGAGGCTGTGCATTGGACCGGCACATATATCATAGAAAAATAGACATGCCTTTACACATACGCCTATATACAAAATTTGTTTTCCTGTTGTTGCTGGCTACGCTGGTATTCGGCATGCTTTCTTCATGGGCGTATCTGTTTCCGGAGTCGTTCAATCAATACCTGCCATTTTACCAATTGCGCCCTATACATACTTCAGCGGCCTTATTCTTCATCATCAGCGCTGCCACCTTATGTATTATTCTCTTTCATAAAGACACCCTGGGCAGGGATGCAACTACTGCAGTTTTTGAAAAAATATTTATCACTACATGGATAGCGACAATACTAGTCATATTTACCTACTACGGGTTCAGGCAATTTGGTGGACGCGAATATTGGGAATTTCCCGCATGGCTTTCTATCCCTTTGTTATTTAGTTGGGTATCGTTAATGATTGGCTACTACAAGGGCTGGTTGAAATGTGCTGATAAAAAGCCATTGTATATATGGATGTGGTCAACCGGGATACTATTCTTCTTTATCACGTTCATTGAGCAAAACCTCTGGCAAATATCCTGGTTCCGACAGTCATTCTTACGGGAGCTGACTGTCCAATGGAAGGCCAACGGCTCTATGGTAGGTGCATGGAACCAGATGATCTATGGCTCTTCGCTCTTCCTGATGGTGATGATAAGCGGTGACAAGACGATTGCCAGGAATAAAAAAGCCTTCTTCTTTTATTTCCTTGGGCTTACCAACCTGATGTTCAACTGGGGGCATCATATATACAACCTGCCCGCACATGGCGCTATCAGGCATATATCCTACATCATCAGCATGACTGAGTGGCTTATATTCATCAGTATCATACAGGGCTTTAAAAACAAACTGGGGGAAGCACGCAAGTTGCGTCACCTGCTACCCTACAAATTCCTTATCGCGGCCGAATTCTGGGTGTTTGCTAACCTCCTGCTGGCCTTGTTTATGTCTATCCCGGCAGTCAACCGCTATACACACGGCACGCATATTACCGTAGCACATGCTATGGGCACCACTATAGGAATTAATACTATGATATTGCTTGGCGTATTGGGTTATGCGCTGGATATTGACCAAAAAATAAAATCGGGCAGAAAACTATTTACATCGGCCTACAACCTGGCACAGGTAAGCTTGTTGATTTTCTGGCTGTCGCTCATAGCGGCAGGTATTTTGAAGGGCTATAGAAGCGTAGCATTAAATATGACTGTATTCCAGGAAATGATGGCGCCGATAAATAATGTATTAAAACTATTTGCCGTAACGGGTATAGGTGTGGCAATTGGTATAGCCATAATAGTAGTACAGTATTGGCAGGCGGCTGATAAAAGTAACAGAATTGTAAAAGATGTTAAATAAAAGATGTTTTTATCTTTTATTAGGTGAAGTGTAGTATATTTGCAAAATGATGGAAGGAAAAAAGCCCATAAAACGAAGTAACGAACTGGTACCATTATCCCGCGACCATCATTCAGGGCTGTTGTTGTGCTGGAAAATAAAAACAGGTATACAAAAGAGTATCGATGCAGACAGGATTGCCAACTATGTTGTATTTTACTATCGCTCTCATCTCGAAGAGCATTTCAGGCAGGAGGAAGAGTATATTTTCCCATTACCCGGTAAGGAGGACCCGCTGATACAAAAGGCAGTATCAGAACACCGTGAGCTAACCGGATTGATAACACAACTCGTAAGCGAGAAACCCAAAGGATATGAAAACCTGGAAAAACTTATGAACCTCCTGGAAACCCATATCAGGTATGAAGAACGGGAACTGTTTCCCTACATAGAGCAAAAAGCCGATAACAGCCGGTTTAAAAATGCCGGGGAAATAATTGCTGAATTGCACAATAATATTAAAGAACCAGCCTGGGACGATGAGTTCTGGGTAAGAACTGCATAACAATGTTTTCAAAAACCTGCGAATACGCTATACGGGCCACTATTTATATCGCTTCGGAATACAAAGGCGAAGAGAAAATAGGCATCCAGGATATTTGTAAAAATATTGAAGCACCCCAGCATTTCACGGCAAAAATACTCCAGGTACTGAGCCGTCACGATATAGTAAGTTCCAAAAAAGGTGTGCATGGCGGTTTTTATATTTCAGAAGAGCAGCGTAATACAAAATTAATTGATATAGTATTTGCCATTGACGGCGACCATGTGTTCACCGGTTGTGCGTTGGGGTTAAAGCAGTGCTCTGAAACTAAGCCTTGCCCTATCCATCACAAGTTTAAGCCGGTGAGGGAAAGCCTGAAGAAAGTGTTGCAGGATACAACAGTAAGGGAACTGGCGAATAATATTAAGAAGGGAAAATTTGTTTTGAAGGCATTAGGGATATAAAAAATTTATTTAAATAAAAGACAAAATTATCTTTTATTATGATTATCAATAGAAGGTCTAAAAAATTCTGGATTGGCATTGCTTTAATCAACCTGGTCATCGTAGCGATACTGGGTTTGGTACTGCGCAGTAAAATACTGTTCCCTCTTCCCTTTATAGATTTCAAACACACGCTACATGCGCACTCGCACTACGCCTTCGGCGGATGGGTCACACTGGCCCTGCTTACACTACTTACTTATGAAGTATTGCCGGTGAGTATGAACTGCAAGCGGGTATATAATTGGCTATTAGCAGGTATTCTGTTTAATGCAATCGGCATGTTAGTCAGTTTCCCGATACAGGGGTATGGTTTCTACTCCATTCTATTTTCTACACTGTTCATTTTTGTTACTTATGGGTATAGCTATGTATTCATAAAAGATGTATTAAAAACCAAAAACAGCCGTACAATAAAACTATTGTCCATAGCTGCTATGGTATATCTTGTCATTTCATCTGTAGGCCCGTTTACACTTGCCTATCTGCTGGCTACCAAATCAGGCAATGCATTCCTCTACAGGGATTCTATATATACCTACCTGCACCTGCAGTACAACGGTTTCTTCACATTGGCTATCATGGCGCTGTTCTTCAACCGGATAGAGCACATGATGACTAACCGAAATATGCAGATGTCGTACAGGCTGGCTCATATCCTCAACTTTACCGTACTGCCATCCATGTTCCTGAATTACCTATGGCACTACCCCAATACCGTGTATAGGATTTTAGCCCTGGCCGGCAGTCTTTCACTGGTGGTGTGCATTATATATTTCCTGGCAACAGCATGGTTTGTCAGGTCTATTTTTAAGAGGAACATCAAGGCCGTTAAAATAATCGGTATTACAGCCATGTCAGCCTTCGTCCTGAAAATGGTCATGCAGGCGCTCACGATATTCCCCGCGCTTGGTAGCCTGGTATTTGCCAACCGCCCAATGATAATAGCATTTCTCCACCTGGTATTGCTCGGCTTTATATCACTATACCTTATTACGCACTTCTTATATGCCGGCTATATGCAGTTGCACAAAAAGTCAATTGCTGCAGCATATGTGTTTGTCACAGCGGTAGTGGCTAACGAACTGGTGCTGTTTATGCAGGGCACCGGCATTATGTTTATGACCAACAGCAGTATGTATAACTGGCTGCTCTGGGGTACAGGCGTATGGCTTGTTGTAGGGTCTGCTATGATGGCCCGAAACTACTACGCAGCCCAATCAGTGCCAAAATCTTCTATAACAACTCAACAAGTACCAACTACAGTATTTCCAAGCAAAAACTATGATAAATATGAATGAACAAAATTTTATTGACGTTACCGTCATCGAGCCAAGACTTAAGCACCCCTCAATCTTCAACGCATTTGACGGCATCAATTCGGGTGAGGCAATTGTAATCCACAACGACCATGACCCCAAACCACTGTACTACCAGTTGTTAGGAGAACGTGGCAATTGCTTCTCATGGACATACCTGGCAAACGGACCTGAGATATGGGAAGTAGAAATAAGAAAAAATGACGAGAAGGCTGGTGAGGAAACACTGGGTGAAATAGCGGCGAAGGATATGCGCAAGGCCGATGTATTCAAAAAGATGGGACTGGACTTTTGCTGCGGTGGCAAGAAAACCCTGGAAGAAGCCTGCCTCGAGAAAGGATTGGACGTAATAAGGGTAAAAGACGAACTGAAATTCGCTGAAACGAAAGCCAGGGAACAATTTGATTTCACGTCCTGGAAACCATCTTTCCTTGCGGATTATATTGTGAACGTACACCATAGCTATGTAAATGAAAACGGGCCTGTATTAAAGGACCTGGCAGAGAAAGTAGCTGCTCATCATGCGGGGAGCATGCCATACCTGCAGGAAGTAAACAAGAAGGTATGTGAATTGGTTTGCGAGTTGACTACACACATGAAGAAAGAAGAACAGGTGCTGTTCCCATACATAAAAAGCCTGGAAGCTAATGCAGCAACTGATAAAGGCTTTGGCACCGTACAGGACCCGATATGGGTTATGGAGCGCGACCACGAGGTAGCGGGCGAAATCCTGCGCGATCTAAGGGAGTTAACTAATGATTTCACTAAACCTGCCGGCGCTTGCAATAGTATAGGCCTGTTGATGCACAAACTCAACGAATTCGAATCAGACTTGCATATACACATTCATTTAGAGAACAATATTCTTTTCCCTAAGGCATTAGAAATGGAAAGGTGATGATTGCTTTCCTGTAAACCCTATTCTTAAAATCATTGTTATGATAACGATACAACCCAATACAAAGATATCTGCCATAATAAAAGCCAACGCTGATGTGATTGAAGCCATAGCTTCCATTAACCCCCATTTTAACAAACTCAGAAATCCCATATTGCGGAAAATACTCGCAAGCAGGGTTACAATATCCGAGGCGGCAAAAATCGGCAAATGCAGTATAGAACGTTTTGCTGAAAAACTACGTCCGCTGGGGTTCGACTTGCAATGCGAAGGATTGTGCGACAAAGAAGAACAAGAAGATAGGCCCAACAACATCGAACACCATACCGTACTCGATGTGAGAGACGACCTGGCCAAAGGCAACGACCCTTTCAATATAATCATGAAAGCGCTGGCAGATGTTAAAACAGGTGAAACCTTACTATTGGTAAATAGCTTTGTCCCTTTCCCCCTGATTAAAATACTCGAAAGAAAAGGGTATACAATTACAGTAC
This sequence comes from uncultured Bacteroidota bacterium, assembly GCA_937928385.1. Taxonomy (GTDB): domain Bacteria; phylum Bacteroidota; class Bacteroidia; order Chitinophagales; family Chitinophagaceae; genus UBA5543. The sequence goes on from CALEZD010000100.1 coordinate 10,831, forward strand.
GACAACTGGCAGACGACATCGTTCATACCTACCTGCAAAAGCCCCAACAAAACATACCGGACAATATTGATGATACAAACGGTTACCAACCTTTCGAAGAATTGGTGAAGCTGTACGAGGGGAATATGGTCGTCACAGATGTCCGCCATTTACCCATGCCACAACCTATGTTGCATATATTGGAGCAACTCGAGCAGTTGCCTCCCGGAAAAGCATTGTATGTCTATCATAAGAAAATCCCCATGTTCCTGCTGCCCGAATTGAAACAGAACGGCTATAAATATGCAATAAAGGAAAATGCGGGTGTTATACTGATGCTGATATATAAGAGTGATGCATGAAACCGCCTGACGAACACATATCCCGCATAGCCACTGTAGTACCGTATTATATATTAGCAGCCGTCAGCTTCGTTATTTTCCAGGCACTGCTTATAGTATCCCTGCCCGAAATACACCTGCATTATTTCCAGCCCAAACTGCTGGCGTTGACACATCTGTTTGTATTGGGCTGGGGAACGATGACGATTTTCGGCGCTGCCAATCAATTAGTTCCTGTCATAGCAGAAACCAGGCTTTATAGCTCAGTCTTACCGGTCCTCAATTGGATATTACTAACCATTGGCATACCCTTATTGATATGGTCATTCTGGGTATTCCAGCTTACATGGATTACGTACACCGGCGCTTCATTGATTATAATAGCCATCATCCTTCATGCATTCAACATATACAAAAGCATATCTGCCGGAAAAAGCAACATTATTACAGATATACTGTTGATGGCACACGCATGGCTGTTCATTACAGGTAGTATCGGGTTGCTGTTACTTATCAATCTAATCAGCCCGCTTTTTCCTGAAGAGCACCTGCATTACCTGAAGATACATGCCCCTGTCGGCATGGCAGGTTGGTTCCTGCAACTCATTATAGGGGTTAGTGCCAGGCTGGTGCCCATGTTCATACTCAGCAGGAAGGAAAACACAAAACTGTTGAATGTCACTTTCTATACTCTGAATACGGGACTGGCATTATTTCTTATTGAAGGGATGATATTCCATAGTTTCCATGGCAGGTATGTTTACTTGTTGCTTGTAATTACCGGTCTTACGGCCTATGCAGCATATATACAGGGTTGCTACAAAAGCGCCTTACGTAAACAAAAAGACGCTGGTATGCGGCAAACCTTTGTTGCTATTGGTTTCATCCTGGTAGCGCTCGTGCTCTTCTTCATTGTTATATGTATGGGGGCAGGCGTACCACCATATATCACAACTATGTTTGGCCTGGCGTTCTTTTGCGGGTTAGTCACCATCATCATCATGGGGCAAACCTTCAAAACATTGCCGTTCATTATCTGGATGCACATAACAAAACCCAATTCCTTGCCTGAATTGATGCCCAAAGACCTGTTTAATGAAACATGGGTAAATATTCAGTTATGGTTCTATCTACCCGGCTTGCTTTTGCTACTTATAGGTCTGGCATGCAATTTGACAATCACATTACACACAGGGGCAATTTTAATGCTCATCGCCGCAATAATATATACAGTCCACGTGTTGTATGTAACAGGGAAACTTAAAACGAAGCTGCTATGAATATTGACATTACAGATCCGTACTATGCGGTCAAAATGAAAGCCATTCAGGCACTCTATGGCGTAACGGATCCGGAGCTGAATATCAATATCGTGGATTTGGGCCTCGTGTACGATATACATGTAAACGAAGAGCAGAAACAGGTGTCAGTAGAGATGACCCTGTCCACAAAGTCTTGTCCGCTGGGCAATATCATTACCAACCACGCCAGGGTAGCTATTGAAGATGAACTGCATGGCTATGATGCAGAAGTAGAACTGGTTTGGGAACCTAAATGGAACTACGATAACATTTCAGCGGAAGGGCGTACAGCTTTGGGATTATAAATCTTTCCTTTTAAATATCCTTACCGAAAGCAAAAGCGGCAGGAACACCCAGAACAGCAACCAGCTGAAAGAGTAAATTGTACCCGTAGAAGAACCCAGGAACTTTTTAAACAATGCCCCTGAATACCCCATCAACACCGCCACATCCAGTTTCAGCAACATCAGCACTCGGGCCAGGTCTATCGGGTTAAAGGACAGTATGCCCACCACCACTTCATCAATAGGATAATCACTGAAAGAATAAATGAACATCATCAGCAACCCGTCGAAGAGTATGGTAAAGAATAAGGATAGGATAATAGCTGCGCCTATCCCCCTCGTCTTGTCTTTGAACAATACGAATATCAGCAACGCAAACGAAGAGAATATCAGCGAAAGCAACACACCCGTCGCAATAAGCGTAAAGCTGGCAGCACCGGCAGCCAGCACTATCAAAGGTGTACCTATACCCACTATATAGGCAAGCGACAAGGAAGTAGCCAGCCCAATATATTCTGCCAGTAATACTTTCTGCCTTTTTATAGGCTGTGCCAACAGCAACTCAATGAATTCTATGGAATTGAAAAAATAAATGGTGGCGAACAGGATACTGATAATGGGTACGAACAACAACGAAATATTCATAAGGCTCAGCAGCCCTTTCGATGTGTTGGCGTCAAACCCCAGCACACTGATTGATAACGCAGCCAGTATGAGCGTGTACACCAGTACGGTTTTGTTGCGTACCAGGTCCAGGAATACGTATTTAACTATGGTTTTCATGCTCTACTCCTTTTTTATTATGTTGCTGGCCTTTGATGATATGAGCTATTATCTTGTTCAACCTTATTTCGCCTGTTATTTCCTGCAGCTCCTCTGTACTCTTATAAAACAGCGGCTTCCCGTCCTGCATATATATGATGTGGCTGGTTATCCCTTCCAGGTCGCTCAATACGTGAGAGGTAATCAGTATCAGCTTACCACTATCCTGCTCCTGCATTATTTTTTCTTTCAGCAGCTCGCTGGACACGGGATCCAGGCCCGCGGTGGGCTCGTCCAGTATTAATATATCCGGCGAAAAAAGAAATGCCAGGCAGGCGCTCACCTTTTGCCTCATACCTCCCGACAGGCTGCGCATGGTTTTATGCTGTATTTTCTTCAGTTCAAATCCATCTACCAGGTCGTTATCATAGCGTGTGTTTTCATGCCTTATTTCCTTTATCATGTTCAGCACTTGCTCTATGGTCATATTTTCCGGGTAACGCCCTATCTGCGGCATATAGCCTATTTGCCCCCGGTACTGCCAGTTGTTCCGCACTGCCTGCCCGTTCACCTTTATTTCGCCTTTTTCCGGTATTACCAATCCTAATACAGATTTAATCAATGTTGTTTTCCCCGACCCATTGGGGCCCAATAGAGATATCGTCCTGCCGCTCTCCAGTTGCAGGCTTACATCATCCAGTGCTTTAAACCTGCCGAATGATTTGGTTATATGTTCTATGCTGATCATTTCAATTCCCATTTTTTCATCACAGGGCTGTCATCTTTCAGTTGGTCGGGTATGATGCTCGGCATCACCTTCTCTACCTTATCCAATATGTCTGTAAGAAAGCTACGATATAGTATCATAGCCGTTGGTACTTTTTCGGTTACAACTGCATACAAACTTACAGGATAGTATGGTATATCGCCTACATCATCCCTGTCCAGGTCGTAGCCATCATACTTATCCCAATAGTTGTTCTTAAACACGTTCATCACCATCGTACCGTTTGTAGCTACGTCAAACGAATTGTTGATGAAATTATTCTGTGTAAAGCTCCCATTGCTGGAGCTGGCCTGTATCCTCATAGCCCAGCCGTTATCTTTAAAGATGTTTTTAGAAGTGTGAATCCTTGTCGCCCCTTCCATATATACACCTACTGTATTCCTGATAAACAGGTTGCCCTCTATTTTGCCATCCGTTATTTCTTTGAGCAACAGGCCATAAGCAGCATCGCCCCAATTGTTCTTAAACACGTTACCGGTCATAGTTACACGATTGGAAAACATAACAGCTACCCCTGAACCATTATCTGAAAAAGTGTTTTTAGAATACACATCGTCATGCGAAAACATGAAGTGCAACCCATACCTTAAATTTTTCTCAGAAGTATTATTTACAACAATTGAATGGACCACGAATTCCAGGTAGATACCATCCCTGTGTCCTGACACCTTATTGCCTTCTATCCTCAGGCTATCGCCCCGCCACACATGTATTCCGTTACCGCTATTTTGTTCGCTAACCGCGCCCGAGCTGATTATATTAGTCTTCACCAGGCAATGAGCGCCATTTTGCACATATACCCCATAAGTATTGTTTAGTATTTTATTGTTGCGGACTGTCACATAATTAGCCTCCTGTATCCTTACAGCCGCCATATCCTGCATGCTGGATATACCCGTGTTTTGTATAGTTAATCCCTGCAACACTATCCCGTTAGCCGACAATACAAATATCTCAGATTTCCGCTGGCCATCTATTATTACATTACCCTTCCCCGAAATAAATAATTTCTTACTTACATGAATATCATGCTCATTATATACACCCTCATGTATTATTATTGTATCTCCGGCTATAGCATTGTTGATTGCTGCCTGTATAGCAGCTTTCCCTGGCTTCACATATATGGTGCTGCCGTAAGACATTGCCGTCAATATCAATAAGCCCAATAGGGATAATATTTTTTTACCGATTAAAGACATTTATTGAATATTACTCCAGGATAACATGTCTGCCTGAAGGCTGTCAGCAAAAGATTGAGCTTCCTCTGTATTTACAAAAGCAGCATAATTGCCGTTCATAGGGCTGGCAAAGTATTCGTGTTGTATGTAAGTAGCCTGCCTTGCATCTGTTACATCATTCTGTTGCTCATTGTATTTTTCCACAAACACTTGTATCTGTTCTTCATCTACACTATTTGCTGTCACATATTGTTTCAGGCAGAGTATATCGTCAAACTTATACACCTTACCCTTGTCTGTTACCAGTTCAGCGCCATAACGTGCATCGATGATGGTCATCTTACAATGCACGCAGCCATCGCTGCCATAGTCTATGGGTTTATACCCCTTAGAGCAGGATGCCAGCAGAGTAACCAGTGGCATGAACAGTATCAAAAGTATCCTTGTCATTTCGTCTTGGCTTTAGATTTCTTCCATTCATAAAAACATACAAACACCATGAGGGCACCTGCAGCTATATAAAACCATCCTCCAATGTGCGGCTGCGATAATGCTTCGAAGTTCAGCATTTTCTTATAACCTATCAATGGCGGCTGGTAGGCCATGCCCGGCACTTTTATGGGTGCACTGGGGTCCAGTTCGTGGCCATATTTATACAGCCAGCTATAAAAATCATAAAAAGACACTAACCCTATCGCAACAAACAAGCCGGTCCATATATAATAGTATCGCTTCCGGTTGAGTACCAATACCAACAATCCCAGCGCCATAAACGACATCATAGTTATGGGCAGGTACACAAATTCTTTAAAGTCTTCTTTATGTATGGTTTTCATGCCGATATAGTGGTTCAGTCCATTGATGATTTCCACATCACCCCCCACATCGTTTATCCATATCTGCATAGACAGCCCATCAGGGTATTGCGGGGCCCCCAGTTGTATATCCCACATAGGGAAAGCCCAGAGGGTCGCCAGGAAAAGAATTACTACTACTATACTCGCCTTGCCTAATGTTGTTAATTTCATCTTTCCTCGTTTAAGAAATAATGGTAGTACCCGTTGAACGGGGCACTACCATTATCCAACTATTCATTATTTAACAGCTACTCCGGGGGCCGTTTCCCCTATACCAAACCTCAACGGTACATTACTTCCTTTAGGTGATACCCTCAGGTATCCTTGCATTTCCTGGTGCAGGGCAGAGCAGAAGTCCGTGCAATAGAACGGGTACATACCTGCTTTCTGCGGAACGAATTTCAACGTGGCAGTCTCGCCCGGCATGATCAGCAATTCTCCGTTCGGGTTGTTTTTGATGGCGAACCCGTGAGGAATATCCCAGTCTTGCTCCAGGTTAGTCACATGGAAGTATACTTCATCACCTACATATATACCTTCAATATTATCAGGCGCCAGGTGAGAGCGTATAGCTGTCATATACACATCTACACGGTTGCCGCTACGCACCACTTTGGCTTCCTTTTCACCCATGGCCACGTACTTGTGCTTATTCTTGTTGATGTCATAGATTTTCACGCTCTTGTCTTTGATAACGCTGGCGGCTATACCTTGCGCGTAGTGTGGCTCACCTACTGTAGGGAAGTCAAGTATCAACTCCATCTTATCGCCGCTTATATCATATATCTGTGCAGACTGTGCCAGTTCAGGGCCTGTAGGCAGGTACCTGTCTTTGGTTATTTTGTTATAAGCGATTACATATTTACCCCATGGTTTTTTGGTATCACCGCCGGGTATGCACAAGTGGCCTATTGAGTAGTAGGTAGGCGCCCTGTCTACCACTTCCAGCGTTTCGATGTTCCATTTTACAATTTCAGAAGACAGGAACATAGATGTATAACCAAATCCTTTGCCGTCAAACTCTGTGTGCAATGGGCCCAGGCCGGGTTTCTTTACTTCACCATGCAATACCGATTCGTATTTAAGTACAGGTATGCCGTGATATTCACCTTCAAAGTCCTTAGCGGCAATTGCCTTGGTCAGTTTGTCAAAAGAGAAAACAGGTATCAACGCTGCCAGTTTACCACTGCCCACTATATATTTCCCTGTAGGGTCAACATCGCAGCCATGTGGTGACTTAGGGCATGGTATCATATACACCATACCTGCCAACTCACTATGGTCTACCACTATTACTTCGTTTTCTATTTTAGACTCAGCCTGCTGTGTTTCTTCATTCAGGTGGTTGTGGGCGTATTCTGCATTTACTTTTTTGCCTTTGCCCGATTTTACATACTCTTCTATTTTCTTCCAGTTCAGCGCTACTATAAAGTCCTTATCTTTTTCAGAGGCTGAAACTTCCAGCAGAGTGTGCGCCTGCTCTGTATTATAGGTAGAGAAGAAGAACCAGTCGTGAGACGGGCCTTTACCGCCACGGCTCAGGTCAAGGTCCATACCGGGCAGCACTACCTGGAATGCGATGTCCATATTCCCATGTTCTTTATCTACACTGATAAAGGAGATAGTGCTTTTAAAGTTCTCTTTAAATGAACTGATAGGCACGTCACCCTCACCCAGTGGCACGGCAAACCTGGTGCCGGCTACCACATACTCTGTGTTTTCCGTCAGGTAAGGCGATGAGTGGTTACCCGCACTGTTGGGTAGTTGCAGTATTTCCACTGTTTTAAACGTAGTCAGGTCTATCCTGGCCACACGCGGTGTGTTGTTGGCGTTGGCAAACAACCAGCGTCCGTCCTGCTCGCCATTCGTCAGCGATATGGTCAGGTGGTGCTGGTCGTCCCAGGGCACCTGCCCGGCGGTAGTGTTCAGCATTGGTTTACTTTCTTCGCTGTAACCATAGCCGTTTTCCGGGAATACTGAAAATACTGGGATAATCTTCAACAACCTGCCGGAGGGCAGGCCATAAACAGATACTTGTCCGTTGAAGCCACCGGATACAAAATTGTAAAATTCATCGTACTGCCCGGGGGCAACATATGCCTTAGTGGCTGCATTGCCTGTCACCACCGATCCGGCGTTTTTCATTTTGCAACCCTGCAGTATCGTAAACGTGCCCAAACCGAACACCGTGTACATTAGGAGCTTTTTCATAAAAGAGAGATTTGTTATTTGGAGTTTAAACTTATTGCTATTGCATATCGTTCTGCCTCATGAATTCCAGCACTCCGCGTGCTTCCTCATCAGACAGGTTTTGATTGGGCATGCGCACCATACATATTTCCAGCATAGCCTGAGATTCCGGGTCTTTTTCCAGCATCTCATCTACATTGGTTACGAAATTCATGATCCACTCCGGCGTACGGCGTTCTGTCACGTCTTCCCATCCCGGTCCTACCATCTTCTCGCCGGTCAGTTTGTGGCAGGCGGCGCATTTTACATCATATACATTTTTTCCTGTGGCTAACATACCCTGGTCCAGCGGGTTGGTCAATTCTACATTCTGGAACTTACCAATGCCTTTGTCGCTCACTGCAGGTGCTTCTTCTACCATCGAGGCGGGCGCGTCGGTTGTTTCTTCCTTTTTGTCGGCATCGCCGCCGCAGCTGTACACTAAAAATGAGGTCGCAAATAAGATAGTTGCTGTTAAGATGTGCTTGGTATTCATATTTATTATTTTTTTATTTAACTCTCTATAAAATTAAACAAATTATTTATGCTTTTTGTTTAATATGGATATATACTTTTATCCATATCGATAAAACAAAAGTCGTACAGGATGCTAACATAAAATATGACGTAAGTCATATAGGAGACAAAAAGGTCTTTTTTTAACGAATTAATTGCCTGTAGCGGATTATTTTTTTCTGCCGACACTATCAGTAATAATAACAACCCATGTTTCCGCCCGAAAACTGACTTTTGTCATTTCTGCTTAAACAATAACCAGGACGCTATCGGAAGCAACTCTGTTTTCTCTAACTTTAATGCATTATGAGATGGAATAGTATCATTTTAATTGTTCTGCTTACATTCAGTATCAATGCCGATGCGCAACTGCCTGAGCGTGCAGAAGACATATCCCCCATACTGATAGGAGAAACAATACCGGATATTACCATTGTTAATACAGATAGTAAGGAAGTAAACATTACAGACCTGCTGAAAGATCAACCAACCGTGCTGATATTTTACCGTGGGGGTTGGTGCCCTTATTGCAATGCACACCTCTCTGATATTGCTGATATAGAACAGGATATTATAGCTGCCGGCTACCGGGTAATAGCCATCAGCCCCGATGCGCCCGACAAACTCAACCTGACTGTGGACAAAAAAGAATTGAAATACACCCTGCTATCCGATAGCGAGGGGAAGTTGTCAACAGCTATGGGAATAGCATTTAAAGCACCTGAGTCAAAATGGAAAACAAACCAGTTGCAAAAATATTCATGCGGGAAAAACCCAGGCTTCTTGCCCGTCCCTTCTGTGTTTGTTGTCAATAAAAAAAGTGAAATACAATTTGAACACATTAATCCCAACTACAGGCACCGCCTGGATGGTAAATTGTTGATGGCTGTATTGAACGCGTTAAAATAAACCTGCGTATCAGTCATAAACAATTACCATATACAAGCCGGTTTTGTCTTCCGGTATCCAGGCATGATACCACACATGTGGATCAAAAATTTTCTGTTTGCAGTACAACTGCAGTTCTTTCTGAAACTTTTCCATGATGTGCATACCGGCTTTACTATGGTGCAAATCATGCCAGTCAGAAAAAATCTGGTTCCGGGGTGCTTCAAAAATATAGTAGTATTTAAATTTTTTGTCGCAAGCATCATTAAACGCCTTCTGTATCCGCGGCAGGGCTTTGGGCATTGATTCCCTCAGCAGTTCGCTGATGTTAAAACGTATATTCGGCTTGGTCCTTATATCGTCAAGCATTTGTTGGTGCGACACACTGCTCTTTATATAATGGTTAATCAGCATCAATGCATTCATATCAACTTGCCCGTCTTTTACTGCCTGCTTCATGAAGGGCATATAAAAGGAATGGTTACTGTGGTCATGAATAGCCAATGTTGTTGCATACATCGAACCCTGTGCAAGTGATGGCCACCCATATTCTTTCACAAAACCGTACAGGTACGTGGCGTGCATGGTATCCGTATGTATCATCAGTTGGCGTATTTTTCTACAGGTAAATGTGTCGGCGCACCTGGTAAGCCTCTTTCTTATTGCCTGGTCTTCAATAGCCATCCTTTCAAACTCAGTATAGCATTCGGCCTTCTGCGCAACTCTTGCACTGTCATACTTTCGTATCATCTCTTCCACTACACCTTCAGATAAGTTCAATTTTGACAGGAAACTATCCGGCATTTCAGTATTCCGCCATTCCCACAGTAAATAATATGGATCCACTTTTAGCATATAGCTACCGGCTTTGGCACTGTCGTTGATAGTTGAAAATCCGTTTGCGCGTTGATAAAAAGAAATGGAAGACTGCTTAAATCCATCGGTAAGGGCCTGTATCTCATCATTCCGTACCGTATCAGGCTGTGCATGCAACGTGTTGACAAATAACATAAAGAATAGTATGCCGGACAACTTGTTCATGAGGTAGCTTCGCGATATAGATACATGAATTTAACAATAATATCCCACTCCCGCCAGTTTCTGACTAATAGTAATTAATAACTGTATTTTTCAACAATTATAGACCCCACAAGTCCTCAATTTTGGTTACATTCGTATACACAAAAAACACAAGGAAATGGGGGTATTTGTTATTTCAAAACGGACAAATGGAGAATTTCAGTTCAACCTGAAAGCTGAGAATGGACAAGTAATACTCACCAGCGAAGGCTACACCTCACGCAGCAGTTGCGACAACGGCATCGAATCTGTAAAAAAGAATGCGCCTGACGATGGCCGCTATGAAAGACTGGATTCGAAAAACGAAAAATTCTATTTTAACCTCAAAGCAGCCAACGGGCAGGTTATAGGCACCAGCCAGATGTACGAAAGCGCACAAGGCAGGGATAATGGTATTGCGTCTGTAAAAAGCAATGCGCCCGGCGCATCTGTCGACGACCTGGCAGCATAACACCCGCTACCCACCTAGCATCGCCTTCAGCGATTTTCTGGTGGGAAACGCATGCATAAACGCCGCTACTACATACATATAGAAGAGGCCGGGGCCATAAGAAACATAATATCCGGTCACTAACCGTTCGCTCCCCAAACTTGCCGTTGGCTACTTCTCTCTATGACAAACAGCTATAAATATTGATGTTTGTTTTTGAAAAACAAGTGTTTACTAAAAAACAAAAAAGATGAAAAGGCAAATACTTTTCTCAATTGCATTATTAGCGGTATGCCAAAGCTATGCCACACCTGATTCATTAACTAAGAACACTAAACAACCCATACCGCTTGTACTTGAATACTCTTTTCTTGACTTTCCATTTGCTACTTATGCAGGAAAGACAGTCAATAGCAGTATTGCTGACCCGGGCGCAAAAAGCAGCCTTTTTACAGGTATGCGGTATAAAAGCATGCAACAGTCCACGCAGATATACACAGGCATTACGCAATCAATAAACTGGGGCATAAAAAATATACCGGTATTTAAAAAGAAGCCCGTTTTACAAAAACTTACTCATAATGTTATATCCGGGGTTGTTGATCTTACCATAGGCCCTAAAATACCTTATACATTAGGTTGGGCTCACGAAGAATTTCATAGAAGTGTGATGGTCACTAACTATACCAACAGTTTCAACCCGCTCGGCTTTAGCAAAGGCGATTTTGATATCAGCGGCAACCTTGTCTCAGTTGGCATGGTATTAGACACCAACCTGGTATTAATGAAAAACAACGACAACCCTACTTTTGTAAGGCTTGCTACAGCGGGTATGGAGTCCCAGGTATATGGTGTTCAAAGAATGCAACAACAGAATTTCTTTTACCAACAGGATTTGCCATATTCTACACATTATATTTTATCCCTGTTCAATGTCTTTGGTTACATTGCAAGTTCAGGAATAGAAGACACGGAAACTGATATTAACAAGATAATTGCGGAGGAAGGCAATAATCAACCAATACGGGATTTTACCGGCTTTGACCCCTTAGCATGGTGTTACGACCTGAATCACCCTGGCGAACCTTATTCAGCAAGGGGATTAAATCCTTATGGGAATGGTTACGACAGGTATATCAGGCCGTCTGACCTGACAGATGAGCAGATAACATGGCTTGGCAGGCAGGCGGCATTAAGTTTGCTGAACTTTATCAGCCCTATGAACTTTACAGTGAGCAGTATAACGCTAAAAAGGTATGAGGATGGCAATACGCTCAAAGGCAACTTTTCATTCAGGTATTTTCCAACTTCTTTTGGAGCCACAATGGGTATTGACCTTTTAGTAAAGACACCCGAATACAATATATTTCTTGCACCGCATTTTAACAGGAATTATAAAAACTATTTCCCGGGTATTGAAATAATGCTGTTCGAATATCCTGTAGAAGCATTCGGACAAAAATTATTAACCACGGTTGATGTTATAGCTGATATGCAACCGGCATCGCAGTCATTCTTTACTTCAAAGTCCAAATTTGCCGGGTATATCAATGCTAACGTCAAATGGAAAGCTTCCAATATACTATATCCTTTTGTGAGCGTAAGTGGCAAAACTTATGGTTGGGTAAAGGGTGATCCCTTCATTAAATCTCGTGCGGGTTTTGAAGTTGGCTTATCTGCAAGGGTTAATTATTGATGATGCGACATCTACCCAATATATACTGCTGAAGGATGCTTAACGGCACAGGGTTTGACTCAATTATTCTGAACCGGTTGCCGCATCGCCTTCAGCGATTTCCTGATGGAGAACAGATGCATAAACACCGCCGTAGGCATAAAGGCTGCGGCTATATATACATACGGCAACCTTGGGAAATCAAGGCTGATAGGAATACTGTCAAAACCCCATAGCAGCGGCCGTACTATCAGGCTGATGAAGATGAACACGATATTAGCCAGCAACAGCAGGCAGCAGATGTTCCACACTATCACCACTTTATGCGATAACACCTTCCTGTTATATGCCAGGTAGCCTACAATGGGTGCTGACAGCCCAGCCAGTATATCAAAATTCCTGCCCTCAAAACTTACCAACTCAGGCCCCAGTCCTTCTTTATACAATCCCAGTATCAGCAGCTCCACCACTATCCTGAATGATTGGTAATACACCGTAAACGCAATGGGAAAACCATCAATAATGTCCTTGAATCTTTTTGCAGTAAAGAACCATGCGATGATAGCGAAGGCCGGCAATACCACGAATAATACCAGCTTAGGCGGCAGGCTGAAATCTGCCAGGAAACCCGTACCTGCCAATCCAGAAACATAACCTATCCATAACGCCACGAAAGCAGCATAACCAAGTACAAACCTGTTTCGCCGTTCGGCTGTGTACCTTGCGTTAATAGCAGCTTTGTTCATCGCCCAACCAATAGCGATGAGGATAACTATGAGTAGCGTATAATGGCCTGCTTGTAACATATCTGTATTTTTACAGCAATATTACCACGGCCCCTAAATAAAGCGTTGACAATTATTGCTATTTATTGGCTGGCCAGCCTGTATGACATAGGCCATATACTATGCTTGCGCTTAAATGCCCTGCAAAAAGTTGCAATATCTTCATACCCTACCAATATGGCTATATCTGTTACAGTCAAATCGCTATTTGACAATAGCTGTTTCGCTTTATCTAATCTTATTGCAGCTATAAACTGGTAAGGCGTTTGCCCATGTACCTGTTTGAACATACGCAAAAAATGAAACTTAGACATACACGCCACCTTCGCCAGCTCATCTAATGATATTGCTGTATGATATTGCTGGTATATATAATCAACAGCTCTTGATAATCGTGTCAACACTTCATCCCTGGTGGCAGCTTTGACAACAGGTATTGTATCAATCTTTTTCAGGAAATCATTTTGCCCGGATAGTATGTGTTGCAGTAAACCTGCCAGTATTTCTTCAGTCATCAAACCATCCAGCCTGCCCGATAAATATCCTGATTGTAATAACGATACTGTTTTCCTGAAATAATTATCCTTCCAGTACTGCCTGTTGTAAAAATAATATGGCTGTACGCTGGCTGTGCCTGCATTGTCCAGGAGGCTTTCTGTGCACAGGGTGAGTACTGGCAGCATCTCATTGAGCATAGCGGTTGAAAAATGAATATTAAAAGTTTCAGCCTGTTGGCGTATGTCAATACTGTATAATTGATGTTCGTTGCTGATAAAGTATGTATCCTCGCCTATGCTTGCTTTTTGATTATCCGCACCGTAATACGCTTGTCCCCTGATATTGCTGAAAATGGTAAGGGTACCTTCTATACCATCCCGGTACTCCCTCTGTGTAGTAGTGTTAATGATAACACTAGGCCACGATTTTTTCGTAGCTATCATGTTTTTCAACAGGTTTATTTCGCAGAAATCCTTCCTGTACATGTTTTCGAAATACTTTGCAAAGGTATTAAAGCCGTTTCAATTATGCACCTGTGATGCCAGGAGTTACCTCCTCTAGGTTCAGCGTAGTCCCCGACTACGTCGAACTGAGATAAAAACTAAATATGAGCAAAACACCATGTTGCTATTATATACAATACAACACCAATGGAGCTGATTACTTTAGACCTTTTACTGGCTTTATCTAATTCATTAATAATATTCTGCCAGGCATCATTTCTTAGAAATATTCTATAATTAATAATTCCAATTAATACACCGGTTGCTATTCCTATTATTCTGGGGTCTACAAAGACTATGTCATTTATATCTACCAGCCAAAACAATATAGTAGCTATATTAAAGTAAACCAAAACCGTAATTAATAATAATGCTGTCCAGGCAGCATCAACAGTTCCAACATTCTTTGCAAACCAATACAACCAATAATACAAATAATAATACATGATGCCCTTAAACTTTAATACTATTCAGAATTAGCAAATCGAGTACAACTCCGGTTACATCACCCTGACATCAAGTTTCATGACTTCTGAGTCATATTTAAATTTGCTAAAATAACATTTAGTACGTATTTTTGCTGTAGTTAATTTGAATAAATTTACGAAAGTCCCGCTAGTGCGGGATACTAATAAAAACACTACCTCACCATGAGCCCATACCTTAAAAATAATCAAATACCGGATACCCGAAACTTACATAACAACGAAACACCACCTTACCACCCCGCCACCCACGGGGCTTTGTCACTTGCCCCGAAGAAGGCGGGGTGCAAATTGTTAACCCTTGGCACTATACGTATTTGGTTAACAAAAGTTAACAAAATAAACTACAACCAACTGTTTATCAACCACTTAAAATGCACACTTATTAACCCGCAGCTAGCCCAAAAACACCATTACTTAACAAAAAATCATCTTTTCATTTCATTTTTTTACTCTTTACTTTTGGCGTAGACTATGGCAGAGAATAACAATCTATATACGGAAGACAGTATCAAATCCCTCGACTGGCGCGAGCACATCCGCCTGCGGCCGGGTATGTACATAGGCAAGTTGGGCGACGGCAGCAGCCCCGACGATGGTATATATATACTGCTGAAAGAGGTGATAGACAACTGTATAGATGAATATACCATGGGCTTCGGCAAGCGCGTGGAGATAAATATTGACAAAGGAGTGGTGACCATACGCGACTATGGCCGGGGCATTCCCTTAGGCAAGGTGGTGGACGTGGTGAGCAAGATAAACACGGGTGCCAAATACGACAGCAAGGCGTTCCAAAAGTCGGTAGGGCTGAACGGTGTAGGTACCAAAGCCGTGAACGCATTGAGCAACTACTTCAAAGTAGCTGCCTTCCGCGATGGAAAGATGAAGGAAGCGGAATTTGAAAAAGGTATACTCACCAAAGAACATAAAGAGCAGAAAACAGATGAACCCAATGGTACGCTGGTTACCTTCATCCCCGATGATACAGTTTTTAAACACTACCACTTCCTGAATGAATACATTGAAAACCAGCTCTGGAACTATTGCTACCTGAATGCCGGGTTGCAAATCAAGTTCAACAACCGGGTGTATGTGTCTAAAAACGGCCTGCTCGACCTGCTGGAGAATAAGACCAATACCGAAACCAACCGCTACCCCATCATCCACCTGAAAGGTGAGGATATAGAAGTGGCCATAACGCATACCAACGACTACGGCGAGGATATTTATTCCTTCGTCAACGGGCAACATACCACACAGGGCGGTACGCACCAGGCAGCCTTCCGCGAGGCTTATGTAAAAGTCATTCGTGACTTCTACAAAAAAGATTACGACGCTACCGATATCCGCCAGAGTATAAGTGCAGCTGTATCTGTCCGCGTACAGGAGCCGGTGTTCGAATCGCAGACCAAAACCAAGCTGGGTTCTCAATACGTATCAGAGGGCGGGCCTTCTATGAAGTCCTTTGTGCTGGACTTCTTCTCGAAAGAGCTTGATAACTACCTGCACAAAAATCCCGCTACCGCCGATGCGCTGAAAAAACGCATTGAACAGAGCGAGCGCGAGCGTAAAGAACTGTCGGGCATACGCAAGCTGGCCAACGAGCGCGCCAAAAAAGCCAACCTGCACAATAAAAAGCTGCGCGACTGCCGCATACATTTCAATGCAGAGCCGCCTGCAAAGAACAAAGAAGAATATATCGCAAAGCAAAAAGAAAGCACCATATTCATTACCGAGGGCGATTCTGCCAGTGGTAGTATCACCAAGAGCCGCAATGTAGAATCACAAGCGGTATTCAGCCTCCGCGGTAAGCCGCTCAACTGTTTTGGGTTGACCAAGAAGGTGGTGTATGAGAATGAAGAATTCAACCTGCTGCAACACGCGCTGAATATTGAAGAAGGTATGGAAGGGCTGCGGTACAATAACATCATCATAGCTACCGATGCCGACGTGGATGGTATGCACATCCGCCTGCTTATTATGACTTTCTTCCTCCAGTTCTTCCCCGACCTGGTGAAGGGCGGCCATGTGTACATATTACAGACACCGCTGTTTCGCGTACGCAACAAACAGAAGACTATCTACTGCTACAGCGACGAAGAACGCCGCAATGCTATAGCGGAGCTGGGCACCAAGCCGGAGATAACACGCTTCAAGGGCCTGGGTGAAATCAGCCCCGAAGAGTTTGCACAGTTTATAGGCGATGATATGCGCAAAGACCCCGTTCTCTTGGGCAAAGATGATATAAAAGAACTGCTGAGCTACTACATGGGCAAAAACACCCCCGAGCGCCAGAAAAACATCATCGAAAACCTGCGCGTGGAAAAAGATTTGGTGGAGGAGATAGCTGTGCCATGATGAAAAGAATTACAACCATTATCCTATCGTTAGCTGTGCTGGTATCGCCTTTGATATTACATGCCCAATACTCCATCAAAACCACTAAGGTGGACAGCAATGTATATATCTATACATCCTATGGCGATGCGGGTAATTACAAAAATGTTGATGCCAATGCGGTAGTACTGGTTTCGGGCAATGAAGCCATACTCTTCGATACACCCTGGGATAGTGCACAGGCGGAGCAGTTGATAAGTTGGGTATCAGACAGCCTGCACAAAAAAATCACTTTATCAGTCATCACACACGCACATGCCGACAGGATAGGCAGCATTGGCACTATGCACCGGCACGGCATACCCACCTACAGCCACTACCTCACTGCGCAGGAAGCGGTAAAAAGGGATTACCCCCGACCAAATAATATTTTTTACGGGAATGATACCACATTCCGTTGCGGCAATATTGAAGTGGTGGCCTATTACCCCGGCGCCGGGCATACCATTGATAATATTGTATTGTATATACCCTCAAAGAAATTCCTGTATGGCGGATGTTTTATTAAGAGCGGTTTCAGTACAGACATTGGTAATATAGCAGATGCGGACGTAGCCGCCTGGCCACAGAGCCTTGCTAAGATGAAAAACCGGTTTAAGAAAACAGGTTTTGATATGGTGATTCCCGGCCATGGTAGCTGGCAGTCTGATACTGCAATTGAAAACACCATGCGCCTGCTGACGGAAACGAAAGAAAGAAATTACTGATTACCTTAGCTCATTATACACTATTGAATCACCAAACCTGATGCGATTGATATGCCCTCCCTTACTGTCAAAAAAACTTACGTAAGATATTTCAAGCTCCTTGCCCATATATGCGCCTCTTAATTCTTTCAATTTGAAATGATATTGCAAACCCCTGTTGATATAGTAAATATGCCCGTCACCCTCCAGTATAAAGCCCACATCATAACTCGGGCCGGGGTATATACTTACAACACGCCCCTTCACTGTTTCGGTATGTCCCAGTATAGCCCGCCCGTTACTGATGCCTGTCAGAACAGCGTAGCTTACTGCCATCACCACAAATATGCCGGCAATAATCAAAAACCCTTTCATAATAACGAACAATCTATCATATAACTAAAAATACAAAATGATTATTGTGTACATCTGGTTTTCCCCTAAATTCGAATTATGGAAACAACATTAGGCATAGGCTCCCGGGTGGAACACCCGCATTTTGGCAAAGGTGTGATTGTAGATGTATCCAGCGAATTGTACATCATCTGGTTCAAATCGCAGAGCGGTACAAAGAGCATCAATAAAGAATTTGACCTGAAGGTAATTGAAGCAGTAGAGGGAGGTACTGCCACAGCAGGCGGAATTACTTTAGCTGATATAGAGCAGGCACTGGACAATATACTAGAACGCCGCCTGCATGAAATGCAACTGGTGCCCATGGCCAACAAATGGAACAACGGTATGCTGATACTAAAGCCCGCCGAAGAATCGATGCAGGCCAAAGAAATGCCCATCGAAACCTTCTTTCATAAAATAGTGATGGTGCGCGACAAGCTGCGCCTGATAGAGCAGAAAATAAACGCCCACAAAGTATTGACCGACGAAGAGAAGGTTGACCTGCAACAGTACATTACCGGCATATATGGCTCACTCACTACATTCAATGTATTATTTAGGGAAAGTCATCACCAGTTTAAAGGCGCAGGGGGATAACGCCTATCCCCCTACCCCATAATGTGCAGCCATTTGAAAATTTCTTCCTTTGTCTTACCGGTCTTTTCCTGTAAGCGTTTCAGCAATTCCAGCTCTTTGCCAAACTCATACTCCAGATCTCTGTCTTCTATATCCGGGTATTCTGTTTTCACGTTCTTCTTCAGTTCCGGCCATCTCTTATGAAAATCTGCCGTATCCATTACCCCAACGAGTTAATCCAGTCCACAACTTCATCCCTGGTCTTACCCAGCTTCTGCTGCAACCTACCTACCAGTTCATCTTCCTTACCTTCTTCATAAGCCAGGTCGTCGTCGGTCAGGTCTGCATACTCTTGTTTGGCTTTGCCTTTCAGTTCATTCCATTTTCCTTTGATTTCTAACTTGTCCATTGTTTCTGTTTTTTGGTTACAGTTATTATAACACAGGAAACAGGCCCAAGGTTCAACAGCTATGTTAATTCATTGATAATTGCAGTGTGCTCAGGATATTGCTGCGATAGTTGTTCCCTGTTTGCCAGTTCAAAATCTGCAAAATCGAAACCCGGTGCTACCGTACATCCACATAATGTGTACCCGCCCTCCTCTTCTACCCTTGAGCCGAACCAACTACCCGCCTTTATTACCACTTGTGGCCTTTCGCCTTTATCAAAATCTTTACCCAGCAAATGTCTCACCAATTTCCCATCTGTTTGTATTTCGTAAATACACAATGCGGTGCCATCATAAAAATGCCACAATTCGTCTGAGGCAATACGATGAAATGCGGAGAACTGTCCGTATTCCAGCAGGAAGTAAATACTGGTTGAAACAGGTCTGTTTCCCTTGTGCCCGGGTTTTAACACTTCTTTGGGCAGTATATGTTCAGCCCTGTATATTTCCCTGAAAGAGCCGCCTTCTACGTGGCTTTCAAGGTTTAGCTTGTCTTTCCAGTACTGCGCGTTGTATTCTTTTGCCATACAGCAAAGCTATAAGATTTGTTAAATAGGCGTGGCACGATGGCTATACCTGTTTGAGTGGCATATTTGTTGTTTTACTTTTAGCATACTAAAGATTCAGACAATGCGCACAAGATTCATCATAGCAGCACTGGCAGTGAGCACTCTTTTCATCAGCTCTTGCGTAAAGAAAGAGTACTACACGGTAGAGCCGCCGGCAGAACCACCCGGGGTGCAGTACAATTATATCTTTGATGATGATTTCAATAGCAACATCAATAACTGGACGTTCAGCGACCCTGACAACGCTGCTTATGTAACCCTGGTAAACAGTTGGCTGAAATATACCTATATGCCGCCCAACGATGGTACTAATACTGTAGCCATCAACACAGGCGCTAAGCTGCACCGCAACTTCCTGGTACAGACACGCATCAGGTCCGACTATGCTATGGGGCTTTGCTTCGGGGTATCTGATAATGACTATGGTTATTCATTCTTTATAGATAATGACGGATATTTTGCCTTGTACAAAGAAGGCTCTGCTAACGAAGGCGTACAAACCATCATGGACTGGCAGGCAAGCGAAGCCATCTACCGCAACGGATGGAATGATGTAGAATTTGAACAGGTGGGAAATTACTGGACAGGATACATCAATGGTGTGAAAGTATTTGAAATACCCGCCAAGTACCTGGGCGGGCAGCAAATAGGCTACATAGTGCTGGCAGGTACTACCGGCTATGCCGATTACCTGACGGTACAGTGGTAAGCGGCGGGATATTCGTATATTAGCAGTATAAGTAACCAATAAGGCAGGCGAATGAATGACAACGGAACGAACAGCAAACCCAAAAATGTAAACAACCCTGTTTCCAAGCAGGAAAGATTCTTTCTCGAAGGGCCGCACTCCAGGTGGGCAGAATTCTTGTTCATTGTCAAGGTAATGCGCGAGTTCATACGCGGGGCCAGAAAACTGCATTTTATCGGGCCATCTGTCACTGTGTTTGGTTCCGCACGTTTCGATGAAAAACATCCTTATTACCAGCAGGCGATGGAAATTGGCAGGCGGGTTGTGGGCTTAGGTTTTAATGTGATGACGGGTGGAGGCCCCGGCATAATGGAAGCCGCCAACCGTGGCGCTAAAGAAGCAGGCGGGCGCTCTGTAGGATGCAACATCATTCTGCCGCACGAACAGATGCCCAACGATCACCTGGATATCTGGGTAGAAATGGACCTCTTCTTCGTGCGTAAAGTCCTGTTGTCAAAATACTCTTATGCATTCATAGTACTGCCAGGTGGCTTCGGTACTTTAGACGAGTTTTTTGAAGCCCTCACCCTCATCCAGACTAACAAGATGGAGCGTTTCCCCATCGTACTCATGGGCAAAGATTATTACAAGTATATTGATGAGCATGTAAAGCTCATGATACAGGAAGGAACTATCGGTACGGAAGATGCGAAGCTGTTCCTCTTTACTGACTCGATAGACGAGGCAATGGCGCATATACAGAAATACGCTGTAGAAGGTTTTGGGTTGAAGAAGCAGAAACTTGTAAAACCCTGGCCCGTATTGGGAGAACGCAGGGGATAGCCTAAGCGTATTTAATAATCATCGCTTCCAATACATTGATAACATCGCCGCATTTATTGTTCAGTTTCAGCAGCATGTTATAGTGGTCAGACAATTTTATCATGTCCACTGTACTTGTCTCATTGTCAAAAAGGCCGGTAATGGCTTTGGTAATAATCGTATCAGATGTTCCGGTCAGTTCGCGCATCTGTTCAAGTATTGCTACCTGGCTATGCAAGCCCTTGCGGTCGCTCAGGCCCTGTATAGTTTCGCCCAGCAGTTGCATAAAATTTACGAGCCTGCCTGCTACCTCGCCCGATACCGCATTTTGCAGGTTGATATCGAAATAATAAACCTGTTTTGCAGTCCCCCACATATAGTCAGCTATATCGTCCAGCGATGAGGAGATAAAGTGTATATCTTCACGGTCAAATGGTGTGATAAAATTCCTGCCGAGTTCTACAAATAGCTTATGGGTTACTTCATCATTTTTATGCTCCAGCATTTCTATTTTATCCAGTAGTGGCTTTCTTGTTTTCCTGTCATCCACACGCAGATGTTGCGAAAACAACCCTGCCATGTCATTAAGGTTACCTGCTACCTGCTCAAACAACTCATAAAACTTCTTACCGGCGGGCGTAAACAATTTGGATAAAACACTCATAACTCACATTTGCTTGTACCCAAATCTAAGCCCTTACTACCGGCAATAGTTCCGGGCAACAATAACTTAACCTTATGATAATACAGATGTTAATGGAAGGGGTTTATATTGAATTTTTTCCTAACTTGCATGCTTCTATGACCAAAGTGTGGTTATAATTTTATGAGTGAGAATAAATTAAGCCTGGTAAAGTTCGCCCCAAAAGGAACTGACAATTTTCATGACGCGGTAAAGGCAAGGGTGGAAGAGTACTTCAGCAAAAACAATATTTCAAAGCTGCACAACCCCACGATGGTGGTAAAAACCATAGCCATGCTGGCTATGTATTTTGTCCCCTTTGCTTTGATAGTAAGCGGTGTGGCATCCGTGAACCTCGTTTTCTTTTACGGCCTCTGGATGCTGATGGGTGTAGGTATAGCCGGCATAGGCAGTTCAGTAATGCACGATTCCAACCACGGTGCCTATTCTAAAAATGAATTCGTAAACCGGGCCCTGGGCTGGTTGCTCAACCTGCTGGGCGGCTACGACCGTAACTGGCGCATACAGCACAACGTACTGCACCATACATATACCAACCTCGACGGCCTGGACGAAGATATAGATGCCGGCATACTGCTGCGCATGTCGCCCAACGCCAAACACATAGGTATGCACAAATACCAGCACTTGTACGCATGGTTGCTGTACGGCATCATGAACATATACTGGGTAACGGTGAAAGATTATAAATGCCTGCTGAAATATGGCAAAAACGGCATGCTGAAAAAAGAAAAAATCACACTTACTAAAGCGTTGATAGAACTCTCCGCATACAAGCTCTTATACTTTGGCTACGCACTGGTACTGCCACTGTTTTTTGCAGGGGTGGAATGGTATCATGTAGTGCTGGGCTTTGCCGCTATGCACATGGTAGGCGGGTTGCTGCTGGCTTGCATCTTCCAACTGGCGCACGTTATGGAAACATCAGAATATCCAAAACCCGGCGAAAGCAATAAAATGGAAAGCAGTTGGGCGGTTCACCAGTTGCTGAACACTGCCAATTTTGCGCCGAACAACAAACTGCTGTCCTGGTATATTGGCGGACTCAACTTCCAGATAGAACACCACCTGTTTCCGCAGATATGCCATGTGCATTATCCCAAATTATCTAAGATAGTGGCACAAGTAGCCGCGGAATACAATGTTCCCTACAACGTACAGCCTACTTTCCGCACAGCGCTGAAGCAACACGCATTGATGCTGAAGCAGTTAGGTAATCCCCGCAAAGCAGCTTAATTATCCGTATTTTTTTAATAACTTTCATATCCATCATAAAAATGGTGCTATGAAGAAGTTATTTTTTACT
>CALEZD010000101.1 GCA_937928385.1 uncultured Bacteroidota bacterium
TCTACCAGGAGTTGGATATGACAGGCCAGCCTTCAGGTGTGTATTTTGTAGAATTGCAGGCTGAAGGAGTGAAACTGATGAGAAAGCTGGTAGTGCAATAAACTAATCAATACAAATAATCTTCAACAGCCCGGTACATCCGGGCTGTTTTATGTATATCAGGCGCAATTGTAGTTTTATCATTATTTTTAAAAATTAGTTGCTTGATTTACCCTTAACTTTGAAGAATACCAATGCATCAACACGTATGAAAAACATCGCTGTATATTGTGGTTCCGGAGATGGTTACAACGAACTGTACCGTGAGCAGGCGTATGAAACCGGCAGCATGCTGGCAGAAAGGGGACTGCACGTAATATACGGAGGTGCTAAAATAGGACTGATGGGTGCGGTAGCAGATGGTGTGTTGAACAACAACGGCCAAATCACAGGAGTGATACCGGACTTCCTGCAAAACAAAGAAGTAGTACATGAGGGCCTGACGGAGTTGATAGTAGTGAGTACCATGCATCAACGGAAGCTGGTAATGTATGAACAATGCGATGCTATACTGGTATTGCCCGGTGGCTGGGGCACTATGGACGAAATGTTTGAAATGCTTACCTGGGGACAATTAGGCATGCATACAAAGCCTATAGGTTTGCTGAATGTAAACGGATATTATGATGCGCTGAAAGCGCTGAACAGTACTATGGTACAGGAGGGTTTCCTGGGCGAGTGCGCACGTAGTATACTTATGTTTGGTGACTCATTGCCGGAGTTGTTGGATAAAATGGAAACCTACGAAGCACCGGATATACCGCAGGTTATCAATAAACAAACTACCTGAAGCAACGGGTAAAAATTCCTTTTAATGGTTAAGTTTTTTACCTTCAAAACTTAATCCGTTCAGTATGGCATTAAGCAAAATCTGGGCTGCATTTATTATTGTCGCTATTGTAATGGCCGGCTTCAAGTTCACTTTCAATAATGATAAGGAAGTGTTCAGCAGGATGGTGACCGGCAAGTCGTCTGACGAGTATGCGACAACATATTATATTGCTGCCGGTGTGCCTGATACAAAAACATTCAGCTCAAGAGAAGGTTTTGAAAAACACATACAGGCATTCGGCTATACAGTTGCCGATAGTGCGCATACCCCCTCTGTTTTAATAACCGACAACAGGACAAGTGCAGCAACACAGGCTTCTGTAGCCACATATCCGGGTATAAGTATTATGTCTTACGGGGATGTAAGTAAATCATTGCATAAGCACAACGACGGCATCATTGAAACATGTAAAGTAGCGGTAAATATATGTATCGGGCTGATAGGTATTATGGCGCTGTTTATGGGGCTGATGGGTATAGCCGAGCGTGCGGGAGGTATCAACCTGTTGTCGCGGATTATTGGCCCGTTCTTTTCACGGCTGTTTCCTGAAGTGCCAAAAGGCCATCCTGCTTTCGGGCACATGATGATGAACTTTTCGGCCAACCTGCTTGGCCTTGATAATGCTGCCACCCCGTTTGGATTGAAAGCAATGGAAAGCCTGCAGGAGATAAACCCTGATAAAAATAAAGCTTCCAATGCGCAGATTATGTTTCTATGCCTCCATGCATCAGGACTTACCTTAATACCTGTCAGCATTATTGCTATACGCTCATCTATGGGCGCGGCCAATCCTACAGATATCTTTATACCTTGTATGATAGCCACATTCATGGCTACCATGGCTGCGATGATAATGGTGTCGTTTAAACAAAAGATTAATCTATTTCAGCCGGTGATATTGACATGGATACTGGGATTGTCATCGATTATCGCTTTGTTGGTGGTGTATGTCACATCGCTTACGCTAGATGGTGTGCAGAGTTTCTCAGGTGTACTGAGCAATGGATTGATACTGTTTATTTTTATTGCCATAATACTGGGGGCTGTGTACAAAAAGATTGATATATTCGATGCTTTTGTAAGTGGTGCAAAAGGTGGCTTTGAAACAGCTATAAAGATTATTCCTTACCTGGTAGGTATGTTAGTGGCCATCAGCCTGTTGCGTACCAGCGGCGCCTTTGATATAGTGATTAATGGTATGAAAACCCTGTTTGTAGCTACGGGAATGGATACGTCATTTGTTGATGCGCTACCTACAGCACTGATACGCCCGTTGAGCGGCAGTGGCGCCCGTGGTATGATGGTGGACACTATGAATACTTTTGGCCCCGACTCTTTCGCCGGCAGGTTATCCAGCATTATGCAAGGCTCTTCTGATACTACTTTTTATGTTATAGCAGTGTACTTTGGCGCTGTGGCTGTAAAGAATACGCGTTATACCATCGGTTATATGTTGCTGGCCGACCTGGTTGGAATTATTACTTCGATCATACTTTGTTATATGTTCTTTGGTGCCACAGCATAAGTAAAAAAATACGGGGTTGCTATTGCAACCCCGTACCGGTAATAATAATTTTCACTATGCAGCTACAGAATCGGTAGCAGGTGTGGCAACCTCAGGTTCTGCCTCGTCCATTGGCTCCTCTTCCGCATCGTCAATATCGTCTTGTTTTGAATGGCTAACCAGCCATTTCCCGTTTTGCTTCACAAGCTTTAGTTTCTGCTGTACACCCGGTTCATCTGAAATGGTGTATATAGCTACGGCGTTATCGCCTTCTTCTTTTACCTCAACCAGTTCTATCTTCTTCTTTTTTGCATTTTGTTTTACAGAGTCAGGATATTGGATAGCAAATTGCTCCATCAGGTTAACCAATTGTATCGTTTGTTCTGTAGAGACTTGCCTGGCTTTTTCATATTCCATGTGGTAAAAACCATTCAGAAACTGTTTAGCCACAGCTTCGGGGTTGTTTTTATTACACGCTGCCATACCAATCATAAGTATAGCCACAAAAAACATTGTCAATTTCCTGTACATCATGTTATTATTTTGCTGTTAACAAAGGTATTACTTAAATCTAATCCGGCAAACGGGTTCTGTATGGTTCATAAGATACAAATCATCCACCCCGACAAAACTGCGTCCGTAATTGTTGGATAACTGTATATAATCATCTACGCCCGTAGCTTTTTTCAGGGCCTTATATATCATTTCAGAGCAATACAACCTGTCGTCTGTGGATATGTCAAAAGCCATATCAAACATGCGGCCCTCACTGTAATAGCCTTGCACGACTGAAGCCAGTCTTTCTTTCATACTGTCTGCCATATTGTACCTGTAAGCCGCAAAGGCATGATTGTTGGCAGGAGAGCACCAGGTATGTGCGGAGTCACGCCTGAGTATTTCGTCCGGGTTATCCTCACCGCCTATGCTGTGGTACACATACGGATAACCGTTTTCTATCACTACAATGCCGCAGTGCGAGTAGGTTTTGTCCTTCATGTTGAGTTGCGACAACATATAGCTGGTCATGTCATCGCCGCGCCTCACCAGCAGGTCGCCGGTTTGCAGCAGGCGCACGCAAGAGTCTACTCCCGATATATTCTGGAGGTTATTTTTTCTTGATAAGTACCGTTTATTCTGCCAATGTTTATTGGCCGTGTTTTCATGCAACACCGCCGTAGCAGACCAGATAAATCTACCCACGACAATACAGGTCAGTACAATAGCTGATGCAATCAATAGTTTTTTAATATGGCTGTTTTTCGTACACATGAATATGCCCGCAAAATTACTATTAATATACCCTATGTGCCTATTTGTATTCATTAGCTGATACTGTGCTAACTTTACACCCTGTAGATAAAGAATCATGGCATACAAATCATTACAGGCGTTTATAGACAAGCTGGAAGCAGAAGGTGAATTGGTGCGCATCAGCACTTATGTTGACCCTGTGCTGGAGATTGCCGAGATAGCAGACAGGGTATCAAAAACACCCGACAGGAACAAGGCATTATTATTTGAGAATACAGGTACTGATTTCCCCTTGCTCATCAACAGTATGGGCAGCGAAAAGCGTATGTGCATCGCCCTGGGTGTAAACCACCTGGATGAAATAGCAGGAGAGATAGAGAACCTGTTCAAAATGATGACCGGCCCCAAAAACGGACTGCTGGATAAGCTGGCTATGCTGCCGCAACTGAGCAAGTTCGCATCGTGGATGCCTAAAGTAGTAAGTGGACGTGGCACCTGCCAGGAAGTAGTGATGACAAACCCTGATTTATCTAAATTGCCCATACTTAAATGCTGGCCCAAAGATGGCGGGCGTTTCATTACACTGCCATCTATCCATACCAAAGACCCGAACAATGGCATACGTAATATAGGCATGTACCGCATGCAGGTATTTACACCGACTATGACGGGTATGCACTGGCACAAACACAAAGTATCTGCTAAGCACTTCAACGAATATAAAAAGCTGGGTAGGCTGATGCCTGTAGCGGTGGCCATAGGCGGCGACCCTGTTTATACCTATTCTGCCACTGCACCACTGCCCGAGAATGTGGATGAATATATGCTGGCAGGTTTCCTGCGCAAAAAGCGGGTGGAACTGGTGAAATGTATAACACAGCCTGAACTGGAAGTGCCTGCTGATGCAGATTTTATTATAGAAGGATATGTAGACCCGAATGAAGAGTTGATATGGGAGGGACCGTTCGGCGATCATACCGGCTATTACTCATTGCCCGATTTTTATCCCCGTTTCCATGTCACAGCTATTACACACAAGAAGAACCCGGTATACCCGGCCACGATAGTAGGTATACCGCCACAGGAAGATGCCTGGCTGGGCAAGGCTACTGAGCGCATCTTCCTCGCACCCATCAAAATGACGATGGTGCCCGAAATAGTGGATATGAACATGCCGGTTGAGGGGGTATTTCACAACCTGGTAATAACATCAATACATAAAGAGTACGCGGGACAGGGGCAGAAAGTAATGAATGCCATGTGGGGCGCCGGGCAGATGATGTTTAACAAAATATTAGTGATAACAGATGGCAATGTGAACATCAATGATTACAAGACACTGGCGCAATATGTGTTCAACAACCTGGATGCGGCATCAGATATTTACTTCAGCCAGGGGCCTATGGATGTGCTGGACCATAGTTGCAGTAAACTGGGCTTTGGTGGAAAGATGTGCATTGACGGAACAAAGAAATGGGAAGAAGAGATTAACACACCCAGGCAACCATTTACCCTGCACAAAGATTTCTCTACACAAGCAATAGTTAATGTATACCCTGAGATAACAGGCATCAACGATAAGCTGGCACGTGATATACAACTGCCCGTTCTCTTTATATCGGTAGAAAAAAACAGGAAAGGGCATGTAGAGGCACTACACAGAGAACTGTGCAAAATGCCTGAGCTGGCGGGTATTAAGATGCTACTGTATGTAGAACATACAGTAGATGTATCAGATATAGCCGATACACTATGGCGCTTCTGTAATAACCTGGATCCTAAACGCGACCATTTTTACGGTGGGGCAGATAAAAATATCATAGGGCTGGACGGCACTCGTAAAACAAAAGCCTTTGATGGTTTTGAACGTCCCTGGCCCAATATTATAGCTGCCGATGACGCTACTATACAAAGTGTGGATGGTAAATGGACGCAGTTCAATATGGGCCCGCTTATCAAATCGCCCTCACTTAAGTACAGGCCCCAGATGTATGGCGAAGAGGCCCAGATAAATGACTGATAAAGTCGCACCGGCTTTGTATCTTTATACAAAGCCGCCGCATGAAACATGCATTATACTTATTTCTTTTAATACTCGCGCCAATGTCATTATCGGCGCAGGAAGATAGTGCCTATCCCCCGCAACCTGACCCAAGGATAATTTTCCAGTCAAAAGTACGGCAGCTAACCTCGTACCTGAATGAAGGCAATGAGAGTGCGGCGAAAACATTGTTCAAAGACGTGTCTGCTGCTATGAACGATTTTATACAATCTAACCAGGCAGCATTAGACACAGCCACAGGTGCTAACAAGAGGAAACTTAAAGACAGGCTGGACAGGCAACGGCAACTGATTGGGCAGTTTCAGAATTTTCAATCTAATATCATCCGCAACCGGGAATCAATAGATACCTGGACACAGCAGTTTATTAATACATTATATCCTTAAGGTAAAAGTATGCGCAGGTAACGGATAATACCATCCGCAATATGTATACGCCTGTGCAGGCTATCGGCAGAAATTTTGATTGCATGAAGGTTGTCGTAGGAACTATTGTTCGCACTAACAACGGGCTCATTATCCCCGCTGGTGAAGACAGATTGCACACCCTGCCAGTTGAATGCACATGTTGCGCATACATACAGCAATAACGACCATAGTAATGATTTGCAAATGAAAGCTGTTTTTCCGGTTGGCTGTATTTTCATAACGGTATTTTTGGGTGCTGTAATTATGATAAATTTACGCAATATACACCACTTGCAGCCTACCCCCATTAGGGTGATTTTAAACGGGCTATTATCGGTAACTTTATAGCTATGAGATTGGTGCTGATAGCCTGTTTGTTATTGTACTCTTTACCTGCCTATACTCAATCCCTAATGGGTGCGGATGAATGTATTGCAGGTAAGATGCAACAATACAGGCAAAGCGCAAAACCCACAGTAGCGTCCCCCGAGGAGAATAAATATGATGTGCAGCACGTGCACCTGGATATTGCTATGGACAACCAGTCGGTAGCCATATCCGGCAGGGCGGTTACTACGGCAAAAGTGTTGGAGAACAATTTTACCCTCTACGTATTCGAGCTGAACAGGCGCCTCACCGTAGACTCAGTCCTCATCAACGGGCTAAAGGCTAATATTGAAAGGGAGGATGATATTGTAAATGTGTTCATGCCTATGCTATTGCATAGGGGAGCTGTGTTTGCCGCAACGGTATATTATCACGGCTTGCCGGAAACGGGAACTGTATTTACATTCCAGAGTGGTATGAACAATGAGGAAGCGGGGGAATGGAACAGCAGGGTAACTTATTCACTCAGCGAACCCTATTATTCCAAAGATTGGTGGCCTTGTAAACAATCTTTGCAGGATAAAATTGATTCAGCAGATATATGGATAACAGTACCTGACAGCCTGAAAGCTGGTAGCAATGGCTTGTTACAACGCATAACACCACTACACGGCAACAAAAGCAGGTACGAGTGGAAGACAAATTATTCCACTGCATACTACTTGTTGTCTGTGGCGATAGGTAATTATGTGGACTACTCATTTACAACACAGTTGCCCGGAGGCGAAAGCGTACTGGTGCAGAATTATGTGTACAACCACCCCAACCTGATGAACGTCTATAAGGACGGCATAGATTCTACAGGTGAAATGCTTTCCTTCTTTTCTGAATTATTCGGCAATTATCCTTTTCACAAGGAGAAGTACGGACACTGCATGGCCCCTGTATTTGGTGGCATGGAGCACCAGACCATGACTACCTTGCAACATTTCAGGTACCCGTTGGTGGTGCACGAGTTGGCGCATCAGTGGTTTGGCGACCATGTTACCTGCGCTACCTGGCGCGATATATGGATCAACGAAGGCTTCGCCTCTTATGCTGAATACCTGTTTACTGAACGGTACAGGGATGAACAAACCGCCTACAATTATATGCAGCGTGTGCATGAACGTATTTTCAGCGATACCAATACCGGTGGTAGTATATACCTGCCGGAAAATGATACTACCAATCCATACAGGATATTTGACGGACGCCTGTCTTACCTCAAGCCGTCTGCTGTGCTGCACACGCTTAGGTATTACATCAACGACGACAAAGTATTCTTCTTTATACTCAAAACCTTTTTGGGCAGGTACGCTAACGGTAATGCCGGTACAGAGGATTTTAAACAGACTGCAGAAGAACTTTCAGGCATTGACCTTGACAGGTTTTTTGCACAATGGATATACGGTGAGGGCTATCCTGTTTATGACATCAGGTGGAATTACACCGCTGGCAAATTATTACTGGCCATACAGCAGCAAGGTACCAACCCGGAATCGGTACCATACTTTGACATCCCCGTAGAAATCAAACTGCTTTCGCGCACGGGCGATACCACCATCAGGCTGGGCAGTGGCATGACACAATCTACCTATATGGAGATGGACAGGGTGGTAGATGATATTATCTTTGACCCGCGCAATACTATATTGGACCTAGCAACTGTAAGCAGGGATTATTCATTGGGCATCAGTCATCCTGCAGAAGGCTTATTTGTATATCCTAATCCCGCAACAGAAGCATGGTATATAGTCAATGCGAAAGCAGGTGACGAACTGGTACTGGCGGATATGAATGGTAGAACAGTATGGAGCAAAAAAATGACAAATGATTTGGGAGCATCTATACCTGCCGGTGGATTGGCGCGGGGAGTATACATCCTGCACGTAACGAATGGAGGAAATAAATTAACTTCAAAGAAATTAATACGATTATAAAATACATATAGCATGAGACTTCAGTTGATGACCATCCTGTCTTTGATAACTCTTGTAACAACCAATAGTTATGCTAACTACTGCTCCGGCAGCAACAGCCGGGCGCAGCATAAGACAACCGTTGCGACGCCGGAAGAGAATGACTATGATGTAAAGGGGCTGAAATTCAACCTTTCGCTTACAAATACTTCTACATACGTAAGCGGCGATGTCACCACTTATGCCACTACCAATATTGCCAACTTTGGCCTGTACGCCTTCGAGCTGCACAATGCAATGACCATAGACTCGCTGAAGATAAACGGACAACTGAATACAAACATAACTACTACGGGTGCTATCAGGAAAGTGACATTAAATACCCCGTTGGCCGTGAATACCGACTTTATTGTACAGGTATATTATCACGGCACAGCACCGGGCGGTAACGGCCAGTTCTTTACAGGTGGCCTGCACAATATTAGCTTGCCCTCGGGCACCAAATTGATGTATTCCCTCAGCGATGACTTGTTTGCTGACGACTGGTGGCCCTGTAAGCAATCTATACAGGATAAGATTGACTCTGTGAGTATGTGGCTGACCGTGGATGATACACTGAAAGCAGGCAGTAACGGGTTGCTGAAGAACACAACTCCTTTGCCGGGTAATAAACTCCGCTATGAATGGAAAACCAATTACCCGATAGACTACTATCTTATATGCGTAGCTGTAGCACCCTACAAAGAATACAGCTACTATATGCACTTTACCGATGGTAGTAATGATTCTATGCTGGTACAAAACTACTACTATGACAGTGCCACATTTTTCACACCTAATGCCCAATCGCTACTGGACAGCACGGGTATTATGATAGACCATTTTTCGAAGGTATTTGGCAAATATCCATTCCACGAAGAAAAGTATGGCCACTGCATGACCATACTTTCAGGCGGTATGGAGCACCAGACCATGACCTTTATGAGCACGCCCAACATCCGCACCACACTCATAGCGCACGAGCTGGCACACCAGTGGTGGGGCAATAGTGTGACCTATGGCAAGTGGGAAGATATATGGCTGAGCGAGGGTATGGCTACTTATACCGAGCAGCTTTTCCTGGAACAGTTTTGGGGTAATGCGGCTGCAAAGGCAACACGTACAGCTGTGTTCAACCAGGTGATGAGTCAACCCGGCGGCAGCGTATGGGTAAATGACACCACGAACGTGAACAGGATATTCGACGGCAGGTTGACTTATAATAAAGGTGCTGCCGTGGCACATATGCTGCGCTATCTCGCTCCAAAGGACAGTCTTTATTTCGCAGGCCTGAGGGCATACCAACAGCAATATAAGTACGGCACTGCTGTTACTGCTGACCTTCAGCAAGTCATGGCGCAAACCTATGGCAAACCACTGGACAGCTTTTTCAGACAGTGGATATACGGACAGGGTTACCCGCTGTTTTCTGTGAAGTGGGCGCAATACCTGGGCATGACACTGCTTAAGGTAACGCAGACTACTTCCCACCCTTCTGTAAGGGCGTTTAATATACCACTGCAAGTAAAACTGATATCAGGCAGTGTCGACACTACCATCACAATCAATATTACTGATACCACCAACTATATCAATCTGTTGTGGTACCCTTTAATAACAAGTGTAGTGGTAGACCCGGAAGATCATGTTGTCAACAAGACAGGCGCTACTCAATACGACCCCAGCCTGTTATCAGTAGGTGATGCAGTATTACAAGAACCTGCGATTTACCCCAACCCCGCATCAGAAGGGTGGTATGTAGACAACCTGCAGCCGGGTGCTGTATTGCAACTATTCGATATTAATGGAAGACGTATATGGAACGCCACCTCAAGTGGACAAGTGCATATACCGGCTACTAATTTACCCGCAGGCTGTTACCTGCTGGAAGTCCGGTCTTTGGCTGGTAACAAGACGCATTATAAACTGCTGAAATAATATAACCGCTAAAACTGTACAGGTTATAATATATGGTATCTTTGCCCTGTTTTTTTGAAAAGAACCCGCCGTCAAAGTAGTGCTCAGCAATGGATAATCTTCAGGAACTATTTCAACAGATAATTGATAAACCCGTCCCTTCGCTCACTGTTATTCTCAACCTGATACTGATAGAGAGCCTGCTGTCTGTTGACAACGCCGCCGTGCTGGCCACTATGGTGCTGGACTTGCCCAAAGACCAGCGTAAGAAAGCCCTTAAATATGGTATCATAGGCGCCTATGTATTCCGGGGTATATGCCTGTTGTTTGCTGCAATGCTTATACAGATATGGTGGTTTAAACCCGTAGGTGGTATCTACCTGCTGGTACTGGCCATCAAATACTTCTTCACCAAAAAGAAAGTAGAAGACCCCCAAACCATAGCCGAAGAACTGGAACGCAAACAGCGTAGTTGGTTGTACCGCAAGACATTGGGCGCTTTCGGGCCGTTCTGGTCTACCGTGATATTGGTAGAACTTATGGACCTGGCCTTCTCCATCGACAATGTAATAGCTGCCAACGCCTATACCAAAAATATTATCCTGATATGGGTAGGCGTGTTTATTGGTATACTGGCCATGCGCTTCGTAGCGCAGGGTTTTGTACGCCTGATGGAGAAGTACCCCTTCCTGAGTATATGTGCCTATACGGTCATCGGCATACTGGGCCTTAAGCTGACTCTATCTATGGCAGCGCATTTCTACCCTTGTTCAGAATTTGCGCTTTTCCTGGAAGGGCCGCAGGCTTGCCTGGAATCTCAAGGTAAACACCTGCCGTTGGGCGAACACCCTACCGTATGGGGAGATATACTTACTTCCATTCTCAGTATCAGTATATTCATTGTACCTGTGCTGACATCTATCCTGTTTAATTTCCCAAAACATCAACGGGAGCAGAAGTAGGCGGAATGGAGTAGAATTCCCAGTCGGGGTAGGTGGCTTCCCAATGTATCTTATTGCCCAATTTTCCGATGCCCATTAGTTTATTGAGCGCGATATTCAGCCCGAACTCGTTGTAAGCACCTGCAATATGATAATGCGAGCGGGCAAAATGCACCTGGAACTTATTCAGGTCGATGCCGACACCGTAGGCAAAGCCTGCCATACCGGTTTTATCCTTTATCATCAGCTCGGAGCGGCGCAGGTGGTTGTACGATGCGCTGACAAGGAGGCGCTTGCCTATCAGTATTTCAGCACCGAAAATAAAGTGCCTGAACAGCTTATCTGTAAAGTAGGTCTTCTGTTTCTCGCTGGTATCTGTATTGCTGAACAGGTTGTTGTTTTCCCTGTCAGCCGGGTTGTCGTAGCGTATATCCCATTCGTACAGGTGGTGCAGGGTAGCTATCAGGCGGAGTGGTACGTATCTGAACCTCTTGGTGATACCCAACTGCAGGTCGAACGGCAGGGGCTCGGCGGGGTTGCTGGGGTTGTACTTTTTTAGCATCACACCCATATTTTTAGCTACAGCGCCTATGGTTATCATACTGGCTGTATCCATATAAGTGATGCCCACATCGGCCAGTACGGCATATGCACTTTTATCATACAGCGTTGATTGCGACCATTTCAGCGAAGTACCGTAGCGCCACTTATTGAGGTATTGGCGGGATGCCCCCAGGGTGATGGCATAATCATTGGCACGGAACTCGCCCATTTGGTTGCCCAGGTTATCCGTCTGCATGAAGTTGCCATAGTTCAGATATTGCACGCCTAGCGCGAATGATGTTTCCAGCTTAGGGATATGGTAACCATAGTTGAGGTTGGCGATGCTGATGCCTGAGTAATAGGCATTGAAATTAAGCCCCAGGTTGTTGTGCAGGCCCGGGCGCATCAGCGATGGGTTTTGCAGGGCGAAGCTGATATCCTTATCGGGGTTGGAGACGTTTATGCCGCCCAGTGCCGTGATATGCGGTGCATTGGGCAGCCTCAGGTACTCCATAGCCCTTTGCCCGCCTGTTACCTGTGCTATGGCGGGTAAGGCTGTGAAACATGTAAGGCTAATACCGGTAAGGATTTTTTTCAGCATATATCATTAACGTCTTGCAGTGCGGGAATATTGCCGCCGCACAATGGTTTTTAACTACCCGAAACCCCCGCGGCTTTCTGCATTTCTTCTACTATCGCCTGGC
Source organism: uncultured Bacteroidota bacterium (assembly GCA_937928385.1). Taxonomy (GTDB): domain Bacteria; phylum Bacteroidota; class Bacteroidia; order Chitinophagales; family Chitinophagaceae; genus UBA5543. Next base: position 12,528 of record CALEZD010000101.1, read on the forward strand.
TGACACCCGTGTTGGAGAAGCCCCCGTCGTGAAACAGGTTTTGCATGGTTACCATACGTGTCAGGTCGCTGAACAGGGATACACAATAATTGGCGCAGTCGTCGGAGGAGGCATTGCCCAGCGGCGACATTTTATTGGCATATTCAAAGAAGGCATCGAAACCCGAAACCCCCGAGCCTGCGGTAGTAACCGTGGGCGACTGTGAAATAGTGTTCACCCTTACCTTTTTGGCGAAGCCGTAGTGGTAGCCAAAGCTGCGGGCTATGCTTTCCATCAGCGCCTTGGCCTCAGCCATATCATTGTAGCCGGGGAAGGTGCGCTGCGCAGCGATGTATGTTAGCGCCACTACAGAACCCCATTCTTTCACGGCATCCAGCTTCATGCAGCTCTGCAGCAGCTTGTGCAGCGACAGGGCCGATATATCCAATGTCTTCTGAAAGTTATCGTAATTGGTATCGGTATAAGGTATGGCCTTGCGCACGTTGGGCGACATACCTATGGAGTGCAGTACAAAGTCCAGCTTGCCACCCAGTATTTCCATGCTTTTGTTCAGCAGGTTTTCCAGGTCTTCTATAGATGTAGCATCGGCGGGTATTACCTGCGCGTTGTTGCACTGTTTTGCCAGTTCGTTGATCTTGCCCATGCGCAGTGCGATGGGTGCGTTGGTCAATACTATTTCCCCTCCTTCTTCGCACACGCGCAGGGCTGTTTTCCATGCGATGGAACGCTCGTCTAACGCGCCGAAGATGATACCTTTTTTACCTTTTAACAATTGATACGCCATAACCGGTCTTGATTTAAAGTATTACAGTTGGTAAAAGTAGAAAAAAATGCAAAGCTTTGAACAGGTTGCATATTAGTAATTTTCATATAGTGATTGATTTTCACCGCCTTGGCGGGACAGGTGTTGCCAAAGTGATGCCAATATTTACGTCTTTTCAATTGCGTCATCGAGCTCACTGCGTTCGGTTGATGCCAGAAAAATGAAATAAAATCCGCACAAATGGAATTTGTTGCAAAATGTTGTCAAATATTGCTTTTCTGAATTGCAACAATTTTACTTTGTTCCGTTTTGATGCCACAGGTAATTCCCCCTATCCCCCTAAAGGGGAGATTAATTTTGCAGGATATTTATTTGATTCAAAAATGTTCCATTTTGATGCCAATATTTATGTCTTTTCAATTGCGTCATCGAGCTCACTGCGTTCGGTTGTTGCCAAAAAAATGAAATAAAAAATCCTCACAAATAGTTTTCATGACAATACCTCAAAGAGCGGCACAGGGATATTAACACCCTGATATTCATATCAAATATACGAAAAAATGAGTGAATTAGGAATTAAAATACTGTGTATTGATCCTTACACTCCCAAGCGTCATCGCGAGGTACGACGCGATCTCGCGCTAACAGGGGATTTTATATGCAGGTCTTAAGACAGTCCGCAAGCCCGGAGACTTAACTCCGCCAGGACGTAGACGGAGGCTACGTCCAACGGGAAGGGCATTAGCGGATAATTATGTAGTTTTAAATCCGTGTTTATGAAAAATTCTGGTCTCCATATTGCCATTATTCTCATTCTTATGCTTGCTACCTCCTGCAGCAAAATATTAATCATCACATATGGTATCAAGGAGGCGAAGGTCGTTACCGATGAGCAAATATCATTGTATGCTAAGGAACACGGTTTTGATACATTGAATATCTATAGCCTGAGTACTGATTACAAACAGTTTTTTACAGATACTAATAGCTTAATAACCGGTACGTCGCAAAAAATATGCATGACTGATAATCTGAAATACAGATTGAGCCAGCCACTGCAATATTTGCTTTTTGACAAGGATGGCCACCTGCTGGTGCACAGCACAAACTGCCACGCCGGGGGATTTCCCAACCTGAAATGGAACAAGGATGGAGCATTTGAACAGTTTCCGCCTATACCGCTATCGGATGTAGATTCTTCCTTTGAGTTTAAAACCATGCTGCCATATTTCACGCCGGTTGCTGCCAAGCCGCTATCCGACTCAACAGATTATACTTGTGTAGTGTTCTGGAATAAATTTATGGGCCGGCAGAGTACCAGGCTTGTAAAATATGTGCAGCGTAATCTTGAAATCCCGGCGAGGAAGAACACCGCAATCAATGTATTGCTAGTGAATGATGATAATTATTTTGCAGAAGGAGATATGCAATAGGGTACGACGCGATCTCGCATTGACATGGGATTTTATATGCCGTATTAAACTAACCCGCGAGTCAGGAGACTTGACTCCGACAGGACGTAGACGGAGGCTACGCCCAACGGGAGTAGCCAGGGTCTCATATACGGATATTTGCAGCGAAGATAAAAATGTACATTCCGGGTTAGTCATTATAATATCAAATTATAACATCTACCTCCTAATCACTACTTCCACCCTTCGGTTCAAATCGCGAGTTGACCGCCTATACAATATGTTATCTGACGCTATTTCTTTATCAATAATCACGTAGATTTATCGGATCTATGCGCCCGTATAATTTCAAGCCACTACTTGTACTATATGCCCTGTTCCTCTATCAGGTAAAACCGAAAGCCCAAATAATAGACAGGCAGGAAGCAAGATTATTTGCATCCAATGTGTTATTCGGCGGATTGACAACAGGACTGGGGGCGGCGATTAATAAAGATTCGGAACAGAAATTCTTACCCGCCTTCTGGAAGGGCTTTAAATACGGTTGCGCTGGTGGGGTATTGTTATATACAGGCAAAAAATGCAGCAACCTCATTTACCAAGAGGATAAATATGTCGTTCCCGCTGCGTGGGGCAGCAGACTGATACACAATGCAGGTGCTTCGTTGATGGAAAACGTAGCATTACATCGTCCCGCTTTCTCGCATTATAATCTTTATATAGGCTTTATGCGTTTGGAGTTGGACTGGCAGGATAGGTTCAGGTTCCAACCGCGTATCATGCCACTTTCTTTAGGCGGATTGGTGTTTAGCCTGATTGACTATAAGGGTACTCTTGATATAAAACAAAGTTTGCGGTATGGTAGTCCGTATATCAGAACAACAACAAAGCAATTTGGTGCAATAGCCGTAAAGGGAAACATTACAGTATTGCATAGAAGTTATTACGATGATGCTTATTACAGAAGTGTAACTGCACATGAAAATGTACATATCCTACAAGTACACGAAGACTTGATTTTCAATACACATTTGAAGCCAACCTATACACAGTTAAAAAGCCGCTGGGGAAACCTGGGCAATCTTAGCAAGTATATTTATTTCGATGCATCACCTATTGATATTAACTCATTTCTGTTTTGGTATGCATCTACAAAAACTCTGAATTGCTACTGGACAAACCCTTACGAGTTTGAAGCGGAGAGAATGTCTACTAACAGATACCTGGATTTGGCTGAGTTGTGTAAATAAAATTTACCTCCTTATCACCACTTCCACCCTTCTGTTCATATCGCGGCCTATTTCGGTGTCGTTGGAGGCTACGGGTGCGGCTTCGCCCCAGCCTTGTGAGGTAACGGAGAATTCGCTCAGGCCGTAACCCATTATTTCGTCGGCCACTAATTTAGCGCGCATAGCCGATAGTTCTTCGTTGAGCATGGGTGTACCGGTATTGTCGGTATAGCCGTTTACCAGCAGTACAAAACCCTCTTCGCTCAACCAGGGCATGATAGCTGATTGGATGATGCTTTTAGCCGAGTCGCTGAGTGTCTTGCTGTTGATTGGGAAATGTACGGTGAGTATCAGGCTATCGTATATAGGCGCGGTATAGCCCTGAGGCAGCAAGGGTACGCTGAAGCCTATTGGTTGTACGCCGGGTGTAGAGTCGGCCAGCAGTATATCGCCCGTCACTTCCTGGTAGCCTATGCGGTTGGCTACATAAGAATAGTTTTTGCCTACGGGCAGGGTAATCATATAGCTGCCGTCGCCGCGGTTGGATACGAAGCGGTAGAGCTTTTCGCCCGTGCGCGCATCGTTGATGACCACAGCCGCATGGCTGAGCCTTGCTTTGGTGAGGCTGTCGTAAGTATGCCCGCGCAGCACGGCTACGGGTACGGGCTGCACTTTTTCGTCGAGGCGGGTTTCGTATATATCGTAGTTGCCTTCCAGGCTGTCGCGGTCGGAGGAGAAATAAGCCCTCTCACCATCCATCGTTACCGATATGCTGCCCTCGTTGCCCGTAGAGTTGATGGGGTAGCCCATATTCACCGGGGCCGACCAGTCAGTATCATTCACCCTGCGGCAATAGTACAGGTCGGTACCTCCCATGCCGGGGTGGCCGTTGCTGGAGAAGTAGAGTGTCTTATTATCAATATGCACAAAGGGGGCTGTTTCGTTAGCCGGGGTATTGATAGCGGGCCCCAGGTTGCGGGGCAGTTGCCACAGGCCGTCCTCAAAGCGGGAGACCCATATATCCAGCCCGCCATAGCCACCCTCGCGGTCGCTGACGAAATACAGGTCGCGGTTGTCGGGCGAGAGGCAGGGCATACCCTCGTAGGCAGGTGTATTGATGGTAGCGCCGAAGGGTTGGCCTATAGACCATACGCTATCGGGCGTATAAGCCATATACAGGTCGCAGCCGCCCTGGTCCCAGCCGTTTTCGCTACGGTTGTCGCAACGCATATAAAACAGGTAGTGGCCGTCGGCCGATACGGTTTGCGCTGCTTCATGGTCGGGCGTATTGACCGGGCTGCCGAGGTTGCCACCGGAGAACCATCCGCCGCAGCTATCCACCGTTGTCATGTAACATTCCATATCCACATTGCGCACCATGCGAGTGTAGTACAGCTTTTGCGTATCGGCGGAAATGAAAGGGTGCAGTTCGGGATAAATGGTATTGATACGAGGGCCCAGGTTGGCTACAGAATCTTTGAGTGGGTTGGCCAAAGCCCGCTGCATGAAGGTGGCCTGTTTGCGCAGTACATCCCATTCTTTATTGCCCCGGCTGCTGTTGCCCGCTATCAGTTGCAGGGCCTGTGTGGGTTTGTAGTCGTACAAGAGGGAACGCGCCAGCGGCAGTGCGAAAGCCGACTGCCCGTTGCGGCAACTGCGGGATGCACGTACGAACACATCTACCGCCAGTGCATACTTCCTGTCAGTAAAATACCATGCGCCGAGGGTGCTGTAGGCATCGGCATAGGCGGGGTGTTTCTGTATGGCATCGTTCATGGCTACATAGGCCAGGCTGTCGTTGCGCTTCAGGCGGTATTGTATGGCATCGTTATACCGTTTGGCGGCAGCATCGGGCACCTGCGCAATGGCGGGTACTGTCAGCAGCACACAGCAGAATAATATGAGGGAGTATCTCAATATGGCCATCAGATATCAGGTAAAAATAATAACCTCGGCCAATCATTCATAACTTTGTATTTTCAGCATAGGAGAATAACCAGGAATATATGACCACATTGATAAAATGCCCCCAATGCGCCCATGAGTTTCAGCCCGACGAAGCCGTGCGCGCCGAGGTGGAAAGCCGCCTGCGCTCGCAGATGAAGGACTGGCAGAAGAAGAAGGAAGACGAATTCAGGGTGCAGTTGCAGCAGAAGGAGGATGAAATTCACAAGTTTGTAGCGGAAGAGCGGAAGAAGTTTGCCACGCAGGTAGAGGAGCAGGTGAAAAAGAAGCTGGAAAGCGACTACGAAACACAGATGAAATTTCTGCAACAGCAGAATGCTGATAACGAGGCCAAACTAGTAGAGGCAAGAAGGAAAGAACTGGACTTCCTGAGGAAGGAACAGGAGCTGCTGAACAGGGAGAAAGAGCTGGAACTGGAAATGCAGAAACGGCTGAACGAAGAGGCTACCAGGCTGACACAGGATATACGCAAGCAGGAGGAGGAGCGCAACCAGATGAGGTTTAAAGAATACGAAAAGCAACTGGAAGACCAGAAGAAACTGGTGGAAGAGATGCGCCGCAAAGCCGAACAGCGCTCGATGCAGCTACAGGGCGAGGTGCAGGAGCTGGCGCTGGAAGAATTGCTGCGGGGGACTTTCGTATTTGACGATATAAGCGAAGTAGGTAAGGGTGTGCGCGGGGCCGACTGTATACAAACGGTGCGCAACAACCTGGGGCAGGAGTGCGGAAAGATCATCTATGAGAGCAAGCGCACCAAAGACTTCAGTGCCGACTGGATAGACAAACTGAAAGCAGATATGCGCGGGCAGGGGGCCGATATAGCCGTACTGGTGACACAGGCCATGCCTAAGGATATGGATGGCTTCGGCGAAATGAACGGCGTGTGGGTATGCAGTTTCAGCGAGGTGAAGGCGGTGGCGCAGTTACTGCGCGATACGGTCATACGCGTATATGGCGTGGCCAAAAGCCAGGAAAACAAGGGCGATAAAATGACGCTGCTGTACAACTACCTGACGGGCTCGGAATTTACCGAACAATGGAAGGCGATACGCGAGGGTTTTATGAGTATGAAAATATCTATACAGAAGGAACGCGACGCTATGGAACGTATATGGAAGGCAAGGGAAAAGCAACTGGAAAAAATATTGCTGAGCTCGGCGCATATACGCGGCTCTATAGATGGTATAGCGGGTATGGATAGTATAGATATGAACCTGCTGGAGGATGGCGGGGATATGATAGATTAGGTGGCTTAGTTTATTACAAATTAATGGAGTATTTGTATGAAGATAAAAAACGAAAGAGGATATACCGAACTTGAGATAATGGCTAAAGCTGAATATTCCGACTTTTGTTCTTTTGCTAATCAGCTACAAGAGAAGCTGTCCATTACATTTATTAATAAGGTTGATGACTTTGATGGTCTGTATTGGACATTTAACTACAATAATTTCATTATTGTGTTAGCATACAATGTCTTTTTGGGAATAGCGGTTTATCCTTATAATGGAATACATGTTTCCGAATCAGAGAATCTTAATGTAGAGAAGTTTGCAGAAGTATTAACTGAATATCAACTAATATAAAAATAGTCTCACCCTCCAGACGCATGTGGAAACGCTTACGTCAATTATTGACATCCAAAACAGTCTTGGCTAAAACCGTTTGCCGGTGTATGTCATTCCCCAACTTGAAAGTTGGGGTTATTGGGTTGATAAATTACAATAGAAAATGTAACGAAATCTAACCCCATGCTTTAGCTTGGGGTAGCAGTGTCGGTGTCCCGGCTTCAGCCATGACTAAGCCCTTATTACGCCGCAGGCAAGTACACGCTGAATACAGAGCCCTCGTTAAGTTTGCTTTGTACCTTGATTTTTCCGCCGAGGAGTTTTACAAATTCGTTGCTGAGGCTGAGGCCCAGGCCTACTCCTTTTTCGTTGCCCGTGCCGTAGGTTGATTTTACTTCGGATGTAAAGAGTTTTTGCTGCTGGTCTTCGGTCATGCCTATGCCGGTATCTTGTATAGATACGCAGCAGCCATCATCCTCGTGGCCTACACTTACGGTGATGATACCGCCGTTGGGTGTAAACTTCACAGCGTTGTTGATGAGGTTGCGCACTACCAACTTCAGTATTTCAGGGTCGGTGATGGTATAGAGTTCGTCTTCGGTGTTCATCACTATGTCAATATTCTTGGTGGCGGCAATTGAGCGCTGTACGTTCAGTATCTGCGATATGAGTTCGTTAACATTGGTTTCTGTTTTATGCAACTGCACCCCCTGCGCCTGGCTTTTAGACCATACCAGTATATTCCTGAGCATGCCCGATGTGTTTTTGGTGAGGTTGAGGAGTTCCCGTTTCATTTCCATTTCATCCAGTTCGGGGTTTTCTGTCACCAGCTCCAGGTAGCTTTGTATAGATGATAGCGGCCCCAGCATATCGTGCGAGATGATGGAGAACAGTTTATCCCGCTCCTGTATGATGTTTTTCAGGTTGGTGTTCTGCATGGATATTTTCCGGCTTTGTACTTCTATCCTGCGGGCGTGTTCAGCAGTCTTTTTTTGCTCTTTTATGTAGCTGATACGCAGGTAGCCGGTAACTATTGAAATAAAACCGAGGCTGACCAGGTAGGTAGCGAAGATATCAATGAAACGTTCTTCGCGCGTGGTGTACACACCGGGAATGCCGGCCGGGTTGTTGTATTCATACCACAGCAGGAAACTAACACTGACTGTGTGCAGTGCCACCCAAAGTATATACAACCGGGGTGAGGTAATGGCTATAAGCAGGTTGTAAATAACGAAAAACACCAGCAATGTGGGCCCATCAATACCCGAATTGAAGAAATAGTTGGTAATGAGTACCACATAGCTAAGTATAGCATAAGTTATAATGGCAGTCTGCGTCTTACGTTGGTACCTCGATAAGTAATACAACAGGGGCAAAACCAGCAGCAAACCTGACAGTAAAGACAGCACTACCCCAGAAAAATGTGTAGCCATGGCGAAGATTCCTGCCAGCAGGTAAGCTATGACGATAAAAAAGGTAATCAGCAGAATGGCGTTAACTATCCTCTGTTCGTTAGAGAATTCTTTACTATTCCCTACCGCGTTCTGCCAAAAGTGACGCAGAGATTTCATCCTCTGTATGATTCTATATGCAAAGCTAATGTACGGATTTTACTATTTGCATAACAAAAATCATTGGTAAGAAGTTGAACGGTAATTTAATGGGTGATTAATAGCGGAAAGGCTGTGCTGCTGTTGCTACAAACTCTTTCCATATATCTGCCACTACATCGGCAGCGGGTTTAATATCGTGTATCAGTCCGCTTATTTGTCCTATTTCCAGTTCGCCTTCGCTGAGGTCGCCTTCAAACATGCCTTTTTTGGCACGGGCACGTCCCAATAGTGCGTTCAGCTCTTCTATTGTTGCACAGGCGTTTTCTGCTTCCGCCACTTTTACGTAGAAGTCATTTTTTATCAGGCGAACGGGTGTGAGTTTTTTCAGCGCGAGTATTGTATCACCTTCCTGCGCTTTTACCACAGCCTCTTTAAAATTCTGATGACTGCTGGCCTCGGGTGTGCATACAAAGCGGCTGCCCACCTGTGCACCTTCCGCACCCAGTGCCATTACCGCCAGCATGGCACGGCCCGTGGCAATGCCACCAGCGGCTATTACAGGTATGTTCACCGCTTCGCGCACCATAGGTATGAGGCAGAGGGTGGTTGTTTCCTCGCGACCATTGTGTCCCCCTGCTTCAAAGCCTTCAGCCACAACAGCATCTACGCCTGCGTCTTCACTTTTCTTTGCAAACTTAGCGCTGCTCACCACATGCACTACTTTTATTCCTGCATCTTTCAGCGTCTTCGTCCATGTTTTGGGGTTGCCAGCCGATGTGAACACAATCGGCACCTGCTCCTCGAGTATGATGGCTATGTGTTTGTCAATATCAGGATATAACAGCGGCAGGTTGACAGCGAATGGTTTACTTGTTGCGGCTTTACATTTCTGTATATGCTCTTTTAATACATCGGGATACATACTTCCTGCTCCAATTATGCCCAGGCCGCCCGCATTGCTCACGGCAGATGCCAGCCTCCAGCCCGAAGCCCATATCATACCCGCCTGTATAATGGGGTACTGTATGCCAAAGAGTTCGGTAATGCGGTTGCTGAATATATTGTCTTCCGTTATTTTCCCTTCAAAGAGCATAGTTATTATCCGTTCTTCTTTTTGTATATCAATGTATTGCTGTTCTCTTTTCTGAATACTTTCCTCACCGTTTCCAGCAGGAAATCGGCCGTGACTGCGTTGTATTTTTCCAACTCATCGTTTATAAGGTGGGCATCGCCCAGCAGTTCGTAAAAAGCAAGGTTGTTGGCACGCGACAGCAATGACATGTCTTCAAAAATCATCATCGCTTCTATTTTGTTCTTTGCCTTTTGGAGTTCCTCGTCAGTTACGCCCAGGTCCAGCAGTTTATCCAGTTCTTCGTTAATGGCGGCTTCTGCTTCTTCTATGGTTTGCCCTTCTACTATTTTGCCTTCTATCACCACCAGCCCGGGGTCAAGGCTGCCTGTCTGGTAACAGTTGATATTGCTGAACAGTTTTTTTTCTTTTACAAGCTTGAGGTGTAACCTTGATGCAAAACCGTTGCCCATTATTTCTGTAGCCAGGTCCAGCGCATAGTAGCCGGGCGATAACCTGCCGTCTATATGCCATGCTTTGTAAATAGCATTCAGCGGCACATCGGCTTCGTGTACTATTTCATTAGGGGCTGTTTGCCGTGGCTCCTGCTCCAGGTTGCGCACATATTTTTCGCCGGCGGGTATATTGCCAAACCATTTTTCAGCCAGTACCTTCACCTGCTCTGTACTGACATTGCCCGCCACACAGAGCACAGCATTGGCAGGGCGGTAGTGTTTGTAGAAGAAGTCTTTTACGTCCTGTAGTTGCGCTTCTTCTATATGCTCCAGCTTCTTACCAATGGTCATCCATTTGTAAGGGTGCCTTTTGTACGCCAGTGTGCGCAGCAGGTCCCATGCATTGCCATAAGGCTTATTAATGTAGTGTTCTTTAAATTCCTCGCATACCACCTTGCGCTGCACGTCCAGGCTCTTCTCGCTGAAGGCCAGGGCATTCATCCTGTCGCTCTCTAACCAGAATGCTGTTTCTATATTTTGCAGTGGCAGTTGAACGTAATAGTTGGTGATGTCGTTGGTGGTATAAGCATTGTTTTCACCACCCGCCATTTGCAGGGGCTCGTCGTATTCGGGTATGTTTTCAGAACCGCCAAACATCAGGTGCTCAAACAGGTGGGCGAAGCCCGTACGTTGCTCATCCTCGTCGCGGGCACCTACATCATACAGTACATTCACGGCCACCATAGGTGTATTCGCGTCGTGGTGTACTATTACCCTTAATCCATTTTCCAGTACAAACCTGTCAAACTCTATCATAATTTATTCTTTACAAGCGTGGCAAAGTTAGCTGATTTGAGTATTTTACCTATAGACCATATTATTAATCCATGCTAACGAAGTATTTGAAAATACTATTGATATGCTGCATTTCAAATCTTACTTACGGTCAGTTTGTTGAAACGCAGCGGTGGCGGTACTATGAAGGTGACCATTCCTCAGATACAACCGTATATATCAGTCAGGATTCCGTTTTTGTACCATTTATTTGGATGCCCTATGCCAAGCATCAGTTCTATAGTCTATGGAAGGAGTTTTATGTTTACGACAGCATATGGAAGCTGATTGATAAAGGAGAATTGTCTGCGGAACAGCATTCAGGAGATTATCCTGGCGTGGTACTAGATGGCAGATTATTTCTTTGCTTAAGGCAATATACGGTAAAGGGCCTGCTTCTCAAAAAGGAAATGTTTCGATTGTCCACAGGTCAAACAAAGGAGTATAATGAGCATTTCGGCACATACGAAATTTTCTACGTTAGGGACATCGGCATAGTAGCCGTGATTGCTAAAGATTATCACGTTGATGGCGTAATTAAAAAAAGAAGCTACCGACTATTACGCAGTTGGAGCAACATCAGTCACAACAATGTTAGTCGGTATTTATTGAAACGCACCTGGAAGAAGATTACTGAATTAAACCCAAGCATGGTTGAATGACCCTTTTCTATCAGCGAAACCACTTCTTCAACTTCAAAAAAGGCCGCTCGAATATATAATATGATGCCATGCTGCACAGGATAGTGGCCAGCAGCGCAGTGATGGTAAATAATACTGCTCCGCCCCCGGTATCAGTACTCAAACCCATGGCCGGATATACAGCCCTGAGCAGGCTGATGACGATGGTGTGGTACAAATACAGGCCATAAGTGTACAGGCCCAGACGGCTGAGTATATGCTTATCGCCGATGCGGAAACGGGTGTGCTGCGGAATAGTGAAGGATATAAGTATAGCAAACATAACACCCAGCACAGTGGTGAGTGTCACGAAAGCATTATCGTCATCGGTGTATTGCGAGCATACCTGCACCACTACCAGCAGTATAGCCGTGAATAATAATTTCACATACCATGGAATGCGCAAAAGGGCATTCTCTGTAGCAAAGCGGCGTGTAATCAGCAGGTAAGCGGGTACCGCTCCAAAGGCAAACAGGTCAATATTGGTGAAAATATCCAGAGCGGGTATATTAGATAAGTCATAAAACAACCGGCTGAAGTATCCAATCACAACAGAACATACAATTACTGCCGGCAGCCTGCGCACAGGTATAAAATACAACAGCAAGCCCCAGATGATGTAAAAATGCTCTTCGATACACAGCGACCACATCACCCCCAGCGGCGATACATTGGGATGTTCGCCCGTAGCCATCATCTTATAATTTTCCAGGAAGAGCAGGGATTTCCACCACTCTGGTGAGTACCCCTGAGATGAGGTAGCAACATGCAGGAGGTTTTCTGTAATGAAAGGCGTTAAGAAAGCCACCAGTATCATCAGGTAATAGAGCGGCCATATCCTGAGCACACGCCTGGCGAAGAAATGTTTAAGGTTAAAATGTCCTGTCCTGTCTTTTTCTTCCAGTATGATATAGGTAATAAGAAAACCACTGAGCACGAAAAAAAATTGTACACCGATGCCGCCGCCCGCCCGCAGGTAGTTGAACCATGGGAATGCCGTGATGGGCAGGTGCAGCAGAAACACTTTAAAGAACGCGAAAAACCTGAGTGCGTCAAACGTATGAAAATGTCGCCTTTTTTCCTGTTCCGGCTTTATGGTCATCTTCATTTGCGCTGGTATCAATATTACCGCGGTAAAATACTACGCAAAAATGTAAGGGCATAAAAAAAAGAGGCTGTATAAACAGCCTCTTTCTAGAGTTTTGATCGTTGGAGCGATCTTATTTTTTCTTTTTAGCCGCAACTTTCCTTGGAGCTGCTTTTCTAGCCGCTTTTTTAGGAGCTGCTTTCTTAGCCGCTTTTTTAGGAGCTGCTTTCTTAGCTGCCTTTTTAGGGGCTGCTTTTTTAGCTGCCTTTTTAGGGGCTGCTTTTTTAGCCGCTTTTTTAGGAGCTGCTTTTTTTGCTGCCTTCTTAGGGGCTGCTTTTTTCGCTGCTTTTTTAGGAGCTGCTTTTTTGGCTGCTTTTTTCGCTGTTGCCATAAACTGTGAATTTAAGGGTTAAAAAAAATCCTTATAACAAAAAATCGCTAAGGGGGTTAGGCCTCAGCGACTTCAGATACTTCTTTTACCGATACCAGGGTTTTCGAACGGGTCTTACGAAACTCCACGATACCATCTGTCAATGCGAACAGGGTAAAATCTTTACCGATGCCGACATTGTTACTTGGGTGATATACCGTACCACGCTGGCGAACTATTATGTTGCCGGAGATAGCAGGCTGACCACCAAAAATTTTAACACCTAACCGTTTACTTTGCGAGTCCCGGCCGTTCTTTACACTACCTTCACCTTTTTTGTGTGCCATTTCTTATTGTACTGTTATTACAAATTTAGTAAAAAATTATTTATGCAAGCTCATTTATCCTGATTTTTGTCAGGTACTGGCGGTGACCGTTAGATTTTTGATAACCTTTACGGCGTTTCTTTTTGAAAACTATCACTTTATCACCTTTCAGGTGGTCCAGAATTTCAGCTTTCACTTTTACTGAAGAGCCAAGATTAATCTTGCCCTCGTTGCTGGTCATAAGTACGTTTGAAAATTCAACATTCTCGCCAACATTCCCTTCTAAGCGGTGTACGAACAGTTCATCGTCCTTTCTAACCTTAAACTGTTGGCCCGCTATATTTACAATTGCAAACATGATATTCCCTAAAATATTTCGCGCAAAGTTAATACAGTTTTTTGATTTCTGACAATTTTTTTTACTATTTGTTGAA
>CALEZD010000102.1 GCA_937928385.1 uncultured Bacteroidota bacterium
CATATAATTTTATTAAATGGTTGGGTTGTGTATAAACCATACCTTTACATATATGCCATACAAAGATACGTCAAATATTTCATATAAACAAAAGTCCTTAAAGCTATTTAATTTGCCCAAATTTCGACCCATTTTACACAGAGTACCCCCTACACGCCTATCCAACCCTTAGAAATAAGCCACACATATTAGACCATTTAACAAATGCTGCAAGTCGGCCTATATATAATGTCTTGATTAGGTTGACTTGATTGACCAGCCTTACCAGGCCCAATTCAAAAAACCTAATAAATAGCTTTGTCAACCAAGTCAACCTTGTTTATGGTGGCTTAATATACCTTATCTCTGTACATGTTGATTTAGTTATATAGTCATATAGGGTGGTTTTCCGAACAATACCTGCCTTATATGATTATCGTGTTCTATTAATATATACATAGCATTATCAGAGTAGATTTCACCCAGAGGCTCCGGGATTGTATGTGCGGTACCTATAACCGAAAATGGTTAAAAGTTTAACCAATTCTGGTTAAAAAAGGGTATCCTTTGGTGGGATATATATATCCTGTACTTCAGGGACATTACGCTCCTCTGTTCGTGAGGTCACCAACTTGGATATTGTATGAGCACTGAGTAAACCATCAGGTAAGGGCTTCATCAGGTCCGTAATGGCTTCTTTGGACAGGTTACTCAGCCAGGTATCTCTATCACTCTCTGGAATGATTAACGGCATCCGTTGTTTGTTGTTATGTATCTCCGAGAGCAGATGGTTAGCCTCAGTGGTGATAATACTGAAGGTTTTAAAGACCTCACCGGTGTCGGGACGTACCCAATTGGTGTAAAGGCCACCAAATGTGAAGGGTTGCTTATCCTTGGAGTATATGAAATAGGGGGTCTTGCTACGTCCCTTAGCGTCATCCCAATGGTGTTCAAAGAAACCACTTGCCCATGCCAGGCATCTTTGTGTACTGATGTATGGGGCATAACTCGGTCTGCTGAATATAGTTTCACTCCGGGCATTCAGGTTCTGGTCAGCTCGTTCTTTTGCCTGTTTAGAATCCTCAATGTATTCAGGGACAAGCCCCCATATAGCCTTTTCAATAAGTCTGTTGTTGGCGGAGGTTGTTACAGGCATAAACTGGTGGTTGAAGCCATCCGCAAAATAGTAATGGAAATAGTCCTCAATAGTATACTCCGGCTGCTCGCCCAGGTACTCAATCAGTTCTTCCAGCTTTGGGGTAGCGTATTTATAACACATAATCTTTCGTCAGTCCTTCAAAACTGTAGTAATTAAATATGGTGTCGGAATAGGCTTGCTCGTGCTTCCTGAGGTCTTCAGGAGTATTCCTGTCAAAGTAAAAGTTAACCGAACCATCCGGCACTATTCTCAGGTAGTATTTTCTGTCAGCACCAATGGCCGGAACAGCAACCTCATAATAGGTCTCATACCCGTCAAAACACGCAGATACGTGGGTATGCACTTGATAATTTCCCAGTTGGATAGGCAGGGTAAACTGCAACTGTGACATATTTTATTATAATTTCTTTATACTGACTGTCATAAAGTTAGGGGTATTTTACGGGTTTTTGCAAATAACAACTTGAACTTATGTTCATTGATTATGTACATTTGTACAAACAAAAGCAACAAACACATGAACCCCTCAGACAAGCATATTATTCATCTCGATTTAGACACATTTTTCGTTTCTGTTGAAAGGCTCAGGAATACCAGTTTAGCAGGAAAGCCTATTCTCATAGGTGGTAACTCAGACCGGGGTGTTGTAGCCAGTTGTTCTTATGAAGCCAGGAAGTACGGCATTCACTCTGCTATGCCTATGAAGATGGCCAGGCAATTGTGCCCGGAGGCTATCCTTGTACGGGGAGATATGGACATATACAGTAAATACTCTCAAATGGTCTCAGATATTATTGCCGAAAAAGCCCCTGCATTTGAGAAGGCTTCCATTGACGAGCACTATGTTGATGTCAGTGGAATGGATAGGTATTTTGGTACTTACAAGTGGACTAAGGAACTCAGGAATACCATCATCAAACAGACAGGCTTACCTATCTCCTTTGGCTTATCCATCAACAAGACGGTATCTAAGATTGCCACAGGGCAGGCAAAGCCGAACGGGGAAATACAGGTCCTTGATGGGACAGAAAGGCCTTTTTTAGCACCTCTCTCTATCAAAACAATCCCTATGATAGGCGATAAGACTTACATCAAGCTACGCAACATGGGTGTATCTAAAATCCATACGATACAGGAAATGGAGGTGGAACTGATGGAGCGTGTATTGGGAGAAAATGGCACTACAATATGGAGAAAGGCAAACGGTATAGATGATAGCCCTGTAATACCATTTACAGAGCAAAAGTCCATGAGTACGGAAACTACTTTTGACAAAGACACCATTGATATCGCATTCCTTAGAAAAGTGATTACCAGGCAGGTAGATGAACTGTCATTCGATTTAAGGACAGCAGAGAGGGTGACCTCCTGTGTAACCGTCAAAATCAGGTATTCCAACTTTGAGACATTCACCAAGCAAGCGAGAATACCCTATACTGCTTCCTGCAAAGCACTAACGGATAAGTCCCTGGAGTTGTTTGATAAACTCTATACCCGTAGGATGCTTATCAGGTTGATTGGAGTGAAGTTTTCCCACATGGTATCCGGCAGCTACCAGATAGACTTATTCAGCGATGTCTCCAGGCATATCAACTTAGATGTTGCGATGGACAGTATCAGGAACAGGTTTGGTGTGGCATATGTGAAGAAGGCAATTACTCTGTAAACATGCTATTGAACGTACATAGTTATTACAGTCTCAGGTATGGGACCCTATCTATTGAGCAGTTGATTGACCGGCTGATAGACAACGGCTACCATACTGCAGTGCTTACAGACATCAACAACAGTTCAGGCATACATGAATACATAAAACTGTGCAGGGAAAAAGGGTTTAACGGCCTTGCAGGCATGGAATTCCGGAGAGGTGATAAGTTGTTATTCATTGGTATCGCCCAAAATGAAGATGGTTTTCAGGAATTGAACGAATACCGCACACAATATAACCTTAACCCTGAGGAAACCATCCCCGACAGGGCACCCTTACTCAACCAAGTCAACATAGTCTACCCATTTGGAAGTGTTGACCTGAATGTCCTGAGAGAGAATGAATACATCGGTGTCAGGATATCCGACCTCAACCACCTGGATTATCAATCAGCATGGCAGCATAAGTATGTGATATTGCAACCTGTCAGTTTTGTCGACAAAGCGGGTTTTCGGTTGCATTGCCAGCTAAGGGCTATAGACAACAACATCTTACTGTCACAGCTTAAAAAGGAGATGTGTGCTGGAAGGGATGAAATACTATTACCTTATGTCCAGCTTATCCAGGCATATTCCAGATTCCCGAGAATAATAGATAATACCATGAGGCTACTGCGCGATTGCAGTTTTGACTTTGATTTCACCAAAAGCAGGAATAAACAAACATTCACGGGTAGCAGGTATGATGACAAAGAACTACTGAGGGTACTGGCCACAGACGGACTGAGATACAGGTACGGCTTAAGTAATAAAACTGCCGGGGACCGTGTCGATAAAGAACTGGAGATAATAGACAAGCTGGGGTTTTCATCCTATTTTCTAATAACCCATGATATAGTCCGTTACGGTATGTCCAAGGGGTTTTACCATGTAGGCAGGGGCAGCGGGGCTAATAGCGTGGTAGCCTATTGCCTGAGGATTACGGATGTATGCCCGATAGAGTTAGACCTGTATTTTGAACGTTTCCTGAATCCTAAGAGGTTGAGCCCTCCAGACTTTGATATTGACTTCGGATGGGATGAACGCGACGAAATGTATAACTACATATTCAGGAGGTACGGCACAAAAAAGACAGCCCTTCTAGGCGCTATGAGCACCTTTAAGGAGAGAAGTGTCGTCAGGGAGATAGGTAAGGTGTACGGGCTTCCTAAGGCCGAAATAGACAGGATATTTGACGACCCTAACTCCATATTGAACAAGTCAGAGCTGGTGGACATGATTATATCCCTTACCAGCCAGTTAGCCTCATTTCCCAACCTGAGGACCATACATTCCAGTGGTGTGCTGATATCAGAGGACCCGATTACCAGGTACAGCGCATTAGACCTACCTCCCAAGGGGTTGCCTACCGTTCAATGGGATATGTACACGGCTGAGGATATCGGTTATGAGAAGTTTGACATACTGAGCCAGCGGGGAATAGCCCACATCAAGGAGAGCGTACAGATAATACAAAAGAATAAGGGGGAGCATATAGATATCCATCAGTTCCACAAATTCAAAGCAGACACCAAACTGAAAGAGGAACTCAAAAAAGGTGATACGATTGGCTGCTTCTACATCGAAAGCCCTGCCATGCGCGGACTGTTGAAAAAGCTCCACTGTGACGACTATAAGACCTTAGTAGCTGCAAGCTCTATAATCAGGCCCGGAGTAGCCAAGAGTGGGATGATGAAGGCATATATTGAAAGATACCACCACCCTGAGAAAGTGGAGTACTTACACCCTATTATGGAGGAGCAATTGAAAGAAACATACGGGGTAATGGTGTACCAGGAAGACGTACTGAAAATAGGGCACCACTTTGGCGGACTGGATTTAGCGGATGCAGATGTACTCCGCAGAATGATGAGCGGGAAACACCGTAGTGCCAAACATCTGAAAGAGATAGAGGAGAAGTACTTCAAAAACTGCAAAAACTTCAAATACCCTGACCACCTAGCCAGGGAGGTATGGAGACAGATTGAGAGCTTCGCAGGGTATAGTTTCAGCAAAGCCCATTCGGCCTCATTCGCTGTGGAGAGCTTCCAGAGTTTATACCTGAAAACTTACTATCCTTTGGAGTTTTATGTAGCAGTCATCAACAACTTTGGCGGTTTTTACCAGACTTGGGTTTATGTCAACGAAGCCCGTAAGCATGGTGCCAATATCTTGTTACCGTGTGTCAATAACAGTGAATATAACACTACGCTCTACGGGAGTGATATATACCTCGGATTGATACACATTAAGGAACTGAGAGCTGAGGTGGCACATGCAGTAATAGACGAAAGGAGGTATAATGGTGATTATACAAGCTTGGAGAACGTCATTCTCCGGAATGGTCTCAGCTTAGACCAGCTCACAATACTCATCAGGATTGGGGCATTAAGGTTTACGGGTATGTCGAAAAAAGACCTACTATGGGAGGCTCATGCCCTCCTGAATAAACCAATACAAAAAACAGAACAGGTTTCACTGTTTACGGCAAGCCATAAAAAATTTAAACTGCCAAATTTTGGTACGGATAAGCTGGAAGATGCCTATGATGAAATAGAGCTATTAGGCTTTCCTGTATCATTGAGTCTATTTGAGTTTATTAAGGAGTCTCCGGAAACTATGAAAACTACCGATTTATTGAGATTGGTTGGGCAGTCGGTAACTATTCATGGATGCTATGTCACTTATAAACACGTAAGGACGGTAAAAGGGGACAATATGGCTTTCGGCACATTCCTGGACAAAGACAGTCAGTTTTTTGATACTACACATTTCCCCGAGGCATTCAGAAAATATCCGTTTAAGGGAATGGGAGTTTATCGAATCACCGGCAAAGTAGTTGAGGAATTTGGGTTCCCGAGTATAGAAGTGGAGCTGATGGAAAAGCTAGCTATTACGCCTGACCCCAGGAGTGTGTAATATCAAATTCCTTTGTTCGTAAAAATGTAGAATGTGAAGAATCATTAATTATGACAGTCATTTTAATATATTTACAACTTATAATGTTATGCTTATGAATAACTCACCAAATGGGAAAGAAAATCAATATCGCAAAAGTGATACTATCGACTACCCCAAAAAATATTTTTCGTTTGTTGACAAGGTGGAAATATTAAACAACGATGATTACGAAGTACATCTAGAGTCAGTAAAGGTTGATGACTACGAAAAAATTGTCGAGAACCCGGACGCTATTGGTGAAATGATAACCTATAATTTAGTATCGCAAGTATCGCAGAAAAAGATGTTGGGCTTATTCGGCCGACTTGAAGATATAGATGGTACATGGTTCAAAATTGACTTGACTAATATAGCTAATAATAACTCAGTAGCGGTTTATGAAGATGCGTATGGAATTAATCAAACAAACTCATTGTACATATCATATATAGACAATATTACTAAAGCGGACAATGAAACAAATAAAAGCCTTAGCAGCACATTCTCTCTAAAAAACATTCCAGATGCTAAAAAAGAGGACATTGTCAATGCCCTCAATATTCATACGGGAAAAGGCTTAAGTCTTAATGTATATGATGTAGGGCAAGGAAGTATGACTGCAATTTGTAGAGATAATGTATTTCCACTTGTTTATATAGATATGGGGGGAGGTTGTTACAATAATGCACATACATATAGGTCGTTTCTAAGACACTGTACAACTAAAAACCCGTTGACAATACTAACTCATTGGGATGCTGACCATATATGGACTGCACATCACAACTACACGAGTATATCAAACACCACCTGGATTGTTCCGAGACAAAACCTAAGCCCATTACAATTGAAATTTCTCAAACGGCTAATTAATAATAACAACCGAATACTTGTTTTTCCATCATCTTTGTCAAGAATTGATACTGTGTTATGCACTATAGTTAAATGTACTGGCCCAACCTTGAATAAGAATGAATCTGGTATTGCAGTGTACGTACCTGTTGACGATAAAGTTGGAAATTTCAAAGCATTACTTCCTGGAGATGCCTCTTACAAATGTATATCACATCTAAGCGACAATGACCTCTCAATAGGAGGCATAATGGCCACACATCATGGTGCTAATTTTAAGGAGAGTAACTCACCCATACCAACAGCTAACCATCCGTATAGAATTATTTACCAATATGGCTTAGGTAACACTTATGGACATGCTAGGCCAGAGTCTGTCAAAGCACACTACAACAATGGGTGGGGGAACATAATGGTAACTACAAATGGGAATATTTCATTCAATACTGTCGAAACGGCTATCGATACCCCATGTAGTTCAGTCAATTGCGACCTAAAAATAAATAAATCATTCCATTATCCTCCATATCGAATTAGTATTTTGTGATGTAATTACAGATAAAAACCTGAACTATGACAATTCAGCCAGGACAAATAATAAAGAATCTTATACCTACAGAACCTGTAGTTGTAACAAGAGTACAACCTTTAGGCACAAGCATTTCTATTAACTACACCGGCGTAAACACAAATCGGGCAAATTCAAAAGTAGTTTCTCAGACAGCCATTGACAATTTAATAATACTGGCAGACGAAGGAAACTTTAATTTCACCGGGGACCCGGTTAAGTTCTCCCTTTTTGCGGAAGCAGAAAGGATAAATACGGCCTATCAATTCGACCCTTTATTTGCGGTTAATTGTAGTATAGTAGACCCTTTACCTCACCAGGTAGAAGCAGTATACAAGTTTCTGCTACCATTGCCTAAGATAAGATTCTTACTGGCAGATGATACAGGTGCCGGTAAAACAATTATGACAGGCTTGCTGATAAAGGAATTGATTATGCGTGGGCTTATTGAGCGTGTCTTAATTGTAACACCAGGCGGATTGACCAAGCAATGGCAAGAAGATGAGATGGGGTTGAAATTCAATCTACCTTTCACTTTAGTAAATAGAAGCCTGTTTTCGTCTGACCCAAACATCTTTCAAACTGCAAATAAGATAGTTACGTCTATCGACTTCATATCTCAAGAGGACGTGTTAAACGTAGTAGGCAACTCCCATTGGGACATAATTGTGTTTGACGAGTGTCATAAATTGTCTGCCTATGACTATGGTAACAAAGTTTATAAATCAAGAAGGTATGAAGCTGCACAAAAACTATCGCAACTTTGCGAACACATACTTTTACTGACTGCTACCCCACATAGAGGACGTACCGACACGTTTAAAAAGCTTTTGCAGTTGCTTGACGAAGATATATTTGCTACAGAAGAACTGGCCTCTACTCGTGTAAAAGAGATGGAGCATGATAGTAGTAATAAGTTTTTCATCCGCAGGTTGAAAGAAGATATGAAGGACTGGAATGGTGCTCCTTTATATAAAAAGCGATTCACCCGAACCGTAACCTATGAATTAACTGCAGAAGAAAAAGAACTGTATGACGAAGTAACTAGGTACCTCACCAAGCGCAAAGAAGAGGCGAGCGAAACCAAAAACATACACGTTTCGTTAGCCCTTACTGTTATGCAACGAAGGTTGGTCAGTTCCATTTTTGCTATAAAAAACACCTTGTACAAAAGGTGGCAGGCTCTCCAGGGTATAGTAGATGAGTTAGCGAAGAACCCAAACCTATGGACACAAAGGCACAAGCTGGACGGTTTTGATGTAAATGACATAGAAGACTACGATGAACTGGAAGATGAAGAAAGAGACTCATTGGAGAATATCCTTTCAGACCCACGAAAATTCAGGCTGTTTACCACAGCTAAAAGTATTAATGAGATTCGGGATGAAGCTAAAGAAGTCAAACGTCTGTATGAGATGGCAGATGCTTTGTATCGCCGCTACCAAGAGGAACAGAAATACCGGGAACTTCAAAAACTACTTCGCGAACAGAATGTATTTGGCGGTGAAAAGCTTGTAATTTTTACCGAACATAAAGACACACTAATATATCTAGAAGAAAGGCTGGCGAAGAGTGGTGGATTCAAGGTAGTTACCATACATGGTGGGAAAAGTGTGGATGAAAGAAGGGAAGCGCAATGGCAGTTTGCAAACCCTGATACTCAAATACTGATTGCTACTGATGCAGCTGGCGAGGGTATTAACCTGCAATTCTGTCGTCTGCTTATAAACTGGGACATTCCTTGGAATCCTAACAGGCTGGAACAGCGCATGGGCCGTATACATAGATATGGGCAAAAACAGGACGTGCTTGTATTTAATATGGTTGCAGAGAACACCAGGGAAGGCCAGGTCTTATCAAGGTTGTTAGGCAAGCTGGATATTATACGGGAAAGTTTAGGGGACGACAGGGTATATGATGTTATACAGGATGTAATGCAGAATGTAAGCATGAGCGACATTATCAATTCTGTATTTAATGGCGAGGACAACTCTTTCAACGACATTATTAACCAGGACACTGAGATACTTAAACAACAGTTCTCTGATAGGATTAAAGAACAAAGGAATAGCCTTACCTATAGCAAAGTTGACTATAGGGACGCACGGATATTAAAGGAGAATTCAGACGAGAAAAGGCTCCAGCCTATTTATGTAAAGATGTTTTTTGAAAAGGCCTTTAAGGAACTCGGTGGGAGAATTGATACACACAACGACCATATTTTCAGGGCAGCTCAATTACCTGATGCTATCACTACTATATTGCGCAACAATTATAATAAAATTTACGAACTATCGACTACATACTTCTGTTTCGATAAGACCGAATTCCTGAAACAGCACCATGCTTCATCCTTCAAACACTTATATTTTCTAAATCCAGGCAATCCATTATTTGACAGCCTGATTAAAGTGGTCAGAAATCAATTCAGGGAGGAGATGCTGAAAGGAACTGTTTTGGTGTCTGCCGATGACAAACACGACTACTTTGCCTATTTCGTAAAATCCCAGATTGTTGATAACAGGCACTCGAAGAGTGATGAAAGCATTGCTGATGAACGTTTAATGATGGTTTATACTACAGCCGATGGAGACTTTAAAATTACCTCTCCTGCTAAGTTCATAGACCTTTACCCTCCGGCAGTATTCGCCAAACAGATAACCCCACCTGATGTAACTAACCAGGACGAGGTGATAAATTGGACATTTAGCAATGTAACTGAACTACAATTGCAGGATACAGAATTACATGCTACACAGGATGCTTTGAGAAGGCGTAGTTATTTGGAAACATCATTTACCCAAGTCATCTCAGACACTATTGCAGAAATAAACGACCTGCAAGGAAGAATAAGAACTGACAGCAAACTAAGTGAGAAGCTCGCACGTAAAGACGAAAGGCTGCAAGAACTTAAAACCAAGAAAAAACAACGACTGGAAGAATTAGACCTGATGACACAACTCTCCCCCAAAGCGCCTGAGGTATTGGGATGCGCCTATGTAGTCCCTTTAACACAGGTAGAGTACGAAGGCAGTTATGGAATGAGCCGGGACGACGAGGCAGAGGCAATAGCCATGCAAGTAGCGATGGAATATGAAGAAGCACATGGATGGCATCCTGAAGACGTTTCGGCAAATAATGAAGGTTATGACATCAGGAGCATTAACTCTGATGAAATGAAGCGGTATATTGAGGTGAAAGGACGTAGTGGGAATGATGGCAGTGTCATGGTATCTGAAAATGAACTGAACAGGCTGGCCCAATTAGGTGATAGCGCATGGTTATACATAGTAATCAATTGTAAAGCCTCTCCTGAATTATTTACAATCCATAATCCGGCGAAAAACCTCAACTTCCAAATAAAATCTAAAGGCGTACAATACTTTCTGCCTATGGCTGAATGGAAGTCCAAAACAAGTATTTAACTATTAGCTTATAAAAAGAACAACCGAGTAGTATCATGAACAACCAAAGCGAAACCATTAGAAAATTTGTCTCTTACGTCAACAATCCTGCACATTTAGGCGGATTTTGGCTCCCAAACATTCAAAGGGCTTTTGTATGGAATGAAACGCAAATTGAAAAACTATATGACTCAATTCTGCGAGAATACCCGATTGGCACACTGATGATATGGAAAAACAAAAGTAACATCAGGATGCGCCGTTTTATTGAACACTGGAAGGATGGCCTTAATCTGCTTAACTTCTATGAACCGAATAATACCAATGAAAAAATGCTGGTATTGGATGGGCAGCAACGTATGCAAAGTCTCTTTATTGGACTAAAAGGAAGCCACAATGGTAAGCAGCTTTATATTGATATAATAGGGAAAGACATTAAAGCTACTGACGATAAAAAATATAGCTTCAAATTTTACAAAGATGCTCCGGGTTTTCCCTGGGTAAAGTTTTCTGAACTCGTATTCCCAGATAAGAAAACAAAGGAATTTAAGCAATATATCCTAAGTTCTGCAGACCGGGAATTAACCAACGATGAGGACGATTTAATTGACGATACACTGGAGGTTATCCGTAGGGTATTCTGTACGGAGGAAAATATTCTTTATCAGGTTGTGGATAGTATTGATAGACATGAAACATATAGTGACGACGACATTGTGGAGATATTTATCAGGGCAAACTCTGGGGGTACAAAATTGGACAAGTCAGACCTGCTATTTTCTCTATTGGTATCCTCTTGGGATGAAGCAGACCAAAAAATGCAAGACTTATTGGATGAGATAAATACCAATGGTTTTGAGTATAACATGGATTTTATTTTAAAGACGTGTCTTGTGCTTTTTGGTAAAGGTGCGGCATATGGTGTAGATAAGTTTCGGGATGGTGACACGAAAAAGAAAATTGAGGATAACTGGAAGGCGATATCCGAAGCAATAAAAGATGTTAGGGACTTTGTCATTGGTAAAACATTCATCAAATCTGGCAGGATACTAACTTCCTATTTAGTACTTATTCCATTGATATACCTTCGTTACCATCATAAGGCCTCCTGGGATAAAGCTACACGCCTAAACGAATTTTTGATTCGCTCATTGATTGTTGGAGCATTTGGCGGTAGCCCGGATAGTTTAATTGACCGAATTATTAAGAAAATAGACGATACCAAGGCTTTCAATGTCGATGATATGTATTCAGTTATTATTGATTCTGGACGTAACCTGCAACTAACCAAAGAAGGCCTCCTGGGTATCGGCTATGGAGACAGAAGGATACATTTACTCTTTAATCTGTGGTATAGCTTTAATTATGACGCAGCTTACCACCAAAACGAACCTCAAATAGACCATATTTTTGCACAGAGTGTATTAAAAGCGGTAAAAGTGGAAAACCCCGAAACAGGTAGGATGGTCATGAAGTACAGACAGGGAGACCGCAATGTATTGGCTAATACCATGTTGTTAAGCAGAGGTGAAAACGGCCCAGGTGGCAAGTCAGACCAATCTCCGGAAAACTGGTTTACAGACAAAGACGATGCGTATCTTGACCTCCACTTGATACCCAAGGATAAAAACCTTTGGCAAATTGATAACTTTGAGCAATTTTTAAAGGCAAGGGAAGATTTAATAGTTGATAAATTCAAATATTTAATCAGCCAAGCATAAATAGTAGTTGCTGAATACTTGATAATATAACAATATGCCCCAACCCAAGAAGTTGATAGAAGTGGCCATGCCTGTGAAGGAGGTAAGTGCTGAAAGTGTACGTGATAAATCTATCAGGCATGGGCATATCTCTACACTCCACCTATGGTGGGCGCGTAGGCCTTTGCCGGTGTGTCGTGCTGTGGTTTTTGCCAGCCTGGTGCCCGACCCGTTGGATGAGCATTGCCCAACTGCTTTTAAAGAAGCAGTTGGCCTTCTATTGGGAAAAGATACCAACCCCGGAGACCCATACAAGCCTTATGATGATATACC
The DNA here is from genome assembly GCA_937928385.1 of uncultured Bacteroidota bacterium. GTDB lineage: Bacteria > Bacteroidota > Bacteroidia > Chitinophagales > Chitinophagaceae > UBA5543. The sequence goes on from CALEZD010000102.1 coordinate 12,622, forward strand.
TTATACCTCTATAGTAGATAAGGTGGACGATAACCTGCGCAATAGGTTACTCATGTTCATTGGCAAATTCAGCGATGAATACATTAAAAATGAAAAGCAAGGTAAAAGTACTGCTGCAGGCAAACAGCTAAGCGATGCCAGCCTGGTGAAGTGGGACAATAAGAACAACGAAGCTATAATAGGCAAAGCCCGGAAACTGATATGGGTAGCACACAATGCTAAAACAAGTACGGCTGATGCCACTACCTTACTGAAGGACTTTGACAAACACCACAGAGCCATTAATGATGCTGAGCGTGCACTATACGAAACAAAGGACAGACATATAGCCACCGACGATGTACAGCAGAAAGAAGCAACCCTGCAACTGGCTATTAATGCATTCCTCGAAAAGATGCCTAAAGTATTTGACCCTTTTGCAGGTGGTGGTGCTATACCCTTAGAGGCGGCACGCCTGGGCTGCAAAAGCTATGGGAACGATATAAACCCCGTAGCGCACATCATACAAAAGGGCAGCCTGGAATTTCCGCAGAAATACGGTAAGCCTATTAGCTATACCAAGGAGGAATTTGTAAAACTATACGGACGTGACGAACTGGTACGTTGGTGCAAGGAGCATAGCAAACATGCTGATGCTGACGGGTTGATTATAGATATACCTAACAGGCTGGCATTTGATGTGGAATACTATGCTAAAAAACTACTTTCTATAGCTGAGCAGGAAGTAGGGCACTTGTACCCGGCAGATGAAAAAGGCAACAGGCCCATTGCATACTATTGGGCCAGAGTAGGTACTTGTAGTAATCCAAGCTGTAAAGCTGAAGTCCCCTTATTAAAAGGCTTTTACTTGGCAAATACCAAAACTAAACAAGTACACATAAGACCAATAATTACTGGGAAAAAGATAGATTTCGAGGTTCATCAAGGAAAATTTGAAGCTGAACCATTTCTGCTTAAAGGTGCTATTTTGAAATGCCCAATTTGCAGCAACATTACTGATGTAAAGACTCTTAAATCGCAATTTGTAAATCATACTACAAGTGAAAGGTTGGTTGCTGTAATTTATGATGGTAGTAAAAGTAAAGAATACAGATTGCCGACGGAGTACGAAGTTGGCATATTAAATAAGGTGCAAATAAACAATGATTGGTTTTACGAAAGCATGGATAACGGGAATTACCGTGACCTAAAATTACCTAAGTGGGGTTTTACACTATGGAGAGATATGTACACGACAAGACAGCTAGCAGTATTAGACAAGCTAACTGAACTAACCGTTGGTATAAAGGATTTATTATCATCATTTTCGCTGGAGTATTCAAAAGCAATAATAACCTATCTATCTGTGTTAATAGACAGAGGGACAGCTATATCTACTTCTTTTGGCAGATGGGATGTTTCCAGAGAAGGGATTCAAACTCCATTTTCTAAGCAATCAATTCCTATGATTTTTGATTATCCAGAAGCAATTCTCCTGGGTTCAAAAATGGGAAGTCTAACCAATCAGTTGGACTGGATAATCCGATATATTGAATCAGAAAATTCAACTTCATTTTGGTCTGAATGCAACAATGCTTCAAGTGGTGAAAAGGAACAGTTTGCTAATAAGTCGATAACTGCAGTTGTTACAGACCCCCCTTACTATGATGCCATTGCTTATGCAGATTTATCAGACTTTTTTTATGTATGGTTAAAGAGAATGCTACGAGAATACTATCCCGGAAATTTCGCAACTCCTCAAACACCTAAAACAGATGAATGTACAGCCTTGAAACATCATCACAATAATAACAAAGATGTTGCAATGCAACATTTTGAAAATAAACTGACCCAGATATTTGATGCCATTGAGCATCAGACATCTGATATTGTCAGTATTATGTTCGCTCATCAAAGTACAAGTGCTTGGACGACATTATGTAATGCGGTTTTAAGAGCCAGAATGAACATTACTGGCAGTTGGCCAATAGATACAGAAATGGCTAATCGCAGCTTAGGATTATCTAGTGCTGCATTGGAATCTTCAGTTACAGTGGCTTGCAGACCGTCTCAAAGAGTAGGGATAGCCGAATATAAGGACATAAGAAGAGCTATTGAGATAAAAGTAACCGAAGAGGTGGATGAACTTTATAAATTAGGATTCCGTGGTGCAGATTTACTTACAGCATGTTTCGGCCAGGCGGTAAGCGTATTCGGTAAATATGAGAAAGTAGAGAAAGCAGACGGTACTGAAGTAACTGTTGCAGAACTCTTAGATATGGCCAAAGAGAGTGCCTTTAATGCACTCCTAAAGGGTTTTGTTGGCGATGAGCCCACTAAATTCTATATTGGCTGGTTGCAGCTATACGGCTTTTCTGAGACTGACTTTGACGATGCCGCAAAACTTACACGTGTAGGGCTAAGTATCAATGTGCAGGATTTGTTTGCACAGCATATCTTTATAAAAAAAGGGAACAAGCAAACCCTGGCAGGTTATATAGACCGCAATCTAGCAAACAAAAAACTCGGAGAAACGGCAGATAGCTTGCTGATAGACAAAGCACACAAAGCTATGTACCTATACGACCTCAAAACAAAAACAAAGAGAACAGATTTACTTCAATTTATAGCCCAGGCTGCGCCTGAGACTGAAAGCCCGATGTGGCGGGTACTCTCGTCTATAGCAGAGCTTACAAAGGGCTCAGCGGATGGGAATATAGCAGCAGAAATGCTGATAGTAAAAGATAACTTGGTGCGGGAGAGTAAAATGGCAGAAGCAGCGACAACTGTACAAACTAAAATGGACATCTAACCATGGCAATTACACAATTTCAAAAAGACAATCTAAACAAAGGGCTGGGGCTGTTTATAGAAGCCATACGGTTTTACATAGTTGGCTTAATGGCCAAAGAATTTGGTGACACCTGGCCTGCAGATTTTGCAGAAGCACTTTCCCCTGTACAAAAAGGACATTGGGACGATGGCCTACGTAATGGAACTTCAGCAGAAAAACTGATAGACTTCCAATATCTGAAAAGCTTTACCATAAAGCATAAACACCTGCTGAAAGATGATTTTGGTCGGAAGTCTGGTAATGTACCCAATCTTTTTGATGAGATTTACACTGTCCGCAACAGTGTAGCACACTACTCAGATGTTGAAGAAGATGATGCTACCAAAGCCTGGATTAACATGACAAGCATTGCCAAAACCCTTGGCATGGGTGAACTGGAAGAAGAACTGAGTAAACTGCGCAATGCAAAAGATGAGCAGGAACTAAAAACAACAGTAAACTCTACCACGGCACAGCCCTGGTTTAGGGTAGTATCACCTCATTTAGATATACGCTCCGGCAGACTGGACGAGAGTGTGTTTGCTGCAAACCTGGCGGAGGTAGCTTTAGACAGGGGTAACTCTGTTTATAGTAACTCAGCATTATTCTTTTCTAAAACCTACGTTACCCAAGGTTTAAAGACAATTGCAAAAAGGGTAATTAAGGGATTGAATGGAAATGAAGATGCTGAAAACCGGGTAATCAGTTTACAAACCGGTTTTGGCGGTGGTAAAACCCACACTTTGATAAGTCTCTTTCACCTGGCCAGGATGGGCAAAAAGGCAGAGAACAGCGCTGATACTGCTGACATCATAAAAGCAACAGGCATTCCTGAGTTTGACAGTGCTAACATTGCCGTATTCACTAATACTACCAATGATGCTGCTACAGGCAGAACAACCGACGATGGCATACATATACATACTGTTTGGGGTGAATTAGCTTACCAATTAGGTGGCAAAGCAGCCTATGACATTATTAAGGCTAACGATGAGCAAAAAGTTGCTCCGGGTGGATTATTCAAGAAGGTATTAGAACACTGTAAGCCAGCCTTAGTATTGATAGATGAGTTGGCTGATTATTGCGTAAAGGCCGGAGGTATAATGGTAGGTAAAACCAGCCTGGCAGACCAGACTATCAGCTTTATGCAGGAGCTAACAGAGGCTGTGGCAGGTACCAATAATTGTGTTGCGGTAATAACGCTTCCTGCAAGTCCGCAAGAGGTAGGGAATACCCCTGAAGCACAAGCGATACTATCAAGCCTCCAGAAACGTGTTAGTCGTGTAGGAGCAGACACTCAACCGGTAACAGATGATGAGATATTTGAAGTAATTCGCAGAAGGTTGTTTGATGACATAGCTAACGATACTGCCATTCAACTGGCTATTGCTGAATATGAATTGATGTACAACAGCATGGCTGGTGAATTGCCTTCTCAAGCTCACAAAGGTGATTATAAGAAGAGAATGATGAAAGCCTATCCCTTCCATCCGGAATTGATAGATATATTCAGGATAAGATGGGCCAGCAATCATGATTTTCAGCGTACAAGAGGCGTACTAAGATTATTAGCAGCCATTGTCAGCGACCTGTGGAAGAGACAACAGTCCTTACCGGGCGGCAACCTGTTAATTCATCCCTCAGACATCAATTTCAGTAACCTGGATGCATTGAGTGGGCAACTGAAAAAGCTGGAAGGAAATGGTTACGATGCAGTAATCACAGCTGATGTTTCCGGCAGTTCTTCCAATGCATTCAAAATTGATAGCGATACAAAAGAATATGGAGACTGGTACCTTACACAAGGCATTTCAGCAGTGATACTAATGAATACATTGGGCAGCGATGGTGCCAATAAAGGAGTTAGTATTGCAGATATTAAGTTGCAGGTTTTAAAACCAAATGGATTTACACCTCATATGGTAAATTCTGCATTACAGAAACTGGAGGAAACTGCGCATTATCTATATTATAGTACAACAGGACAAAGGAGATATTGGTTTCACACCAAACCCAATATCAATATCCTTATCAATCAGACAAAAGGTGATGTTAAACCTGTTGACATAGAATCTGAAATAGTAAAGAGGCTGAGAGAACAAACCAACAATCTTCAACTCTTTGGCAGAGCCATAGTGGCACCGGATGATGATATTGCTGAACAACAGAAACCAACATTAGTTATTCTGAGCCCCAGATATTATGCTAATCCCGATAATGTAAATGGCAACACTAAGCCGGTAATAGAAAAACTGGCGTTAAAAAGAGGTAATAGTGACAGGATATATCGTAACACAATCCTCTTCCTTGTTTGTTCAGAAGTAGGATATAGCAGGCTACAGGCTGATGTAAGGGAATACCTGGCATGTACAAAAATCAATGCTGATTACGGCAATCAGTTAGAAAAAGACCAAAAAGAAGATTTAAAACGCAAAATAGAGGACGCTCACAAACAGGTAAATCAATCATTAGTTTCTGCATATAGCCTATTGATTAAGCACTCGGCTAAGAATGGTGTAGAATCCATAATTGCAAAGGAGTTCGCTCTGACAATAGAGCGACAGATAAATGACAACCTGCTTGAGTTATTGAAGAATGAAGAGTGGATGTTAGACTCTGTGGGTATCAATACGCTGAAGAAAAATGGTCTGCTACCTACTTCTGACACCCCGGTCAAAGTGAAGGACATTTATGATGCATTTATCCGTTACGATGACAAACCGATGGTGAGAAATATTGATGCAGTACAACGAAGTATTGAAAGGTATAACAACCAGGGTGAGTTTTGTGTTGCGGCTGGTGATGGAAAGAATTTTACGGAATATTATTACAAAAAGAACATACCATTCTTCAATGTTCAGGATGAGACTTATTGGTTGATAGATAAATCAGAAGTTCCTATTGAACAACCTGTAGGTAGTAAATCAGCACCTGGCAGTACCGCAACCGGTCAGGCAGATGCAGCAAACAATAGTAACGCAACGCCTACAAGTGACGATGCCGATAACGTAACAGCAGCAGTAATAAAAGCTTTGACAGTTTCTGGTAATATTCCTTTTGAGTATTACACGCAGATATACTCAAGCTTTATACAACCACTTATACACAACGATGTACAGATAGAAATTAAAATATCAGGAAGGTCCAAACCATCTAAAACAATTACCGAGAACAGCCAGGAATATAAAATCATTAAAGAATCAGCTAAGCAGTTGGGATTGAGACTGGATGAAGAAAAATGATAATTAGCGACTATATAGCTTGAGATACGTGCAAGTTTGTTGTATTGAATTCTGCTACACAAAATATATCTTTGGTTTAAACCAAGTAACATAAATATGGGCACTAAAAAGGCAATCTTTTTATCCTTTGATTTAGGCTTAAAAGGAGATTATCAAAGTATGTATTCGTGGCTCGACGAAAAGGGGGCAAAAGAATGTGGCAACTCATTAGCCTTCTTTACCTCAAGCGAATTTGATGGCGATATACCAAAGAAGCTTGAAAAAGACTTGAGAAATAATATTGATTTCTCTAATACCGATAGGGTGTATATTATTTATTGGAATGAGAAAGAAAAGAAATTGAAGGGTAAGTTTATTATTGGAAATAGGAAAAGAGCCGTATGGGAAGGTTATAGGCAAGATAGTTCTGACCAAGAGGACTCAGCGTAGTTAATCATGGCAAAATATTACTTAGCAGACACTTGTTATTGGCTGGGCTTAATTACTCCTGACGACCAGCATCATGACACCTCATTGACTATATCTCAGCTTATTGATGAACAACAAAATATGCTTCTTGTACCCTGGCCCTGTTTATATGAGACATTAGCAACACGCTTAACGAATAACAGGGAACGTTTATTACACTTTGAAAGCTTAATAAATCGCAAGTCGCAAGTTCAGTTTATAGACGATGCAGACTATAAAATCAGGGCTTTTGAAATGGTATTCGAAAAGGCAGCAAATGAAGGTTTTACCACATCGTTAACAGATGCAGTGATAATAGAAATTTTGACATCCCGTGATTTCAAAATTGATGGTCTTATTAGTTACAATCACCGTGATTTTGAGTCTTTCTGTAAAGGTTTAGACATTGAGTATATACGCTAAAACGTAATCAAATTCCACTTGAAATTATACATTCTTCGCAATTGCTAAATGTTACTTTTTATACCAATCCAACAAAACCTTGTCTATTTCATGGTAATCCATCTCATATACATCCCTAAAATGAAGCACACCTGTAAATAAAGCCCTATCTACCAGCCATTCCCTATAGGAGTTTATTTCTCGTCCATCCAGCCATATTGAGACAGTGTACTCATCACCATTCACATAGTGGCCAACTTCCGTAACCCAAAACATAGGTGTGCCAACTGCAGCTTTAATAAAGTGAAACATAAATCTATCTCCCACTTTAGGCGACTGAGGCAGCCATACTGTAAAATAAGCTTTGCCGCCAAAGGAATTGAAAATTAGGTCATGTTGAATACCTGAACTTTTAAACAATGATGGATTATCCATATTAAGGTCTAAAAGGTCATCATATATCTCTCTAATCCATTTAGTAACGATGTTTGCAGGGAAACCTACAATTAAACTGATATCCTTAATTGTTTTTACATTTTCGAAATAGTTGTCATTTCTCTCGACAATCATTCTTAGAAATGAATCATAATCTTTACCCTTGTCTAACAGGAGTTTACACCATGCCTTTTCTTCAATAAATGAATAAAGTATTTCCTTTGTCTTTGCTTTGTACTGGTGCTTTTCAATCCTTTTTCTCATGAGATTATTTTTTACTTGTATCTGGCGAAGATTACCAAAATCTAAAAAAAAATTTCCACCACCAGGAAAAAAGAGGTCTTTTTATTTCATGAAGTAAATCCCCTAAGAGGTACCCCCCCCTTTTTTTATACCGTGTTTTAATTCATACACAGACCACCCCGTTGTATACACCCCTACTAAATCCCGAGTGTCGGGGCATCCCCCCATGCTCTGAAATCATTTTTTTAAACTATTAAAAAATCAAAAACTATGGTGATTGTAAAAAATTATCACGTTCGCGAAGGCGAACAAGGAAGCTTTATTTCCCTGGAACTGATGGGAGATATCGAAATGGTACAAAGTACCAACACGGGGCGGTATTATGCTACTGCCCGGAGATGCTTCATTTCATCAACCTTCGATGAGTTAACAGCGAAAAAGATGGTTGGTAAGGAGATTAAAGGTTCTATCAAGCGTGTTCCCTGTGAGGCTTACGATTACACTCTCCCGGAGACAGGTGAAATAATTAACCTGGGGTACAAATGGGATTATGTGCCCGAAGAGGTATCAGTAGTCCAAAAAGCTTTTGGGTTAGTATCAGCATAGACAAACAAACAGGGGCGGTTTCTACCGCCTCTTTTCTTTTCATCCAAAAACAATAGTATGGAATTACAAACAGCCTCGCGAAAGCGGGTAAAAATAAAGTGTGCTCTGCAAGGTCCCAGTTCCAGTGGAAAGACGAAATCAGCGTTATACATAGCTTACGGCTTATGTCCTGACTGGTCCAAAATAGCTGTTATAGACACTGAAAACAGAAGTTCAGAGCTGTACAGTGATGTAGGGGACTTTAAAGTACTTCATTTAGGGCCACCTTTTAGCCCGGAGAGGTATATTGAAGCGCTCAATACATGCGTAAAAGCAGGCATGAAGGTGGTTATCGTTGATAGCCTTACCCATGAGTGGGAGTACATATTAGACGCTCACGGTGCTATGCCTGGAAATAGCTTTACTAACTGGACTAAGTTTACTCCAAGGCACAATGGCCTTGTAAACGCCATGCTTCAAGCCGATGTTCATATTATCGGGACAATACGCACCAAACAGGACTATGTACTCAGTGAAAAAAACGGTAAACAAGTACCTGAAAAGGTTGGCTTAAAGGGAGTGCAGAGAGACGGCATTGACTATGAATTTACCCTTGTGTTTGACCTGAACATTAACCTCCTGGCTAAAGCATCCAAAGACAGAACCCAATTATATTTTGGTGAACCTGAGTTTATTCCCTCTGTGGAAACAGGGAAAGCAATATTGGATTGGTGCAACCAAGGGTCTCCGGAACTGCCATCTATGACTATCGAGGACATGCTTAAGAGCATTGGCAACTGTAATACCCTGGAGGAGCTAAACGGCCTCTATCACAGCTACCCTCAATTCCAGGTAGATATGCAACAGGAATTCACGAACAGAAAACACATTATCAATAGAGAAACCATCAAAAATTAAAAACAATGAATCAAACCACAGATACCAACAAAGACGCGGTAACCATCGGGGAAATACTACCTGACGTTATTGAGGAAATAAAGGGGACCTCCAACGAAAAGGCTTTTATAGAAGCCAATACAGTAGATAGTAACCTGGAAGCAATTCGGAATGAGCATATCATACCTGTTTTCATCAAAGATAATGAGCCTGTAATAAGTCATGCAGAGTTCATAGACACCACTTTTGATGCAGTTTCAAGAGTATTTAACGGGGAGGCTATCTTAAAGCCCAATATCAGACTTTCCCACCCCATCAAAGGCAGAATCCCGGAGGCTAAGAAAAAGCCGGCCAATGAGCTTTTAGAGCATGAAAAGACCATATACTATGAGCGTATGGCTTTCGTAATAGAAGTACCTACTATACAGGCTGAGGTAGGGGGAAACCTGCTTAACCTTACTATAGGAGGTGTGAAGGCTTACAACCTGGACAACCTTTACAACAGAAGTGGTGCCGACCAGCATTTTAAAGTGTTCATCGGATTTCAGAATACGGTATGTACTAACCTTTGTGTAGCTACAGACGGTTTACTATCGCAGTTAAAGGTTAAAAATGCAGAACAACTACAGTACGCCATTAACGGAATGCTCCAAGATTACAATGCTATCCAGTTTGCGGAGCAGCTAAAATCCTTTGACGACTATGAGTTGACGGAAAAACAGTTCGTTCACCTGATTGGACGGTGCAGGCTGTACAAACATATGCCTGACAGCCTCAAGAGTGACATCCCGGAGTTGAGTTTTGGTGACTATCAGATAAACGCGGTGTGCAAGGACTATTATTCAGATGCCAACTTTAAATCCTTTGCGGATGGCAGTATCAACCTCTGGAAGCTGTATAACCTGTTTACTGCTGCAAATAAGAGCACCTACATAGACAACTTCCTGGATAGAAGCGTTAATGCCTTCCAACTGGCAAAAGACCTTCAATACGCATTGCAAAATAGTACCAGGTGCTGGTATTTAAATTAATCAGTCATGATTATTTACACTGACAAGGACGGGGATAAATACTCTGTCCTTACCATCAATAAAAAAGGGGAATTAGTACGCGTAAAAGCCCCATTTAGGGTATTGTGTGTAATTCCTGTCAAGGATTTTAAGACAAACACCCAATTATATGTGGAGGCTGTAATAGGCACTGAAAACGGACAGATAGTATATATCATATTCCAGCAGCCATATTTACACAGTCATTTTATCATCCACATAAGCTTTTAGGAGGCTCCGGAATTATACACAGGGGCCGAAATATACCTGTCTATACAGTGCTATCAGGATGACATCTGCCATAGTCGCCTCAAATTGGGATATGGAATAAACTGATGTCTGGGATGAGTATAGTTCAACAGGGGAGAGTTATGTTGTATTTTCTTTACACGGGTATGCTCCAGGAGGCTTGTGCATTGAAATTCCCGGAGGCTGTGGTTTCTTTTGAGACGGGCTACCTCTCCTTAAATTACAAAGTCCCCTGAAAAGAAAGTCAAGTTAGTCAAGTGAGTAAAGGTATTTGAAATACTATGCCACTTGGCTAACTTTATTCTATTACTTAACCAAAGGACGTAGGCGTTGTGCTTGTACAATGCTTGTACATAAGAGAAAAGTAAAACGGTGAAAATGTTTACCAGCAGGACATACAGAGGAATTTCCTTACTGACTCATAATCAGGGGGTCCTAGGTTCAAGTCCTAGTGGGACCACAGGTAAATGAAGGGTTTCGAGCAATCGGGACCCTTTTTTAATTGCCTGTCTCTATTAAATGTTAATATACTGCTACTAAATACATGAAATATTTCAGAAACTGGTTTATAACAAAAAAGCAGCTACAAAAAGTAGCTGCTTTTTCATTGTGCCCAGAACAGGAATCGAACCTGTACTCCCCTGCTGAAATATCAAAGTTCTCGAGGGAATTTTGGTAAAACGTATTGTATTTTTATAGTCAATAATTTTTAAATCGACAATATCAAACAATAGTGTGTATG
>CALEZD010000103.1 GCA_937928385.1 uncultured Bacteroidota bacterium
CACCTGCAGAGTCGGCAGTGGCAAATAGCTTGAGCGTGTCCTCCTCGCATATAGGTGAGTTATTGGATGTATTGACCACCGGGGCGTTGGGGTCAATTAATAAAATAGTGGCTACACTGTCCGAAGTACAGTTGTTTTGCGTGATAGCAATACCCGTGTATGTTCCCGCGCTGAGGCCACTGATGGTAAGTATTCCTGTGCCATTGGTGCTGATGTTTTGCGGTGTCTGTGCAATACTGTTGTGCCTGAAGTTAACAGTGTAGTTCGTATTGTTCTTCAATCCATAAAGGCTGACAGTACCCTCGTTGCCACCACATGTAGTGGGATGAGAATATGCATAAGTGTCGATGATGGGTACATCATACACGATTACAATGGCTGTGTCGGGCAGCGATACACAATTGTTGACTGTAGCGGTTACGATGTAATTACCTGTATTGGGCGTGTCTACATTTCCGGCACCTGTGTTTTGTGTATTGGCACTGAAACTGAGTGGCCCTGTCCAGCTATAAGTTGCCCCTGCCACATTAGAGGCGGTGAGCATCAATGAATCGCCTGTACACAATGGGCTGTTGCTGCCCGCAACCGGGGTTGCTGGTGTGGGGTGAACAATTACTGTAGTAGTATCAGCTATAGATGTACAATTATTTTTTGTTGCGGTCAGGATATACATTCCTGACTGTGCGGGTATTGCATTGGTAATAACAGGATTTTGAGAAGTGCTGCTGTAGCTCAACGGCCCTGTCCAGCTCCATGTGACACCTGCAGAGTCGGCAGTGGCAAATAGCTTGAGCGTGTCCTCCTCGCATATAGGCGAGTTGTTGGATGTATTGACCACCGGGGCATTGGGGTCAATTAATATAATAGTGGCTACACTGTCCGAAGTACAGTTGTTTTGCGTGATGGCAATACCCGTGTATGTTCCCGCGCTGAGGCTGCTGATGGTAAGTATGCCTGTGCCATTAGTGCTGATGTTTTGAGGAGCCTGTGCAATACTGTTGTGCCTGAAGTTGACAGTGTAGTTTGTATTGTTCTTCAACCCATAGAGGCTGACAGTCCCCTCGTTGCCACCGCAGGTAGTAGGATGAGAATATGCATAAGTGTCGATGATGGGTACATCATACACGATGACAATGGCTGTGTCGGGCAGCGATACGCAATTGTTTATTGTAGCTGTAACAATATAATAACCTGAGTTTGTAGTGTCTACGGTGTCAATGCCTGTATATTGCCTGGTGTCGCTGAACGATTGAGGTCCTGTCCAGTTATAACTGGCTCCGGTAACATCTGTAGCAATAAGTACAAGTGATTGCCCTGAACATATCGGACTGTTGCTCTCAGCATCAGGACTTGCCGGTGTAGGATGTACGACTATTTGAACAGAATCTGATAATGATGTGCAGTTGTTTTTAGTGGCGGTTAGCTTGTAATATCCGGATTGTGATGACAGGACATTCAGGATAACAGGATTTTGTGTTGTATCGCTGAACGATAGCGGCCCTGTCCAGTTCCATGTAACTCCGATAGAATCGGATGTGCCTGACAGGTTCAATGTGTCATTTTCGCACAAAGGGGTACTGCCCGATACGTTTATTACCGGTGGATTCGGGTTTAAAAGTGTGACAGCATTTATGCTATTTGACACACAATTATTAGCCGCTGTTACTGTGATACTACCGTATATAGCAGCACCGAGGTTTGCAATGACAACTTTTCCGGATGCGTTGCTGGACTGGTTAATTGGTGTTTGTGCTACGTTATTCTTTTTGAAATTAATTGTATAGGAAGTGCTTGCCGAAAGACCACTAATAATTATAGAGCCATCGGTGCCTGAGCATGTTGTTGGGTTGAAAAACGTATCAAGGGTAATGGTAGGAGGAGTTGGGTCAATCAGTAATAATGTATCAATAGGGTCTGACACGCAACCATTGGGAGCAGTTACCGTTAGATTTGTATAGACACCCGCCACAAGGTTGGGAATAATAAGATTGCCCGATGAATTTGTGGCGATAGAAGATGCAGACTGAGGTGTGCCGCCGAGGTTATAATTTACAGAATAAGATGTGCTGGCTGATAATCCTGAAAGTGTTACACTGCCATCAGATCCTCCGCATGTAGTAGGGTGAGCCAGGGAAGAACCTCCTACTATTGGCGCCGGATTTGCATTAATTGTAACTACTGTCGTGTCCGGCATTGATGTACAGGAATTAACAGCTACAGTGAGTATGTAAGCTCCAGACATGGAAGACTGAACATTTGTAATAACCGGGTTTTGCTGTGTAGAACTAAAACCTGAAGGGCCTGTCCAGCTATATGTTGCATTGCTGATATTGCCTGCATTGAGTTGTAAGGTGTTGCCTGTACATAATGGCCCGTTATTAGACGTTGTCGGAGTGTCTGGTGTCGGGTGTACAATTACATTGGTAGATACAGGCACAGAATTACATCCGTTTATTGTGCTGTTTACATAATAGGTGCCGGCCTCATCTACAGTTGCATTGGGTATTGACGGGTTTTGATTTGTAGAACTGAAGCTGTTTGGCCCGGTCCATACGTAATTTGCGCCGCTTACTGTTGAAGCTGTTAGCTCAATAGTATCCCCTTCGCAAACGGGGGTGTTGTTGGAAGGGGTTGGTGCAGTTGGTACTTGTTTCACCAATACTACTTCCGTATCAATAGATGATGTACACCCGTTTACAGTAACAGATACTGAATACACTCCAGACATGGTGGTGTCTGATGGTACCCTCACAGGGTTCTGCTGTGTGCTGGTGTAATTATTAGGGCCGTCCCAGGTATATGTTGCACCTGTAGTTGATGATGTTGATAATAACAGGCTGTCACCGCTGCATATAGGGCTGTTACTGGTTGCTATCGGTGTTGAGGGGATAGCAAATACATCCACAAGTACAGTATCAGTTTGTGAAGTACAGTTGTTTTTGGTAGCAGTAACAAGGTAAGCTCCTGTATTACTTACTGTCGCGTTATTAATTGTGGGATTTTGCGCTGATGAACTAAAGCTTAACGGCCCCGTCCACGAATAGGTTACACCTGATGAGTCTGCAGCAGCAGATAGTAATATAGTATCACCAACGCACAGGGGGCTGTTGGAAGATGCATTTACTACCGGAGACGAGGGGTCTGAGAGTATTACATCTGCCGCCATGGCAGATGTACATCCACTGAGCGTTACCCTTATTTGCGAGTATGTGCCTGCTGACAGGCCAGAGATGACAAGGCTGCCGCTTCCGTTGGTGGATATATTAGCGGGTGATTGAGGGGTGCTGTTTTTGCTGTAGTTGACTATATATGAAGTCGAAGGTTTCAACCCACTTAATGTGATTGTGCCCTGGGTACCGCTGCAGCTGGTAGGCTGGCTGCTTATCACACTACCTATAACAGGTATATGGTTGATAACAGCCGTAGTAGTGTCAGGCAAAGACAGGCAACTGTTGGTAGTTGAAATAGCGCGAACAATATATTTTCCTGATTTCGAAGTGTCTGCGTTAGATATTGATGGGTTTTGCAAAGTAGAACTGAAACTTGCAGGGCCTGACCATATATAAGTTGCATTGGTAACATTGGTTGCATACAGGTTGAGCGTACTGCCCGCGCATAGTGCCCCGTTGTTGGTGGCAGTTGGTTTGGCAGGCCTAGGTTTGATAGTAACTGCGGTAGTGTCCGGCCTGGAAGTACAATGGAGTTTACTTGACTTCAGAATATAGTTGCCTCCGCCCGATAGAGCAACATTTGGTACAACCGGGTTTTGCGAAGTGGATGAAAATCCGCCGGGTCCTGTCCAGCGGTATCCATAACCCGTGGGGGCGTTGGTGGAAAATAATTTCAGCGAGTCACCCTCGCAAACGGCGCTGTTGCTGGATGCCTGCAACGTATCGTAACGTATATCCAGTATGTTGACCGTGACCGTATCGCTGTTTTTGGAACAATATTGCGTGGCACTGTTGGTTACCCGGTATTGGGTATTGGTTGTTGGCCAGGCAAAAGGTTCCTTACATGTTGTGCAGCTAAGAGAGGTAATACCGGAACCACCAGCCAATGCCGACCATGTAAATACAGACCCGCCGACGGCTATAAGCTTTACGGTGTCGCCGTAACAAAGCGTCGTATCTTTTACGATATCCGTAATGGGCCAGATATAGATAGGCAATACGAATGTCTGTGAAATCAGTGCTCCCGGAGATTTGCAGGTAGAATCTTTTACTGTTACTGTAAATACCCTAAGCCCTGTGTCTAACGTGCCGGGTGTCCACGAGAAACATCCTCTTATTGAATCAGTACCCTGGCCGGTATAAGTTACGCTTGAGTTGGGTGCTGATGCGTTATGGTTGTCTGTTGCTTTCAGTTTGGCAGCAGTGTCGGTTGATTTCATGTCGAAGCAGAAACTCATAGCCACACCTGCACATGCCTGAATTTTGCCGCTGACCAACGTCGCCCCCGAAATAGTACTGGAAACCGTATTGACAATAGGGCCGGGTACGCTACAGTTAATCACATATACTTGTATATCGCGCATTACTGTGCCTATCAACACGCCGTTCCTGTATTCTTTTATCACCGTCGTCAGGGTAGCAGCGCCTAATTGGGTTGGCTTAAAGGTCATTTGCCCTGTAGTCGTGTCCAGCACAAACGAGTTGTTCGTTTGCAATGGATTGGTAGTGGTGTTGAATGCAGGCGACGCGGCTGCATAGGTGATATTTGTAGTTGTCATAGGGCAGCCACCCGCTGTATTCTGCGGCCTGGACATTTCAAATACCAATGAGTCGGAGTTGGGGTCTACGCCACCATTATTGTATGTATAGTTCTGGTTGATACAAACAGAAGGAACAGGCTTTACCGAAAAATAGGGCGATGAGTTCCCTTGTGCGGCAACATTATTCAGTGTGGCTTCTACATACAGCGATGTAGAGCCCGCATTCACCAGGTTAACACTTGGGTTTCGGGCTGCCAGTTGCACATTGAATTTCCATGCATTGCAGCGCGAGGGTAGTGTAACAGTAGCAGAATACCACCACTCCTGGTAACCGGGCATAACAGACGTACTGCTGCTGCACCTTGTACCAACACCTGCACAACCTGTACTTACCGGGCTACCGTTCGCAGAACTGTCAGGTAGTTTGGTAATCCTGTTCATATACATTGTGTTGCTGTAAAAGGAGCAGGAATTGGTGATACATAAAAGTACTGAGTTATTGCCGGGAGCCCCCGCCCCCGAACAATCCCTGTAAAACTTAAAGTAAACCCTGTATGTGGAGTCGCTTACCCATTCATAAGAAATTTCTCCTCCTGCAGCGTGGGTAGCCTTAGCTGTATTAGTAAATAGTACTGACAGTGAGAACATTGTCAGCAACAGTAATGTGTGTTTGTTCATTTGTTCAAGTAATAATACGCACGATCTAAGCGGCTACAGTGACTTTACAAAATACATATTTGATTTAGTTTTTCACATGCTGCATATCATCGCCTCATATAAATTATATTGTTTTTAATCTGCAGTTGAATTAAAATAAAATATAATACAATCTTCTGATTGAATTTGTCCAATAAATTTTTTTATCTAAAATTTGTTATTTAGATGTTAATGGTTGTATATTTACAATCTACAGGCATAACCTGCCCGTGCACATATATTTTATAAGAGAGATGAGTTAAATGGCTATTATGGCCATAACAGTTTATTGTGCACAAATAAAAACTTACAAAATGTATATGAGGGTTCTATTTTATTCGCTATTGGCGCTAACAGTGAGTTTTGCCGCCTGCAAAAAACTGAAACAAGCATTGAACATCACTATCACCGTGCCTTACGATGATGTAGTAACAGTCGCAGGCCTGCCAGGTGACCCGCACGTTCCTGCTTCCGGGTTGAAGGAGTCTTTGCCGTTAATATCCATCCCAACAAACTCTGAAGATATATTGGAGGATAACGAGTCGGCCGTAGACCTGGTGACGAGTGTAAAGCTTTCGAAACTGAATGTAGATATGTTACTGCCCAGCAACCAGGATTTTAGTGTTATGGACTCAGTATGGATATACCTTTCAGCGAACGGGGTTTCAGAGCGATTGGCAGCGTACAACTATAACGTGCCCGATACAGGACGAACTATTGAATTAACCACTGCCGATATAGACCTGATGGATGTTTTTGTAGCTGATACTATGAGGGTTCGTATAGAGGCGTTTTTTGTGAAAGATGTTTCGCGGTCCAACACCCTGAAGTTTGATATGAAACTAAAAGTGAATGCCGACCTGCTGAACTAATATCAGCCAATCAGTCAGTTTAATCAACCAGTGTACTGAAATAAATTCAGTTGAGAATCAACGGATAAGACAAGCTGTCTTATCCGTTTTTCTTTTTCTGCCAATACTACCTGTTGCAGGTTTTGGAACAGTTTTTAGGGTTGTTTGGGTAAGGAGAAAATAAAAAAGATGAACCTGAACAATTTTACGATTAAGGCACAGGAAATGCTGCAACAAGCACAGCAACAGGCATTTAATCACCAGAGCCCTAATATAGAAACCGCACATTTGCTGAAGGCATTGCTGGATGATAAGGAGGGGCCGATATCCTATTTGCTGAAGAAAAACGATGTGAATACAGGATTGGTAGAAAGTAAGCTGAATGAGGCTATTGAGAAATTACCCAAAATTACCTCAGGTGAACCTGCGCAAACGGTAAGCCGCGAGGTAAATAACGCCATACTGAAAGCAGGTGCCATACTCAAGCAGTTTGGTGATGAATTTGTAACGCAGGAACACCTGCTGATTGCCCTGCTACAGGTAAATGATAATACAGCTAAGATATTAAAAGACGGTGGCCTGACTGAAAAAGGACTGGTGGCCGCTATCAAAGAGCTACGCAAAGGCAGTAAGGTAGATTCGCAGACAGCAGGGCAGCAATACAACTCGTTGGACCGCTATGCCAAGAACCTGAACGAACTGGCGCGTGCCGGCAAACTGGATCCCGTAATAGGCCGCGATGAAGAAATACGCCGCACACTGCATATACTCTCGCGCAGGAGCAAGAACAACCCCATACTGGTGGGTGAGCCCGGCGTTGGTAAAACAGCCATTATAGAAGGGCTGGCACACCGTATCATCAACGGCGATGTGCCGGACAACCTGAAATCAAAAATTATATACGCACTGGATATGGGCTCGCTGATGGCTGGTGCCAAATACCGTGGTGAATTTGAAGAAAGGCTGAAAGCGGTCATCAAAGAAGTGACTGAGAGCGATGGCACCATCATCATGTTTATAGACGAGATACACACGCTGATAGGAGCGGGTGCGATGGAAGGGGCTATGGATGCCGCTAATATATTGAAGCCCGCACTGGCCCGTGGTGAGCTGAGAGCTATCGGTGCGACTACGTTAAATGAATATCAAAAATACTTTGAAAAAGATAAAGCGCTCGAACGCCGTTTCCAGAAGGTGCTGGTAGACGAGCCGAGTGTTGAGGATGCCATAAGTATATTGCGCGGGCTGAAAGAGCGCTATGAACATCACCACCAGGTGCGTATTAAAGACGAAGCAATTATAGCAGCGGTAGAATTGTCGCACAGGTATGTTACCGACCGTTTCCTGCCCGATAAGGCTATAGACCTGATAGACGAAAGCGCGGCAAAACTGAAGCTGGAAATTAATTCCATGCCGGAGGAACTGGACGAACTGGAGCGTCGTATACGTCAACTGGAGATAGAGCGTGAGGCCATCAAGCGCGAAAATGATAAGGCTAAGCTGAAACAACTGAACCAGGATATATCCCTGCTGAACGTAGAGCGCGATACACTGAAGGCCAAATGGCTGGAAGAAAAAGATATTGTAGAAAAGCTGAACGAAGCCAAGGGGTCAATCGAAGACCTGAAGCTTCAGGCCGAACAGTTGGAGCGCGAGGGTGATTATGGCAAGGTGGCCGAGATACGCTATGGCAAGATACAGGAACAGGAAGCCAAAGTTGAGCAACTGAGCAAGCAACTGGACGATATGGGTGCAGAGCGCAAACGCTTGCTGAAGGAAGAGGTGGATGCGGAAGATATAGCTGAGAATGTAGCTAAAGCTACAGGTATACCCGTACAGCGCATGCTACAGAGCGAGCGGGAAAAGCTGCTGCACCTGGAGGATGAACTGCATAAGCGTGTGATAGGACAGGACGAAGCTATAGAAGCCGTTTCTGACGCTATTCGCCGTGGCAGGGCGGGCTTACAAGACCCCCGCAGGCCCATAGGTTCTTTCATCTTCCTGGGTACTACGGGCGTAGGTAAAACAGAACTGGCCAAAGCGCTGGCGGAAGTACTGTTTGACGACGATAGTATGATGACCCGTATAGACATGAGCGAATACCAGGAGAAGCATAGCGTAAGCAGGCTGGTAGGTGCACCTCCGGGCTATGTGGGCTACGAAGAGGGTGGCCAGTTGACCGAAGCTGTAAGGCGCAAACCATATTCAGTGATACTGCTGGACGAAATAGAGAAGGCACACCCCGACACCTTCAATGTACTATTGCAGGTGCTGGACGAT
Organism: uncultured Bacteroidota bacterium; assembly: GCA_937928385.1. Classification (GTDB taxonomy): domain Bacteria; phylum Bacteroidota; class Bacteroidia; order Chitinophagales; family Chitinophagaceae; genus UBA5543. The sequence continues at coordinate 8,539 of CALEZD010000103.1, forward strand.
GGCCGCCTGACAGATAACAAGGGCAGGGTGGTGAATTTTAAAAATACCATTGTCATCATGACCAGCAATATGGGTAGCCATATTATACAGGAAAACTTTGCAGAACTGGAAGGGAAGAATATAGATATGGTGGTGGATAGCACCCGCGAGCAGGTGATGGAGCTGTTGAAACAGACGTTGAGGCCGGAATTTCTGAATAGGGTGGACGATGTGATTATGTTCCGTCCGCTGATGAGGGATGAGATAAAAGGTATCATCAGGATACAGTTGGAGAACCTGCAAAAGCAACTGGCAGAGCAGGATATTGAGCTGAAATTCTCTGATTATGCGCTTAGTTACCTGGCTGAGCGTGGATTTGACCCGCAATATGGTGCGAGGCCGCTGAAACGTGTGATACAGAAGGATATCATTAATATGCTGAGCCGTAAAATAATAGCCGGTGAGGTGGATAAAAGCAAACCACTGATGATAGATGTGTTTGACGGGGTGGTGGTTATCAGGAACAATGGTAATACGCCTGGCAAAGAAGAGACGGTGAAAGAATAAAGTTGGTTTTTCATAAGGATGTCCCGAAAGGGACGGGTTTTGGTTAAGTGCCTTGCTGTTGAGCGAGGCACTTTTTTATATCTATCCCAAATTGAAGGGTTGATTATACACAGAAATAACCCGTAACTTTATAGTATTGTTTACCACAAAACAATTAGCAGTATGTTGCCCATACCGAATGATATAGAAGTAGAGAACCTCAGGGAAATGAAGGTAACAGAAGTATGTTATGCCCCGGATGCCATTACTATCCATTTTGATGATGTGTCGTTTATTGAAATTAAAGGATATTTTGCCCTGCGAATAGGCAAGCAGCGGCACGAATATTACAAGCTTACCCCTGTAAACGGCGACTACGGCCTGTTGCAACTTTTAGGTAAAGAAGTGGCTGAGGTGTACCTGAACGGCAACCGCGACAGCATGACTGTTGAATTTACCGAAGATTGCCGCCTGGAACTGAAAGGGCATCTGGCCGAAGATATGTACACCATCCATGTAGGTGATAGGGAAGCGGAGGTGTAGATGTTAGATTCTGCAATGTCAGGATGCTTCATGACAATATTTTAATGCATTATAATTGACAAAAAATTTCATGTATCAACGTTCTTGCTGAAAAATACTGTCCGGCAGCCCAAAATCACCTGCATTTTTTCCAAAAGATTTTTCTATCTTTGCAGTCGCCCCGCAAGTAGGGGGCTTTTTAATTTGCGGTAGTTTTCAGGCTAAAGCAATAAAATACGGGCATAGTTCAATGGTAGAATAGAGGTCTCCAAAACCTTCGATCTTGGTTCGAATCCAGGTGCCCGTGCTACTACTCCGCCTCCATAACATGGGACAGGGTAACAGAAACAATATTTTTAACAATAAAAAATAGTCCGCCTCAGGCGGATCGGGTTTATGGCAAAATTCGGTTCCTATATTCAGGCTGCGTACGACGAGCTGGTGCACAAGGTGACCTGGCCTACATGGGATGTGCTGCAGCAGACAACCATCATCGTGCTGGTATCCCTCGTTATACTTACAGGGCTCATATTCGGCATGGACTTCGTATCTGAGAAGGTACTCACCCTGTTGTACAGCATTATAGGCTAAAAACATTCGGGTAACAATGACAGAAGAAATAATAAATAACGACGGACAGGATACTACTGAGAATCCCGTGCAGGAAACTAAAAAGCCTGAGCAGGAAACAAAGTGGTACGTATTGCGCGTTATCAGCGGCAAAGAAAAGAAGGTAAAAGAATACCTGGATAAAGAGGTGCAGATCAACAATTGGGGTGCATCTATCCTGCAGGTGATGTGTGCCAGCGAGAAAGTATTTAAAGTGCAGGCCGGTAAAAAGGTGCTGCGTGAAAAGATACTCTTTCCCGGCTACCTGATGCTGGAAGCTGTTGACGGCAAACTGACCGACGATATGATACAGACCATTAAGAATGTAACCAACGTGATACATTTCTTAGGTAAAGACCACCCTACAGCATTGCGTAAGTCTGAAGTGAACAAGATGTTCGGTAAGATGGATGAAGTAAGCGAGCAGGGTATCGGTTACGCTGAGCCATACATAGTGGGCGAAACGGTACGTATCACAGACGGGCCTTTCAACGACTTCAACGGTACTGTAGAGGAAGTGAACGAAGAGAAGAAGAAGCTGAAAGTGGTAGTGAAGATATTTGGCCGCGCTACGCCGGTAGAGCTGAACTACATGCAGGTAGAAAAAATAGCATAAGCGAAAATTTAATACATAATAATATTAGCCGCCCCCGCACTACCGGGGGCGGACTTGTCTTTAGCAGATAACAACAGTTAACTTTACACACTGAATGGATAAATACGCTGTGATAGTAGCAGGGGGCAAAGGGCAGAGGATGGGCAACGCCATCCCCAAGCAGTTTCTGCCGCTGGCAGGCAAGCCGGTGTTGTATTATACTCTTAAAGCCTTTATAGACGCTTATGCGGATATTAAGCTGGTATTGGTATTGCCGCATGACCAGCTCAGCTATGCGCAAATGGTGTTACAGGCATTCCCCGAAAGGATAGATATGGCTATAGTGCAGGGTGGCGAGACGAGGTTTCATAGTGTGCAAAACGGGTTGAAGGCCGTTAGTGATAACTCAGTAATTTTTGTACATGATGGGGTGAGACCCCTGGTGTCGGCAGAGTTGGTACGCCACTGTTATGCGCAGGCGGTGGAAAAGGGTAGCGCCATCCCGGCCATTGCTGTAGCGGATAGTATGCGCATAGTGGACGGTGATAACAGCCAACCCGTAGACAGGCAGAACATGCGCAGCATACAAACCCCCCAGACATTCAAGTCAGACATATTGCTGCCTGCATTTGAGCAAACATACCGGGATGAGTTTACTGATGAGGCTACAGTGGTAGAGGCTTATGGAGAAGAGGTATATTTGATAGAGGGGGAAAAGAGTAATATCAAACTGACCACACCCGAAGATATGCTGGTAGCAGAAACGATATTGAAGAGCAGGATGGAACATGCGTAATGTAATACTCTACATATCACTATTGACTATAACTACCGTACGTGCGCAGGATACCAGTATCTTTAAGTACCCGATACAGATGGACGAAGTGGTGATATCTGCCGCCAGGGGTGGTTGGGATGTGCAGGGCTTCATCAGGCGGGTGCAGAACGATACTACCTTTTATAAGGCGTTCAAATCTATGCGGGTGACATCTTACGCGGCCACTAATGATATAAGGATACATAATAAGAAAGGAAAAGTAAACGCTTCGTTGTATAGCCTTACCAAGCAAAAAGCATGGAATGGCTGCCGTGCAATGGAAACCCTGCAGGAAAAAGTAACGGGCAACTTCTACAAGCGAAATAAGGAATACAGGTATTATACCGCTGAACTGTATGCTTACCTGTTTTTTACCAAAGACACCCTCTGCAACCAGAGCGATATTGTAGGGGATGCATTAGGAGAGGCAGAAAGCGGCAGAATAGGTAAGCATAAATATAAGTTGAAGCAATTGATATTCAACCCGGGCAGCAAGGTGGCGGGTGTGCCCCTGATGGGCGACAAAGCTGCTATATTCGAGCCCGATGTGGCGAAGATGTATGATTTTAAACTGGCGTCGGAGGAGTATGGCGGGGAAGAATGTTATGTGTTCAAAGCTATACCCAAGGCTGAATATAAAAGCGATGTGGTATATAACTACCTGGCTACCTGGTTCAGGAAGAGCGACTACTCGATAGTGGCGAGGGATTATTCATTGTCTTACAGCACGCTGGCTTATGATTTTGACGTACAAATGAAGGTGCGTATGCAGCAGGTGGGCGGCAAGTTGCTACCGGTAAAAATAGAATATGACGGCAACTGGCATGTACTGACCCAAGACAGGGAAAGAGTAAAGTTTATCACCACAATAGTTTACTAACTTTAGAGCAATGATAGCCCCGCACTCCATACAGGAAGTAATGAACCGCGCCGATATTATCGACGTGGTGGGGCAGTTTGTGCGGTTGAAGAAGAGAGGTGCTAACCATATATCCAATTGCCCTTTTCATAATGAGAAAACGCCATCCTTTTATGTATCTGCAGCCAAGGGGATATATAAATGTTTTGGGTGCGGCAAGGCGGGCAATGTAGTTACCTTTCTGCAGGAGCATGAGAAGCTTACTTATCCCGAAGCCATCAAATGGCTGGCTGACTATTACAAGATAGAAATAGAGGAAACTGAAAAGTCGCCGGAGCAGCAACAACAACAACTGACAGAAGAGAGTCTGCGTATCATCAACGAATATGCGGCCAACTATTTTCATGATACATTATTGAACAATGAAGAAGGGCAGGCTATCGGTTTGTCTTACTTCAAACAGCGCGGGTTTACCAAAGCCACATTGGAGAAATTCAGGCTGGGCTATTGCCCCGAAGGGTATGATACTTTCGGTAAAGAAGCGATACAGAAAGGGTATAGTGCAGAGCTGCTGGAACGGGCAGGGCTTATTAAACACCGCAATGATAAATACTACGATGTCTATCATGGCAGGGTGATATTCCCGATACAGGCAATGACGGGCAGGGTGCTGGGTTTTGGCGCCCGCATACTCAAGAAGAATGATAAGGCGCCTAAGTACATCAACTCGCCGGAAAACGAACTGTATAACAAGAGCCGTGTACTGTACGGTATGCACCAGTCGAGGCAGGCCATTGGCAAGCAGGATGAATGTTTCCTGGTAGAGGGGTATACAGATGTAATATCACTACACCAGGGCGGGGTGGAGAATGTGGTATCCAGCAGCGGGACCTCACTTACCGAAGGACAACTGCGGCTGATAGCGCAACTCACCAAAAACCTGACAATACTGTACGATGGCGATGCTGCCGGTGTAAGTGCTGCATTGCGGGGGCTGGACCTGGCATTGGAACAGAGTTTCAATGTACAGTTGGTACTGCTACCCGAAGGGCACGACCCAGATAGTTTTATACAGGAAAAGGGAGCGGCTGAGTTTCATAACTATGTAAAAGAACATAAGAAAGACGTTATAGGTTTCAGGCTGGAAGTAGGGTTGATAGAAGCGGGAGATGACCCCGTAAAGAAGTCGAAACTGGTGAACGAGATAGCTGAAACCATCTCACGTATCAATAAGGCAGAAGACTTTGCCCTGCAGGATTATTATATCAAGCGTGCATCGGATGCGCTGGATGTAGACCAGGCAGGTATGGTGAACCTGGTGAATAAAAACATCAGGGAAAAACTGGAGCAAGACCGCAGGCACAAAGACCGCCAGCAGGCTGCTGAAGAAGCGACCCCCCAGGAATACCTGCCTGTTGAAGAACTCCCCAAGCCAAAAGACGATGAAGAACAGGAATGGGAACTGGTAAGGATATTGCTTGAACATGGCAGTAAGGATTATGAGCACTACCACAATGTAGCGGCACTGGTGCATGAACGCGTAGACCCGGAGCTGATAGAAAACCAAATGGTGCGGATGCTCTATGATAGCTATTTCTCTTACGAGGCGGAAAAGGGAGAACTGCCTCCCGCAAATTATTTCAACAGTCTGCCCGACCCTGCATTACAGAATAAACTGGCGGGGTTGTTACATACCCGCAATGATATCAGCCACAACTGGAAAGATATATACGGCATAGAAACCCTGCACGGGGAAATGAACTATGTAAATGAGATAGACAGCGCCTTATCATACTTCGAGTTGAAGAAGCTAAAGCAAGTACAGGATGAAGTGCTGAAACGTATAAAAGATGAAAAAGACATTGCCCGCCTGATGGCGCTGCAAATGAAACATATAGAACTGAAACGTGCCGAAGCCGATATATTAAAAAGAGTAGGAACGGTGATTGTAAAAAAGATAAGAGGGTAAATATTATGGCAAGGATAATGGCATTGGATTATGGGAAGAAGCGTACCGGCATTGCCGTGTCTGACCCGTTGCAGATAATAGCGCGCGGATTGGAAACTGTAGATACCAACGAACTGATAGGTTACCTGAAGAAATACTTCAAAGAAGAAGAGGTGGAGAAAGTCATTATAGGCTACCCGCTCAACTTTGATGATACCCCTACACATGCCACACCCCTGGTAGAAAAGTTTATAGGAAAATACAAACACGTATTTCCGGACATAGATATAGAGAAGGTAGATGAACGGCTCAGTTCAAAAATGGCATCTCAGGCCATAGCCGGTATGGGGCTGAAAAAGAAAGACCGCGAGGAAAAAGGATTAATTGACACCGTAGCCGCCACCATACTTTTGCAGGACTATCTCGAAAGCCGCGGCTAATTTTTGTAACTTTGCAAGCTTTAATCATATTTTAGCAGCATGATATTACCTGTAGTAGCATACGGGCACCCCGTATTAAGAAAAATGTGTGAGGACATCAGCCCGGACTATCCTGAGCTGAAGAAACTGATTGCTGATATGTGGGAGACCATGTACAACAGTAATGGGGTGGGGTTGGCTGCTCCGCAAATCAACCGAGCTATCAGGTTGTTCGTGGTAGATACCGAGCAGATAGTAGAGAATTTTGATGATGAGGACAGGAAGGAATACCCCAATGAAAAGCCAATAAAAAGTGTCTTCATCAACGCACATATAATAGAAGAAAGTGGTGAGGAGTGGCCCTACAATGAAGGCTGCCTGAGCATCCCCAAAATACGGGAGGATATATACCGCCACGCCAAGGTAAAGCTTAGCTACCTGGATGAACAGTTTAAGGAACATATAGCCGAGTTTGACGGTATAACAGCCCGTGTTATCCTGCATGAGTACGACCATATAGACGGCAAGCTGTTTATTGATTACCTGAAACCAATTAAGAAAAGGTTATTACAGAAAAAACTCAATGATATTTCTGCCGGTAAGGTGAAAACCGATTATCGCATGATGTATGCCAAATAATTACTAATTTCCAGTTAAATTCATTTTCTGCCTGCAACTGTAACATATACCGAGGAAGAGCTGGTGCTGCTGCTGCGACAACAAAGCAGGCAGGGCTTCGACTACCTGTACAGGCAGTATTCAGGCGCGCTGTATGGCATTGTGTGCAGGGTGATAACTGATGAAGAAACCGCCCGCGACGTATTGCAGGAGGTCTTTGTGAAAATCTGGAACAATATTGATAAGTTTGACGCTGCAAAAGGAAAGTTATATACCTGGATGCTGAACCTGGCGCGCAATACGGCTATAGATAAACTGCGCTCGAAGGGAGAGAAGATGCAGGGGAAAATCCAAACTGGTGAGGATATCGTATATAAACAGGAACAGGAGTTAAGAACGGAACAGAAAACAGACACCATAGGGCTGAAGGCAATTGTGGCAGAGATGCAACCGGAATATAAGACCATTGTGGAGCTGGCCTATTTCAAAGGATATACATTAGATGAGATTTCGAAAGCATTGGATATACCGCTCGGGACGGTAAAGACCCGTATGCGTAAGGCAATAAGTTTATTAAGACAACATTATAATACTTGATAAAGTAAAGTGGATATAAAGGAATACATAGAATCGGGCATGTTGGAAGCCTATGCTTTGGGAGCGCTGACTGAACAGGAGCGCGCCACGGTAGAGGCAGATATTGCCATGTATCCTGAACTGGCTGCAGAACTGGCTGCCATAGAAACCACTATGCACAGGCTGGCCGACGAGCAGGCAGTTCCCCCTCCGGCATTCATGCAGGAGCAGATATGGAATGCCCTGAATTCTGAAGCTGCTACACAGGCACCACCCCCTGCGCCGAAAGCTATTCCTTTACCACCCGCAGATACTAAGCAAAGGCAACCGAGCTGGATGCGCGCAGCTATATGGGCTGCTGTTGTGGTGAGCGTATTGACCAACTTTATGCTGCTGTCGCAAAGGAACAAAAGCAGGGAAGAACAGGCAGTACTTGCTGCTAAGGTAGACTCCATGTCTGCCACGCAGCAGGAGTTGACTGCTATGGTGGGCGCATACAAGAAAGAAATGGATATGCTGGCTGACCCCGGTATGCAAACTGTGGTAATGCGTAAAGAAGGTGATACCAAAATGGCGGGTATGGTGTACTGGAGCAAAGATAAAGGCGAAGCCTACCTGGCTCTGCACAACCTGCCTATGCCACCACAGGGCAAGCAATACCAGCTATGGGTAATACAGGACGGTAAACCTGTTGACATGGGTGTTATATCCAACGATATGGTTACGAAGGATGGCATGGTACAGAAAATACCTATGACTGTTGCATCGGGCCAGGCATTCGCTATTTCCATTGAGAATGAGGGTGGGAACCCTACACCTACACAGGTGTACATGGTAGGTGCTACTTCTTAAAAATTCCCTGTTAATTTATTGAACGCTTTGCAACAGCACTATGGAATGGCTGTTGAGGATGTAATGGTTGACCAGAAGTATATTCTGTATTCCTTTATGGCTGCCTTTTTTTATCACAAGCGTATCTGGTATTTCCCCTGCTTTAAATATTTCTGTAGCTATCCAGGTGGCAAAGCCTGATGAAGTATCGTACTCTCCGCACAGGTGTTTGAAGGCAGCAATAGTGGTGTGGCCGTTAGCTGATTGAGAAAGTTGATTGTACACCTCCATCTGCCTGCTGTCTCCGTTCATGCCGCAGAGTAGTAAATCTATATCATCAAGCGCAAGGCCATGTTTGTTGAGCAGCGGGTTGATAGCTGCCATTACTTCCGCAGGCTCAGCATCCTGCATTGTCGCTATAGCCTGCAGGCTGCACAATGCATTTTCTTTTTTGTTGGTCAGTGTAAAGAAAGCTGACCCTTCGCCCGCTATTGTTCCCGGTGTATTACTGTGTTTTAATAAATCAGTGTTTGCAGGTATGGGTTGTTTCCAATAACCAATTTTCGACTTCACCTTTATATAATCAGGCGTTATCTCATCAAAACAACCTGCCAATACATGCATTTCTTGCTCCGCCTCATTCAGCAGCATTTGCGCGTCAAACAGCGCCAGTTCGAAAGAGGTGCCGCGGTTCACATAGGTCTGGTTGTAGCCTGTACATTTTGTTTGCAATGCCAGCCAGCCGTTAATAGAGTTGTACGTGGATTGTATAAAAGAGGTAGGGGTGAGCGCCTCTTCGTCCATCTCTATCATATTCAGCAGAAACTGTTCCGTATCTACCATAGAGCCCCTTCCCGTACCGGTAATAATTGCATCCGGTTTTTCTATTCCGGCACGCTGTAGTGCGCTCATCCCGCAACTGATACCCATCTTCAGCAATTTACTCATCCTGCGTATGGCTACTGGGTTGATGTACCCCCTGTAGTTGGGTTCGCGTACATACAACATGCCTTCTGCAATGTCATGTACATCCGCCAAAAAACCAACATCTTCAAAATGTTGCTGAGGAGAAATAACGCTTGCTGATGATATGTACACAGGTTGCATCATGCACGGCTGAATATTAGTGAAACATTACTGCCGCCAAAACCAAAGGAGTTGCTTAGTACATGGTTGATGTCCAGTTCCTTTACTTCGGTTACAGGGCTGATGCTCATTTCTTCAATAGGTGTATGGAAGTTCAGGTTGGGCCATGCTTTTTGCTGTTGTATTGCCCAGATGCTGAAAAGCGCCTCGATAGCCCCTGCAGCCGCCAGCGTATGCCCTGTATATGGTTTGGTAGAACTGAATGCGGTTTCTTTTGAACTGAATAATCTTTGAATGGCTTTGCCTTCTGCTACATCGTTGTTGAGCGTAGCTGTACCATGAGCGTTGATGTAATCAATATCACTCTCATTAAGCCCCGCCTTTTGCAAAGCAAGCTGCATGGTTCTTAACGCGCCGTCACCTTCGGGCGATGGTGCTGTCGGGTGATAAGCATCATTGGTGTTGCTGTACCCGCTGAATACTGCCAGTATATCAGCGCCGCGTGCTATGGCATCGCTTTCTTTTTCCAGCAACAGGTAAGCGGCTCCTTCGCCCAGGTTTAGCCCGAAACGGTTGGCATCAAACGGGCGGCAGGATTCTTTGTCTACATTTTTCAGTGAGTTAAAACCATTCAAGGTAAACCTGCTCAGGGCATCGCAACCACCGCATATAGCACGTTGCACCACGCCATTTTGTATCATACGCGCCCCCAGTATCAGGGAGTTGGCAGAAGATGAACATGCAGTGCTGATAGTGGCTGTAAATGGTTTTAGCTGAAAATATCTTGCTATATTAAGGGTACTCTCTGCACAATCCAGTGTATCTATGTATTTGAGAAATGGCCCTTCGGTTTTTTCTGAAATGAAGTCAAGGTACATATCTTCTACAGAGCACATACCGCCTACCGTATTTGCATTTACTAATGCGAAATTGTTATCTGTAAAGAGTCCGGTATCGGTATTACTCATTAACTCCTGCATGGCAACCAGTGCCAGCAGGGTAGTGCGTGTATAGCCGTTATCTCCCGTGGGTAATCCTAAGAGTGCGGCCAACTGGTCGTTGGAATAATCAACTTCACCGCATACAAACTCCCCGGCATGTTTAGTACGTAGGTGCAGGGGGTGGCGCATCCCGGCTGTTTTGTTGATGAGGGCGCCGGTATGTTGTTCAGTACCACGCCCGAGGGCCGATATGATACCTGTGGCTGTGATGACTATCCTTTCCGCCATTATTTGTTTAACGCGGAGCTTATATCGTCCTGTGTTGTTGAATGTATTCGGCCATAGACTGCACAGACTCCAGTACCTTACGTCCTTCGCGTGCATCTTCTATCTTAATACCGTAGTTGCGCTCCAGCAGTACCATCAGCTCCAGCGAGTCAATACTGTCCAGGCCAAGGCCATCGCCAAACAGGGGGGCGTTATCATCTATGTCTGCGGGTTTCATCCCTTCCAGGTTCAATGATTCGATGATTTGCTGCTTGAGCGTATTTTTCAGTTCTTCCATAATTTCAAAGTATCAGGCAAAAATAATAATATCGGCAAGTATTAGAGCTATTAAGTTTTTATATCTCAAAAGCTTTGTTAACGATCAGTTCTTCCTGCTGCTTGGCGTGATACTTGCTGAAGCCTGTAGCAGATGCGGCACTTGCCGGGCGTGCGATATACTTGCCTACCGAGAAGTTTTCCTGGTTCATGAACAGGTAACCCGCTGCACCCATATTGCGGGGTTCTTCCTGCACCCATATCCACTCCGCATTTTTATACTTTTTCTTCAGTTCGTTCAGTTGCTCATAGGGCAGGGGGTACAATTGCTCCAGGCGCACGATGGCTACATCTGTAATGTTTTCCTGCATCTGTTTCTCGCTCAGGTCGAAGTACACTTTACCGCTGCATAGCAATACTTTTTTCACTTTGCTTGCTGTCTTAATATTCGGGTCGTCTATCACTTCGTTAAATCCACCTGTAGTAAATTCCTCAATGGTAGAGTAGGACCTGGGGTGTCTCAAATTGGCTTTTGGCGAGAAGTTTACCAATGGCTTGCGGAAATCCCACGCCAGTTGCCTGCGGAACATGTGGAACAGGTTGGCGGCTGTAGTAATATTTGTAACAATTATATTGTCTTCTGCGCAAAGTTGTAAGAATCTTTCCAGGCGTGCTGATGAGTGCTCCGGCCCCTGTCCTTCGTATCCGTGTGGCAACAGCATTACCATGCCGCTCATCTTGCGCCATTTGGTTTCGGCAGATACTATGTATTGGTCTATCACCGTCTGGCAGCCGTTGGCAAAGTCGCCAAACTGTGCTTCCCATATTGTCAGGGTATTCGGGTCGGCTATAGAATAGCCATACTCAAAACCTAACACAGCGAACTCGCTCAGTAAAGAGTTGTATACTTTAAAGGCCTCGGCATTATCACCGATTTTGCTGAGGCGGTTGTAGTTTTCATTTGTGTTCTCATCGTGCAGTACGGCATGGCGGTGAGAGAAAGTGCCCCTTTCTACATCCTGCCCGCTCATACGTACGGTTTTGCCCTCATCCACCAGGCTGGCATAAGCCAGTAGTTCTCCCGTTGCCCAGTCGAGCTTCTGCTCGTCTTTGTACAGTTTTACTTTATCATCCAGCAGCTTCTTTATTTTACGCAAAGGTTTCAGCCCTTCGGGTATTTCCATCAGCTTATTAAAGAGTTCTTCTAATTTCTTTTTAGTAATCGCTGTCTTGGGCGAATGGCCGAAGTCTTCAGGCTTTGAATGCCTGAGGGTTTTCCATGCTTTTTCAGGTTCCTGCAATTTGTAGGGCAATGGCTTTTCTTTTACATCATCCAGTTTTTTCTGCAGGTCATCCCAATAGCGTTTCTCCATTTCCTCAGCCAGCTTCCTCATTTCTGAGGCACCGGTATCAATCAACTGCTGCGTATATATTTCGCGTGGGTTGTGGTGTTTCTTTATCAGGTCATACAGTCGTGGTTGTGTAAAGCTCGGGTCATCGCCTTCGTTATGGCCGTGCTTGCGGTAACAAACCATGTCTATAAAAATGTCACCATTATATTTCTGCCTGTAGAGTATCGCCAGTTCACATGCTTTAATTACAGCTTCGGGGTCGTCACCATTTACGTGCAATACAGGGGCATGTACCATAGATGCTACGCTGGTGCAATAGTTAGCTGAGCGGGCATCGTGAAAGTCGGTGGTAAAACCAATCTGGTTGTTGATGACGAAATGCACAATACCACCTGTAGAGTAACCCTCCAGCTTGCTCATCTGCAACAACTCGTACACAACGCCCTGGCCTGCTATGGCCGCGTCACCGTGTATCAATATCGGCAGTACATTGTCATATTGGCTGTTGTATATAGAGTCTGCTTTGGCACGGGCAAAACCGGCAACAACAGGGTCAACTACTTCGAGGTGCGAAGGGTTGGGTGCCAGTTGTACATTTACTTCTTTGCCCGATGGTGTAAGTATCGTAGAGCGGAAGCCCAGGTGATACTTCACATCACCACTACCCATAGTGGTGTCCGGTGGCATGTATCCTTCAAACTCAGAGAATATCTGCTCATAAGTTTTCTTCAATGTATTGGCCAGTACATTCAGCCGGCCACGGTGCGCCATGCCTATTACTACTTCCTGTACGCCTGTTTCTGCAGATGCGTTAATCAGTGTATCAAGCGCCGGTATGGTACTTTCGCCACCTTCCAGGCTGAACCTTTTCTGCCCGATATATTTCTTGTGCAGAAACTCCTCGAACATTACGCCTTCGTTCAGCTTTTCCAATATCCTCTTTTTCTTGTCAACAGAGAGGTCAGTGTCCATCATTTTTTCGAACTCCTTCTCCACCCATTCGCATGTACTCTGGTCGTTGATGTAAGTATATTCGATACCCACGTTGGCTGCATATATTTTCTTGAGGCGCGCCAGTATATCTTTAAGTTTGGCTTTGCCTAAACCCATAAAAGAGCCCGCATGAAATTCAGCATCCATGTCACTGTCATCCAGGCCAAAATAACTGAGGTCCAACTGGGGTTTACGGTCTATACGCGGCCTGATGGGATTGGTGGTAGCTATGAGGTGTCCGCGCTTACGGTAGGCACGTATCAGGCGGAACACACCTAACTCCTTAGACAGTTGCTCATTGCTTACGGGTGTCTTATCGGTACCTGCTGTTGCCTGTACGGATACGCCATTTCCGTTAACTTTTGATATAGCGAAATCAAATCCTTCAAAAAACTTCTTCCACTCACCATCTACAGAAGCCGGGTCTTTAAGAAAATCATTGTACAGCGATTCAACATAAGAGGGGTGTGAACTCATCACGTAAGAAAAATCTTTCATCGTACTACCAGCAATTTGGTATGCTGCCTGTTTCTTTGTTTTTATTAATAAATCACATAAAAGACATGTTATCTTAATGTGAACTACAAAGTTAATAGCAATTAATCAATTACAGCAAGCCAAACCGTATTAATACAAGGATTGTTGCATGAAAATATGTTTAATGCTTTAGCGCAGCAGGGTCCAGTTGAAGCCGAAGCGTATCATCGCGTTTTGTGCAGGGTAGCCTGGTGCGTTAATCAGGTTTTTACGGTCGCCAAAGAGCTGTTGCAACTGGTCTAACATAAGGTAGCTGCGGAACCGTTTTATCCTGAAGTTGAAGAAGAAAGCCCAGGCGGGGTCGTTGCTCAGCAGGTAAGATGCATCGTAGTAATACCTGTGAAACAGCGGGCTGTAAGAGGCGGTTTTATAAGGGCTGTGGTAGCGCAGTTGTATCCCCGTAGCTACCTGCAATGCGTTGCGGAATATATTCCCCTCGAAGCTCAATTGGTGGCGGCCCATCAACAGAGGTATGTTTACGGGGGCGGCTGCAGGTGTCTGTTGGTACATTAGTTCATTGTCCAGCACAATGCCCCTCCAACGGAATGCTTTTTGAAGTGATAGCTGCGTGATATTGAAAGCCGTCGCATATTGGTCTGGCAACTGGCTTTGGTTCATATACAGGTAATTGCTGATAAGGTAGGTGCGTGCCACAACATTTAGGCTGTATTTGCTGCTTCCAAACCGTATATGAGCCTGTGTTATGCTCTCTTTGCCAAAACTATTGGCAATTGTATCGAACTGGTTGATATATGTGGTGTAGTTGTAGGCGGGATTATTAATATTCTGCCGGATGCCTACTTCTGCTATGGCCCAGTCACCTAACTCTTTGCCTGCTGATACCTGCAACAGAGAATTGCCTGCTGCAGCACCTGTCAGGTAAAACTTTGCGTTTGCGCTGTAAAACCACTCACCTTTTTCCATAGCTTCCTTGCGTATCTGTGCGGTCAGATAGTTACTGGTGATATTGTAAAACTGTGCGGCTATATGGTAGCGCGTTGAAAAATTGTCAACCCGTATGCCCGCCCCGGCGCTGAATTGCAGCTGTTTTTCCTCTTTTCCTATAAAGCTATTGAGCAGTATGGTATTATCAAAAGTATTCTGTTTCTGGCGGGTAAACACGGAATCCGAACCATCGCCCACAAAGCTTCGCGTAAAGAAGGGTGCGTACCTGAGCGAGTCAGGTCGCATATCCTTAAAAGTATATTGCTTGTTGCTGTGCCTGAAATGGTGGCTGATACCGAAACGCGGGGTATATTGTACGCTTACTTTGGTAGAATCCTCGTTATACAGCGAATCTGTTTTGCCCCAGGAGTAACCATGCTGCACTACAATATGGTAGTCGCGTACAGAATTGGTGATGAGGGAGCGTGGACTTGATGACCCACCCTGTGATACGGCATTGGCATAGTTGATGTCCATGGTGCTGCGCTCGTTGTGATTGCTGTCAGTAAGCTGGCCTTCATCTGCAATGCCCCCGTTTTCGTCTTGTATGCTTTTGTTATATATAAGCCCCGCCTTCAGCTTGTACCGGCGGTTGACACTCTGGTAGTTGGTCGTCACCGAGCCCATGTCATGTACATTGCGTTGCAGCAGGAAGTATCCTTCTGAGCTAAGGCGGTTGTACTCAATCGCAAAATTCCAGTTGGGCTTAATGTTCTGGGTATGTAACACTTCCAGTTTTTGTTCCAGCTTACTGCCCAGGTTGAAAGAAAAGACCGAGTAGGGAACTGTCGTGTTGTAAAACTTCAGGCTATCGGGCTGAATATGAAATACATCCGCCAGGTTATAGCCCAGCGTCGGCCCGAAACGGTTTTCGGGAGTAAACATCAGGTTGCGGGCGGGTGAACCGTAATTGCCCAAATCCATCATCCAGGGCTGCAGGTATTTGCGGCGGTGAAAAGTGTGTATTGACGAGTCGGGTTCCATGCTCTTTTCAGAATGCAGGTATTTGTACCGCACTTTTATATTGATATTGTCTCCATGCCACTCATCAGTATTCGATTTGTCGAAGGCCAGTGAATCCTGTTTTTTTTCTCCGGGCAGGCCCAACGGTGCGCCGGGCTGTAGCTGGGCATACGCACTTGCAGTACATAGCAACAGTATGAATATGGAAGCGGCCCTATATAATAAGGTGTTATGCAGCGCTTTATGTAGTGAGGCTTTCAAAGAACGCAAAGTTAAACGATTAGCGCATAAGTAGCCATAATGTATTGTGAAGCTTATTCTTCGCTGTAGCCCGGGTTGGGTACTTCGTTTACTTTCACTTGCACCCCTTCTTCCAGGTGCTCGTTAGGCAGTTCCAGGAAGTGTCTTTGTTCTATAGCATCTATAGCTGCTTTGCGTTTCAGGTGCTGGCCTACTATTTCTTTAATGCTTTTACCCGCAAGGTGCAGTATGTCATTCTTAAGGCGGAAGGCCCTGGCTGCTCGGGCGAAACCGTAAAACATAAGCGCCATTACCACGAAAATGGCATATATGGCAACTGTAAATACCTCTATATTGAGCCAGCCCAGGCTGCGGTAGTCGGGTTTGTGGCGCAGGTCGGCCAGGATATAGAATGGATAAATTTTATCCATAAAGAACAGGGAAACGATAATACCCACTGCCAGCAGGTAACACAGTATCTCAGCAAAAATTAATCCCCCTTTGCTCGCCAGCCTTTGTGCGGCGGGCTTGCGCAGTGAAGTGCCCAGCGGGTCGAGTAGTTCCACCTGCTCATACACCATCTTTTTCTGCTCTTTGAAATCCCTTAATAAATCATCCTGCAATCGGGTGGATGTCATAGTACTTGACTTGGTCTTAACGCAAATGTAATATTGCTATTGCTTAGTGCAATCCGGCGTGAAAAATAAGTTTCCACATTTTATGATAATATATGTTTATAAAACCAACAGTTTTCGGAACTTTGCGCTTCTTATTACAAAGCTGCCGGATATACAGTATAAAACTGCTCATGTGTTTCCCCTTAACTATTACACATCTGCCGTATTTTGGGTATAGGCGCTTTATAGTTTTTAGCTACAGATGAAGAATAAAAAAGAAATTGACCGCAGGCGGACATTCGCCATTATTTCTCACCCGGATGCCGGTAAAACCACGCTGACGGAGAAACTGCTGTTGTTTGGCGGTGCCATACAGGTAGCCGGTGCGGTCAAGAGCAACAAAATAAAGAAGCACGCCACCAGCGACTTTATGGAAATAGAGAAGCAGCGTGGTATATCGGTGGCTACATCGGTAATGTGCTTTGAATATAAAGACACGCTGGTCAATCTGCTGGATACCCCCGGCCACAAAGACTTTGCCGAAGATACCTACCGTACCCTGACCGCCGTTGACAGTGTGATACTGGTGATAGACAGTGTGAACGGGGTGGAGGAGCAGACCCGCAAGCTGATGGAAGTGTGCCGCATGAGGGATACGCCTGTTATCGTGTTTGTGAACAAGATGGACCGTGATGGTAAATACCCCTTCGACCTGCTGGACGAGATAGAAAAGGAGCTTAACATCAGCCTGCACCCTATGACATGGCCCATCAATATGGGTAAGGAATTTAAAGGTGTATATAACCTGCACGATAAAACCCTGAACCTGTTTGCCGCCAGCCAGAAAGCCACGGAAGAGAATACCGTACCTATACCTGACCTGAATGACAAACTGCTGGACGAAACCGTGGGTGAGCGCGATGCCAACCAACTGCGCGAGGATGCCGACCTGCTGGAAGGCGTATATGGTGAGCTGGATAAAGAAGCTTACCTGAAAGCGCAGGTGGCCCCTTTGTACTTTGGCAGTGCGGTCAATAACTTTGGTGTAAAGGAATTACTGGATACATTTATCACCATAGCTCCGCGCCCGTTGGGCAGGCCGACCAGCACCCGCTTTGTGCAGCCCGATGAAGATAAATTCTCAGGTTTTATATTTAAGATACATGCAAACCTCGACCCCCGCCACAGGGACAGGATAGCCTTCCTGCGGGTAGTATCGGGCGAGTTCAAACGCAATACCTACTTCAAACACGTGCGTATGGATAAGGATGTGCGCTTCAGCAACCCCTACTCATTTATGGCGCGCGAGAAGGAAGTGGTGGACAGCGCTTACCCCGGCGATGTAGTGGGCCTGTACGATACAGGTACTTTCAAAATAGGCGATACGCTGTCTGAGGGTGAAGCCTTGCAGTTTACAGGCATACCCACTTTCTCGCCGGAGATATTTAAAGAACTGGTGAATAAAGACCCGATGAAGACCAAGCAACTGGAAAAAGGTATCCGCCAGTTGACGGACGAGGGTGTGGCCCAGTTGTTTACCCAGCACGGGGGCAACCGCAAAATCATCGGTTGCGTAGGCGAACTGCAGTTTGAAGTAATTCAATACCGCCTGCTGCAGGAGTATGGTGCTTCCTGTGCCTTCAATCCCCTGAGTTTCTACAAGGCATGCTGGATAACCGGCGATAAGAAAAAGATTGACGACTTCGTACGCTTCAAGCAGGCCAACATCATGGAGGACAAAGACGGCAACCTCGTGTACCTGGCGCAGAGCGAATGGTTCCTGAATACGGAGAAGCAGAACAACCCTGATATCGAGTTCCACTTTACCAGCGAGTTTAAGACCCAGATGGCGTAGTTCTCACCATTATTGCCCGGTTTTCAATTAACCTTCTTAAATGCGGGTTAATAACCTGTTATTGTATTTAATTTTATTTTAATGTAAATGTGTGTAAAAATACACATAAATCATATATTTTGTCAATTGACTTGATAGTCAATTGCTTTTATATAACATTTCAACCAGTTGTTTATGAGAAAGATTACCCTTACAATTTGCAGTATGCTTGTAATAGCAGGCATGTATGCACAAACCGGCGGTGAAAAGCTACGTGATATTGTAGAGCAGCACCAAAATGAACTGGCAACCCGTACCCCAAAGGCTACAGGCAAAGAAGCCAAGGATGCTCATTTCCAGCGATGGCTGTGGTATTGGCAACAACATACAGACCAAAATGGTTACCTGGTATCAGAAAAACAAAAGCTGGATAAATGGATGAGTTATGAAAACGACCGTGCCAGGAGCAAGACTACCGCGCACAGCCGTGCAGATTGGAAACCCCTGGGGGCCGACACGTTGAAACAGCAATGGATTGGCAAAGGGTTTGGCCTGGGCCGTATTAATTGTATTGCGTTTCATCCTACAACAGCCAATACCTATTATATTGGCGCGGCTAATGGAGGTGTATGGAAAACAACTAATAACGGAGCATCATGGACATGCCTCACCGACAAATTACCGGTAATGAGTGTCTCTGATATTGATATTAACCCGGCTAACCCCAACACCATATACTTGTGCACGGGAGACAGGGATGGCCCGGACGCGTACAGGAACTACAGCATAGGCTTGCAAAAGTCGACAGACGGCGGGCAAACCTGGTCATCGCTGGGTACTGTGCTACAGGTAAAAGATGCTGAGTTGACTAATAACCTCGTGATTAACCCCTCTGATACAAACTCACTGACACTTGCCAGGCAAAACGGTATTTATAAATCTTATAACGGAGGCGCCTCCTGGACTCAAGTACTCAACGGCCCACATGTCAAGCAACTACTTTACCATCCTATTGATACATCGGTATTGTATGCAGCGGGCATGGAAAATCAGTTTGACTATGCGCAAATCTACCGTTCTGCTGACGGAGGCGCTAACTGGCAGACAGTAACTGCTTTTGACGCAAACACCCCGGCAAAAAGGATAGAGATAGCGGTAACAGCGGCTGACCCGTCACTGGTATTTGCAGTAGTAGCCGATGCTATACAGGGTAATGAAGACGGTCTGTTGGGTATTTATAAATCTACCAACAACGGTACAAGTTTTACACAGGTATATGCTCCCAACAACTGTACCGGCAACCTGCTGGCTTCTAACCAGGATGGTACAGGTTGCAAAGGGCAGGGTTTTTACGATATCACAATAGCTGCAAACCCCGGCAACGCAAATCATTTATGTGTAGGAGGTGTAAACGGGTGGTATTCAACCAATGGCGGTACATCCTGGACTGTAATGAACCAATGGGACCAGACATTGCCGGGCGTGGCAACAGTACATGCTGACAAACACGCTTCCATGTTTCATCCACTGGTGGCCAACAGGCTGTTTGAATGTAACGACGGTGGGATAGCCTATACAGATAATGCCGCCAATTCCAACTCGCTTTGGGTAGACCTGACCAACGGTATGGAGATAACACAATATTACAGGATAGCCGTAGCACAGAAGCAGGACCTGATAGTAGGCGGGGCCCAGGATAATTCTGTATTTGTTATCGAGCCCGGGGATATCAACTTCATCGGTACCGGCGATGGTACTAATGCAAAAATTGATGAAACAGATACTGTAGTGTACGCTACTGAGCAAAATGGTTTTATGCACAGGGTTGATAATGCGAATGGCGATGTGATTATATCCAACAACATACCTAACCAGCCGCAGGGCCCATGGGTAACATCATTCTCTATCAATCCGCACAACAACAGCCATATTATAGCAGGCTACCAGGATATTTTCTATAGCATGGACAAAGGCGATAATTGGATGAGCATTACCGGCGGCCCGCTGGGCAATGGTAATATTGCCAGGGTAGAAATGACCCCGGCCAACGCAGGTACCATTTATGCTATTGTTCAAGACTCAAATGCAGTCTTTTATACGCATAGCTTCACCCCCGGCAATACGGCCACATTCAGTACGCTCACTCCAAGCCAGGCAGGTACTATATCCGATATAGAAGTGGATATCAGGAACAAAGACCACTTCTGGCTGACTTATAGCGGCTATGGCGGCCCGCAGGTACTGGAATATAAAAACAGTACCTGGACACAAGTCAACACCAACCTGCCGGACGTACCCGTATTGTGTATCAGGCAGGATACCAGCAATTTTACACTGTATATAGGTACGGATGTGGGCGTGTTTTTCAAAGAAGATACCGCCACGCAGTGGGAAGCCTTTGACAAGGGTATGCCAAAGGTGAACGTAACTGATATTGAAATACAGTACGCCTCCAACAGGGTATATGCCGCTACCTATGGCAGGGGTATATGGGTATCGCCCAGGCAAAAAGACAGCGTTGTATCGGTGCCGGTAATACCGTATGCTGATGATGTATTTGCATTGGTGCCCAATCCTGCTCATGGCGAGTTTAAGATACTTCCCGGCAAGAATGTACAACAAGGCGAAGAGGTGCTTATCCGGGTAATGGACTACACCGGCAGGGTAGTACATACAAAGAATACCGCTTTAGCGGGCAGCTCTGTAACGGTAAACCCCGGTGCAATACCGGCAGGTGTATATATTGTAGAACTGAGCAGCCATAAAGCGATATTGGGTAGAAAACAGGTGGTGATAAAATAGCAACACCGGGTTGAACAACTAGATAATGAGCCGCCTCATACATAATGAGGCGGCTCATTATGTATGTTACCGGTTTACACTTGCAAAACGGGCTTATCACTATGTATTCAATGTGCTGTACCGGACTTCTTGTTCACCCCTTCCTGTCAGCTTCCCCTGATAAGTTTTTTAGTTCCCCAAAGTTTCAGTAACATTGTTGTACTCACATTATTTACAAAAAAATCATAGTATATGAACAAGAAAATCATCACCGTATTTGGCGCAACAGGCGCGCAAGGTGGTAGCCTGGCAAGGGCTATACTCAACGACCCAAACAGCGAATTTGCAGTTAGGGCGGTAACAAGGGACGTTAACTCGGATACAGCGAAAGAACTTTCGGCTATGGGTGCCGAGGTAGTAGCCGGAGATGTGGATGATGCCGCATCGGTAAATAAGGCAATGGAAGGTGCTTATGGCGCTTTCTGTGTCACGTTCTTCTGGGCGCATTTTTCACCTGAAAAAGAAAACGCTCAAGTGAAAATAATGGCGGAGGCTGCTAAGGCCAACGGGCTAAAACATGTAGTATGGTCAACGCTGGAAGATGTAAGAAAATTTGTTCCGCTGAACGACGACAGCATGCCTACGCTGAATGAAAAATACAAAGTGCCGCATTTTGACGGCAAAGGAGAATCAGACAAACATTTTGCAGATGCGGGTGTACCTACCACGTATATGAAGGCTTCTTTCTACTGGGAAAACCTGATATACTTTGGGATGGGGCCCAAGAAGGGCGATGACGGTTCGTTTTCTATCACCTTTCCTATGGGCGATAAGAAAATGGCGGGTATATCAGCAGGTGACATTGGCAAGTGCGCTTATGGTATCTTCAAAAACCCTGATAAATACATAGGCCAGTACGTAGGTATAGCGGGTGAGCAACTGACATGCGATACTATGGCTAAAGAACTGTCTGCATCAATAGGTGCGCCTGTTGCTTACAACAGTGTAACGCCTGCGCAATACCGTGGATTCGGTTTCCCCGGTGCAGAAGACCTGGGCAATATGTTCCAGTTTTACGCGGATTTTGAAAAAGAGTTTGAAACACTGAGGGATGTAAAACTGTCTAAAGAATTGAACCCTGAGTTGCAGGATTTTAAAACATGGCTGTCGAACAACGCATCGCGCCTGCCTTTGGACTAATAGAATAATTAAGTTTTTATCCCGCATCATCGCAAGGTGGTGCGGGATTTTTTATGTCCTATTGACACCCTTGTCAATCTTCCGTTTCACCAACACAAGTAATACAACAGCAACAGCCGCCAGGGCAGCCCATACCTCCCAGCCGGGGAAACGTGCGATGTAGAGGTCCATCTCAAGTGCTGCTTTTGCAGTTTGCACCTGTGCATAAATGGCAGCTATGCCTGCTGCAATCATTACACCGAGGATAATAAATACATAACGCCTGAGGATAAACCTGCTGAGGAAGCGGGGGCTATAGCCGAGTTGTACCAGCAGTTGCAGGTTGTGTTGTGCGCGGGCGATGGTCAGTTCGGCAAAGAGTATGAATACTGATAGTCCCATCATCAGCAATACGATTGCCAGCAGCCCCATGCCGAGCGTAGCGCCGTACACCACCGTGCGCATACGGTTGCTGCGCAGCAGTTCGTTGTTGGTTTCATATTTAGCTTCGTGCAGGTATTCTGTCAGCAATTCGTCCGATGGGTCTTTTACTTTCAGTATCAGCCGCGAGGGTTGTTGCTCCGGTTGTGCGACTGCATAGTGTTGGTTGCCAAACTCGATAAACGACTCAGGCACAAGGATAGAACTGATACGATGGGAGAAACCCGCCACACGCGCAGTATATTCAGCCGCATCATTACCCGTACCTACCTTCAGTGTAAAACGTAATGTTTGTATCGTGCCTTTGGTGAGTTGCGGTACACCCTGGTTGGGCGCGTAGCCAAAGTTGTACAGGTTCAGGAATTCGGTGGAAACAATAACGGGCACTTCATTGGCGGTGTATTGCCAGTACCAGTCGAGGGGTTTGTCGTCAATAAACCTGTCGGGTACCGACTCGATAAACAGGCGCGTGGAGAATTGCGTGCTGTCGCCTGTAAAAGCCACCTCTACTGGGAAACGTGCGGAAGTGAACATGCCTATATCCTGTACTACGGGTATGCTGCCCAGTGCGCGAATTTCGGTATTGCTAAAGAGCGCCGGTTTTTGTTTGGTGATTTCCTGGTTCGCATCTATCTCTTTGCTGATGGTAAGGTAGGTGCCTTCTATGCTGTCTTTGTCATACTTGCCCGATAACGCATCGCGGAAACCTGTGTACAGTATGATAGCATAGAGCAGTATCAAAGTACCGATGCACAACGACAGCAGCGCAGGCCACAGCCGTTTGTTGCCACGGCGGCGCAGCAGCAGCTTGCGTAGTATCACCTTGCGCGGCCTCTGTTTCACAGCAGCAGTTTTTTATCGTACACAAAATCTTCGTTCATGGCTACGGAGGTAACAATAATGCCCGCGCGTGTATAGCCCGCCACTTCTTTGATGAGCGCTATAGCTTTTTGCTTGTTGAAAAAATCGAGATAACTGAAAGGCTCATCGAGCAACAGCCATTCAAAGGGTTGTGACAGTGCGCGCACTATGGCCACCCGTTGTTGTTCCCCGGCCGACAGGGTGCTGACGGGCATGTCCATTTTATTTTTCAGGCCCAGGCGTTCCAGCCATTGTTCGGCGTCGTAGCCCGTCACGGTATCGGTCAGGCGGCGTTTGATGTCTATGTTTTCCCATACGGTCAGCTCGGGAAACAGGCGGAGGTCTTGAAACACGATACTGACAGACGCCGCGCGCAATTGCGATAGCTGCATAGGGGTTATTTCCTGCAGGTTGTAGGCGCTCCAGTGTACTTTCCCTGCAAAATCTTTGCGCAGCCCGTAGAGCGTATTAATGAATAAAGTTTTGCCCGAACCTGATGGCCCCTGCACCAATACCTGCTCGCCCTGGTTGAATACCATATCCTGCTCCCACGCCGTAGCATTGTAGGTATTATGCTGTTGTTTTAGTGGCAACGGAACAAGATGGTTGATACTGAGCCGCATGGAAGAACTGTCCTCTTATTGTTAAATCCTGCCAAAAGTAATGAAGATTGTCGCCGAAACATAACCATTGCGTTTTGAAAATCGTTATATTTAAGTAGAAGATGTGCGCCTGAGGATGGTATTGGTAAGACTCTAAAAAATAAATGGTTATGGTGAAACGCATATTTGACATAGTGGCCAAAAGGGTGAAGGAAGAACCTTCATCTGTATTGTTTGCCGGCAAAGAGCAGGGTGCCTGGCGCACCTATACCACTGCCGAGGCATGGGATATGGCGAAACACCTGTGCGGGGGCCTGCAATCGCTGGATATACGCAACGATATATTGGAGGCTGAACACCAGGAGAAAATAGCCATCGTATCGCCCAACAGGCCGGAGTGGCTGATAACCGATATGGGTGTACAAATGAGCGGTGCAGTGCTGACGCCATTATATCCCACCATCAGCACGGGCGAGATGGAATATATATTGAAAGAAGCGGAAGTGCATGTGTTGTTTATAGCCGACGAAACGTTATATAAGCGTTTCAAACCCGCATTTGACAATGTGCCCACGCTCAAACATATTTACTCTTTTGACCAAATACCCGGTGTACACAACTGGACGGAACTGATAGATAAAAAGCTGCCACCCGACCAGGTGGTGCTGGATAAGATAACAGAAGACACACTGGCGACCATCATCTATACATCCGGCACTACTGGCAATCCCAAGGGTGTAATGCTGAGCCATAAAAATATCGTGAGCAATGTGTACGATTCCATGCCTGCTTTTTCCTTTGCGGAGCGTGGTGCCAAGACACTGAGCTTCTTGCCGCTGAACCATATATTTGAGCGGACAGTAAGTTATATATACATAGACGCAGGACTCAGCATCTACTACGCAGAGAGTATGGAGACCATCGGCGACAACCTGCGCGAGGTGCAGCCATTAGTATTTACAACTGTTCCCCGCTTGCTGGAAAAAGTGTATGAAAAGATACTGGGCAAAGGGCAGGAACTGACGGGCATTAAAAAAGCATTGTTCTTCTGGGCGCTGAAGCTCGGCTTTCAATTTGACAACGTGAACAGGGGCAGCCTTTGGTACAGGATACAATTAGCCATAGCCAATGCATTGATATTTAAAAAATGGAGAGAGGCGCTGGGCGGTAATGTCAAAGCCATAGTAACAGGCAGCGCACCCTGCCAGCCTAGGTTGATACGTGTGTTTACAGCAGCGAAGATTATCATTATGGAAGGCTACGGGCTGACGGAAACATCGCCCGTAGTATCGGTCAACAGGTTTGAAAGCGATGGCAGGCGCATAGGTTCCATAGGTACGTTGATAGACAATGTAGAAGTGAAAGTGGCAGAAGATGGCGAGATATGGTGCCGGGGCAATAACATCATGATGGGGTATTATAAACATCCCGAACTGACTGCCGAGGTGATGACAGCCGACGGATGGCTGAAGACAGGTGATATAGGCGAGTGGGTAGAAGGCCGTTTCCTGAAGATAACAGACAGGAAGAAAGAAATATTCAAAACATCGGGCGGAAAATATGTAGCCCCCCAAGTGATAGAAAACAAACTGAAAGAAAGCCAATACATAGAGCAACTGATAGTGATGGGGGCGGGGCAGAAGTTTGTGAGCGCACTAATCGTTCCCGGCTATATGAACCTGCGCAACTGGCTGAAGTACACGGGACTTTCTGCGCCCGAAAGCAATGAAGAACTGGTAGCCATGCCCGAAGTGATAGATAAGGTGCAGAAAGAGATAGATAAATACAACCCCCTGTTCAGCCATACAGAGCAGATAAAACGCTTTGTGCTGCTACCACACGAGTGGACGATTGACACAGGGGAACTGACACCATCGCTGAAGATAAAGCGTAAAATAATAGAGCGTAAATACGAAGAACAGGTAAGGATGATATACGGCAGGAGCGAATATTAGAAGTCGAAGCCTACACTGTTCTTGAATATCTTGATAGCTATCGCCAGCAGTATTACGCCAAAGAACTTCCTCACTACAATGATACCCGCCGGGCCTAATGCCCGCTCTATGAGTTTGAGCGAACGCAGGATAATGAATATCACCACCAGGTTGATAAGTATAGATATAAGAATATTGTAAGCGTGATAGGTAGCCTTAAGAGACATGATGGTAGTAAGTGTGCCCGAACCCGCAATCAAAGGGAAAGCCACCGGCACGATATTTCCTGACTTTTCGCCGCTCTCGGTTTTAAAGAAGTCAACCCCGAGTATCATTTCCAGCCCCAGGATGAATATGACGATACTACCCGCAATAGCAAAGGAACTGATGTCCAGCCCCATCAAGTTCAGCAGCAGCTCACCCACAAAGAAAAACGCTACCATCAGGATGCCCGACACCAGGGTGGCCTGTATGGAGTTAATCTCGCCCATTTTCTTCTTCAGCGATAATAATACAGGCACGGAGCCCAGCATATCTATCACCGCAAACAGCGTGAGGGACACGGTTATTATTTCTGAAATCAATATGTTCTCCAGGCCATCCATTGGGGCTGCAAAACTACAATTGTTTTAACATGTTTTCTTATGGCGGGCAGAATGCCTATTTTTACGGCTTCAAATTGCAGAAAAGGATAAATTATGGGCTTAGACAATTATCAGCATACAGCGGCGGAAAGGTTTATGCGGTATGTACAGGTAGATACGCAGAGCGACCCCAATTCGCCCTCGCAACCCTCTACCGAAAAGCAGAAAGACCTGAGCAGGATACTGGTGGAAGAACTGAAAGCAATAGGCATCACTGATGCGGAGTTGGACGAATATGGTTATGTATATGCCACCATACCCGCCACTACAGATAAAGAAGTGCCTGTTATTTGCTATTGCGCGCACGTAGATACTGCCCCCGATTGCAGCGGCGCCGGCGTAAAGCCCATACTGCACAAAGCATGGGACGGCAGCGATATTGTATTGCCGGATGATAATTCAGTAGTCATCAGCACCAAAGACCATGAGTACTTAAAGCAAAGGATAGGGGACGACATCATCACTGCATCGGGTACTACACTGCTGGGGGCTGATGATAAAGCCGGTGTGGCCATCATCATGGACCTGGCCAAATACCTAATTGACCATCCTGAAATTAAGCACGGTAAAATACGCATCCTCTTTACCCCCGACGAAGAAATAGGCCGTGGCGTGAACAAGGTGGATATGAAAAAGCTTGGGGCATCTTTCGGTTATACATTGGACGGCGGCCCCCGTGGCCACCTGGAAGGGGAGTCCTTTTCGGCTGATGGTGCTACCGTAATATTTCACGGTGTGAGTGCGCACCCCGGCTATGCCAAGGGCAAGATGGTGAGCGCCATAAAGGTAGCAGCAGCTTTTGTAGATAAGCTGCCCAAAAACGAATGGAACCCTGAAACTACCGAAGGTATGCAGGGTTTTGTACATCCTGTAAGCATCGAGGGACAGATAGAGAAAGCTACGGTACAGTTCATAGTGCGCGACTTCGTAACCGCAAAACTGGCGGAACACGAAGAAAGGCTGCGGCAGATAGCCCTGGATACCGCGCAGGAGTTCCCCGGCACTATGGTGAACTTTATAGTAAAAGAACAATACCGCAACATGAGGGAAATGCTGGATAAGCACCCTTTTGTGATGAGCCATGCGGAAGAAGCCTATAAACGTGCGGGACTTGCAGCAGAAAAACTCAGTATTCGCGGCGGCACCGATGGCTCCAGGTTGTCGTTTATGGGTATGCCTTGCCCCAATATCTTTACCGGCGAAATGGCCATACATTCCAAACAGGAATATGTGAGCGTACAGGACATGGAAAAGGCAGTAGAAGTACTGGTACACCTGGCGCAGGTATGGGAACAGAATAGTTAATTAAATTGCACCCGTTACAAACTTTAAAATAACAACAGAAATGAATCCACAAATAAAAACAATACTGCTGACTGTACTTACGCTGTCCGTATTTGCTTTAGCATTGGTAGAACTGAGCGGTGTAAGCAGCACTGCCCTTTTTAATAAATATGGTATAGGCGATGGCGGTAATCATGTACACGAAGACGAAAAGCTGGTAGACAAACGCAAGGAGGAAGCAAAAGCCATGCCCAAAACACAAATAGCTTTTGATAATACCAAGCATGATTTTGGTACTATTACCGAAGGCGAGGTGGTGAAACATGCTTACCATTTCAAGAACGCTGGCACTAATCCGTTGCTTATATCCAACGCGGTAGCTTCATGCGGTTGTACGGTGCCTTCTTATCCTAAAGAGCCCATACCACCCGGTGGAGAGGGCGATATAGTGGTAGAGTTCAACAGTAACAACCGCCCCGGCATACAAAACAAAAATGTGCTTGTGTACAGCAACGCACAGGAAGAAGCTATATCTATAGGCTTCACAGTAGAGGTGAAAGAAAAATGAGTACAGCCGATATTACAATGATGCAGCGTATCAAAGACTACCTGTCGCTGATAAAGTTCAGCCATACGGTATTTGCATTGCCCTTCGCGCTCATCGGTTTTTCACTGGCGGTTATCTATGAGCAGTACAGTTTTGAGTGGCACCTGCTGCTGAAGATGTTGTTGTGCATGGTATTTGCCCGCACTGCAGCTATGGCTTTCAACCGTTACCTCGACAGGAACATAGACGCACGCAACCCCCGCACGGCAAAAAGGGAAATACCCGCCGGGGTGATAAATGCACGCAGCGCATTGTGGTTTGTGATAGCCAACTGTGTATTGTTTGTTGCCACCTGCTACTTCATCAATATGCTGGTGTTTTACCTCTCGTTTATCGCATTGTTTGTCATACTGTTTTATAGTTATACAAAGAGGTTTACCGCACTCTGCCACCTGGTACTGGGCCTGGGTTTGTCTTTAGCACCTATCGGGGCTTACCTGGTAGTGACGGGTTATTTCAATTGGCTACCCTTGATATTTTCAGGCATAGTCATCACATGGGTGTCGGGTTTCGATATTATCTACGCCTTACAGGACGAAAGCTTTGACCGTAGTAATAAGCTGCACTCCATACCCGCTGCACTGGGGGTGAAGAATGCCCTGGGGGTATCTACGCTATTGCATATTATATCGGCGGGGTTAGTAGTTGCCGCGGGTTTTATGGCGTCGTTCAACTGGATATACTGGACAGGTGCGGCTATCTTCATCGCGCTGCTTACCTACCAGCATACTTTAGTAAAGCCGCACGATCTGAGCAAAGTGAATATCGCGTTTATGACTACCAACGGCATAGGCAGTATTGTCTTTGCCATTTTTACAATTCTTTCTTTAATATTCTGATTTTTATGAACATCGCACTGATAGGATACGGCAAAATGGGTAAGACCATAGAACAGATAGCTACCGAAAGGGGGCATAATATTGTACTGAAAATCAGCTCGGCCAACCAGGCAGACCTGACAGCCGAAAACCTGAAGAAAGCCGATGCAGTGATAGAAATGACTCAACCCGAAGCTGCGAAATCCAATGTGCTGCTCTGCCTGCAGGCTGGTGTGCCCGTTACCAGCGGTACCACGGGCTGGAACTATGATATACCGCAAGCCGAGCAGGCGGCCAAGGACAACAACACAGCCTTCCTCTACGCCTCCAACTACAGCGTGGGTGTCAACATATTTTTTGAAGTGAATAAATTGTTGGCGAAGCTGATGGCGCAACAACCCTCTTACGATGTGCACATGAAAGAAGTACACCATACGCAGAAAAAAGATTCGCCCAGCGGCACGGCGCTCACACTAGCCAGGCAAGTAATGGAACAGGTGACCCGCAAAACGCAATGGAGCGAAGAAGAGCAGGGTGAAAATATACTGCACATCACCGCCCTGCGAGAAGAGGGTGTGCCCGGTACACATACCGTTACGTACACATCTGCCATCGACGATATAGAAATCACCCACACCGCACACAACCGCAACGGCTTCGCCCTCGGTGCTGTACTGGCAGCAGAGTTTATAGCGGGTAAGCAAGGGGTGTTTAGTATGAAGGATGTGTTGGGGATATAACCCCAACCTCTGAAGGGGCTTTACCATCAGAGCGCAGTTGGAATACCTCCCGTTCATTTCAGCTGACAATCTATAATGTCGTTCAAAACAGGTACATTGTATCCGGATGATTAAACCTGTGCTGCCCGTTGCTCAAAGAATAGAAGATAAAGTACTAACTGCCTCACCTGCGCTTGAGTTATTGCCCGGCGTTGTCATAATCCATCATTTACATGATTCCACAGTAGTGTATATGAGCAGCAGCGGATTGAGCAGACTGCGTGTAACCTTGCAGGAACTGAAGGAGATGGGGAAAAATTATCACGCGCGTTTTTTTAATGAATCAGCCGCTGCTGAATATGTGCCCCAAATACTTGGTATGCTGGAGCGGAACAATGATGAAGAGACAGTTTCCTTTTTTCAGCAGGTACGGTCAGGCGCGCATTAGGCCTGGCAGTGGCATGCATGTGGTACCAGGATATTTATGCGTGATGATAATGGCTTGCCTTTACTGACTATTTCTGTAGCTATCCCTATTGATCCACGGCATTATTTTATCCCTAAATGGAACGGATGATGGAAGAAAGTGAATCATCGACTAAAAACGCACACTTATTGGCTTCGCTAACTGCCAGGGAGAAGCAAATATTAGTAATGATGGCCAGGGACAATACCAGCAAAGAAATAAGCTCCACATTGTTTATTGCTGAGGACACAGTTAAGACACACCGGCGAAACATCAAGAAGAAACTTGGCGTAGGCAATTATTTTGATTTACTGAAGTTTGTACAGGCTTTTGACCTTGTCTGATCGGCATATGCTCTGCCTGCTACACACGATAAATACTCATAAGTGAGTATTGTGCCCGCTGTTATGCCCCGTTATCTTTGGGTAATAACATAAAAACAATAAATTTAAAATGAAAGTAAGCCAACATCTGTACCTGGGTTTTATTTTACTTGCCTCCTTATTAGTGGGAGGGTGTGAAAAAGAACCTGTTGCCCCCAATGTAGAACCTGAGAAGACAGAATACATTGCATTCTGCGATTTAGTGCACAACACAGATGAAGGTAATTACCTGGATATTGGATGGTTTACATTCAACGGGTCGTTTATAGATGCTGATAATAAAGAGGCTGATGCAGAAACGCGTTCTTTTACGTTAAACGGAGATGTTACATACTCTTACCAGGTAACAGAAAAAGTGAGCGGACCGGCCGGGGTTATCAGTATGTCAAAGAAAGATTATGATGGTAAATTAAAAGAAAGTGCTTTTAATACAGCCATTGTAAACAAAATAGAAGTAGTACGTGACGGCACTGCCTGGAAACTGTTGGTGAATGGTGCTGATGCTGAAGTTGCAGGTGGTGGCGGTGGTAATAATACTGGTACTTCCGGTATATGGAAAAGAATTGAATCGCCTAAAGGTTACCAGACCGACCTGGCTGTAGGTGGCATTCCCGGTGAGCCTGCCAATCGTGTATATATGTGCGAGCATCCCGGTTCACCAAGTGCCGGCTTATACAAAGGAACTATCAGTGGCGAAACTATTACATGGGATGCAGTACACGGGCTCCCCACTGCTAAGTTTTATGAAAGAGATGGTTTTATGAGGTTGTGGTTCAGCGTGGCGCCCGAAGATGAAGCCGGTAAATATGTAAAAGGAGTATGGACCAATACTTGCGGACCGCTTGAAAATTCAGTTAAGAAAATTGCAGTGGGTTTTAATCCGGGTGAAAACCAAAATCAGTATTATTCAATTCTCAGTGTAAAGGTTGAAAACACTACATGCCCTGTTACCCAGCTTAGTACCGCAGTTCCTGCACCCGATTGTACATCCGGTAAATTCATTAATTCGCCATCATCAAGTGCAAATCCTGACTATTATACTGTTAGCATTACATACAGTTCTATAGATATGAATGGACAACAATATACTAAAACAGAGCAATCAGTAATCTATAAAGTTCATTTGGCGAACGACTGCAATAAATTCAAAGTAGATAATTCAGGAACAGGCAGATGGGTATTACTCCCGCTATAAATGACTGATTGACCAACCCGCGAGACGGGTATCGAGAACTTACCATGTATGGCCAGGGTTCAAACAGATTGCCTGTTTGAACCTCGGCTTTTTATCTCTGTTCAAGATGTTCGGTACGGCATCTTGAATACCCGGTACAAAGCCGTTTTGTAAACGGCATTCATCGAACTATAGTTGATGACATTGCCTAAAGTTCAAATGCTCATCTGGCTAATAAATCCCGTTCTCAGAACGGCTTATTATTATATGTTCTACATCACCCTGTAGAAGATGTGGAACAGCAGGGTCAAAATTGCTGTTTAAGACATCTTACAAACAAGATAAGAAATCGCCCTTGTTTTCTATTCAGTCAGCTTATTGTCACCCACCGAAATGAACCGCAATTAAGTTAATGTATTGTAATCCGCTCCCTCATTAGCCTCAGCAACATCAGCACCCTCTGCTAAATTATCATCTGCTTCCCCCGCATCATCATTTACGGCAGGCATACTATATGGCCGGGTAAACACCTGTTGTGCTTTATCAGATTTGTACAGCGAGAGCCCCCAAATCAGTATATAGATGATACTTTTGAAAGTGGCCTTCGTCATATCATAAGTAAATCCGGGGTAGAAAGCCTCTATGCGGTCGCCGAATATCAAGCCGGTTACCATGAGTATAACATTATACGCAAGTTCTGAAACAGCCAGTATCATAAACATGCGTGGCAGTATATCTCTCTTCTTAAACGTCCAGTAAGCTACCCAAAACGCGAACGTACAAAACACTGCCAGTAACAGGGCTTCCATTATCAGGTATAGTTGCGGCACAAAACTGTCAAAGTTGCTGAACCTCAACCATGTTTCTGTCTCCAGGTAACCGTCTGCAAATATGGTGTATAGGTATATTGCCGGTTTAATACACACTACTAAAGCAAAGAATGCCAACCACCCCGTTAGCCCCGCATCGTAGTTGATTACCTTTCCTGTATATACTTCTTTCCTGTTTTGCCTGCGCAGCAGGTAATGGGCCAGTGCTGCAAATACCAGCATAAAAAACAGCAAGGTTTTGTTCGTTTTGCCAAGTATGCCCCCTGCATTGGCTGTTTTCAGTTTGTTCAGCATTTTATGGTTAACAGAAATGCCATAAGCTAAGGCATTCGTTATTTCTTCATAGTCTGTTGCGTATTTGGCAAGGTGTTGTACAGGTATATGGTCGTTATGGCTGCGGTACTCGTATTTAATGGTGATTACCTTGCCTTCTGCCCTGGCATTGAAGCGGAACAGGTAATCATCTTCCAGTATCTCTATCGGTTCGTCAGTCACCGCTGTTTCCTCCATCATCTGTAGTACGATGTTGTGCGTAATGTTTACAGGATAGTACAGGTGCAGTGGTTTGTTCATGGCTTTTTTTACAGGTGCCGTCAGCCTGTCATATATCATGTTACTGCTTACCTGCAATATTTTTTCATCATTTTCTCCTGTCCATGCATCTTTCAGTATATAGTTTTCTCTTACGGTAACGAAGTTGTTGACTGTATCGTCATCATAAGTCATCTCGGTGGTCATTTTAGCATTGCCGTATAGCCTCGAGTAGTATTCCTCGTAGCTCTTTTCCATTTCGGCCATTGAGGAATATTTGAACGTGGAACGGATATCATTAGCGTCGCGGTTGAAATATACCGTCTCTACCTGCAGCGTAACTGTGCTGTCATCAGATACGTCAAATGTTTCATTTACCACCGTACTGCCTTCGTTATCAAAAGGTATTTTTTCAAGCCCGGTAGAGGCTGCCGATACCACCAGGCCCTTGCCATAGTTGGGCAGGTAGGTGCTCATCAGGCTTCCGTATTGATAAGAAGCTGTCGGGTCTACGTATTTTACAGAGCCGTTTATCTCCAGTTTTACTATTACGTGATTGAAGTTTTTACCCGGCAGCCAATCTGCCACATGCTCTTTCATACCGGTATTCACCAGCACCATCTCTGCCGGAATATCCCTGGTGCGCAATATAGCTGCCAGCAGCAGCGACTTGTCTTTACAATCGCCATACCGTTTGTTAAATGTTTCTGCCGGTGAGTGCGGGCGGTGTGTGTATTCACCTATCTCTATGCCCAGGTAGCGTATATCGTTCTGCACAAACCTCAATGCCATTTCGGCAAAGGCAATTTTTGATGCACCGGCTTTCTTTTCCCATTCATCTGCCATCCGCAGCAGTGCAGGGGGAAGTTGCATAGACACGCCGTATGTCAATGAGTTTGCCCAAAGGGCTACTTCATTCCAGTTGTTAAATTCAGATACAGCTACATACTTATTCTCTATATACCATGCCGGTGTATTGCCCTCGTAGGTGATTGGCTTTAGTTCCATTACAGGCCAGTCGTACACTGTATAGTTGCCTTCACTTTTTACCTGTGGTGCAGGTGCATCGTTGTAGCATTTAAAATTCAGCTTTCTGCCTGCCGGCATCAGTATGCTGGTGTAATTGTTGGTGATGGGGTTTTGTGCATACAGGTTTACAAAGTTGTCATATTTACTCCCCAATACCGGGTTAAATCCCTTTAGGGAATATGACAGTTCTATCTTATCGCCTTCCCGCACATCATCCAGTATGATGATAGCGCTGGTATAGTCGTGTACCTGGTACTCCGACATAAAGGGCTCTTCATCTACCATCTTTATGGCCGACGGCGATAATTTGTTGATACGCTGAGTACCACGGGTAATAGTTAGCTCGTGAAAGGTGAGCTTTTGGTAGGTACCCGGAAAACTGATGTTGATTTCTGAATGATTTTGAACACCTGTTTTATTGGTTATTACGGTAATGTAATGGACGTAATTAGTTTGTTCCGCTACGTTCACCTGTATATCGTACAGCGTGAAATAATGCCCGGAGCTGATATCCCTCTCATTTACCTTCTTTGTGTAGTCGGGGTTGCGGGGCAGCAACCATGTAGGTGCGGGGCCAATACCTGCCTGCGCTGCACCATGCGCGTACTGAAAAAACATTGTAACCTGTAAAAGGATGAATAGGATTATCTGCCTCATAAACATGTAGCTAATATAGTACATGTCGCATAAAAATGCAGCATATAATAAGATTGTTATATTGCATTTTTGGTTAACATTACATCAATGCCTTTCAATATGCTCTGCAAGCTGTATTTGATGAGCATGTGTATATACATTAAAGCATCATCGCTGTTCAAGATGTTCGGCACGGCATCTTGAATACCCTGTAGAAAGCCGTTTTGTAAACGGCATTTGCCGAACTGTTGTAGATGACGTAGCTTATAGTTTAAACCTGCATCTGCAGGCTAATAACTTCCGTTTCTCAGAACGGCTTACTATTATATGTTCCATATCACCCTTCGGAAGATGTAGAACAGCAAGGGGTGACAACACATACCAGATGAGAAATTTACATTGTCATGTCGCTAACCACTATCATTTGATGTATCTTGATGCAGCAAAAAGCCTGTAAAGTGAACCGACTGTATATTGCCATTATTATCTTGTTTTGTCTTATGCCTGCATTGTCGACACCTCACTGGCGCGAATGTTCCGACGGGCATTCGTGTCAATTAAGTCATCCGGTCTCATGACCGGCATTCAGGGTGAGGAACCCCAAAACTATTAAGGAGTTTATATATGTACTCCAGCTAGGCGAAATTGGTTATTTGTTTATTATTGCGTATCTTTGTTATTGAAAAGAAAACAGCATAACCATGCACCCACCACTGCAAATAAAAACAATATTTAATACAAACGCCTGGCACACAGCCAGGCGTTTTGCTTTCAGCTATTTTCCCGGAGAAATACAGCCAGGGTTAACAAAAGTTAACAAGCCTGTTATAAGTAATTCAAAATCAAATGCTTGCAAGTGCATGATATTTCCCTTAGTTAAACCATATAACAACATTTGTGACCGAAACTTAACAAAACCGCGGATGTACCTTATTAATGTATTGCCCTATTACCATATTGACTTTTTAATCTCTTATTTCATTAACCTGTTAACTTTTTATCATATTAACCCTTCAACCTATTCTTCAGTTAACCTATTAACTTTTTACCATATTACCCCTTTAACCTTTTACCCAAACTCATTTTTTTCAAGTAATTTCGCGCGGGCAATAGCTAACAAAACAACGATATGACACCTCAAAAGATAACGATAGACAGTAACGGTAAGCTTTTAGTTCCTGATAACCCGGTAATCCCCTTTATAGAGGGCGATGGTATAGGCTCCGACGTGTGGCGCGCCAGCAAGCGGGTGATAGACGCCGCTGTAGAGCATTGCTACCTGGGCAAGCGCAAAATAGAATGGATAGAAATACTGGCGGGAGAAAAAGCCTTTAACCAGACCGGGGAATGGCTGCCTGCAGACACCCTGGATAAAGCGAAAGAATATATAGTTTCTATAAAAGGCCCGTTGACTACTCCCATAGGTGGCGGCATCCGCTCGCTGAACGTGGCCCTGCGCCAGGAGCTGGACCTGTACGTATGCCAGCGCCCCATACATTGGTTTGTAG
This sequence comes from uncultured Bacteroidota bacterium, assembly GCA_937928385.1. GTDB lineage: Bacteria > Bacteroidota > Bacteroidia > Chitinophagales > Chitinophagaceae > UBA5543. The sequence goes on from CALEZD010000103.1 coordinate 45,336, forward strand.
GTGTGCCCTCCCCGGTGCATTATCCTGATAGGGTAGATATGGTGGTGTTCCGCGAGAATACGGAAGATATATACGTCGGTATAGAATGTGCTGAAGGCAGCCCCGAGGCTAAGAAACTGATGGAGTTCATCCGTACCGAGTTGGGTGGTGGCGATAAAGTGCGTTTCCCCGAAACAACTGCATTTGGCATCAAACCGGTATCAAAAGAAGGTACAGAGCGCTTAGTAAGGGCGGCCATTGAATATGCCCTCACTCACAAGCGCACATCGGTTACACTGGTGCACAAGGGTAATATCATGAAGTTTACCGAAGGGGGCTTCAAAAAATGGGGATACGAACTGGCGGTACGCGAGTTTGGCGATAAAATATATACCTGGAACCAGTGGGAAGCTACCAAGAAAGAAAAAGGTGAGGAAGCAGCCATAGAAGAAATGGAAAAAGCCCAGCACGAAGGCAAGCTGGTAATCAAAGACGTGATAGCCGACAACTTCCTGCAACAAATATTGCTGGCGCCACAGGACTATTCTGTAATAGCCACGCTGAACCTGAACGGCGATTATATATCTGATGCGCTTGCAGCAGCGGTGGGCGGTATAGGTATCGCACCGGGTGCTAATATCAACTACCAGAGCGGCCATGCCATATTTGAAGCTACGCACGGTACGGCACCGCGTTTCGCCAATACAGATACTATGAACCCCTCGTCGCTGATATTGAGCGGCGTGATGATGCTGGAATACATGGGCTGGGACGATGCGGCTAAGTGTATTAAAAACGGCCTGCAGACAGCCATTATGCACAAGCGTGTAACAGTGGACTTTTATAAATTGATGACGGATGCCACACAGGTGAAAACAAGCGAGTTTGCTGAAGAAATCATTAAAAATTTCTAAGTCGGCAGGACTTGCTAACTTTATGTATATGATGAGAAGGTTGCGCTATATAATATTGACGGTGGTACTTGTGCTGGTTGCAGGTGCGAATGTCAATGCGCAGATAGTGGTAGAAGAAAATATAGACCAGCCTGTAGCCGGCAACCAGTGGGATAAAAACATAGCCATACATGCCGACCCCCGGCTGGCTATATTGGTAGAGAAGCATAAGAACCAGCAATCGGGCGGCATCAGGCATATGCGCGGCTACAGGGTGCAGATATATTATGGAGTGGACAGGAATATAGCTTTCAGCCGCAAGGCCGACTTTATGCGCCGCTACCCCAATACTAAAGTGTACATGGTATATACGCAGCCGCAGTACAGGGTAAAGGTGGGCGACTTTGCCACCCGCGAAGATGCGGGAGACCTGTACCGAGAAATGATATCCATCTATGGCGCCTGCATGATAGTGCCCGATTACGTAACAATAAATACCCTCAAAGATGATTGATACTATTCGACAAAAGGCATTGGAATATTTTCCGGAAGTGCAGGCTATACGCCACCATATTCACTCGCACCCCGAGTTGTCTTTTGAAGAATATAATACGGCCGCATTCATATCGCAGAAGCTGACGGAGTGGGGGATACCTCATCAATCGGGTGTAGCGGGTACAGGTGTGGTTGGTTTGATAGAAGGGAAGAATCCTACGAAAAAATGCATAGCCCTGCGTGCCGATATGGACGCGCTGCCTATACAGGAGTTGAACGATGTGCCTTATAAGAGTCAGAACGACGGGGTGATGCATGCTTGCGGGCACGATGTACATTCCAGCTGCCTGCTGGGTGTGGCGCGCATCCTCAACGACCTGAAAGGCGAATGGGAGGGTACGGTAAAGCTTATCTTTCAGCAAGGGGAAGAAAAGCTGCCCGGCGGCGCCAGCCTGCTGATAGCAGCGGGGGTATTAGAAAACCCCAAGCCCGAAGCAATATTTGCATTGCATGTATATCCGCACCTGCCCAGTGGCACTGTGGGTTTCCGCGCGGGGCAGTATATGGCCAGCACCGATGAGATATATATAACGATAGAAGGCAAAGGCGGACACGCTGCATTACCCCACCAGGCAGTAGACCCCATAGCCATTGCCGCGCAGGTAATAACAGGATTGCAGCAGGTGATATCCCGCAAGGGTAATCCCATCATTCCATCGGTACTCACTTTCGGTAAAATAGAAGCTGGGTTTACCACCAATGTAATACCGGATAAGCTGGAACTATGGGGCACCTTCCGCACTATGAATGAAGAATGGCGGGCGAAAGCGCACCGGTATATTATTGAGTTTACAGAAAAGACTTGCGAAGCATACGGCGCTAAAGCCATCGTAAATATTCCCCAGGGGCACGCCTCATTATTCAACGACCCCGCAGTGACTGCACAGGCAGAAAGCTGGGCCAAAGCATATTTGGGAGATGCAAATGTAAAAGAACTGGATATACGTATGGCGGGTGAAGATTTCAGCTTCTACACGCAGCATATGCCGGGTTGTTTCTTCCGTATAGGTACTAATAAGAATAATGAAGAGTTTACCGCGTCGGTACACAACGCGCGTTTCAATATAGACGAAGAAGCTTTGAAAACAGGCGTGGGCACCATGGCATGGATAGCGCTGAATGCCTTAGCCAATTAGGCCTTTGCCCAGATAATAGCCGCATTGCTGCCACCGAAACCGGAAGCGGTCTTGAGGACGTAATTGATGGTAGCGGGCTGCATAGCGGTGGTTATGTTTACGGGAACGGATACCCCATGTTTTTCATAATTGGCAGAGGGTATTAATTGTTGCTGGCGGACAGCCTCAATAATCATAGCGCTTTCGAGTACGCCCGCAGCACCCAGTGTATGCCCGGTGTAGCTTTTTATACTGTGCAGCGGCACTTCACTCATGCCGGACAGGTGTATGGCTTTGGCTTCCATCTCATCGTTGTAGGCAGTAGCCGTACCGTGCGCGGAGATCATGTTTATATCAGGTGATTGCAGTTTGGCATCATCCATAGCGCGGCTGATGGCCATTGCCAGTTCTTCGCCGGTGCGCGATGGGCCTGATATATGGTTGGCATCGTTAGATGTAGCCCCGCCCATCAGTTGGGCTAATGGCTCAGTGTGTTGCCCGGTGGAAAGTAGGATAGTGGCAGCTGCCTCGCCCAGGTTAATGCCCGTCCTGTCAGCGTCAAAAGGCCTGCATGGCGCCCCCGCTATCGCCTGGAAGGACAGGAAGCCGTTGAGTACAAAGGGTGTAAACAAATCGCAGCCGATAACGATAGCGTGTTTGTGCCTGCCTGATGTCAGTAGTCTTTGTGCATACAACAGTGCTACCGACCCCGATACACAGGCGTGCGATACCACGACAGGGGAAACTGCAATTCCCAACTGTTCTGCTATAATTTGCGCGCTTCTGTGGAGCAGTGTTCTTTCGTCATTATCCTCATTCAGCCTGTCGATATTGCCTTTAGTAGTGGATAATACCAGTACTGTTTCATCGGGGTTGAAAGATGAGGGCAGTTGCGCTATGGCTTTATTCGCTGAAAACAGGCAGAGCTTTTCAAAACGGGTGAGGGTGTCAGTTGTAATGGCTGATTGTATGTCTTTCCACTGCTGGTTGCTGAGGCGTGCGGCATAATATGTTTGCCCGTTGTTTTCATAAGCATGGAAACCCTGAACGCCATTTGCCACGCTTTGCCAATGGGCACTTGTACCCATTCCCAGCGAGGAGGTAATATCTGTTGCTACGGCATATACCCCGGGTGTTATTTGTCCAGCCATTTCTTCTTCCAGTCTGTCATGAATTGTGGCAGGTACAGCATCAACTCCAATGAGTCGCGGTGCATAAATACCTGTACCGAGCTGCCCGATGCCACCTGCTCGTTGGTAGCGGCATCAAATACTTTGTAGTGAAATAAGAGTTTTGCAGCTGGTGTGTCTTCGTAGGTAGTTTCCAGCCTTATCTTATGCCCGTAGCGCAATATCCTTTTATAGTCGCACTGAATATTTACTATTGGTACTACAATATTGCTCCGGTAAAAGTCCAGGTATTTGAGCCCGTATTGTTGGCCAAATGCCTCGCGGCCATCTTCAAAATAACGGATATAATGCCCGTGCCACACTATGCCCAGCGGGTCTGCCTCGCTGAACTTCACTTCCAGTTCCGTAGTATGATGTAATGTCTTCAAATCTTCCCCTTCCTATTTTACTTTGCCTGTTCAAATATCTTCATTTCGCAGCTGGCCACCTTTGTATCGCCTACGTACACATTCGCTTCTACCACATGCACACTTAATACGGTATGTGTTATGACGATTTCAGTAAATAATACATCGCCTGTTTCAGGCAAGCTATATATTTTCAAATTTTTTATAGCGCCAATAAAACCCACGGGCACCACCTCGCCTTTTTGCTGGTAGCGGTAGCCTGTACCTGCGGCGGCGGTCTGTGCCATATTTTCTACCAGGCCGGGCTCTGTAAAATGTCCGTTTACCACAAACAGGTTATCTTCCCTTATTTCCAAGGAGGTTTTAGAAACTTTGGCATCGGCCTGCAATATGGTATCAACCATTACAAACGGATGCCTTTGGGGTATATATTTTATAATGTCAGCCTGAGGTATCATTTCCAGAAATCGTAATAATTAAACCACTGCCATGGATATTGTTTCAGCTTGTCTTCCAGTTTGTCCACGTATTCATCCAGCATCTTTTCCATTCCCTGTGTACCCCTGCCCTCATAGACTCGGGGCGGGTATGCATAAAAGTGATAATGGAAATTAGTTTCTTTAAAAGCAAAAACAAAACAAACCGGTGCTTTTAATTTAGCTGCTAAGATAAAAGGCCCTGCAGGAAATAAGGCATTTTTCCCCAGGAAATCATGTTGCATAGTCCTGTTGCCGGGGCGAAAACGGTCGCCGTGCAGGCATATCAGCTCGTTGCGTGCCAGTGCAGCCGATATTTCATATATATGCGAGAGATCATCTTTGATGAAGATGATATTGAAAGAGCGGTTTCCTTCAAATTGCTGCAAATATTGTTTCACTTGCTCTGCCTCACCATCGTACATGACGATATTGATAACCGTATTCACCCTTTTCAGCAGGTGTCCTGCTACTTCCCAGTTGCCCAGATGGGCGCTCAATAATACACCCCCTTTGCCATCCTTCACCAGTTGCTCTATATGTTCCACACCTTCGTGGGTAAAGCTGAGTTTATTGCCGGCACCTGACAGTACCGCTATTTTGTCAATGATGGTTTGCCCGAATACGAGCAGGTTTTTGCGTATAAGTTTTGATGCTTTTTTCCTGTCGAATTGTAAACGCTCTGTATACATGTACATGAGCGGCCGTGTAGCAGAAGGTACGAAAAGGCGGTAATATAATGTGACAAACGGTAACAATGCGTACGCTGCACTGAGGCCACCATTTTTAAGCAACCATACAAATACCCGGTATCCCCATGTAGTGCCGCGTGAGCGGCCTTGCCATCTGGGCTGTTCAGGCATTGGCTACTTCCAACCTGTTGATTACATAATCGTAGAAATCCTGGATAGTAGTCATTTTCTGGAAGTCTTCGGGCTTTACTTTGAAACCGAAATTCTGCTCAATAACAACCACGAGGTCTATATAGTCCAGGCTATCCAGGTCAAGGGTGGTTTTAAGATCAGCCTGCGGTGTTATAGCATCCGCATCCACTTCAAAATCTTCAACCATAAAGGCGTTGATACGCTCAATTATTTCTTGTTGACTCATATTGCTTATTCCGTTAGGGGGCTCTGCAGAGGTTGTTTTAAAATAATGTGCAAAGATAACTACAAAAAATGAATATCTGTAGGGTAATTAACGCTCTCTGGCCTTGTCCCGGACAGGGGTATTGTTATTATCGTGGAGGCCTTATCAGAAATGAACGTCAATAACGCTTTTGAGAGGTATAGCCAACCCGCCCTTCAATTGGATGAAGTTGTTAGTAACCGACCAGACTGTGGTAGTAACGGAACGCGGACCCTGGGTGGTCTCAAATGTTATGGTTGTTTTGCCTTTAAACTCGTTACCGAGCCTGACTGCGTATTGCATTTCTTTTTCCCAGTATTCCGACTTGTCAACAAAGGCCGGGATGATTTTGTAATCAGGGATTTGCTCTTTTTGAATTACAGTGCCGCTTGTCATCTTCAAATACTTTTAATGTGGATTTAATTTGAAGTTACAACATTAATTGAAAAAACCGCAGATTTTTTAGATTAAAAATCTGCGGTTTAACAAAATAATCAGCAACAAAAACCACGCCAAAAAGCTATTGCAGCTTTACCGGAAATATTGCCTGTGCGTCTGTTTCGCCACCTGCCTCATCGGGGGTAGCGGCGTTTTTATTGGCAGGCTCGTGTTTCAATGTTACTGTTAGTGAGCCGTTGCCTGCAGCACCTGTAGTGAAAGTAATCTTCTGATTCAGTGGTTCGTTTTCATCATCTTTGCTACCATTGCTGAATGATATGGAGCCCTCACCTGTGGCGGGGTTGCTCTGGAAAATGAACAAGTGGTGGTGGCTTTCAGCTATCACTTCTTCCGTGATGTTTTCGGCCGGGCTTTTCGACTCATCCCATACCTGCACTTCCACATTGTATTCTGTGCCTGGAGCCAGCACTACATCATCTATCTGTACATTGCCCTGGGTAGTACCACCAAAGCCATTGTCTACCTTATAGTTGAAGGTTTTGTTGAAACCTGCATTATTAGTCACTATCAACCTTACTGTTGTTATCAGTTCCTGCTCCACAGGCTCAGGATTGGGTAGTGTTTCTTTCTTACATGCAGTGAATATTACAGATGCTGTTATTAATGCTATTGCTATTTGTTGTATCCTTTTCATTTTTTTAATGTTCTTGATGTTCGTTAAAAGAAAATGGTACTCGCAACCTGAGCACTATGTTAGTTCCGGGTTGGTCAATGAAATACCGGAAAGCGTCTAAGTAGTCGCGGTACCGTTGATTGAAAATGTTCATGGCTGTAAGGCTGATGTATAGGGGCTGTTTACCCATTATCACTTTGCTTCCAACAGACAGGTCAACCAGGAAATAACCGGCAGGCGGGCGGGGGTAGTCTATGGCATCGAAGTTGGAAGGTATACGCCATTGCCTGAATATGTACCGTGCATCACCGCTTATAAAACATTCCTGCAACTTGCTGCTGAAGTCAGTTGTATAAGTGGTGTTCAGCGACAGCCTGTCGGCAGGCATCAATATCAGCCAGTCTTTCCGCACGGCATCCCTCGCAAACAGGAAGGATGCTTTGGCTGTGGTATTGAGCTTGTCATTCCAGGCATAAGCAGCGCTGAGATCAGTACCCGTCAGGTGTGCATTTGTTTGTTTGTAGTTGAATACTTTAAAGTATCCGCGTATGGTCAATATGTCTGCACCCGGCTCCAGGTAAATGTAGTTCCGGATGTATTGTGTGTATACCGACACGTCGGTTGACAGTTTATTGCCAAACTGTTTCTTGCTTTCTATATTCAGGTTGTAGGCACGTTCGGGCAGCAGGTTTTTATTGCCCAGCTCTATACGCGCCGCACCCTGGTGTAGCCCGGCACTGAACAATTCATTGGCCTGTGGTGAGCGCCATGCATTGGATATGGTAGTGGTCAATTGCCAGTCATCTCTCAACCTTTTGGTAAAACCTAAAGTACCTGACAGGTTGTTGAAATGATACTCGTAGCGCACTACTTCCTGGTTGCGCCCCTCGGGGTTGAAAGCCTCGTACCAGCTATAGTCGTACCTGAGGCCGCCTTCCAGTGTCCAGTTGCTGCCATAGTATCGCTCTATGGCATACAGTGCAGCGCCCGTGCTTCGGTAATTAGGCAGGAATACCCTGTCGCCCGCCTGCATCACATTCTCCTGGTAAATGCCGTCTACACCTATTTCGCCTTTTAACTTCCAGAGTTGCCTGTGCTCCAGGTTCAGGTTGAGTGTTTGGGTGTTCAGCGTCAGGTTCAGTTGCGCATCATCGGTCTCTACACGTTGCACATCATATTCCTGCCTGAAGTTGTGCTGGAAGGCATAAGTAGCCCTCCATACGCCCAACCGGGTATCAATGTATGTTTTGGCTTTCAGCAGGTCGTGCACCACATGTTGGCGCGGGCGTGCCAGTTGGTAGCTGAAATCAGCCGGAACTAATGGCGAATCGCTCCTGATTGCTGCCAGCATATCCTCCTCGTTGCCTGTATGCGAACCACGGTATATACCCAGGTCTGTATTGAAATGGCTGTAAAACAGTTCCGCTCCATAGTGCAGTTTCTTCCAGCCGACGGCAGCAGAGTAGTTCTTTTCTTCTACGCCTGTATTGGCCACCCAATGACCCGGTATGCGGTAGTTGCCCCCCCTCTTGTACGTACCCTGCAGCCTGAAACTCAGGGCAGGTATATCCTTGAAATTGTGGTTTACCACTCCCGAGGCCACACCCATACGGTTGTTGCTCAACCCTGCCAGGTTCAGTTCTCCGTCCCAGCCATGCGTATTGCGTAGTGGGGAAGGTTCAGCCAGCACAACGCCTCCTATGGCATCAGTGCCATACTTTACACTGGCCGCACCTTTTATTACCGACAGGTTGTTGGTCAGGAAGGGGTCCATATTGGGTGCGTGCTCGCCGCCCCATTGCTGGTCCTCTTGCCTGATGCCGTTGTTCAGCATTACTATACGGTTGCCATACAGGCCATGTATCACAGGCTTGGCTATCGTAGCCCCGTTGGATATAATAGTAACACCGTTTATCGCCTGCAGCATGTCAGCCATTGTTTTGCCGCTTTGAGCCGATACTTGCCTGCTGCTCAGTTCGTCCCTGTCCTGCAACAGGCCGTGCTCCTTTGTGCCTGAAACAATCACTTCATCCATTACACCCTCCAGGTGCGCCAGCCTGAATTTTAATTCAGTACTACGGCCGATTGTTACCTGCTCGGCATGGTGTTCATAACCTGCCGAGTGGAAATGGAATGTGTATTTACCCGGACACAGGCTATCTATAACAAACCTCCCTTTTTCGTTGGTTGTATAAGTCGCCCCGGTTTCATCAATATGGGCCACTACAGGATACAATGGCCTGCCGTTGTGTGTTTCAACAACCAGTACATTGATATTAATATTACATTCCTGCTGTGCAGTTGAGCTGTATATAATGCTCAAACTGAACAGGAACAATAGTAGTGTGCGGTACATATACTGCACTTAGTTAAATGAAATAAATGCGTGTGTACGGCGTAAGGCCTACACACAAGTATCAGACATATTGAAAGGAGCGTGCAGGCGGGCCGCGCAACCTTGAAACCGGTACATCGCGCGGAATAAGATGTACTACCGGTGTATTGTCATCATTGGAGAAAAACTCTGTAATAACAGGCAGTGTATATACTGCCGCATCGTGTACATAATAGGGCAGTGTGTACGATAGGAAATCGCAATGGTGGTGTTCACTCTCAAAGTACAGTCCCTCCCTGTGGTGATTACACGATTCCGTATCAGTGTGGTCTGCAAATAAGTGCAGGTATTCCTTAGACACCCCGCCGAATACCAGCAGGAATGCCATGGATACAGAAAATACTATATGGAGGACTCTTTTGACCACGTACCTTGCTTACACAATGCCTGCAAAATTAAGGAAAATCTTTAACACCCCCAGTAACCTGAGTTATGACTGCTTTTTCCTTTTCAGGAAGTTGAAGCTCATATCGTAGCCAATAAGGCCTATTACCTCGGCATAGCCAAAGCTGTGGCTGACCCTGCCTGTGCCCAGGCCCAGGGCATTAAGGTAATTGGCATAACCACCTTTCACAGTTGCCTCCAGGAAGAAGTTGCGGAAAGGATAGAGGCGCAATCCAGCTTCGCCACTGAATACATAACCAGCCACGGAAAATTTATTATCCAGCTTTTGGTAGTTGAGTATGATAAAGGATTTGGGAATGACCACACCACCCCCGGCTTTCCATACTGCCGTAGCGCGGATATGTTTTTTCTTTTTTATATGCCACAACTCTGCCTGCCCCACATAATTAAGGTGATAAAAGTTAGCGCCGTTGGTATGTTCTATATGTACGATGTAGTTCCCCAAGTTAGTATCGACATCTATGGCTTTACCATTGAAATGCCCCTTCATGCGCAGGGTCTGGTGATCTACCTGTACATACTTGGCATGGTCGTAATTGATTTCTATGGCATGTGTGCGTTTTTTATTAAGATACACCCCTATTCGGTAGCTGTTTTGAGGTATGGTAATATCAAAGGGGTGGTCTTTGTAATAACTGAAATCAGGCTTGTCTTTGGCTACCACATCGTAAATAGTGAAATCATACTTGTCGCCATCTTTGAAGTGGATATCGCTTTTGGTGTACCAGTCCCTGTTGTATCCCCACTGAAAATACATGCCTCCGAATACTGGTTTGGATAACCTGATAAACTGTGCATCTGCAGTGATGTTCAGCAATAATAAAAGGAAAGGCAGAATAAGTCTATGCATTCGCTTAGGGCGCTATCGTGTGTATAGATAGTAATGCACAAAATTAATGTAAAAACATGAATGTGGTTGCCGGATAGGAATAATTTAATATCAGTATATCTTTACGCTATGCTTAGTTATTCCGCTGCTTATGGAGAATTGTCTACAGCCTTAAGGGTTATATATGACGAGAGGGAGTCCGCAGCTATAACGCATGAGGTGCTGGAATATATAACCGGTGCAGGCAGATTGCAAAGGATTACTGATAAGGATAAGCGGCTGACTGGCGAACAGGAATTGCAATTCATTAAAATTAAGAAAGGATTATTGTCAGGCAGGCCTATGCAGTATGTGTTGGGTTATGCCTGGTTTATGGGCCGGCGTTTTATAGTGAATGAGCATGTGTTGATACCGCGCCCGGAAACGGAGGAATTGGTGCAATGGATAGTGGATGATTGCAGGGGGCAAGCGCCGGTAATACTTGATATTGGTACGGGCAGTGGTTGTATTCCAATTATGTTAAAGATATTAATACCCGAGGCTAATGTTTCCGGAATTGATATTAGTTATGATGCACTCAGTATTATGATGAGAAATGCAGAAATACTGGATACTGAAATAGGGGTTGGCCGATTGGATTTCCTGGACACAAGTCGTTGGCCGGGACTGGCGCAGTGGGATATTATTGTATCCAATCCACCGTATATACCGGAGACTGAACGAGATACATTGAGTAGGAACGTGCGAGAGTTTGAGCCGGGACAAGCATTGTTTGTACCCGGTGACGATGCACTCTTGTTTTACAGGCACATTGCTGAGTTCGCACGGGAGCACCTGGCTACGGGTGGGGCGGTGTATTGCGAGTTGCATGTAGACAATGCGCGTGCTACTGAAGAGTTGTTTAAGAGTATGGGTTATGCCTATACAGAGCTAAGAGCAGATATGCATGGCAACCTGCGTATGCTGAAGGCAAAAAAATAAAGGGGCTGCTGTTGCAACCCCTTTGTATATCACACCTATCTATGAATTATTTCTTCGCTTTGCTTGCAGGTGCAGCTTTTTTCTCAGTTGCTTCAGTAGCTTCCAATGCTTTCTCCAGTTCACGAACTTGTTTTTTCAGGTCGTAGATGGTTTTGTACACTTCATCCATTTCGCTGCGGGTAGCCACCGGTACTCCTACCATCAACTTCTCCATTTGCTTTTCTACATCCTTGCGAAGTTTCAGTTGCATAGCGTTTACTTCAGCCATCATTTTGCTGTATTCTTCGCTTTCAAACAGTTCTACGAAAGTTTTGTCGCCAATGTTCAGCCACTCCTGGTACAGGTTCATCATGCTGCTGATTTCCTCGCCTGTCTCTATTTTCTTAGCAATAGATTCAACCAATTTGTCCATTACTTGTGAACCTTGTGTATATACCATATACTGCAGCTCAGCATTTTTGATGTTATAAACGGCCATGCGGTTAGCTATGTCGTTCCACTCCATCATTGTTTTTGCGTGCTGGTTAGGGCCCATCATTTTAGTGAGAGGTGCTGAAGCATCGCTCATCATCTTAGTGAAGGAATTGTAGTTATTCAGCATAGTGCCAAACATTTCAGAATGAGCAGGCATCATACCGGCAGCCATATCACGCATTTGCTGATAGTTGCTCATGCCGTTTTTGCTGAAGTTGCCCATGCCATCCTGCATCATCTTGCCCATATTCTGGAAGTATTCGCGGCTCTGCTCTGGCATAAAACCGAAATATTTATCCATCATTTCTTTGTACTGGGCAGGGTTGGCCAGGTTTTTAAACATTTCAGAGTTGAAAGTTTTGTCCTGAATTGATTTCATGAAGGGCATCCACATTTCAGAGAAACGTGTGAAAGCTTCAGATACATTCACCATATTGCGGAAAGCGTCTTGTGTGGTACCATTCTCCATGTCCTTCTGCATATTGGCGAAGCCATTGTTCAGCAGCTCGTAGTATTGATTGAAGATACCAGTCCAGGTTTCGTTAGATTTCTTCCATGCATCAGCGTTGAAGGGGTTCATAGCCTGCCATTTGTTCATCATATCGTTCCACTGTGCAGCCTGGTTCATACCGGTGTTCCAATTATTCCAGTTGCTCATCCAGTTATTCCACATAGCCATAGGGTCTGTGGTATTAGTTTGCTGGGTATTGTTTTTTACATGGTTCATGTTCATTTCCCACATTTGTTTAGCCCAGTTCATTTGCGTATTGAACCAACCCTGGTAGAATTCGTTCATTTTGCTCATGTTATCCTGTGTGTTTTCAGCTGCTGTGGCAGTTTTGTCTTTAGCAGTAGTAAACACTTTGTTTTGGCTTTCCAACCAGTTTTTATACCATTCGCCGCCTTTCTCCATGGTTTCTTTTACTACATTGTTGCCATTAGCAAGTTTTTTGGTTTGCTCAGTAACTGTGTCCACCATCTGCTTCTGTGCTTCCACCATAGTGTCAACAAAAGTCTTGTTGTCTTTATTAGCCATTGTTATTGTTTTTATAAAAAAAATGTTTAAAATTGCGTTTGTTGTTACAAAGTTGCCAACTAATCCTCACATCATCTCCTGCACATTGTTAACCTTAGATTAAGGTTAAACCCTTCCTTTTGGCGGCGCAAAGGTATGAATAATATTTATTAAGCAAAAAAATATCTCATGTTTTTGCTAACCTTTCAATATTAACTACCGTCATAATGCATATTACCCTATTTTAGATATGTATAACTGAAAAAACTCCTTTATGAATCGAATGAAAAAGTGTCTTTCTCTATTTTCTTGTATGTTTTTATTGTGCAACTACTCTGATGCTCAACCAGTAAAATATACGAGTACGGTTAATGCGGCAGGTGGTACTGCCAATATCGGCGGTAATAATTACGAATGGTCGGTTGGGGAAATGGCATTAGTGAATACCGGCACAGGGTCTAACATCACTGTGACACAGGGTGTATTACAACCAGCCCAGAGTACTGGTAATGTAGACGACTACGCGGGTGTCATGAAGAATGTGTCAGTTTACCCCGTACCCACCAGAGGTGTTGTTTATATACAGCATGAATTCGTTTCAGCAGGTAGCCTGAATTATAAATTGATGGACATAACAGGTAAATTGATACTGGAAAGAGATGTGGAAATACAGCCCGGTACAGGCAAGCAGGAAATCAACCTGGAAAATCTTCCCAACGCGTCATACATGCTTCACCTAGTATATAATTCCGTTGATAACACAAGAACAGTAACCTCTTTTAAGCTTGATAAACTAAATTAATAATCGTTAAATACCCTTTTAAAATGAAATTGAGAAACCTGTTTTATGCGGCTGTATGTGTGATGTTTTCTACTGCAGCGTTCGCCCAACCCGAGAAGTTTAACTACCAGGGTATAGCCAGGATGGCTAATGGTGCCCCTATTGCTTCACAAGCTATAGGTATGCGTATTAGTATATTGAATGGTTCTGCATCCGGCACTCCGGTATACATAGAGACACATACTGCATCAACTAACCAGTTTGGCTTATACAATGTAGCCATAGGTGGTGGTACTGTAGTATCAGGCAGCATGGCTGGTATAGCCTGGGGTACCGGTGATAAATATGTAAAGGTGGAAATAGACCCGGCGGGTAGTACATCTTATACAGATCTTGGTGCGGCCCAACTGTTGAGCGTACCTTATGCGCTTTATTCAGCTACGGGTGTACCTGGTCCTGCGGGGCCACAAGGCCCCCAGGGTGCGCAAGGTGCACAAGGCCCCGCTGGTAGTGCTAATATAAGCGGTACAACAAACCGGATTATTAAGTTTACCTCAGCTACTGCGGGTGGAAACTCTGACTTGTTTGAAAATAACGGAAAGGTGGGTATCGGTAATACCGCGCCAGATGGCAAAGTGCATATAACAGGTTCATTTGATGATACCGTTACATTGGGTGGTAATCCTTTTCCCCATGTTGGATTAATACAGCAAAATAGTTCTACGTCTACTACTCTTAACAGCCGAGCTATACTAGGATATGCTGGCAACTCCAGTCAGGAAAACCAAGGCTTATTCGGATTTGCCAATGGAGGGTCAGCTTCGTACAATGTAGGTATATTTGGCTATGGAGTAGCATCTTCTTCTTCCTCAGGTAATAGCTATGGATTATACTCATACGCCTCCGGTGGTTCAAACAATTATGGTATATATGGCAACGTAGTATCAGGTGGTTTTGCAGGATATTTTGCAGGTAACGTAACAGTTACAGGTACATTATCTAAGGGCGGTGGTACATTTAAGATAGACCACCCGTTGGACCCTGAAAATAAATACCTGTACCACAGCTTTGTAGAAAGCCCGGATATGATGAATGTATATAACGGAAACATAACAACAGACGGGAATGGTACGGCTGTTGTAACTCTCCCAACATATTTCGAAGCATTAAACAAAGATTTCCGCTATCAATTGACAGCTATAGGCACTTTTGCACAAGCAATAGTTGCTGAAAAGATACAAGGCAACAGCTTTGTGATTAAAACAGATAAACCTAATGTAGAGGTTAGCTGGCAGGTAACAGGTATCAGGAAAGATAAATTTGCTGATGCACACAGGGTAGTGCCTGAGGTGGAAAAAGAAGAAGAGTACAAAGGCCACTATCTGCATGCTGAAGAATATGGCAAGCCGATGGAAAAGAGCATTGACTACCTGACAATGCCGCCTTCTGCCAGGAATCTTCGCAAATAATTGATATTAAGCACATAAAGAAAGCCTCCCTGTTTGCCAGGGAGGCTTTTCCGTGTTATCAACAATAATATCAGAAGAAATATTTGCCCTTGTTTATTAGCTCTGTAGCTATTCTACGCCGGGCATCTTTTGTGTTATATGGCGTTACTTTGGTAAAACGCTTGATACCCAATAGCATCATTCTCTGCTCGTCGCCGGTGGCAAAGGCATTTACAGCATTTTTACCTGCATGATTGATACGGTCAGCGGCATCTGATATGAAAATACGTGTGGCATCTAATGCCAGGGCTGCTTTATCACCCTCCAGCTTCATAGAGCGCAGCATCATACTTTCCGCCATAAAGGTGTCCATCAGCATATCAGCCAGGTACATCAGTACTTCCTGCTCCTGCTCTATTTTTATCATCAGCTTTTGTACTGCAGCGCCTGCACACATGAGTATTGCTTTCTTGAAGTTGGCTATAGCTTTACGCTCCGCGGCAAATGGTGCAGTGTCTTCTTCAAAATCAGGGATGCCCATCAGTTCTTTCTGTACAGCCATGGCGGGTTTCATCAGGTCTATACGCCCCTTCATGGCGCGTTTCAGGTACATATCCAGTATCAGCAGACGGTTGATTTCGTTTGTGCCTTCAAATATCCTGTTGATGCGGCTGTCGCGATAGGCACGGGATATATTGTATTCATCTGAATAGCCGTTGCCTCCATGTATCTGTACACCCTCGTCCACCACATAGTCCAGGCTTTCAGAGCCGAGCACTTTCAGCATAGCACATTCTATGGCATATTCTTCCGCAGCGCCCAACATCGGGTCTTCTCCGGGCTTTCCGGCAGCAGTCAGTTCTTCCTCCTTATCAGCTATCCATTTGGCGGTGCGGTACAAGGCGCTTTCAGTTGCAAAAATCCTGATGGCCATTTCTGCCAACTTATGTTGTATGGCTCCGAAAGATGCAATGGGTTTCTGAAACTGCTCGCGGGTATTGGCGTATGTAATGGTGGTATTCAGAGCTTGCTTGGCACCGCCCAAAGCTGCAGCGCATAGTTTCAGCCTGCCTATGTTTAATATATTGAAAGCGATAATGTGGCCACGTCCAATTTCTCCCAGGAGGTTTTCAGCCGGCACTTTGCAATTCTCGAAAAATACCTGCCTTGTGCTGGAACCCCTGATACCCATCTTGTGTTCTTCTTCGCCAAAACTCAATCCATCAGCTCCACGCTCTACGATGAATGCACTGAACTTATCGCCATCTACTTTTGCAAATACCGTAAAGACATCCGCAAACCCTGAGTTGGTAATCCAAATCTTTTGCCCGTTGATGAGGTAGTGTTTACCATCCTCGGTAAGGGTGGCGGATGTTTTGCCGCTCAATGCGTCGGAGCCGGCGTTGGATTCCGTCAGTGCGTAAGCACCTTTTAATTCACCACTGGCCAGCCTGGGGATATATTTTTGCTTTTGCTCTTCTGTGCCGAAGTATAGTATGGGCAATGAACCGATGCCATTGTGGGCCGCCATAGCTACGGCAAATGAATGCCCGCCGCCCAGTGCTTCATTAATCAATGTTGCTGTGACAAAATCCTCATCCAGTCCGCCGTATTTTTCAGGAAAGGTGGCCCCCAATAATCCCAATTCGCCTGCCTTGTCCAGCAGCGACACCATCAGCCCTTCTTTCTGATTGTCAATATCAATAATATTGGGCGATACTTCTTTCTCCAGGAATTCATGACAGGTTTGCTCTATCATGCGTTGTTCATCACTAAAATCCTCGGGGGTGAATGTGTCTTCCGGTGTAGATTCGCTCACCAGGAAACTTCCTCCGGGTATTGTTTTCATTTCAGTACGTGCCATATCCTTTCCTTTACTTATGAAGTTACATAAAAATTGAGCCTCGCAGATGTTAATTTAATTCTAACTATAAACGATACGCCAGTTATTGTAAGCCCCTTTTTTGAGGTATCTTGCCGGCCTGTTTGTTTCATGATAATAGTAGCGTACATATCCTTTCTGCTGACGGTATTATATTTTATACTGATGCTGCTATACCGTGCAGGTTGGCAACGCCAGGATACATTTGTATTACAGCCGGACTATCTACCACAAACGAAAATATCAGTAATAGTACCTGCCCGCAATGAGGAAGCTCATATAGGAAACTGTATTAAATCATTACGTGCGCAGGATTACCCGGACGATTTGCTGGAAATAATCGTAGTGGACGACCACTCAACAGATGCTACAGCTAAAATTATACAATCATTTACCGGCGCTAACCTGCATTATATTGACCTGCATAAGCATATAGATGCTAACGACGCTGTAGTGGCTTATAAGAAGCTGGCACTGGCTACCGGTATTGTCCATGCCGGTGGCGAACTGATTGTAACCACCGACGCAGATTGCACAGCAGGCCCGCAATGGCTGAAGCATATAGCGGCTATATATGAACAGGATAAGTCTGTAATGGTGGTAGCGCCTGTGGATTTTGCCTGCAATTGCAGTACAGTGCAGCTATTCCAGTCGCTGGACTTTATGAGCATGCAAGGCATTACTGCTGCGACGCTGCAACTGAAGCTGGGTAATATGTGTAATGGGGCCAACCTGGCGTTTCAACGCACAGCATACGACAAGGTAGACGGGTACAAAGGTGTTGACCATATAGCATCGGGCGATGATTATCTGCTGATGATGAAACTTAACAAAGCATATCCGGGAGCTATCAGTTATCTCAAGTCTCAAGAAGCAATAGTATATACACCCCCACAACATGATTGGAAAGGTTTTCTAAGACAGCGTATAAGATGGGCGTCAAAATCGGGTAAATACGATGATAAAAAAATGACAGCTGTATTGAGCTTTGTTTACCTGTTCAACCTTTTGTTTGTTCCCATGCTTGTTCTATCTGTCCTGTATCCCGTTTATGGAATATACCTACTGGCAATATTTCTTGTTAAGGTACTGGTGGAGTTGTTTTATTTATACCCTGTCGCGTCATTTTTCAATAAACGCATCCATCTCTGGTTATTTCCGTTATTTCAGCCTATTCATATCTCTTATATTATTATCGCCGGGCTGTTGGGGTTTGCAGGCGTTTACCAGTGGAAAGGGAGGAGCGTACGGTAGGTATTATCATTCAGTTAAAGGAGAACATTCATTGAGAATATTTAGGGTATTTTGTATCTTTCGGTATGCGTAAAGTTATATATATATCCATCCTGGTAATAATACTGGCTGTTGTGGGCTATGTATATTGGTATTATTATAACCCATATAGCGAGGGCCACAGGGAGGGCGTATTGCAGAAGTTTTCACGTAAAGGCAATGTGTTCAAAACCTACGAAGGTGAAATGATACAGTTGGGCTTCGGGCAACGTACGGGCGGGTCGCTTAATGCACAGTATTTTTACTTCAGCGTTACCGACCTGGAACTTGCGGATTCTATAGAGAACTGCATGGGCAAAAGTGTTAAACTGCATTATGTACAGTATCGCCGTGCATTGCCATGGCGAGGTAATAACCATGTAAATGACGATTTACCCAAAGGCCAGTACATAGTAGATGGTATAGCAGAGGTGAAAGATGTGGATGTACACTATTGAGCCAATAGCAGGAATACTGCAGGTGCTTTAACTAACGCCGGTTTATTTTTCTTCCATACAGACACAGACAGCGTTTTTATGTAAGCATCTTTAGCCGTGATATTCTGAGCAATGCAGAGCAATGTATTATCCCGGCAATGCTTTAGCAACTCGTCCAGCAAAGCGTTATTTCGATATGGGGTTTCTATAAATATTTGTGTTTGCTTTTCTTTGGCCGACAATTGTTCCAGTTCTTTTAGTTTCTGGCTGCGGGCCGGTTCTTTCAGGGGCAGGTAGCCATTGAAGGCAAAACTCTGCCCGTTGAGGCCTGAAGCCATGAGGGCAAGGATAATAGAATTAGGGCCGGTAAGCGGGATGATTTCAGCATCATGTTGATGGGCGATGTGTACTAATGCCGAGCCGGGGTCGGCTATGCCGGGACAGCCCGCCTCGCTCATAATACCTATTTCATACCCTTTATTCAGCCAGCCTTTTAATAAGTGTATATCCGGGCCACTGTGTTTATCTATTTCGGAGAAGGTTATTTCGTCTATTACAATAGCAGGGTGCAGGGATTTTAGAAAGCGCCTTGCAGTGCGGACATTTTCTACAAAATAATACCGCAGGCCCAGGGTGACGGTCTTTATTTCGTCACTCAGCGTATGCAATGCATCATCTGCTATAGGTATGGGTACCAGGAACAACTTTGCCTTCATCCGATAAAAATACATTTTGTTGGGCAATGCACATCCTGTTGTAATTTTAACAGATGTTACCCGAAGATTTTTATACACGCAGGCATGTAGTGCAGATAGCTAAAGACTTGCTGGGTAAGGTGCTGGTGACCGATTTTGCAGGAGTAAGGACAACAGGCATGATAGTGGAAACAGAAGCTTATGCCGGAGTGGGTGATAAGGCTTCTCATGCCTATGGCGGCAGGCGTACCTCACGTACTGAAACCATGTACAGCCGCGGCGGAGTGGCTTATGTGTACCTGTGTTACGGTATTCATCACCTGTTCAACGTAGTGACCAATGCTGAAGATATACCCCATGCTGTGCTAATAAGGGCGGTGGAGCCACTGGAGGGAGTGGATATAATGCTGGTGCGCAGAGGCAAGCCGAAACTCACACCGCAGCTTACTGCAGGGCCCGGAGCACTAAGCCAGGCGCTGGGTATCAACACAGGGCATACGGGCCTGTCGCTCAATACGCACATCTTTATAGAAGACAGGAGTATTAAGATACAGCCGAGGGATATTATAGCCGGTACCCGGGTAGGTGTGGCCTATGCACAGGAAGACGCTTATTTGCCTTACAGGTTCTGGATAAAGGGCAATCCGTATGTAAGCAAGGGAAAAGGATTATACAAAGAAAAAGGGTAGCAAAACTGCTACCCTTTCGATATTTTATGAAACCGATTTATTTAAAACTTAGGACAAGCGAAGTTGTAAGTAGGTTGTGCGGCACGCTTGTTGAAGCAGCCATTGTATATCAGTGATATTTCATAACCACCATTGCCGCCTGTAGCAGGAGCAAAGCTGGATACGTTAACATCGTAGCTGATACCTAACTTCATCTTAGACCACTCGAAGCCGATGTAAGGAGCGATAGCATCTGCATAGCGATACCAGCCACCTACATAAAATATAGTGCTCTTAGAGAATTCCCTGTCGTAGCCGGGGTTCAATACGAAACCTACAGCAGCACCTGCCATTACTTCAGAAGCTGAAGCCTGGTTTTGGTACAATCCGCTTGCATACAGCACCAGGTTTTCGTTCAGGTCGAATGAACCGCCGAGATAAGCTGTATAACGGGAACTGATAGTATGATTAGAATTCAGGAAGCTTTCTACCGGATTAGTCAGGTGGTAGTATGAGAAACCCACATAAGCTGTAGCATGTTCAGACACACGGCCTGAGTACATCAAACCCACATTGAAGTCGGGGTAGCTAAGGTCAGCATTGCCCAGGTTTTCGCCTGAGGGGTATTCCTCCAGGCCTGAAGCAGGGTTGAATTCGCTTTCGAAAGATAATTTAGAGAAATCTATTGACTTTTGTACTAATGCACCCTGCAAGCCTATTGAAAGTGTATGTTGCTTTTCATAGCCTAAAGCCTTGTGATAAGCCAGAGAAAGGCCAACAGTTACATTTTGCAGCGATCCGAGGCCTGAGCGGTCGAAAAAGCCTAAAACACCAATACCCAAGGCATCTCCGTTACCCAGAGCTCCTTTCATTGTGGCCATATCATAGGATATGGTACCTGTGGTATAAGGGTTGGGAGATACACTTCCCCACTGAGAGCGATAGTTGGCAGCAAGCCTTGCATCGCACTGGGTAAGCCCTGTCAGGGCGGGGTTAAGTGTCAGAGGAGAGGCGAAATACTGCGTAAAGTGGGCATCCTGGGCCATACCTGAAGTCGTGAATATCATCGCTACGCCTACACCTAATAATATTTTCTTCATCTGGGTAAACTTTTAATTATTGTTAATTTTCGGTTTCTGAACGGCAAAATAAGCCAAAATCTATTATTATGCAAGACAGGGCGTATAATATTTTAGTTGGGTTTATGATTGTGTTTTTACCCCGAATGACAGGTCGCCCGCATCACCCAGCCCCGGCACTATATATCCTTTAGCTGTCAGTTCTTCATCAATAGCGCCAGCCCATATATATGCTTCAGGGAATTTCCTTTTAATATGTTCAATCCCCTCGCTGCAGGCAATGGCTGAAACTATGTGTATTTGCGAAGGTTGCCCGTTTTGTACCAGCGACTGCAAAGCCAGTACCAGCGAAGCACCTGTGGCCAGCATCGGGTCGGCTACAATCAGCGGTTTGCCGGTAATATCAGGGCTGGTAATATAATACTGGGCTATTTCGAACGAGCCATCCCTGTGATGTTTCCTGTAGCCTGCCACAAAGGCGTTGTCAGCATTGTCAAAATAGTTCATGATGCCCTGGTGCAGGGGTAGGCCGGCTCTTAAAAGCGTGGCCAGTACCGGCACATGTTCGGGTTGGGTACAAAGAGCCTCGCCCATAGGTGTTTGCACATTTACCACGTTGTAGGGCAGGTATTTACTCAGCTCATAAGCTGCAATTTCACCGATGCGTTCCATATTCCGCCTGAAACGCATCCGGTCCTGTTGAATATTAATATCCCTTATTTGTGCTATCCAGCTGCACAGTATCGAGTTGGTATCACTGAGGTTTGTTACCATAATCCAGAAGTTCAGTTATCAAATTATCCAAAAATTCTGAAACAGGAAAAAAAACGATTCGTATGCGCTAAAATCTATATTTGTTTAAAGAACTTGTTAATAGTCAATTTGATATAGTTTAAAGCAGTTAAAGTAGCGTTAAACTGCATAGGTCATATTTTGATAGGTAACACAAGGTTCTATTTTTGTACCTTTGCACGCATTTTATACATGTCAACAGCTTTAAGCTATTAAATGGATATACTTCAGTCATTAGACCGCAGCAGGTTGCCCCGCCATATAGCCATTATTATGGATGGCAATGGACGCTGGGCCAAAGAGCGCGGCGAAGACCGTGTTTACGGCCATCATGAAGGTGTGGTAAGCGTGCGGGAAATTGTAAATACCTGTGGCGAACTGGGTATTGGCTATCTTACTTTGTACGCATTTTCTACAGAAAACTGGAACCGCCCGCAGGAAGAGGTAAACGCCTTGATGGAGTTGCTGGTAAACACTATCAGGAAAGAAGCTGAAGAACTGAAGAAAAATAATGTACGCCTGCATGTAATAGGCGATTTCGCCAGCCTGCCCGAAACCTGTCAGAAAGAACTGGACGAGGCTAAAGAAATAACTAGTGCTAACACTGGGTTGAATCTTGTGTTGGCATTAAGTTACAGCTCGCGCTGGGAGATAATGGATGCGGCAAAGAAATTTGCACAGGATGTAAAGGATGGCAAAGCACAACCCGGCGATATGAACGACGAATTGTTTCATAAATACCTGGCAACGGCCGACTTCCCCGACCCCGAACTGATGATACGTACCAGTGGCGAATACAGGATAAGCAACTACCTGTTGTACCAACTGGCTTACGCAGAATTATATTTTACACCTGTGCATTGGCCGGCCTTCCGCAAGCAAAATTTATACGAAGCGCTCCTTGATTATCAGCAACGTGAGCGCAGGTTCGGAAAAACAAGTGAACAAATTCAAAAGAATACAACCCAGCATGCATAAAAACGTACTGAGAAATTTATTACTTACTATCATATTTCTGTATGCTGGCGAACAATCTATAGCGCAGATTAGAACATCAGGTGGTATAGGTAAGATGACACAGGCATCATCGCAGCCCGAAAAACCTGTTGAATATACCATTGGCGGTATTACAGTCTCCGGTACACGTTTTCTCGACAACGACCTTTTAATAACTGTCAGCGGCCTGGATGTAGGGGATAAGATCAGGATTCCTAACGATGAAAAAATAACCAAAGCCATACGCAACCTGTGGGAGCAGGAGTTATTCTCAGATATCAGTATCAGCGCTACGAAAATTGTAGGTGATAAAATATTTCTGAATATTGATATACAAGAAAGACCCCGTTTAAGTAAATACAATTTTAAGGGGATAAAAAAGAGCGAAGCGACGGAACTGAAGGATAAACTGGGATTGGTAAAGTCGCGCGTGGTGACAGATGCTACCAAGAAGGAATCTATTGTAAGAATTCAGAAATATTATGCTGATAAGGGATTCAATGATGTGAGCGTAGAAGTAGAGGAGTATATTGATACTACTTCCGTCAATTCGGTGGTGCTCACCTTCGATATCAATAAAGGCGCACGCACGCATATCAACCAGGTGAATATCGCAGGTAATACAATAGTGCCGGATACCCGCCTGAAACGTACACTGAAAGGCACAAAAGAGATGGCACGCATCAGCCTGCATCCTGCTGATAAAATAAGTATCTATGAGCCGCCCAGCCGTATATCGTTTGGCGAGTATATGAAAAACTTCGGTTTCCTGTCACCATCTAAGACGCTGGAAACCCTGGACCCATACTTCCGGTACAACTTCTTCTCTTCATCCAAGTTTGGTGAAAAGAAATTTGAAACCGATAAGCAAACCATGGTGGATTACTACAACACACTGGGACACAGGGATGCGACAGTAATTGAAGATACAGTGTATTCAGTAGAGGGGGGCAACCTGAATGTTGACTTGAAAATAAGGGAAGGCCGCCAATATTATTTTGGCAATATAGAGTGGAAGGGAAATACAAAGTACACAAGTGAATTTCTTAGTAAAATATTAGGCATCAAGAAAGGGGATGTGTATAACCTGGAACTGTTGGAAACAAGGCTGGGTAAGATGTTGAGCCCCGATGGCGGCGATGATATCAGCAGCCTGTATATGAATGACGGCTACTTGTTTTTCAACGTTGAGCCGGTAGAGGTTTCAATAATCGGTGATACCATTAACTATGAAATGCGTATTACAGAAGGTCCGCAGGCTACTATTAAGAATGTACAAATTACGGGCAACTACCGTACTAATGAGCATGTAATCAGGCGAGAACTGCGTACGCTTCCGGGCAATAAATTCAGCCGCGAAGACCTGATACGTTCACAAAGGGAAATCGCTAACCTGGGCTTTTTCGACCAGGAGAAGATAGGTATACAGCCAAAACCCAACCAGGAAGATGGTACGGTAGATATTGAGTATTCGTTGGTCGAAAAGTCAAGCGACCAGTTGCAGTTATCAGCAGGTTTTGGTGGTGGTATCAGTTTTTATGGAAACATAGGTGTTACGTTCAACAACTTTTCGCTGCGTAATATATTTAAGCCGGAACAATGGGACCCGCTGCCTGTAGGTGACGGCCAGAAATTCTCTGTGAATTACCAGTCCAACGGCCGGTTTTTCAACTCAGCTAATGTGGCGTTTACCGAGCCCTGGTTAGGCGGGAAAAAACCCAACTCGCTTACTACCAACTTCATGTACAGCAAGTTTAACAACTCTGTGGGTACCAATACCAATGAGTCTTATATGCGTATGCTGGGTGGTGGTGTTTCTATGAGCAGGCGTATTAAATGGCCTGATGACAACTTCATATTTACTTACGGGTTGAATTACCAGAATTTCAAACTGAAGCAATATGAATTGATACAAGGTACAGGCTTCAACGATGGCCCATCTAACAACCTGTACCTGAAACTGGTGTTGGCCAGGTATTCAGTAGACCAACCTTTGTATCCGCGTAGTGGCTCTAATATTAACTTTACTTTTCAGTTTACACCGCCATACAGTTCTTTGTTTGATAAAGACAAAGACTATTCCACTGCTACACCCGCAGAGAAATTTAAATGGATAGAATACCATAAATATCGCTTTACTGCCGAATGGTATCAGCGTATTACCGGCAACATCGTATTCAAGTTTGCCACCAAGTATGGCTTTATGGGCTTCTACAATCGAGATATTGGTTTTGCACCATTTGAGCGATTCCAGGTAGGTGGTGATGGTTTGTCAGGGCAGAACTTCTTTATTGGCCGCGACATCATTGCGCACAGGGGGTACAAAGGGCCTTACTCAAGCAATGCAACCATATTTAATAAATATACAGCTGAGGTGCGGTACCCATTCTCGCTCAGCCCTACATCTACTATATATGGTTTGATGTTTGTGGAGGCTGCCAATGCCTGGGCTAACTTTAACCAGTTCAACCCATCAAAGCTTAACCGTTCGGCCGGGGTAGGTCTCAGGGTATTCCTGCCTATGTTTGGCCTGTTGGGTTTAGACTACGGAGTAGGTTTCGACCGTTATAATAAGGCAGCGGGACTGACCAAGCTTAAAGATATTGCTAATTTTACCTTCATGCTTGGCTTCGAGCCTGATTAATGGCTAAATTTGTTATTTCCTGATTGCTTAAACTCATTGATATGAAAAGGATATTCTTAGGTACAATTTGTGTGTTATTAGTGGCCTTCACAGCCCATGCACAACGTTATTGCGTTATCGACTCCAAGTATATACTGGATAAGATGGTAGAGTATAAGGATGCGCAAACCAAACTGGACAAACTTTCTGAAGATTGGCAAAAAGATATTGATAACAGGATGCAGGAAGTGGACAGGATGTATAAAACATACCAGGCTGAAAGGGCTATGCTGTCTGACGAAATGCGTAAAAAGCGCGAAGATGAAATAATTGCCAAAGAGAAAGCTGTAAAGGATTTGCAGAAAGAAAGGTTTGGCTACGAGGGCGAGTTATTTAAAGAGCGTCAGAAATTGATTAAGCCCATACAGGATAAAGTATTTAATGCAGTACAGAAATACGCTACATCCAGGGCGTTTGACATGGTGCTGGATAAGGCGGGCGGCGTAACCCTGTTTTATGCTGATCCGAAGATTGACAAAAGCGATGATATTCTTAAATCTCTTGGAATAAACAAATAATGGCATTTACTTTGCAACCCTGATTAATAAACATTAAAAAAATAATATGAAAAAGATAGTACTGATGATGGCCTGTGGTTTACTGATAGGCAATTTAGCATTCGGTCAAACCAAATTCGGGCATATCAATTCAGCCGAACTATTGAAAGCAATGCCTGAAGTGACAAAAGCAGAAACTGATATTCAAAATTATGCTAAGACCTTCCAGGATCAATTGCAGGCCATGGGCAAGGAGTATGAGAAGAAAATTCAGGAGTTTCAGGCAGGTGAAAAAACCATGACTGAAGCCATGAAAGAAGTAAAAGTGAAAGAGATTAAGGACCTGGAAGGCCGCATAGAAAGCACTAACCAGAGCGCACAGGAGAAGGTAGAAAAGAAAAGGCAAGAGCTGCTGCAGCCTATCATTGACAAAGCTGACAAATCAATAAAAGCCGTGGCTACAGAAAAGGGTTACGATTATATTTTCGATACCAGCACGGGCGCTTTGTTGCATGTTAAGGCATCTGACGATATCATGCCACTGGTTAAAGCTAAAATGGGTATACAATAATATTGTTATAGGGAATTGATGAAGGGCAAATAGCAATATTTGCCCTTCGTTTTTTTATGGACATCTTCAGTTAACCTAAGTATATTTGCCCCTGTAGTTGTATTAAAAATATTTCTTCATGCCGGATAGCGCCATAGTTTCTTTACGGAATGCGAATATATACCAGGGGCAGAGCCTCATTCTCAGCAATGTACATTTTGAAGTGAGGAAAGGAGAATTCGTGTACATGATTGGTAAAACAGGCAGCGGTAAATCCAGCTTGCTGAAAACACTGTATGGCGACCTGTACCTGAAAGAGGGGGAAGGAACTGTGGCAGGGTTTGACCTGAAAACACTGAAGTGGCAAACAGTACCACACCTCAGGAGAAACCTGGGCATTGTGTTCCAGGACTTTCGCCTGCTGACGGACCGTAACGTACACGACAATCTGGAGTTTGTGCTGAAAGCTACCGGCTGGACAGATAAAACCCTGATGAAGGAAAAGATTGATAATGTACTGTCTAAGGTGGGCCTGAGAAATAAGGGTTTTAAAATGCCTTACGAAATGTCGGGTGGAGAGCAGCAGCGGGTAGACATAGCACGTGCGTTGCTCAATAATCCCAAACTCATCTTAGCTGATGAACCTACCGGTAACCTTGACCCGGATACGAGGGATGAAATCATGCAACTGCTGTTTAGTATATGCCGCGACTATAATGCCGGAGTTATTATGGCCACCCACGATTATCATATCATACAAAAGTTTCCGGCACGTGTGGTGAGGATAGAACACAGCGCTGTGAAGGAAATATCGGCTGTAGGCATGTGATTGCTTAGCTGAATACAGACCTGTAAAACATCTTTGCCAGGCTATATACCCATAAGAAAGGAATAAGAGGTAAATAAAGCGGGCTGTGCTTGTATATAGAACTATACAGCCTTAATTCTCCTTTCCGCATTTTCCACTTGTTGCCCGATGCGCCGCCCGCGCTTAGTTGTGGCCTGCCCAGTTGAGTGAGGGGCGTATCCAGCCAATGTACTGTGTGTTGATGCGCTACCCTGATTGACAACTCATGGTCTTCGCAATAGCGATAACTTTCATCAAAACGTAGCGGCAGGCTTTTTCTTATGGCTATACATGAAGGTTGATAGGGGTTTCTTAGTAATACCGACAGATAACTGACAACTTTTAACTCATTAGCATATACCGTAGTTTCTGAATGGCCGGGCAACAAATATGGGTGCCCTATATATTGCACTTCGGGGTGCTCAGAAAATAACTTATGTAGTACGGATAACTTGCCGGGCAGCCAGGTATCATCGCTGTCCAGGAAAGCTATGATATCTCCTGTTGCAGCACCCATACCGATATTGCGTGCAGCAGATGGACCTGAGTTATTGTCTAATGAAATAACAAACACACCTTTGTACTGTATAGCTATTTCGCTTGTGCCGTCGGTACTTGCATCGTCTACTACTATTATTTGGTAAGGAGGGAATGTTTGGTGCAGACAGGATTCTATAGCGGTGCGTATACACCCTGCCGCATTATATGCCGGTATCACTACGCTGATTTTCAAAACCTTTTCTTTTTACGGTTGAATACCTCTTCATAAACATGCAGCAATGTTTTCTCTTCATGCTGCCAGCAATATTTCTCTCTAGCCTGCAGGCAGTTTTCCTGTAGCATGTTATAATATTCAGTATCACTCAATAGTTTGTTCAGTGCATTTGCTATGTCATCTGGTGTCATCGGTTCGTTTACCAATATGCCTATTTCATGCTCTTCATTTACTTTCCTGTATTCCGGAAAGTTCATGCAAACCTGTGGCACGCCATTGTGCATATAATCAAAAAATCGGTTGGCCAGGGAATATTCATTGCTCTTGCTGATGGCATGGAACAGGGTCAGCCCTATGTAGGCATTAGCCGTATATGTTTTCAGTTCATCAGGCGGCACAAATCCTTTAAACGCTATTTTGTCCTGTACATTGTATTGTGTAGCCAGTTCTTTTGCCTGTTTGAAGAAGTTGCCTTCGCCACATACTATCAACTGTGCCTTTACCTGCAGCATGGCAGGTATCAGTTCTTCAAAGCAGCGCCCCTCGTTTACCCATCCCTGGTACAGTATGTATTTTTCTTTCTTTTCAGGTATAGTTAAATGGTGTAAGACCGTTGCATTACGTACCACTGCAAATTCTTTACCGTATTTCTCCAGGAAGTACAGGGCGCAATATTCGCCAACAGTATAATTGTGAAAAAAGTTAGGGACTGTAATTCGTTCTATCCAGTCCCATATTTTCTTTTCGCGGGGCTTGGTTACCACTTCCTTCAACTCTGTAAACAACTCATGGGCGTCGTAAACCCGGCGTTTGTTCCTGATGAGCGATACCAGGTACACAGGCAATATGGTATCGAGGTCTATGGCGCAGATTGCGTCACAGCGTTTAAACAACAGGTAGAAGAATAACATAATCCAGTAACCGCCATACAGTAGCTTGCCTTGTTCGGCTAATATTGGAATCCTAACCTGATGATATGGACGCTTAGTAAGCGGTTTGCTGTTTTTCCTTTTGAAACCCACTAATGTCACCTTATACCCTGCATTTGTCAGCGATGTACTTATGCGTATCATGCGCTGGTCATAATTCAGGTCGTTAGTAACAGTGAGTATGATATGCTTTGCCTTACCCATTAATTGTCGAAGCAGTAAAAATAAGCCATTTAAACTTGCAGTTTATTTATGTATTTCCGGGAAGTTGTAGTACACGCCCGAAATATGTCAGAATAACAGGTAGCGGGCTATATGTAACAGGGTTTTTGCCAGGGCGAAAGCATTATACAGCATAATATTAATATGTAACTAAGGGTAGATGCATTATAGAAAATGTCGTTTTGTTTGCAGGGATTGTTGCCTCAAGAAAGGGCGCGGGTTCAATCACAATGGTTTAGCTATATATCTCTGAATGTACAGCTCCGCTTAGTCTGAAATATAACCGTTTCTGATACCGCTATTTACCCGTTAGTCCCATTTTATTGGCTTTCGGCATAGAAATAGCTGTAACTTTGTAGACCATAGATATAATATTATATGTTAGATACAATTGAGTCTGCCATCGAAGATTTGAAGCTGGGAAAATTGCTGATAGTTGTAGACGATGAAGACCGCGAAAATGAAGGTGATTTTATAACAGCGGCTGCCAATGTGACACCCGAAATCATCAATTTCATGTCCAAATTTGGGCGCGGTTTGATATGCGCACCCGTTACAGAGGAGCGTTGTGATGAACTGAAGCTGAACCTGATGGTGGAAAACAACACAGTATTACACCAAACTCCATTTACGGTTTCCGTCGATTTGATAGGGCATGGATGCACTACCGGTATTTCTGCGCAAGACAGGGCCAAAACGGTACAGGCTTTAATTAACAGGGACACTAAACCGGAGGATCTGGGCCGCCCCGGCCATATATTCCCGCTCAGGGCAAAATCTGCCGGTGTACTCCGTAGGGCTGGACATACAGAGGCTACCGTTGACCTGGCACGCTTGGCGGGCTTTGAGCCGGCGGGTGTACTGGTAGAAATAATGAATGATGATGGCACTATGGCTCGGCTGCCGCAACTGATGGACATCGCGAAGAAATTCGACCTGAAAATCATCTCAATAAAAGACCTGATAGAATACCGCCTGAAAAATGAAAGCCTGATTGAAGAAGAAGTAAGGGTACAGTTGCCCACCAAGCATGGCAATTTTGAGTTAGTGGCTTTCAGGCAACTGAGTACCGGTGAACACCACCTGGCATTGAAAAAAGGTGAATGGGAAAAGGATGAGCCCGTATTGGTCAGGGTACACAGTTCATGCTTTACCGGCGATATACTCCACTCGCTGCGTTGCGACTGTGGCGACCAACTGCAGAAAGCAATGGAAATGGTAGAGCACGAAGGCAAAGGCGTGGTACTGTATATGAACCAGGAGGGCAGGGGTATAGGCCTGTTGAACAAGCTGAAGGCATACAAACTGCAGGAAGAGGGTAAAGATACAGTAGAAGCCAACCTGGCTTTAGGATTTAAGAACGACCAGCGCGACTATGGTGTTGGCGCACAAATACTGAGGCACCTGGGTGTGAGCAAAATAAGGCTGATGACCAATAATCCGCGCAAGAGAGCGGGTTTGTCTGGTTATGGGCTGGAGATTGTAGAAAATGTAGCCATAGAAATACGCCCGAACCCCCATAATGAGTTTTATTTGCAGACCAAACGTGATAAATTGGGTCACGAAATACTGAAGTAATAGCTGCACATAAAGCCGTTGAATATTGAAAATCCTCTTCTTAGCCAACAGGACACCTTATCCGCCATACCGTGGCGATAAGCTGAAAATATACAACCTTGCCAAAAGGCTAAGGGGCAGGCATGAACTGCACCTGCTCACATTTGCGCAAACGGCGGAAGACCTTTCATACAAAGAGGAACTGGAAAAGATATTCCATAAGGTGCATTTTGTCTACCTGCCCAAATGGAAATCGGTGCTAAGCTGTTTGCAGGCCTTGTGGACAAGAACACCCCTGCAGGTACTCTATTTCCAATCGGCCGCTATGCAGGAAAAATTGCAGGAAGTATTGCAGGGCGATAAGTTTGATGCTGTGCATGTGCAGCACTTGCGAATGTCGCCATACCTGGCAGCCAACAAGAGTATTCCGCGTATACTGGATATGCCCGATGCATTTTCCCTGTATTGGCAGCGAAGGATAGAGGCGGCAAAGAATCCTGTCCTTAAATTGTTCAATAACATTGAATATAAAAGGCTATTGCGGTACGAGCAAGTAATGAAGGAGTATGACCTTTCTTTAGTCTGCTCTGCCGAAGACAAAGAATACCTGGAAACAAAACAAGGAATAACTAATATACAACTGCTGCCCAACGGGGTAGACCTGGATACCTTTAAAGCAGGCGGGCACGATTATAGCCACAATCATACGTTGCTGTTTACCGGTAATATGGATTATGCCCCTAATGTAGATGCTGTCCAATATTTCGTTCAGGATATTTTTCCACATGTACTGGAGCGCTACCCGAACACACAGTTTGTGATAGCAGGACAAAGGCCGGTAAAAAAGGTGCAACAATTGGCTTCTGATAAAATAAAAGTAACCGGTTTCATCCGCGACCTGGCTGCTGTGTACAACGAGGCCAGCGTGGTAGTGGCGCCGTTACGTTTTGGTGCCGGTACGCAAAATAAAGTATTAGAGGCCATGGCTATGGGTGTGCCTGTGGTGTGTTCCAATATTGGTTTCAAAGGACTGGGCATTAAAAGTGGTGAAGGCGCTATCATGGAGGTTGAGCCCCTGGCATTTGCCAATTCTGTTATAGAGTTGCTGTCGGGCGAAGAAAAGCGCACAGCTGTAGGGACAAAGGGTACTGAAGTAATTCGTACAGGTTTTGGCTGGAATGCCATAGCGCTGATGCTGGAGCAATACTGCGAAAAGGTGAGTGAGCGATAGCTTTATTGTGTACCGCCTGAAGAGGATGTATCTGATAGCTTTTGTTCTACCTCTCTTTTACGTTCCTGGGTTGTATTGCCGAACAGGTCTCTGAAACTGTCAAAAGATTTCCTGTAAGATAAGCCAAAACCGCCGCGTGTAATGTTCTGGTCGGCTAATACATCATAGCTGCTGGTCCTGAATATATTACCTCTGAAGTTGCTGCCTTCTTTTATCAGGTATTGCAGCCGGAAGTCTCCCACGGGGTTGAAGTTACTGCTACTGCTATTGCTGGAGGTGGGTTTGCCCCAGTCTACAGAGCTGCCCACTTCTACCGTCAACCTGTCTTTAAACAGGCTTTGTGAATACCCAAGGGAAAGGGCGCTGCGTGTAGCTGACCCATCGGTAGCACCTGTTTCGTTAAAACTGTAGTTTTGGTATTTCAGGTTGATAGAAATATTATCATTCCCGGTCAGTTTATTCACCAGGTTGGTAAGCTGCGAAGATGCGGTGCCTGAAAATATATCACTGATGTTATTCACCACACCGGCAGATGCGCCTCCGCCAAAGTTACCTTCTGCAGGAATGAAAGCGTTAACCAACAAAAGCGAAGCTACCTGGTTGAAGCGTTCCCTTTCATTCTGGTTCACCAATTCCAGCTTTTTATAAGCTATAGTGCCGGCAGCGCTTTGGTCGGGCAGTTCTATTCTAAAATCCAGTTCGGGCGTACCCAGGCTGCCGCGCATATTCAATATGACGTCTACATCGCGGGCAATTTTGGCCTGTGTGGCCTCTCTTTGCCCCAGGTCTTCTATCAGTGCTTTTTCTTTGCTGTCCAGCAGGTCGTACAAACGCGCCTTTGTTTTGTATATGCCCACCACGCTTAGTTGGGTATTATCAATGGGCCCGGCAAATTGTATCAGGCTGCCGTTCTGAAGCAGGAACTTACGCTTGAAGAATAGCTGGGGTAGGGTAAAAGTATAATTGCCTTCGGTGATAGAGTAGTTGCCATACATACGTATATCGTTATTTGGCGGAATCTCCATGCTGATGTTACCGCTTCCTTTTGCGTTAATCGCATCCCCGGTGGCGGGATCCATGATCATTGTTATTTCGGCAAGTGGTGTCAATGCCGCATCTATATAGATGCTTAATTTGCTGGCATCTTTCTTAACTATTGTTTTATTAGAATCTCCGTATTGCTTGAAGCTGATGTAACTGTATGCGCCCAACTCGTTGGAGCCTGTGCTGAGAGGTAAGTAAAGGTGCGACTTTTGTGCCGGTTTAGCTTTTGTTATCCGCATATTGATATTGTCGAACGGCCCCGTCACGCTCAAGCTTTCAAACCCTGCCACCAGGTTGCCGTAAAACAATTCACTTTCATTCGATTTCAGGTCTATTACCTCAAATTGAGGAGAAGTAGCCCTGATGTTCAGAGTCATCTTGTCCAGGTTTTTATGCCTTATGCCGCCTGAGATGTTGGCGGTGTTTTTAAACCTGTCATAAACAGTCATTCCGTCCAGGCTGATTTCATTATTATTAACTACAATGCCGGCTTTGGGTATATCATAGTCTGTACCGAGAAAATCAATATGAACGCCTGTATTGCTCATGTTGATTCTGCCATCAATATCAGGTGTATGCGATACTCCCTTTATGGTTACTCTGCCGTCCAGTGTACCACGTATATTACTTACGTACCCTGCCAGTAATGGGTTTAAAACCGACAGGTGAGTATTATGCATATTGATTTCCGCATCAATAGTTTGTGATGAAGAGCTGTCAAAAGATAATTTCCCTGTCAGGGTTAGCGACCTGTCACGATAAAATATACCGGTAGTAGGTTCCATTACCACCACTTTTTTATTGTCATCGTAGTACCCCGCTATATTGATGTTGCCAATCGTATCATTACCCAATACTACATCTGTTGCTTTTATATCGCTGGTTATTTTAAGCGCTGTAAAAATATTATCTGCTTTTATAGTACCGTTAATGCTCCCTTTTGTATCAAACTCAGAATAACCGCTTACATCTGCTATTTCTGATGCATCCAGCCCGTTGATTTGCATGACTATTCTTTGCTGCAACCCGTTATTCTCTGATTGTATGCTTATCCTCTCGCTGCCTGATTGTATAAGTAAATCATGCACTGCAAGATATCCGTCAGTGAATATTATTTTATTGCCACCGGCTATATCCCATTTCTTTTTATTCATGTAAAACTCTGATGGTGCAAAGGAACCTTCCAATGTGTCGCCATAAGCAATTGCCTGTCCGCTGATAGTTGCATCGCCAAAGGTGTTGCGTGAGGTGGTAGTGATTTTAAATGCTATTTTATTGCCGCCCAGGGTAGTATTAAGTTTGATGGTGCCGTTCATGGATGTGTCGGGGAATGTCACACGTCCTACATCAGCGTCAAGTGTTAGTGTGTTGAAGTTGCCCTTTGATGTAATGCTTGTATTAGCGAAGCTAATGCTGTTGATTACTCCGTGGGGAATATCGGCATTCAATATAAGTTGCTGGTTTACTGTGTTGAGGTTGCCCTTTACAGTCGCATTGTTGAAGCCGGACATAGATGGTGCCAATACACCAAATAAACTATCCAGGTCGTGCGTGATTATTGTGAAATTTATATCTTGTTCGGGCGCGGCTTTGTCAGGTGTTTTTATGTAATTAGGTACATACCCCGCTATATAGTATTGCATGGATAGGGGCAATGTGCTCAGTTGGTATTTACCTTCCATCTTGGCGGTAAAGGCATTGCTGTTTACAGACATTTGTTTGATGCCTTCAGCGGTTTCGGTTGCCAGTATGTATACCGAGTCAAGGTCTAACCGGTGGTCATTTCTTTTCAGGTCAATATTATAGAGCCTGGCATATCCTGTAAAATCGTCAATGCTTGTACCTTCCCAATCCAGGTCAAAGTCAGCTACGAGGTTTACCTGGTCATTGCTAACCAGTTTCAAAGCTGTCAGGTCGCTCTGAAGCAGGTTGGCCTTCGCATTGATTTTTATTAAATCACCACTAAAGTCAGCTATACCATAAAAACCCATTGAGATATTAGAGTCTGCTATCAGCAGGTCGCCGCTGAATTTTTCTTTTTCCAGCTTGCCGTCAACAACAATGCCGGTATAGGCATATCCCCTGTATTCTATTTTATCTATGTTGCTTTCAAAGGATATAGTATTGCCACCTTTTTCCAAAATGCCGTTAACATCACCGTTTAAGGTGATGGCGCCCAGGTCGGGTTTGCGTAGCAAAGTACCGAGCTGAAGGTCTGTAACATTCATTTTTCCTTCAAAAATGGTTGTGGTACTGCCGGGCATCTTCATCGACACGTCAGATACAATCGTTCCCAGGTTGCTGGCTATAGTACCGTTTACCACGAAGTTGTTGATATACCCCCTGAAATCCCCTTTGAACTGTGCCCTGGTAATAGTGCTGATATCTATGGCATCACTTTTTCTTAATGAAGGTGCATACCTGCTCAATCCTTCGCCACTGGTATATAGTTCACCATCATAGTAATAGATAAATGTGTGCTCAATGTCAGGCAGCCCCTCCATGGTCAGGTTCCCTTTTATAGTAGTTAAGCCGTCATTCAGGTACAGTTTTTGGCCTTCAATATCTGCTACAGTACCCTTTACATTGCCCGAAAGGTTGACAACAGCAGGATATTCCCTCAATACAGGTGCGAAATACGCTATATCTTTTATGTCCACTTTCGATTGTTCCAGGTTGACCACCATCACTACTTTGTTGATGTAGTCCAGGAAATCGGGAAAACGGTCGTAGTGCATCGCGTAATAATCCTGTAGCTTGCTGTTGTTGGTTTCCAGGTATAGGTCCTTACATATAGCTTCGGTAGGCGATAGTCGTACATCTGCCTTCAGTTTTTTTACTACCAGCCCACTACGTTCCCTGGCTGAAAGATTATTAAGTTTCGCAGTTAATGTGTCTGCATCAATATGAACATCGTCAATGTCAATGTTAATATTACTCACCCGGATATGAGCTGGGTCAAATTCCCCGGGTAATGGGTCTCTTTGTATATGGTCTAAGCTGAAATAACAATCATCCAGTTCCAGTTCCGATAGTTTTATATCATAGTTGCCGGGGTTAAATGCTGTCGTGTCAATATGTTTAAGAAGATTGCTTTTGGGTTTTGGGGGCCTTCCTCCTTCGTAGTCTCGCAACATTATCCTGGCTGCTGTCGCACTGATATTGTTTATTTCTATTTTTTTCTTTTTGAGGTCAATGTTGTCTGCGTCAATATGAAATCTGCCCACCTCGAAATTCAAGTCACTGCCTACCCATGCGTCATTCATATAGAAACGTACGTTGCCCAGGTCTACTTCTTTCAGGTCAATATCTATCGCATTACCTTCCTGTTTAGATGGCTTCTTTTTGCTACTGCTGAAACCGTCTATTACAAACTGGTAATTCCATTCGTCTGATTTTGCTGTTCTGTACAGGTTGGCATAAGCATTGTGCAACCCAATGTATTTTATTACAGGTTTATCCTTTCTGAAGATGAACCAGTCTGTAATGCGGAAATTTATTGAGCCGGCATAGAGCAATGTGTCATTTTGTTGGTCGGCTATATATACGCCTTCCACTTTTAGCTGGTTCAGAAAATCCAGCCTTACGTGCCGGATACTAACGGTAGTTTTTAATTGGTCAGACAACCGTCCTGCTACTTCTTTGGTAATGTAGTTTTGTACAGAGGTCAGGTTCAATAACAACACAACCAGCAATACAAGGCTGATGAAACCAATGGCTA
This sequence comes from uncultured Bacteroidota bacterium, assembly GCA_937928385.1. GTDB lineage: Bacteria > Bacteroidota > Bacteroidia > Chitinophagales > Chitinophagaceae > UBA5543. The sequence goes on from CALEZD010000103.1 coordinate 82,236, forward strand.
CATATTGTAATATTTTAAGAAATCGTCTCAGAAACAATTATTTATGCGGTTGTGCAGTATACAAAAGTAATACGCTTTATTCCATATCCCATGTATGGTTTTGTTAATAAATGAAAGCTGTGAAATGGTTTAAACGTGATTTTTCAGGGTATTTTAGGTATTACTTAGGGTTGTTTGTCAAATCAGCCTTAATTTACAATCCGGTTTTCTGATATTATTTCTAAAACAATACTTTTTCAAGATGAGAAAAGTTTCAATTTGCACCCTCTTGTTATCATTGGCAATAAATATGCATGCACAGGACAATGCGGCTTTTAAAGGCCGGTACCCCGACACGAAAAAAACTGCTGAAACAGACACCTATTTTGGTACCAAAGTAGATGACCCGTACCGCTGGCTGGAAGATGACCTGTCTGAAGAAACCAAGGATTGGGTACAGAAGCAAAATAAGGTAACACAGGATTATTTGTCAAAAATCCCTTTTCGCGATGCAATAAAAAAGAGGCTGACGGAACTATGGAACTACGAAAAGTACAGTGCCCCTTTCAAAGAAGGTGATTATACTTACTTCTATAAAAACAACGGCCTGCAAAACCAATATGTTCTGTACAGGCAAAAGGGTAATGGGCAACCCGAGGTGTTTCTCGACCCAAATAAGTTTTCAAAAGACGGTACTACATCACTCGCCGGCATTAGTTTTACCAAGGATGGTTCACTGTGTGCCTACCAGATTTCAGAAGGTGGTTCAGACTGGCGAAAGGTGATAGTGCTGGAAACAAAGACTAAAACGATGCTGGACGATACCCTGATGGATGTCAAGTTCAGTGGCTTGTCGTGGAAGAATAATGAAGGGTTTTATTACAGCAGTTATGACAAGCCCAAACAGGGTAGCCAGTTGTCGGGTAAAACCCAGCACCACAAATTGTTTTTCCATAAATTAGGCACAGCCCAAAGTTCAGACCAGTTGATATTTGGAGGTGCTGAAACCCCCAGGCGCTACATTGGCGGACATGTGACAGAAGACCAGCAATACCTGGTGATTTCTGCCGCTAATGCTACCTATGGCAATGAGCTGTACCTGCAATCATTAAAAGAACCCAACGCACCAATTGTGCCAATGGTCACGGGTTTTGAGTCGGAACATGATGTAGTGTATGCTGAGGGAGGAAAGCTGTATATACTTACCAATGCCGGCGCTCCTAACAGGCGGGTAGCTGTGACAGAGGCAGCCAGGCCCGCTATCAACTACTGGCAGCCGCTGATACCCCAAAACAGGTTTCCTATGAGTGTGGCCAGTTGCGGAGGCCGGTTGTTTGTCACTTATCTGAAAGATGCGGTGTCTGAAGTAAAACAATACGACCTGAACGGGCAGGAATTGGATGTAGTGCAACTACCCGGCTTGGGTACAGCATCGGGTTTCGGGGGCAAAAAGGAAGATAAAGAACTGTACTACAGCTTCACATCTTATGTATATCCCCCTACTATTTTTAAATACGATATAAAGACGGGTAAATCTGAACTCTATAAAAAATCAGGTGTAAACTTCGACCCTGAACAATATGAAACCAAACAGGTATTCTATCCTTCACTGCCCGATGGTACAGAAGTGCCTATGATTATTACTTACAAAAAAGGTATGAAGCTAACGGGTAAAAACCCCGTGCTGCTGTATGGTTATGGAGGATTTAATGTCAGCCTTACTCCTTCCTTCAGCGTCAGCAACCTGGTATTTATGGAAAACGGAGGCGTGTATGCAGTAGCCAACCTGCGTGGTGGTGGAGAGTATGGAGATGACTGGCACAATATGGGTACTAAAATGCAGAAGCAAAATGTATTCAACGATTTCATTTCTGCTGCTCAATATCTAATTGACGAGAAATATACATCTACGGACTACCTGGCTATTGCAGGGGGCTCCAATGGCGGCTTGCTGGTAGGTGCTTGTATGACACAACGCCCTGAATTATTTAAAGTTTGTTTCCCCGCTGTAGGTGTGCTGGATATGTTGCGTTATCACAAATTCACCGCCGGGGCGGGCTGGGCTTACGATTATGGTACTGCCGATGAAAGCGAAGAGATGTTCAAATATTTACTGGCATACTCGCCTGTGCACAATACCAAACCGGGCACTTGTTACCCTGCAACTATGGTTACTACGGCTGACCATGACGACAGGGTAGTGCCGGCACACTCATTTAAGTTTGCAGCGGCGCTGCAAGCTGCACAGGGTTGTGATAAACCGGCATTGATAAGAATTGAAACCAAGGCGGGGCATGGCGCAGGCAAGCCTACATCTATGATCATACAGGAACAAGCAGATAAGTGGGCGTTTCTGCTGTACAACATGGGTTTAAGCTATAGCAGGTAGCAAACAGGCTTCATCAGGCTGGGGAAAGGGAATAAAATCATTACGGATTTTGTTCCCTTTCTTTTCTGCGCTCTTTCCTTCGTTCTTTCCTTTCTTCCCTGTCTTTGGTGAAAAATTCTCTTATCTGTGTGTTTTTGTCAGCGGCTTCTTTTTCGTTGTTACGTATCCAGTCTATTACCTCCATATCCCTGATGGCTGTTTCCTGTACGCCTTGCAGTATGCTTTTCCATACCAGGTTGAAGAAGGATTTCATTTCATCCCTTTCTACCTGTGTTTCAGCTTTCCTTATTTCTTCGCCCGGCATGGGGTTGCTGGAGTACAGTACCATATTGTTGGCAATGAATGTCAACAGGCCTTTTTTACGGTTGCCGTTTTCTATGTTTTCAGGTTTTTTCAGTATTCGTATACCCAGGTTGTTGTACAGCATGGTGAACTTGCCCCTGGCCTGACTTTCATCGCCTGTTAGTACCAGGTTCATGCTCTTCATGCTGAATGATTTTATTTCAACATTTGAGAAAGCTTTGGTCTGTTCGTTGATTTGCCTGCTTTGTAAAGCCCCCAGCCTTGCATCTACCGCAAATGTCCCTTTGGGGTCGTCCAGTACGAAACGGAAAGTGGCTTTCGCATCAGTGTATTTACTGAATTTACCCTGCAGGGTCACTATGCAATGCTTGTCTTTTTGCACCCATTCGGTTATGTTGGTGATATTAGTAAGGTTACCATGAATATTATCGAAATGAATATTCCCTCTCTTATCTGTTTGTTCCACTATCTCTGAATAGGTAAGGCTGCCGTCATGAATTTTTACCTGTTCTATATACAACGGCAGTTGAAGTTTTTGCAACAGTTGGTTAGGGTAGTTGCCCATTTTACTTTTAGTATTTGGTGGCAACCGCCTGTCCATCAGTATGTTTATCTTGCTGTGGTTAAGGTGTATTGCGGCAATATGCAGTTCGCCTTTCCCCAGCAGTTTATTCCTGTTTATACCGGTTAGTTCTACTGTTGGGAAGTCCAGCTCAAATATTTCTTTCTGACTGTTTAGGTTACTCAGAAATTCCTTCTGCGAAGTCCTGAGTTTCAATTGCAGATTCCTGGCGGTCAACTTATTGTCCTCCGTACTAAAACGGATTTGCGCCAGGCTGAAATTATAGTCGGACTGTGGAGCATTGTATGTAAGAGATTTAATATCTGCAACAAAACTTTCCGAAAGCAAAAACCTTGATGTATCCTTTATGCTTTCTTCCCCCAACTCCCAGTCATTCATTTCTATATTGCAATGGTTAAGCAGCAGGGTATTGGTGTCTTTATGCTTGGTTACGGCATATCTTATATCTGCAGCCTTCATATATACTGTGCCGGCAGTAAATGCTCTTTCAATCAGGGCAGGCGCTGTTGTGTCATTTACTGTTAATGATGTATCTGTTTTATACACGGTTATAACCGGCCTTATTATCGCAAAAGTTCCGCAGCTATACCCCTCGCCTCCGGTCAGTTTGTCCCACATGATGCTGCTAACAGTCAACCTGGGCACTACTACATCCACATATACAGGTTTTGCTGTGCTGTCTTTATTTCGCCGGGCTATTTCAGTACTGTCAGCCCACAGGTGTACGCCTTTCAGGGTTACACTACGGTTCAGTATATTGATAGATACATTTTTTACCGATATCCTGTACAGGCTATCGGTGGCATCAGCCACAGCCACAGGCAGAGCTTTATGGATGATAGCTTTATACTTATATGCTACAATATACCCGACAACCACCATCCCTGCCAGTATAAAGGCGCAAATACCTATGATGATTTTTTTCTTTTTGTTGAGTCGCAGCACGAAATTGGTGTTTGGTACAATATACTGACAATGGAAGTTAGCTATTCCCCTATTTATTATAATCAGGATTTATCAACAATCGTTGATTAAGGGTTATCTTGCACAAGTTTTTAAAGTTCAATATTATGTACCGTTCGCATACGTGTGGTGAGTTACGCATTAATAATATAAATGAGCAGGTCGTGCTGTCTGGTTGGGTACAAACTGTCAGGAAGTTTGGCGCTATCACTTTTGTAGACCTGCGCGACCGTTATGGTATCACACAGTTGTTGTTCAACGAAAAGTTCAACAGCGCTCTTGATAATGCCCCCCTGGGCCGCGAGTATGTAATACAGGCTACAGGTATTGTATTGGAACGTAGCAATAAGAATGCTAAGATACCCACCGGCGATATAGAAATTGAGGTGACAGAATATAAGATACTCAACAAGTCGGCCGTACCGCCTTTTACTATCGAAGAAGAAACTGACGGCGGCGATGAACTGCTGATGAAATACCGTTACCTCGATTTGAGGCGTGCTCCCTTGCGCCGCAATATGGAACTGCGGTATAAGGTGAACAGGGCTGTGAGGAATTACCTGGATACTTTGGGCTTTATGGAAATTGAAACCCCCTTCCTTATAAAGTCAACCCCGGAGGGTGCGCGCGATTTCATCGTTCCCTCTCGTATGAACACCAACCAGTTTTATGCCCTCCCTCAAAGTCCCCAGACCTTCAAGCAACTGCTGATGGTGAGCGGTTACGACCGGTATTTCCAGGTAGTGAAATGTTTTCGTGATGAAGACCTGCGCGCCGACAGGCAGCCGGAGTTTACACAGGTAGATTGCGAAATGAGTTTTGTAGAACAGGAGGATGTACTGCAAACCTTTGAAGGGTTAATGAAACATATTTTCGATGAGGTAAAGGGGCTGCAGTTTAATGAGCCCTTCCCCCGTATGACATGGGATGAAGCTATGTGGAGCTACGGTAACGACAAACCGGATATCCGGTTTGGCATGACCATCAATAACTGTAAGGCAAAGGGTGAAGTGCATACTCCTGTTTTGAATGGGGTAGACTTTAAAGTTTTTACCGATGCTGAAACAATACTGGCTATTGCAGTGCCGGGTGCTGCTGAATACACCCGCAAGCAACTGGATGAGCTTACCGAATGGGTAAAACGCCCTCAAATAGGTATGACAGGGCTGATTTATGTAAAATGCAACGCTGATGGTACTTTTAAAAGTAGTATAGATAAGTTCCTGAACGAGGAACAGCAGAAAGAACTCGCAGGTTTTTGCAACGCCAATGCAGGCGATTTGATACTGGTACTGGCAGGTGCAGAAGACCGTACCCGAAAGGCTATGAGTGAGTTGCGCCTGGAAATGGGTAATCGCCTTGGGCTGCGCGATAACGCGGTATATAAGCCGCTTTGGGTAACTGATTTCCCGCTATTGGAACACGATGCGGAAGAAAACCGCTGGGCAGCCCGGCACCACCCGTTCACGTCGCCCAAGCCGGAACACGAAGCGTGGCTGGGGATGCCCGAGAAATATGGTGAAATTAAGGCCAATGCCTACGATATAGTGCTCAACGGTACTGAAGTGGGAGGGGGGTCAATCCGTATTTTTCAGCGTGATATGCAGGAAAAGATGTTCGCAACCCTGGGTATGAGTAAGGAAGAGGCGCTGGACAAGTTTGGGTTCCTGCTGGGGGCCTTTGAATATGGCGCCCCGCCTCACGGGGGTATCGCCCTGGGTTTCGACAGGCTTTGCGCACTTTTAGGCGGCCAGGAGTCCATACGGGACTTCATCGCTTTCCCTAAAAACAACGCAGGCCGCGATATGATGCTGGATGCCCCGTCCGCGGTAGATAAAAAACAGCTGGATGAATTGAATATCAGCCTGGTGGAAGAAAAAAAACCTGCATAGAATAAATGGGGTATTTTGATTTTATCAGCGGATTATTATCTTTATAGCTGTAATATAGTGCTATGAAAAAACTTCTGGTTGGAACTGCTTTAATTTTAGTAGCTGTAGCGGCTTTGTATTCTTGTAATAACGGGCCTTATGATGCGCACCCTGACACTGATTATAGTGCAGGCCTTAACCCGTTAGACCCTAAAAGCGGGGCCAATGTTTACCTTGGTTCTATTGATTCAAGAATCAACAATAAGAAATTGCTGTTTGCACCTGCGTTCTATTATGTAGATACCAACGCTGTTACGCATTTTGTAGCAAGGGTAAAAGACGACAGTATTTTTCACCGTACGATCAGGATTGCTTTTCCCGAGGGCACTTTTAATGCCATCGATACTTATGAGGTAAATGCAGACGACGTTGCACCTGTTGTCAATTTCGTTATGCTGGATACAAGCCGTGTCGACCTTGCCGGCAGGAAGATATACAAGACGTACACTGCCAATACCAATGATGGGGTAGGTTACTGTATGTTCAATGTGTTGGGAAATGAGGGTGGCAACATCCGTGGCTATATGTTTGGTAAATTTTACAGGACAATGCCTGAAAAGAACCTCCAGGACACGATTTCAATGGAATTCAGCAATTTCTATTTTGAAAAAATTAATTTCCCTGTACCTGCTGAGTATATACAGTACCTGCACAACTAAATAAGAGATTATCAATTGATACTAAAAAGGCTTCCACCAAGTGGAAGCCTTTTTAGTATCGCCTTTGTTCCTTTCTGAATTTCAACACAAGGCCTGCATACCCGTCTATGTACTTAAGTTTCGAACTCATAATGGTAGTCAGTGCGGATGATGAACCTATATAGAACGGGCCAAAACGCAGTGTTGCGCCAACGGCAAATGTCTGGTAGCCTATTACAGTAAATGGCAGTCCTACCTGGAAGTTTTTGCCGCCGTAGCTGGGTGTAACATTTATATAACTCACATAAGCCGGCCTGTACCTGTCTCCGCCATTCCCGCGCAGGTTCAGCAGCATATTCAGCGCAAAATTTATCCTGTTGCCTGCATTGTAATCTGCATTGAACCTGAAAGCCGTAGGCAGTCCCATCCTGAACTTTTCCGCCTGTTCACCCCGGCCCAGCAATGTGTCTCGTTCCAGTTTCATCATATATTCATTTATGCCTTCATGCTGCTGCTTCACCAGCAGGGATGTGTCGGTATATATATCCAACTGGTAGCTGCCGCTGCCGGTATCTGCTACATAACCGATACCCCCTAGGTCGGTAATAGATGCCGCTATACTGAACAGGTAGGGTGTAGGCACATTCGGATTACCGTCAGGATGATATTCATATTGTACGCCTATATCCAATCCTAACCCCGACCTGCCTGCCCGTTTAAACCATGAAGTCAGGTCGTTTTGTGCATTATTATCAATGTATGGGCCTATATTATGTGTGTACAGTACATTTATATCACCTTGTATAGCTATAGTATCACCGCTGTTGGTATAGGCCAGCTCGTTGGTATAGACACTGCCTGCTACAAAGCCCATCAGGTATTTTACAGATACACCCCCTTTCAGTATGTTGTAGTTATCATCGCGTAGCACCCTGCCATATGTAAAACCTACTTCTGCAAACGTATGGGTTGAATATCCGGCCTTATTAAAGGTAACAGGGTTGTTCACATAAGTTTCCGGCAAACTTTGCCCAAACAGCCTGAACTCTCCGCTGGTAATATTACCGGCCCTGTGTAGTTGCCTTACACGTGTAAAGACACCGATATGATGTTCTTCCTTGTAGGCAAATGATATAGCAGGGCCGTTTATTTCCAGGTTGGCCCACAGGTGTTTTTGGTAGGTTTGCGGGTCGCGCAGGTAGTCTTCACCTTCTACAGCCTGTCCGTTAAATCCGTTGAATATAAATTTCTTGTAGAAGTAATAGGCATTGGTGCCGGCCATTGTATTTACAGAGAAGGGCATGATTTCCATCCCGTTGGCTGAATTGTTTACCCAGGCAGGATTGGTAGGCATATGGTGTATGGAGGCGTATCCTGTGGTGTTGAGGCCAACGAACTGTTGGGCAAAACCGTTAACGGCAATGTGTAATAGCAGGGTAGTAACAGATATGCGTATAAATCCTTTTTTCATTATCATCAATAAACCGGCTCGTGCTGCAATAATGTCGCGACAATTTACAGATATAATCTGATGTCGCATTACATATACAACTGTTAACCGGTATTATTATGTTGTAAAAGGCTTTAGTTTTACATTGGTATGGCAAAAATAAAGCCCCGTGAATAACGGGGCTTTATTTATTTTCTTTTGTTAAGAATTAAGCTATCTCAACTTCAGCACCGGCTTCTTTCAGCTTGGCAGCCAGTTCCTCGGCTTCTGCTTTGCTAACGCCTTCTTTCACGTTTTTAGGAGCGCCATCTACCATTTCTTTAGCTTCTTTCAAGCCAAGGCCGGTCAGGTCTTTCACTATTTTCACAACGTTCAGTTTGCTTGCGCCTGCATTTTTCAACACTACGTTGAATGAAGTTTTCTCTTCAGCAGCAGCGGCACCACCACCGTCGCCACCTGCAGCTACTACTACTGCAGCAGCAGCTGGTTCAATACCGTAATCTGCTTTCAATACGTCAGCCAGTTCCTGTACATCTTTTACAGTCAGGCTTACTAATTGTTCGGCTATTGCTTTAATATCTGCCATCTTATGTTGTTTTTAATGATTTTAATAATAATTGTTCAAATATAGTTGGTCTTGGAAGCCATTGTTTAAAGTGCCGTTTTATACCCGGCAGGTAACTTATTCAGCTGCCGGTGTATCCGTTTCAGGTGCATCATTTGCAGACGCATCTGTTGCAGGTGCATCGTTAGCCGGAGCTTCAGGTGCAGATGCTTCAGGAGCAGCCACTTCACCGCCTTTTTCGTGATGGTGCAACAATGCAGCAAGCACACGCTTGGCAGGAGATTGCAGCAATCCGATAACCTCGCCGATAAGTTCGTTCTTGGTTTTGATTTGTGTAAGAGCAGCCAGTTGGTTGTCGCCTACAAACATATCACCGTTGATGAACGCCGCTTTCAGTACGGGTTTTTCAGTTTTCGAGTCTTTGCGGAACGAACTGATGATCAGCGCAGGCTCTTTCGGGCTTTCTGAGAACATCAGGGCGGTTACGCCATGCAAAGAGTCAAAAGTCCCTTTGAAGCGCTCTTCGTCCAGTTGTTCCAGTGCTTTGCGGATCAGGGTGTTCTTTGCCACCTTCATTTCCACGTTTTTCTCAAAACACACGCGGCGCAGCTTATTAGCTTGTTCTACCGTCAGTGCTTCTGTATTTGTTATATAGAAGTTGTTGTACTGCGAGAATTTCTCTTTCAGCAGTTCAATTACTTCACCTTTTTGAGCAGTTGTCATTGCCATTTCTGAATGTTTTTAAGGATGAATAAACCTTTCAATTTCACGTTTACGATGCTACACTTTTAGTATCAATAATCAAGCCCGGGCTCATAGTGCTCGCCATGCTGATGCTCTTCAGGTAAATCCCTTTAGCAGTAGCAGGCTTCATACGTACCAGTGTGTTGATCAGCTCCTGCGCGTTCTCAGCCAGTTTGTTCGGCTCAAAAGACACACGGCCTACAGACGCGTGGATGATACCGGCTTTGTCTATTTTGAAGGCTATTTTACCACCTTTTACATCATTTACAGCTGCGGCTACATCGTTGGTTACAGTACCTGTCTTAGGGTTTGGCATCAGGTTGCGTGGCCCCAGTACTTTACCCAGTTTACCTATCTTAGGCATTACAGACGGGGTGGCTACTACTACGTCTACGTCAGTCCAGCCACTTTCTATCTTCTGGATAAATTCATCCAAACCTACATAATCAGCACCTGCCGCTTTGGCTTCTGCTTCTTTATCAGGCGTACACAGTACCAGTACACGTTTGGTTTTACCCGTACCGTGTGGCAGGCTTACTGTGCCACGTATGGCCTGGTCTGCTTTCTTGGGGTCAACGCCCAGGCGGATGTGTACGTCTACCGAGCTGTCGAACTTGGTACAGTTTATATCCTTCATCATACCTGCTGCTTCTGCCAGCGAGTATTGCTTTTCTTTATCTACTTTAGCTTCTGCAGCTTTTCTTTTTTTGCTTAATGTTGCCATTGTTACAATGTTTTAAATAAGGTGAACCAATGGATTAATTATCCCAGGGAGCTGCGCCCTCTACGGTGAATCCCATACTGCGGGCAGTACCTGCTACCATGCGCATAGCGCTTTCTGTGGTAAAACAGTTCAGGTCTGCCATTTTATCTTCGGCTATAGCGCGCACCTGGTCCCAGGTCACCTTACCCACTTTTACGCGGTTGGGCTCTTTTGAACCTTTTTGCTTTTTAGCCGCTTCCATCAATTGCACCGCTGCAGGCGGGGTCTTGATAATGAAGTCGAAAGACTTGTCAGCATATACTGTGATAACTACGGGAAGAACTTTCCCCATTTTGTCCTGCGTACGAGCGTTGAATTGCTTGCAGAACTCCATAATGTTCACACCTTTCGCACCCAGTGCAGGGCCGATTGGTGGTGCCGGATTGGCTTGGCCGCCTTTACATTGCAGCTTTACAAAGGCACTGATTTCTTTTGCCATTTTTTTACTTTTTGGTGTTAACGAATTACCTGGTTTTTACACCGGGCGGTTCTCCCAAATACGATCTTTATAAGAGCAATATTGAGAATTGGACGGCAAAGGTAGAGTTATTGCTCAAAACAAAAAAATAAAAATGCAAAAAATATCAACCTAAAAGCACCCAATATACCCCGATTTGGCAATTAGTTCAATAGTTCATAATTTTGTGAACAATTAAAATATGGATAGCAAACACATATATAAGTTGCATGCTGAGGTATGTAAGGCCCTGGCCAACCCGGTGCGGGTACAAGTGGTAGAAATACTCAGCGGTGGAGAACTCTGTTTCTCTGATATACTGGAGCAAAAGGGCGGACTAAAATCTGCTCTTTCTCAAAACCTGTCGCAAATGGTAAGTGCAGGGGTACTTAATGTAAGAAAAGATAGCAGGTGCAATTATTATTCCCTCAGTTCAGACAAGGTATACAAAGCTTGTCAGCTGATGCGGGAGGTGTTAGTGGACAACCTGGAACGGCAGAATACGGTTTTACTTAAGATGAAAGCTGAAGTATAGAGGCTATGAGTAAGGACATACAATTGGGGTTAAAAGAAAATCGGTACCAGTTTTTTCTGCTGGTACTGGTCAACGCTTTTGTGGGCGGCATGGTAGGGCTCGAGCGGTCGATACTGCCGCAGATGGCGGAGCAGGAGTTTGCCATCGCCGCAAAAACTGCCTTGCTTTCCTTTATTGTAGTATTTGGTATTGTTAAAGCTGTGACCAATTATTACACGGGTACCCTGGCCAACAGGTTCGGCAGGAAAAACCTCTTGGTAGCCGGGTGGGTGGCGGGCATCCCTGTCCCCTTTATGCTCATGTACGCCCCCGACTGGAATTGGGTAATTGCCGCCAATGTATTATTGGGCATCAACCAGGGCCTGGCGTGGTCCAGCACGGTAGTGATGAAAATAGACCTGGTAGGCGAAAGGCAGCGCGGATTTGCAATGGGGCTCAACGAATTTGCCGGTTATATAGCTGTTGCCGTAGTTGCATTTCTTACCGGCTGGATAGCGAGCGAGTGGGGGATAAGGCCCTATCCTTTCTACATAGGCTTTGTGCTGCTGGTACTGGGCTTGGTCACCAGTATATTTTTGGTAAAGGATACCAAACACCATGTAGCCAAAGAAACTGCAACCAACAATATACCGCGGCTCAAAAATATATTCAGGGATACCACCTGGAAAGACAGGAACCTTGGCAGTGTAACACAGGCCGGCCTCATCAACAACCTGAACGATGGTATGATATGGGGTATCTTGCCTGTACTGCTAGCGACTAAAGGTTTTTCTATTCAGCAAATTGGTATTGTGGCAGCGGTGTATCCTGCAGTATGGGGTATAGGGCAATTGTTTACCGGCAAAATGGCTGACAAATTTTGCAAAAAAGATATGTTGTACACGGGTATGCTGCTGCAGGCTATTGCACTGGTGATGTTGGCGGCTGCAAGCAGTATGACACAATTTGTAATAATTTCTTCTGCACTGGGTTGGGGCACGGCTATGGTCTATCCCACCTTCCTGGCTACAGTGGCAGAAAACACCCACCCGCAGGACAGGGCAAAGAGTATCGGGATATTCAGGCTTTGGAGAGACCTGGGTTATGCCATTGGCGCTGTGCTTACGGGCATCATTGCTGATATCTTCAGTATTAATGCCGCCATCATATTTATTGGTGTACTCACATTTGCTTCTGCTGCTATTATATATAAAAGAATGAGTTGCAGGAACGATAGCTCATTGAAAATATGGGATTGGTTGACGAATAAAAAACATGCAGATGGCCCCTCAGGATATGCAACAGGATTACCTTGCAAAAGAAACCTTGCAGGGTTATCATGGTGAAACATACTTAAACGCCCTGTAGCTACCCAGTTCAAGTCGCTTTTCGAAAGTTTTTACTCCTGTACGATGGTTTACTTCCAATATGTAAGGGGTATAACCGGGGCTTACCCCACCGCCAATAAAATACCGGTCGCCGAATTTCTGCACCGAACCTGCAAAACGAATGAAGTCCCCGGGTATGATGAAGGTTCGCACCGAAGTGATCATCCTGTTCTGCTCGTCTATATCAAATTCCAGCACGCGTGAATAATTCCGAATGTCGAGCAGGCCATTGTCTAAAAGTAATATGGTCTTACCGTTGTTAATATACGTCGCATTATGCTGACGTAAAAACTGATTGTCTTCCTGCAATTCAAAGTCGCTGTTGATACCTCCTAGTTGCCACACTATGCCTGTGCCATGCCTGTTGAGCTTTATCAGTTGGTTACTGTTGCGGCAGGATATAAGCAAGTTGCCATCCTTTTCGTCCACCCACATAGAGTTGACATGCAGGTAGTCTGCTGCAATAGCGGTATTACTATAATTATTTCCCTCTACACTGGTAGCATACAATTCAGGATAGTCACTACCTACCCATTGCCATATTACCCGGTCATCCAGTAGTTCCTGTATAACAGGTGTTACCACTTTGATACCTGTAGCAGGCAATAAATGTGCAGGAATATTATCAACTGCCTTTTCGTAGTAGGCAAGCGTGATAAAATGGTTTGCACCCAGTACCAGGAAGTCGTGGTTTTCTAGTGCTGGTTGTGCTGCTGCATCAATACCATTATGCGATACCAGTTTCAGCCTTTTCAACTCTCTGAAAGCCGTGTCTGTAATTATCCGGTACCCGGCGGCGTAAGGTATCTGTGGTATGGTATAAAAACCTGTATTGTGTAAAAAGTAACTGTAGTAAATTTTCCCGTCTACCTCCCATTTTCTGAAGTCGGACACGGCTGTGTCCTTGTCTGTCAGTTTGAGCGTATCGCCATCGTAGTTGATGATGAGCAATACGGACCGTGTGTTGTTGCCAATAACTGGTGTATATAATATTTCACTGCTCATCATTTCTTCAGTATGCTGTGCAGGATAAATATTTGCGCGCTCCTTTTTACATGAACTGGCCGGAATCAAGAATACGGCGATAACTATGGCCCATAAATTGATTGCAGGGTTTTTATCCATGATATTTATGGTTGTTTATGTTAATCTACATAATCATATCGGGTAACTGAAAACATCTGTGACGAAATGGGAAAAATGCTGACTGAACGGGAATGCATTAGTTTTTACTTATCTCGGCAATCGTAGCTTCAAACTTTCTGAAACGTTGCTTCAAATCCTTACGCAATTTTTCTTTTACAGCTTCCTCTTCTATAAATGAGTAGTCAATACTGTTGAATACAAACCGCTTGATATCTCCATACTTGATAGCAGGGTAGCGGCTAGCAAGCAGGATGTACTGCTCCGTCATGCTGCTGCGCAGCACTCCTGCATCGTCTGTATTGATAACAATAGGCACGCCGAATTGGCGGTACAAGCTGATGGGGTGGTGGTCGTTCTTTACTTTCAGTATAAACTCGTTACTAACCAGGTTGATTTCGATTGCAATGCGGTTACCGGCCATATAGCGTAGCAGTTCGTATGCATCTGCCTCGTAGGGTATATCTACTCCGTGGCCTATACGTTTAGCCCCTGCTGTGTACACTGCTTCAGATATATGCCATGTAAGCTCCTCTGGCGGCACCATGCCCGGCGCCAGTTCCCCCGCATGCATAGCGTATTGTACATCGGGGTATTGTTCGTGACAGAATTTATACATCTGCATGTGCAGCCAGTAATCCTTCATAGACGTTTCATGATTTTCCGGCGCTACAATATTCACGCCTACTACCAGCGGACTGCTCTCGGCCGACTCGAATGCTACTACCAGGCTCCTGAATACGGTTAGCGGATCAAGCACGCGCACCACATAGTTTTGGTAGCGCATGGTAAAGCGTTCATCATCTATTCCTCCCTCTCTATGCAATGCTGCAAGCTTGCGGTTAAAATCGTCTGCATATTTTTTTACATCCTGCTGCTGTAACCATGTATAAATTTCCTGCAATAGTTTTTGTGTTCTGGCTTCATTGTACGCAGTCTGTGCATCCTGCAGCAGAGCGATGTATCGACTCATCTTATCCATGTTGATATTGCAGGGTATGCCCTTAAACATGGTTTCGATATAACTTACATTTTCTTTGACAGCTCGGTTTTTCAGCTCCTGTAGCCCTTGTTTCAGGCTGTCGTTGCTGGTTACGCGGAAGTAATCGAAGGTTTCAAAAAACTGTTTGTCCGATGGATAGCTAATGCCGTTATAGTCTTTTACCGACCACTTTTGCATCAATTGTTGTTGGTAATAGGCCAGCGAATCGCCCAATGCTGAAAATCGTATATAGCCACCCCCGGCTCCCGTTGTATCCTTTACAACATGGCATGTGTGCCTGTTGATGAAATAATCATTAGCAACGACCCTGTTTATATATGTTTCGGTATATATCGAGCCGCTGTAATGGTGGTGCAAATCACCCCCCTTGGGCATAGCCGAAAAGAAGGCCGCCAATGCAGCACGGTTGTTCCTGATAGTTTCCAGGTATTCATCAGCGCCTTGCGCATGTAGGTGCAGCGATGCAAGTGCAAGCAGTGTGGTAGTGATGGCAGCCTTCATAATAGTGTTTTGCTGCCACTAAGATACATTTTCATTTGTACTATGTTTTGCCATGCCTTGTATATAAGCATGATAAAAAAACATAGGAAGGAATATGAAATTCAGAATGACTGTCCCCAACGTATACATCACGTTAGCACCCGGCATGTGAAAAGTTTTGAAAATAAACCCAGCTGAAATAAGGAACAGCGCCGCAACGCCGGCACCGCTTCTCAGCCAGAATGTGCCGGGTTTATTGCGCATATATTTTATCAAATGCGTGGTGGTGATAATAGCTGTGAGCAGCATTGCTGCAAACCCTGTTACCATCAGTACATTGGCACCCGGCCAGTGTAATGTCTTAAACATAATGCCTGTAGAAATGAGGAAGGCGGATATAAAACCGCTCAGGAAGATTAACTTTTTCATAGATACCTGTTTGTTGAATTTTATAATAAAGAATAGTTCAAATTCAATTTCTTTCGTTCCGTTGGGCGATATCGCTGACACGGCATCACGGTACGCCTGCTCAAAGTTCACACCTTCTTCCATCCTGCTTTCTATATAGCAGCAGTAGTGGTCCAGCAGGTCTTGCGCCAGTTTCTTGCTTTTAAGCCCCTCACATTCCAGCCGCTCATACACTATATCTATATGTTCCTCACTTAGCTGGTACATAGTTTCCCGGAAATGGTAGTATCAGTTCTTCAATAGTTTTCAGGAAGCCGCGCAGTTCTTCTATAGACAGCAACGTTGCTTTTTTGCCGGGTTCTGTCAGTTTATAATATCGGCGTACCCGCTTGCCTATATATACCTCTTCCGATGTTACCAGCCCGTCGGCCTCCAGCTTGTGAAGAGCAGGGTAGAGCGAGCCCTCTTTAATTAATATTTTATCGCCCGATCTTTCCTTCACAAGCTGTGTCAACTCATAACCATATAGCCGTGGGTGTTCCGATAGCATCCGCAGGATAATTGTGCTTAATGTTCCCTTTAATAATTCAGTGTTACTCATACTGTGTACGTCTATGCATCACAAATCTATGTATTAAAATGAAAACTCCAAAAATTCATCATGATTATTTGCGTAGTTAAATGGCTACATGTATATTTGTAGCCAAATAGCTACACGATGAATTTAAGAAGAGATGTGTTCCAGGCGATTGCAGACCCCACCCGCAGGGCAATACTGGTATTGGTAGCCTCCCAATCGATGACGGCAGGGGCTATAGCCGCCAATTTCGATACAGCGAGGCCCACAGTGTCCAAACACCTGCAGATACTTACCGAATGCGAATTGCTGCAGCAGGAGCAAAACGGCAGGGAAATATACTATCACCTCAATCCGTATAAGATGAAGGAAATAGCGGACTTTATAGAGCCCTTCCGCCAGATGTGGGACGACAGGTTTAATAAACTGGAAACAATCATGAAGGCATACAAACCCAAAAAATAAAATGGAACTAAAAACTAAAATCGCAGCTGAAGAAGGTAAACAGGAACTGACTATTACCAGGGTGTTCGACTTGTCTGTAGAATTACTTTTTCGCGCCTATGCCGAACCGGAAATAGTGGAGCAATGGATGGGCACCAAAGTAGTGAAACTGGACAATAAAAAACACGGCGGGTATATATTCGAAACAACCGACCCTAAGGGCAACAAACATGTATTCAGTGGAGCTATCCACGACTTCACACCGGGGAAGAGCATCATCCGCACATTCGAGATGGAGAACACCACTTTCGATGCGCAGCTTGAGTTCCTGGAATTTGAAGAGCTTACCAATGAAACCAGCCAACTCACGATAAAGATTGTGTACAAGTCGTTAGCGATGAGAGACCAGATGCTGCAACTGCCATTTGCACAGGGTATCAATATGGCGCACAACACCTTGCAGGAGGTGGTAAGTAAATTAAAATGACACGCTATGACAAAGAGAAATAAAATCATCTATTGGATAGCTACTATCTGGCTGTCGCTGGGTATGCTGTCAACAGGTATAGTACAGTTATTCGGCATGAAAGAGGAAGTACAGTATATGCTGGACATGGGCTACCCGGCATATTTCCTTACCATAATAGGTGCCTGGAAGATGCTGGGTGTTATCGCTATCCTTATTCCCCGCTTTCCTTTGCTGAAGGAATGGGCCTATGCGGGCTTTTTCTTCATTGCTTCCGGTGCGGTACTTTCACATATTGCTGCAGGTAGCCCGGTCGCTGAGTTATTCGGCCCGGTATTACTTTTAGTACTGACAGTTATATCCTGGTATTTCAGGCCTGCTGATAGAAAGGTTAATTTTATAAATAAATAAGGCATACTATGGCAAGTAAAAAGACATTATCACCCGCACAGGCAAAAGAGCTGCTACAGATTTTAAAAACCCGTTTTGAGAAAAACAAAACACGCCACAAGGGTATAGATTGGGATAAAGTACAGGCGAGGCTGGAAGCCCATCCTGCCAAACTCTGGTCGCTGAACGAAATGGAAATAACTGATGGCGAGCCTGATGTAGTAGGCTATGATAAAAAGACAGGCGAATATATCTTTTACGATTGCGCAGCCGAAAGCCCCAAAGGCCGCCGCAGTATATGCTACGACCACGAAGCGCTGGAATCGCGCAAGCAACATAAACCCGCCGACAGTGCTGTGAATATGGCTACTGATATGGGCATTGAACTATTGACTGAAGAACAATACCGTGAACTACAGCAGTTAGGGGAGTTCGACCTGAAAACATCCAGTTGGGTGGATACGCCCGCTAAAATCCGCAAGCTCGGCGGCGCGCTCTTCTGCGACCGTCGCTTCGATACCGTATTTACTTATCACAATGGTGCGGAGTCATATTATGGTGCGAGGGGGTTTCGCGGGGCGTTGAGGGTGTAGTATGGCGGCGTTTAGTGACAGGCCGGGTTGCGTTAGCCAGCTGCCATCAGCACGCGCATATACCGCACACAATACATTATGAGCAAGGGCAATAGTGCGTTCATTTCCTTGTCCAGCGTATTAGGGTGAACATCTATTTCATAAGTGCTTTTCAGTTTTTTCCAGTTTATGCCTGTCTGCACAACGGCTATTTCGTGACCATAATCGTCTGTTATCGCGTAGCTGCTATGCCACAGGCTTTTGTGCCTGAACCTGTACGGGCTGGCTAAATGTGCGAAGTGTATCTTGAGCCCACCTCCCAGGGTGAACTTTATTTCTGCCACATGCATATCGTTCCTGGTCATGTTTATGGTTTGCCAAAAGCCTTTAGGGGCAAATTGATAACCGGTACCATGAACAATCATCTCAGCCCTGGTGGGCCGCCACATGTTTTGTGTTAACGTACCCTGCAGGCTGCCGGCTTCATCATATACCTCAAACTGGCGATGGCCTTGTGTTATTACTGTATAATGCATCTGATATTATCCAGTATAAAGTTAGGGGTTTTGGTATAGCGGTAAGGATATTGGCAACATTTTCATGTGATTAAACATGTTTATTTATATGCTTACACCGCCACCCCAAACAGCCTGCCAACCCCAGCTGTAAGTACCATAGCAATAGTACCCCACAATGTAATACGCAGAGTTGCTTTCACTATATTGGAGCCGCCCGTTTTGGCTGCAATAGCGCCGAGCAGCATCAAAAATGCGATAGTAAAACCATACTGGTAGTACACCATATACTTTAGCGGCATGAATATGGAAATGATAAGTGGCAAAATAGCACCGAGGGTAAACGAAGCGCCCGAGGCGAAGGCAGCCTGTAGTGGTTTGGCCTGGCTTATTTCGTTAATCCCCAGTTCATCCCTTACGTGGGCGCCCAGGGCATCGTGGGCAGTCAGTTCTTTGGCCACCTGTATGGCGGTTTCCTTTTTCAGTCCCCTTTGCTCATAGATGGTAGCCAGGTATTGCATTTCGCCTTCCGGATCTTTGGTCAACTCTTTCGCTTCCCGTGCTATGTCAGCTTTCTCAACATCGGTTTGAGAACTGACAGATACATATTCGCCCGCCGCCATAGACAATGCCCCGGCCACCAAACCCGCCAGGGCAGCTAATATTATAGGCTCGCGCGTATCACTGGCAGCAGCAATACCCACTGCCAGGCTTGCCGTAGAGAGTAGCCCGTCATTTGCCCCAAGCACCGCCGCCCTCAGCCAGTTACTCTTATGGATGTAATGGGGGGACAGGTAATCTTTTAAAGGATTGGCATGGCCGGGTTGAACACTCATACATAGATTCTTTTGTTGTAATAAAAGTAATGAAATCCAGCGGTGTCTCATATTTTCATTGAGGTCGGTGTTTAAAAATGTTCCATTTTGATGCCG
>CALEZD010000104.1 GCA_937928385.1 uncultured Bacteroidota bacterium
TTGTTACTTAAAAAGATTTGTTATTCCCGTTATTTATGTAGGTTTGGGGTATTAATTTTTATTTTATGAATTTATTTGTTGGTAATCTGAACCCGCAAACCAGTGAAGACAGTCTGCGTACGCTTTTCTCTGAATTTGGCGACATAGTTTCAGTGAAAATTCCAATTGACAACGAAACGGGTTTGCCCCGTGGTTTTGGTTTTGTAGAAATGGCTGACAGGTTTGAAAGCTATGACGCTATTGACAACATTGACGGCATTTATTTTGAAGGCCAGGTAATCAGTGTAAAAGAATCGAAGCCTAAGAATGCCCCGGGTGGTAACAACCGCGGCAACAGTCGTGGCAGTGGTGGTTTCAGAAGTAATAACGGCGGCGGAGGCTATAGGAGCAATGACCGCAGCGGTGGTGGAGGCTACAGGAGCAACGACCGTGGCGGCAGCGACAGAAGCAGTGGTGGCGGTGGTTTCCGCAGGAGCTACGATAACGACCGCAGCAGCAGCAGTGGTGGTGGTTTCCGCAGGAGCTATGATAACGACCGTAGCAGCGATGCCCCGCGCAGCAACAACTCAGAAGACCCCAACAGGCAGCCCGGCAGGCGCTTTAGCCCACGCGGCCCGCGTCCAAACCAGGATTAATTTTCTGTTGATAATGATAATAAAGGGTGGTGCAGATATAGACAATCTGCACCACCCTTTTATAATTTTGCACCTTGTTCGGCAATGTGATACCCTGCTTCCGTTACATTGTTATGCTGACGGTCATCCCATAGCAATGGGTTGGTATGGTTCAGATGGATATAATGAATTTTGGCTTTGGTTCCCTTATTTTCGTTTGAAAATAATTCCATGGTTTCTGTCACAAATGGGTGGGGTACTTCTTCCATACGCCTGCCGGGTAATTCATCGGCACTGTAAA
Organism: uncultured Bacteroidota bacterium; assembly: GCA_937928385.1. GTDB lineage: Bacteria > Bacteroidota > Bacteroidia > Chitinophagales > Chitinophagaceae > UBA5543. The sequence goes on from CALEZD010000104.1 coordinate 916, forward strand.
AAGTAGCGTCAATCAGCGCTATGTCCACGCGGTTCACTTCGTCGATGATGTTTTTACTCCATTTGCCCCATTTATCTATATCAGGTATGAACAGGTATTTTTTGTGGCTGGTAATAATGGTAAATCCTGCTGTTTCGGAATATTCGTCCCGGTGAGGTACTGTAAATACCTGTACCCTGATGTTGCCGTTTAAACCTGTAACTGAGTTAGGCGTTATGGTTTCTATTTTGATGTTCTGCAATTGTACCAACTGCTGCCAGGGGCCGTTTGTTGCTAAAAAAGATTTCATTTTTGGCAAAGCATAGACCTTCACATCTTTGGCCCCTAATGCTTCCCTGCCCAGTTGGGATAATCCTGTGTAGTGGCCTATATGTGCATGTGTGATGAATATGCCATCAGGCAGGTATTTATACTTCCCGCCTGTCAGCTCATGAAAATATTGCAGTTGCTCTTTCATGTCAGGTGTGGCTTCAAACAGCCACCATTGTTTAGCTTCCGGGTCCACCAATGCGAAAGAAACCACATACCGTTTGTTTTCAGCATTGTTCCATGCCTGTTGGCAGCATTGTTTGCGGCAGCCGATATGCGGGTAACCGCCATCCTGTGCTACGCCCAGTATCTGTATAAATGGTTGTGCCTTTAGCTGGAAAGATAGTACCAGAACCCAAAGCACGATAAAACCTTTTCTCATATTGAAAAGGTACTTAAAAGATGATGAAAATGCCAGAATACGCGGCATCCGGAAAGTAACGCATTGTCTTTTTTATTACATTTAAGTTGTAAACGATATATAATGAAGAAATTAATCCTGCTATCCCTCCTGTTGCTTATCGGTAACCTTGCATTTGCACAAACATTCTGGTCCGTAACTCATACCAGTGGTACACAGACAATTAATGGCAACAGTGTAACTGTTACCGGGCTGAACAGTGCTAGTTCTACCACCTATTGCGGTATAGGCCCTTACTGGGTGGGCAACTCTAATAATACGAGCGGGTACATGTATTCGTTCTCCACACCTGTGTCTGAATTCCGCATTATTATGACCGCTATGAATATTGGTGAGGTTATCAGTATATATATTAATGGTACCAAGTACAATCTTTCCACCAGCAACTTAACCTCTTATACAGGCAATTGTACTGCCGGTAACTGTATAATTGTATCCGGAGACATCACAACTACTACTGTTTCCAATAATGGTGCACCTGCTTCCAACGGACAGTTGGATTTTATTTCCTCTGTGGGCGTGGATTCAATTCGTGTGCAACATATTAATGGAATAGGTAACGGTACTACATACAATTTTGCTTTCAGCGGAGACACTACGGTTGCCATAAAACAACCCTTTAACGATACATTATTATGCGCTGGCGATACGCTGAAATTCAATTACAGCGTAAGTAAGAAGTTCAAAAGCGGAAATATTTTCACCGCACAGCTTTCTAATGCTTCCGGCAGTTTCGCTTCACCAACTGTTATAGATACTGTACATTCTGATACTGCGGGCATGATGAGTTGGGTAGTGCCAGGCACTATTACACCGGGTGGTGGCTATCGCATACGTGTTATCGCTTCCAATCCTTCAAGAATATCGTCTGATAATGGTAAGAATATATCTATTGGAAATATTATGCCTGCAAAACCCGTGGCCAATAACAATGGCCCGCTATGCGCCAACGATACCCTCAAACTCACTGCATCTACCACCACATCAGGAGCGAACTATATGTGGACCGGCCCTAATAACTTCAGTTCCGGCTTGCAAAACCCGGTTAAGCCCAATCCTTTACCTGCTGATGGAGGCGATTATATTGTAACAGCTTACATTTTCGGCTGCCGGTCGAAGGATACTACCACGGTAGTGGTGAATGCAGGTACTGGGCCTACCGGTACAACGGCTACTTATAACGCCCCCCTTTGTGCTGATGATACATTGAAACTCTTCGGTACTGCCAACGGCACAGGTAATAGCTATAACTGGACAGGGCCCGGCAGCTTTACGTCTAACCAGCAAAATATTATTATCCCGTCAGCCACTGTTGCTATGTCAGGAGACTATGTGTTATATGCAGGTAACGGCAACTGTATTTCAAGAGACACCGTCACAGTTATTGTAAAACCCCGCCCCGCCAACTTCAGTGCGATATCCAACGCACCATTATGTACAGGGGAAAATCTCAACTTCACCGCTTCGTCCACTTCTACAGGGGTTACTTATGCATGGACGGGTCCCAATGGCTTTAACTCAACCAGCGCAACACCTTTTATCAACGGCGCTACG
>CALEZD010000105.1 GCA_937928385.1 uncultured Bacteroidota bacterium
CGTCCCGATAATGAACAGAATGACCGACGAGAGGGCGTCGATGTAAATGATCTCCAGTATTAATGATTTGAGGAGTTTGCTGATGAAGAATTTTTACAAACGAATTTTGATTACCATATTATGCATGTTCTCTGTATCTGCTATAGTGCAGGCACAAGAGCCATTGCAGGAGGTGGTACAATATATAAGGGGCGGTAATGTTACCGGCCTGGCTAAGTACTTGGACAAATCTGTAGATATCAACATCAATAATAACCAAGCCAGCTATAGTTCTTCCCAGGCCGAAATCATACTGAAAGATTTCTTTAGCAAAAACGTAGTAAGGGAGTTCAACGTTGCACAGGGTGGCAACACCGGCACCAGTGCACAATATGCTATCGGAGACCTCCTGACCTCATCCGGCATGTACCAGCTATATGTCGTTATCAAAATGAACGATAATAAGTTCCTGATCAAGCAACTCCGCTTCGAAAAGATAGATAAGAAACCCGCTCAATAGGGCTTGTATTTTCCCCGATAATAATTTACCAACACGAATATATTGGTTGCAGGCAGCACCCAGAATACCCGATAATGAAACCTTCCTGCTACTTCCGAAAAGGTAGCCGTAATCATAGCATTCAACACTATAAATAATAACAGGAAACAATAAATAACCTTTATCATTTCTTTTTGAGGCAGCTTTCGAAATACCAATGCTACCCAACATGAGGATAAAAGGAACACAAGAATATATAGATTTCCCAATGGGCCGGTGGATAACGCGGCAGTAAACTGCCTCGCATTTTTATAAAGCCCCAACTCGCACGGCAAGTGTTTACTGATGAAATTGTACGGACTGCTCTGCTCATTCATCGGGGTAATGACCTCGGGAAGCTGCAATTCAACAAGTTGTCTGCCACTATTGATAATGGACTTTCGGATATATATTGGCAAATAAACCGGGCTTGTAAAAACATCCCTGGCGATAATCATATTTTCAGCTTTGCTACCCTGCCAACCACCTACTTTGTATAATGGGCTATAGTCTTCCCATAAATATTCTGACAGTGTATTGGGCAGCTCATCCTTGTACTGGCATAGTTTTAATGGCTTCGCACCACAACTATCGTCAAGATACTTTTTCATGATGCCGGTTTCTACCAGTTTAGCGCTCACAAACACATGGCTTCCTGATGATAAGGTAAATCCAAATCCTTTTACATAATTAAGCGTACACAGGATGAGCCAGTTGGCAACGGTAATGCTTAACAGAACAACCCCCTTTCTTAAATTGTCCCTTTGTTTTCTTAATAAATAAACCAGACATAATATCATAGCGAATAGCAGGTAAATAAGATAGTGCGAATTGTGTACGGCAATGGATATAAACACGATAAACAGGTACACTAATCTATATGCTCTAACACTATGTTTATCAAAAAAATACAAGAGCGTGGCCAATAGCAGGATAGCAGAAAAAATGTCGGGCATTACAAATGATACCACCCAGGTGACATGTGTACCAACCACAATTGCAAGAAACATTAGCAGAAGAATAGACGGCCCCGGATATCGTCCATCCCAAAATAACATACTGTACCTGTATATAAGAAACACAACCAAAACAGCCTGGACAATCACCGTTCCCCATAATGACAACCAAAGACTGGAAAAACCGGTGAACACACCATAAAAAGGAGAACGGTCTTGCGGCACCTGGAAATCAAAAGCATACTTCACGTAAGAGCCTGTATCGGAATTGATAAGGGGATACCCATTGTATAGCGCAACCGTCAATAACAAAACGGTGGAAAACAGTAAAGCCAGGCTAAAGATAATTCTGCTCTTCATGATAATCTATGTGCCCCAAGTTAAGCAACTACAGCCTACAATGCCACATATAAATACTAACTTTACCCCCTGCTGAATTTTTCTGATGAAGATAAAATCACTATTGGCAAAACCTTATGCTTCGCTGATACATAGCCGTATCAGGAAGGAGATGGGAATGGCTGTAGCTCACCAGGAAGCTATCATGCAATACCTGCTGAAAAATGCGGGCAAAACGTCCTTCGGAAAAGAACATAACTTTTCTGCGATACGTACCTACGACGAATATAAATCTGCCGTGCCCATCCGGGATTACGAAGCCTTTAGCCCGTATATAGACAAGATAAAAGAAGGACAGGAAAACATACTGTGGAAAGGCAAACCCATGTACTTCGCCAAAACATCGGGCACTACCAGCGGCACCAAATACATACCCATATCCAAAGACTCGATACACAACCATATAGATACCGCCAAGAACGCACTGCTGTGCTATATGGTGGAGAGCGGCAATACCAACTTTGCCGATGGCAAGATGATATTCCTGTCGGGCTCACCTGTGCTGGAAAGGATAGCGGGCATACCCACCGGCAGGCTCAGCGGTATCGTCAACCACTTTGTGCCGGGCTACCTGCGCGGCAACCAGCTACCCGGCTTTGAAACCAACTGCATAGACGACTGGGAAACCAAGCTGGGCAAGATTGTCGAAGAAACCATCAACAAAGACATGCGCCTGATAAGCGGTATACCACCCTGGGTGCAGATGTACTTCGACTGGCTGCTGGAAAAGAGCGGCAAATCTTCCATCAAAGAACTGTTTCCCAACCTGCAGGTATTAGTGCAGGGCGGTGTGAACTTCGAACCCTATAAAGCCAGGATGATACAGAGCCTGGGCGGGCATGTGGATATGCTGGAGACATTCCCGGCATCAGAAGGGTTCTTCGCCTTCCAGGATACGCTGGACCAGGAAGGCCTGCTGCTGAATACCAACTCGGGTATCTTCTATGAATTTGTACCCGCTGCTGAAATCTTTAACGACAACCCTACACGCCTTACATTGAAGGATGTGCAGGTAGGCGAAAACTACGCCCTCATCATCAACAGCAATGCAGGGCTATGGGGATACAACATAGGCGACACCGTGCGCTTTGTGAGTACCGACCCCTACAGGCTGGTAGTATCGGGCCGTACCAAGCATTTTATCTCCGCTTTTGGCGAACATGTAATAGGCGAAGAAGTAGAATACGCTATACTGCAGGCGGCCCGTGAACACGAAGCCCATATCACAGAATTTACTGTAGCGCCGATGGTGCAGGCTACAGGCGAACTACCTTACCACGAATGGTTTGTGGAGTTTGAGCATACACCTGATGATATACCGGCCCTTGCCCGGAGTATAGACAACCACCTGCGCAGCAAAAACAGCTATTACGACGACCTCATTAGCGGCGGCATCCTTCAACCCCTGAAGATAAGGCCCATGCAGCCACATGCATTTATCGAATACATGAAATCGCAGGGGAAGCTGGGTGGCCAGAACAAAGTGCCCCGCCTGGGCAACGACCGCAAACTGGCCGATGCACTGGCGCAGTGGCAGCAATAAACTATCAGTTGGCCGGCTTCCTCAGCAGCGCCTGGTAGTCAGTTGGTTTTTCCAGCAGGGTGAGGGCTTTATCCATCTGCATATCATTGCGCAGGCCATGCTCGGCGCGGCCACGCATATAGTAGTAGCGCGATACGATTTCGCTTTCCAGTATCTGGGTTATTTCCTTACGGTGTTTTTCCAGGTCCTGCTTTTTATCCCTCTTCAGTTTTGCCGCCAGGTCTTTGTAAGGACTTTCTATATCGGCAAAGTATTTCTCGCGCACAGCGGCGCTTTTCAGCGAGTCGAGGCGGATTTCTGTTTCTGATTTGTAGGTATAGTCCTTTTTCTCTACCCAGTTCACAAACTCACCATAGGTATTATTGTCTATGGCAAACTGCCCCGCCGCAGGAATGGTTTTGTTCTTTTTGGCGTAGATAGTGGCATAGTCAAAGAAGTAACCTTTTACATACAGTGTGATGGCCAGCTTGCCCGGTGGCGGGTCCGATACTTTTACATCGGGTTCTACACCACCGCTGCCCAGCACCTTGCGCCCACCCGTGGTCTTGTACTCTTTCCGCAAAGAATCGGGCACGGTACCCGCACTGCCATCCTCGTTGCGGTGGGCATAGTCCAGGGTTTGTATGCACCTGCCGCTGGGAGTATAGTATTTAGCCGTAGTCAGTTTCAGGCGGGCGTTGTAGCCTAATGAACGGGTGGTTTGCACCAGGCCCTTGCCAAAAGAACGTTCGCCCACTACCACCGCGCGGTCGAGGTCTTGCAGGCTGCCGGCAACAATCTCTGATGCCGATGCCGAACCGCCGTTAATCAATACCGTTACGGGTATTTTAGTATCCCAGGGTTGAGATGTGGTTTTAAAATCATGCTCCCATTCCTTTACCCTGCCCTTGGTGCTTACTATCAGCTGGCCTTTGTCGATAAACAGGTTGCAGACAGACACTGCTTCATCCAGCAGGCCGCCGGGGTTGCTGCGCAGGTCCAGCACTATCCCGCTCAGGTTGGGCTGGGCTTTTTTCAGGCTGTCGAGCTGGGCCTTTACCAGCCTGCTGCAATGAGGTGTAAACTGGGTGAGCTTTACATAAGCTATATCCTTCTTAGCGCCGTAGAGGCTGGAGAAGGGTACGCTGGACAGCTCTATCTCGCTGCGGACAATGGTTTTTTCCTCCACGTTGCCGTTGTACACATCCTTCACCTTCATCACAACCTGCGTGCCGGGCGAGCCTTTGAGCAGTACGCTTATTTCGTCAATTTCCCTGCCCGCCACTTCTTTGCCCGCAATGGTTATTACCTCGTCGCCCGGGTGCAGGCCTGCCCTGTCGGCGGGGCTGCCCTCGTGTATATCGCCTACAAATACTTTGTCCTCTGCCTTGCGCATATTGGCACCGATGCCGCCGTACCTGCCCGTGGTCTGAAATTCGTATTCCTCGATATCCGACTCGGTGATGTAGTTGGTGTACGGGTCGAGGGTCAGCAGCATTTCGTCGATGCCTGTTTTTATGAGTTTGCCCGGCTCTATGGGGTCTACATAAAAAGTGCTGAGTTCCTTCAATACATTATTGAATATGTCGAGGTTTTTAGACACTTCGAAATACGAATCGGTGCGGGATGCCTGTATGGATACAAAACACACGGTAGCCAGCAGGAAACCCGCCGCTACGCCCCTGAACTTATATATTTTATTCTTTATTCTCTTAAACATGTTCATGTATATAAATACCAACCGGAAAACTACGAAAATATTGCAAGCGATGAGTGGTGCGTGATGAGTAGTGAGCCCTGAGGGGATTTTTTAACGTTATTGTTAGTAGTAGGCAGACGAATGTGCGGTTTTTGTGCGGCGGGGAACAAAATTGTTGCATTTTGTTGCTGTTTGTGCACAGAGTGTTGCCGAAGGGTTGCCAGATTTTGTGTTTTTTGTGCGGCGGGGAACAAAATTGTTCCCTTTTTGCAGCGTTTTGTTCCCAAAATGTTCCGTTTTGATGCCGGTTTTTAGAAAATACTGCGGCGGAACAAAACGTAAACGATTGATTGCCAGGCGGTGAGCAAAAATAATCGCCACGGCGGGAGAAATGTTCCAAAATGTTCCCAAAAAAACGGAACAAAATTTTTGTACGGGCATAAAACAATCCCGGCCGGGGCGGGAGAAGATATTGTACGGTTTGGGGCGTTGGTTCATAGATGGGGTTTTGGTGCCCGTGTAGCGGGCAGGGTTTTTACTGCAGTCCCGCATCCCGAATGGCTCGGGACAGGCGGCGGTATTTATAACAAATATACGATTTTTTGTGTTAATTAGGGATTAAAATACTGCCATTGCCTGTCCCGCTCGTGCGGGGGTCACTGCGAGGAATGAACTTAGCGAAGCGGTCTCATGAGTAAAGCGAATAACACAAGCAGTCTCGCGTTAATATAGACATTGGGGAACACTATTAAGCTTCTCTTCATTTCTTTTATTTCGTTCATTATGTCTTTTCAGTTGCCTCAATGAGTCGCTAGCTTGTTGCCTGCAAAAAGAAAGTAACCCCCGCATCCCGAATGACTCGGGACAGGTTGCGGGGCAGGCGCCGAAAAAGCGACGAGTGCATGTTACACCTGATGCCTCGGTTGTGTCTCCGATTATGCATAGTGCTACTGTACTGCCAGGCTATGTTCTTCGATAGTGTGTGCTGTGATTGTTTGTACAGACTGGCACCAGCAGGTGTTGTTTTTTGCCCGCCGCAGGAGTGGGGCGGTTTTTTGTCACAAGGCTTTTACAATAGCCATGCCGGGCATTTTATATATTATCCTTAACTTTAAGATAGCAACAAGGGTAATGAAAAGGATACTCACCATATTGTGCCTGCTGCTGGCCGCTTATGTACAGGCTAAAGAAACGGGCAACTACCATAGCTGGGAGGAAGCGATAGCGCATAAAAACGATGTGCGCCGCATCAAAATCACCTTCCAGAGTATGGACACGATACCCGATATACTGGACCAGTTTCCTAAACTGGAGGAACTGAACCTGAATAATAACGCCATCACGCGGCTGCCGCCGTCGCTATACCGGTGCAAAAAGCTGAAGGTGCTGGAGCTGTACCGCAACCAGCTGGGCGGGTTTCCTGAAGAGCTGTGCACGATGGTGCAACTGGAGGAACTGAGCCTGGGCTATAATAATATACCGGAAGTACCACCCTGCATAGGCCAACTGGCCAACCTGCAAAAACTGGGCCTGGCGGGCAACGAGCTGAAAACCCTGCCGGCAGAAATAGGCAAACTGCAAAAACTGACGGCACTGAGGGTGAACACCAACAACCTGAAAGAACTGCCCGATGAACTGACCCTGCTGAAAAAACTGGAGGTGCTGGACGTGGGCAATAACTACTTAGAACACTTGCCCGAAAATATCGGCAACCTGTCGGCACTGCGCTTCCTGTTCATCAACCGCAACCTGCTGAGGGCTATACCTGAATCGGTATCGAAACTGGAAAACCTGCAGGAGCTGGATGCCGTGCGTAGCGGGGTGATGAAACTGACCAATGCATTCTCTGACATCTGGAGCCTGGAGTATGTGTATATAGACGAACGCACGATACCTTTTTACCAGAACCCCCGCTTTATGTGGCGCCAGCAGATAATAGTGGTGGAGCGGGAAAGTAACATGTACCGCCCCACGCAAAATTAAAAAAAGAGCCCCGCTGTATGCGGGGCCCCTTCATTTATTTCGTCCGTAAGAGTTACGGTTGTTTTATTCCTGAATACTTGTTGACATCTACATAAGGGATAGACGAACCATAGTGCCCGTTGATAATAGTGATAATATCGTTGGCTATGAGCGCGTTGCCCCTGCCTGTAAGGTGGCGGCCATCGAGCGAGAAGAACCCACCCTGTATGAATTCGTAATTGTAGTTGGCCCCGTTGTATTGGGTACCGTCTTTCTGCACGGTCTGCATAAAATAACGCACATCGGCAACCGGGATGTTGTATTGTTTCGCCAGCATGTAGATGATGTCGTTGTAGTTGGCGGTGGCGTTGCGTATGTTCTGTATTTCATCGAGGGTAATCACCCATACAGAAGGCATCGGCACTTCCCAGCCCCAACCTGCGCAGGCAATAGAATCGTGCGGCACATCCATACGTATCATTTCACCTTCCCTCAACTGCCTGTAGCCGTTGGGTGCAGTCTTATCTTCGATGAGGTAATAGTTCATACCAACATCAAAATGCACCTGCGTATTATTGTACTTAAGGTTCAGCCTGTTGGCGTCGCGCAGGCTCAGATCCAGGCTCCTGGCAGGCAGCGCCCTGAAATAAGGCATCAGCAATACATCAGGTATCGTGAGCACCACACCCTTGGCACCATTGCGTATAGCGGTAGTCAGCACGCTGTCGTACGCATTGCGGAACAGGGCGGGAGAAGTGAGGAGGTTCCTGTTGTTGGCAGAAGGAGGTGTTTCGCCACCGGCTGCGGCATAGTTCAGCACATCTTCCACACCCAGCCATAACGTAAAGAAAGTATGCTCAGGCAGCAGCAGTTCGTCTACAGGCCTGGCCGTAGCGGGTTTGTTAAACATCCTGCGTGCAAAACGGTTGGTATTTGCAAAACCCGCTGTGATATAATCAGATACTTTTGTTTCGGGTATACCCATATTGCCAAAAGGCCCCTGGCTGTATATATTCAGGTGCGCACCGGCAGTATCCAGCGCCCCCCTGAAAGGAACGATGGCTTTGTAAGGCAGCGTATCGCAAGGGCCCTGCGCCATATCCTGCATCAGCTTGCCCAGCGGCCAGCCATGCTCGCCCGGTATCCAGGGTTGCTTAAACTCTCCGCCACCCACCAGGCGAAACTGTTCTGCCAGCATATACGGGTAAGCGTTTTCCTGCCCTTCCCTATACAGGCTGCGGTTCATAATACCGGCGGTATGCGAACTGCCGATAGCCATGTAACGAGAGAAATCAGCATCGCCTCTTTCCGGTGCTTTGGGCTCAATATTCGGCTTACAGGCAGCAAGCCCGCAAACTATTGCACCAAGTATATATAACTTCTTCATTTCAGTTCTTTTCGTTTTTAACGTTTTTTAGTTGAAATCGTATGAGATAGCGAGGCCCGGGTTCAGCCATTTAGTATGATATTTCCCTTTGAAGCCATGCTCCGTGCTCTTGCCCGTACGCACTTCATAAATCCTGTACTCGAGCGCGCCTATCAATGATATACGCTTAGACAATTTCCACGACAAACCACCTGTAGCCAGGAAGTGTACCGCATCGGGCATTGCCGGGCTCAGGTAACCCTCGCGCACGGGAGAGGGTACATAAGCCGTACCCAGCATAGCCGACCAGCGCTCGTTGCGGAAGTTGAATTTGGCACCCGCACGGAGTGTTATAGAATTCCTGTACCTGCGTGCAGAAGATTCGTCCATCAGCATATCCGTGTTGTTATCAAAATCAAACTTCAGGCTGTCGTTGGCAGCCCAGCCGGTATAGTTGGCTTCCAGTTGCAGTGTCACCCACTCGCTGATATCCCAGCCTGCACCCACCGTCAGCACCTGCGGCATGGGCAGTGTAGATTCGAATGATGTATTGAGGTATGAGCCGGTAATATACGTGGGTATATTAGCGAACCTTGCATAACCGTTCCTGATTTTCATATTCACCTGCGAGCGGTAAGTAATACCGAACTGCACATTTTCGGCAGCCCTGATATGCAAACCCAGGTTGAAACCAACGCCTGAAGCACGGCCCGTCAGTTCGCGGGTAGCTTCGTCTCCGTTTGCGTTGATGATTGGCATAGTATTGGTATGCTTAAAATTGCCTGTGGCATATACAAAACCCGCGCCCACTGATATTTCATCACTCACCTGGAAGGCCAGTGTAGGCTGGAAGAATGTAGTGTTCAGGCGCATTTCCTGCACTATGTTGCGGCCTGTCCAATCATTGCCCCAGTTGATACCTGTGCCGAAAGGGGTATATATACCAAAGCCCGCGGTAAACCTTGTTTTGTAGCCTACCGGTGTGGCAAAATAAACATTGTAAGGCGTGAATACCTGCTCTTCTGCATCCTGCATGCCTGTGCCTGTAGGTGCTGATATATAGCGTGTACGGGGCATAACAGCATTCATACTTGCGTAAACCTGCGGGTTTTCCAAAGCAGATAAAGCGCCCGGGTTGTAAAAGATAGCAGATGCATCCCAGGGAATGGCTGCGCCGGAACCGCCCATTGCCAGCTGCCTCATGCCCTGCATATTCAACTGGTATGCCTGGCCAAATGCCAACGATGAGCACAGCAATGAACCGATGAGCAGAAAACGTTTCTTCATAAAGTGTTTTTTGTATTGATCTTTAGTTGGCTGTTGTGCCTTTACCTGCCATTATACAATGGCATTAAAAATTTGCCTTTAAATTAGTTTTATTACTGCTAAAATGCAATAAGATACGTAGAATTGAAAATAATAATTATTCACTACACCGCAATACCAATGGTAGCAATGCTGAGTTTTACTTCCTGAACCGCCAATATCGCCTGTGCACAAGCCTCTAAAGTAGCCCCTGTCGTCAACACATCATCAATAAGCAATATGTGTTTGCCGCTGATTGTAGCGGCATCCGTCACTTCAAAGGCCCCCTGCATATTTTCCATTCTTTCTTCACGGGTTTTCTGTGTCTGGGTTTCGGTAAAACGGGTGCGTTTCACCACATCGGCATATACAGGTATATTCAGCACTTCGCCCATACCTTCTGCTATTACCGTTGCCTGGTTGAAACCCCGTATGGCTTCTTTCTTAGGGTGCAGGGGTACGGGCACAATGGCATCAATACCTGTTGCCCAGCCCACCTGTTGCAGGTCGTAACCCAGTTGTTTCCCCAGGTAGGTGCCAACGTCCTTTCGGTCGTCATATTTCAGCTTGTGCAGCAGGTGTTGCAGCAGTCCTTCGGCGGTAAAGTAGGCCAGCGATGTGGCTTTCTCCACTTTTACCCGGCCGGCAAACCGCATGAAAGTTTCATTTTCGGGTATATGATGATAAGCGGTGCGGGGCAAATTATATATGCTGCAATTGAGGCAAAGCACTTCTTCTTCCTGCAACAATGGCTTGCTACAACCATCGCAGAGGCGGGGATAAAAGAGGTGGGCGAGGCCGGAGGCCAGGTCCCCCAGGGGGCTTTCTTTTTCGTCTTTCTCTTCACTCATATACTAAAACAACATCTTATATACATCCTCCACCTTGTTGGCGGTTTTTATCTCTATAGTGTAGTTCTTTACATCCAAACCTTTGGCATTGGCTTTGGGTATGATGATGACATCCATGCCCAGCTTATCTGCCTCGGCTATACGCTGGTCTATACGGTTCACAGCACGTATCTCGCCCGAGAGGCCTATCTCTCCTACAAAACACATATTGGAGGGCAGCGCCTTATCTTCGTAGCTGGAAAGCAATGCGCAAACCACCGCCAGTTCTATCGACGGGTCTTCTACTTTGATACCGCCTGCTATATTTACAAATACATCCTTCGAGCCGAAATGAAAGCCACCGCGTTTTTCCAGCACTGCCAATAATAACTGTAAGCGGCGCAGGTCCATACCGCTGACGGTGCGCTGCGGTGTACCATACACAGCCTGCGTAGCCAGCGCCTGCACTTCTATCATCAGCGGGCGCATACCTTCCATTGTTGATGCAATGGCTATACCACTTAATGGCTCGTCGTGCTGCGACAGTAATATTTCAGAGGGATTGCTGACGGGGCGCATACCCGCACTCACCATTTCATATATCCCCAGTTCCGACGTAGAACCGAAACGGTTTTTGATGGTGCGCAATATCCTGTACGCATAATGCCTGTCACCCTCAAACTGCAATACGGTATCCACCATATGCTCCAGTACTTTTGGCCCGGCTATAGAACCTTCTTTGGTGATATGCCCAATGATGCACACAGGTACATTACTTGCTTTCGCGAAACGTTGTAACTCGGCAGCACATTCGCGCACTTGTGATACACTACCAGCGGCTGATTCTACAAAAGGCGATTCGAGTGTTTGGATCGAGTCCACCACCAGTAGTTGAGGTTTTACTTTTTTTACCTCCTGGAAGATAGTAGACATATCTGTAGCCGTGAGTAAATAGAGGTTATCGTTAGTAAGCCCGACACGTTCCGCACGCATTTTTACCTGCTGCGCACTCTCCTCACCCGACACATATAATATAGATATGTTGTTCCATTGCAGCGCGCATTGAAGAAATAAAGTGGATTTCCCGATGCCCGGCTCGCCGGCTACCAGTATTACGGAGCCCGGCACCATGCCGCCACCCAGCACCCTGTTTAGCTCGGGGTCGGGTGTAATCATCCGGGTATCTGCCTGGGGGGTAATCTCTGATAATTTATGGGCTTTGCGCAGGTCTTTGGCGGCATCGTCCCACTCCGCAGCTTGCTTTTGGGCTTTGTCTTCGCGCTGTATCACTTCTTCTACAAAACTGTTCCAGGCCCCGCAGGACGGGCATTTGCCGGTCCACTTGGGGGTTTCATATCCGCATTGCTGGCAGAAAAAAGCTGACTTGATTTTGGCCATGGGGGCTAAGTTACTACAAAAGAAAAGAGCCACCGGAAGAATCCCGCGGCTCTTACTTACTAACCCATTAAATTCACAACTTGATACAAATGTCACAAACCGCCGTGTTCTAAAAAAATGGAAATTTTACGCTTTGTGCCACATTTTTTGATATTATAATTATTTAGTATGATTAATTTTCGGCCTATGATTTGAATATCAGGGCTTTGCAGATACATGATATTATTTTACATTTATTATGAGTGAAGAACATTTAATATTTGTGTTGATAAATTTATTTTTTGAATATTAATTAATATATATATTTATTGTTGGGACAAAAGTAAAATATCCTATTAAAAACGATAACCTATACTTCCGAGGACAGGCATTGCCAGGCTAAATGAGCTGAAATCTCTGTCTGTTACAGGTTCACCTGTATAGGGGTAAGCATAGCGGTCATTTATGTTATCGCGATGCTGCACTGCATTGCTAACTATTTTACCACCAAAACCCATACACAACTCTAAGTAGAAATGTGAACTAAAGTGATATTGGAACCCAATCTGAGCAGTCGCTCCATATATTGTTCTTGTATAAGCATATTCGTCTGTATATCGTTCGCCATTACTTATACCACCCGGCACCGACTTACGGTACTCTTTCGTTCCTTTATTATGGCCTGTGTTGTAAAATGCGTCAAGGCCATAAAAAAAATAAATGTAACCACTGAATTTGTTTGCAGGATAGTATTGCCTCCAACCCAACCTTGCTGCATACCCTGTCTTCGCACCTACAATTGTATCATCTATTGAATAACTCCAAGGAATAGTAGCGCCTCCCTGAAGAGTTATCCCATATTTGCCCCAACTCTTATCTAACCCAAAACGTAAATGTATCGGTTGGGGTGTAATAACAGCCGTATGCACCCATTTTATCGCCCAATAATTTGTTGGCAATTGCTGAGCTGGGGTAATACAGGGTGCCAGCATGGAAATTAAAATGAGATAGCGTTTCATAAGTTTGGTTATTTCAAACATTAGCGGCAATAATAATGCCAATATATATGGATAATACTTGTAGGGAAAACCGTACTTTTGCACTTCGATTTTATTCCACAAAAAAACATACTGCTTATATGCAGGCAACATTAGAACAAGCGAAACAACTTGGCCTTTTAGAAGAAGAATTTGAAAAGATTATAGAGATTCTTGGCCGCACACCCAACTTCAACGAGGTAGCCATGTATTCTGTAATGTGGAGCGAGCATTGCAGTTATAAAAACTCTATTACGCTGCTGAAAACATTGCCGCGCGATGGTGAGAAACTATTAGTGAAAGCTGGTGAAGAAAATGCCGGCCTTGTAGACATAGGTGACGGACTGGGCTGTGTATTCAAAATAGAAAGCCATAACCACCCATCAGCTATCGAACCCTTCCAGGGAGCGGCTACGGGTGTGGGCGGTATCCACCGCGATATATTTACTATGGGTGCGCGCCCTATTGCCGCACTCAACTCACTGCGCTTCGGCAGGCTGGACAACCCCAAAACAAAATGGCTGCTGAAAGGTGTAGTGAAGGGCATTGGCCATTACGGCAACTGTTTTGGCGTACCAACAGTAGGCGGTGAAATATATTTTGACAGTTGCTACCAGACCAATCCGCTGGTAAATGCGATGAGTGTGGGTGTGGTGAAAGCCGGACAAACAGTGTCAGCTACATCGCATGGCGAGGGTAACAGCGTATTTATAGTTGGCGCAGCAACAGGTAAGGATGGTATAGGTGGTGCATCTTTCGCATCGGCAGATATAACTGAAGACAGTGCCAACGACCTGCCATCGGTGCAGGTGGGCGACCCCTTTGAAGAAAAGAAATTATTAGAAGCCTGCCTGGAAGTGATACCCACAGGTGCGCTGATAGGTATGCAGGATATGGGTGCGGCAGGTATTACCTGCTCGTGCAGCGAGATGAGCGCCAAAGGTGAACATGGTATGATCATCCACCTGGACAAAGTGCCTACCCGCCAGGAAAATATGCTGCCATGGGAAATGCTGTTGAGCGAAAGCCAGGAGCGTATGCTGATAGTGGTGAAGAAAGGACGCGAGGCAGAAGTACAAAAGATATTTGACAAGTGGGATATCCACTGCGAACAAATAGGCGAGGTAACTACTGACGGCAGGCTGAAATACTATATGGGTGGTGAGTTGGTGGCTGACGTGCCGGCAGAGAGCCTGGTACTCGGCGGCGGCGCTCCTGTGTACAAGCGCGAATCGAAAGAACCGAAATATTTTGAGCAGAAAAAAGCTTTCAATCCCGCTAGCATACCTGTACCTGCTGACCTGAAAGCTACAGCAGCGCAATTGATACAACTACCTACCATAGCCAGCAAACGCTGGGTGTATGAGCAATATGACAGCATGGTAGGCACCGGCAATACACAAACCAACGAGCCCAGCGATGCAGCCGTAGTACGTGTACATGGCAGTACCAAAGGTATAGCCTGCACAACAGACTGTAACAGCCGTTATGTATTTGCCGACCCCTATAAAGGCGCAATGATAGCTGTGAGCGAAGCGGCACGTAATATAGTATGCAGCGGAGGCGAGCCGGTAGCCATCACCAATTGCCTGAACTTTGGTAACCCGTACAACCCTGAAGTATATTACCAGTTTGAACATGCCATAAAAGGCATGGGCGATGCATGCCGCAAACTGGGCACACCTGTTACCGGCGGTAACGTGAGCTTCTACAACCAGAGCAGCGATGACGGCCCTGTTTATCCGACTCCTACTATTGGTATGGTGGGTGTGCTGGATACGCTGGACCAGAAGATGACCATGTTCTTCAAAAATGCAGGCGATATCATCTATGTAATAGGTGAAAACAGGGAAGACATCAACAGTTCGGAATACCTGCATAAGCTATGTAATATAGAATACAGCCCGGCGCCTTACTTCGATATGGAAGAGGAATACCAACTGCAGAAGCTGGTATTGAAACTGGCGCGAGGAAAAGAAATCCACTCTGCGCATGATGTATCAGAAGGCGGCTTGTTCACTACACTGTTAGAATCCTGCTTTAAAAATAATCTGGGCTTTACTGTCAGCAGCGATCCTAACATTCGCAAAGACGCATGGTTGTTTGGAGAAGGCCAGAGCCGCGTAGTGGTAAGTGTGAGCCATGCTGAGAAACACGCCTTTGAACAAATGATGGGCGGCCACCGCTATGTACAGATAGGCGAAGTGACAGCTGACGGTACCCTGACTATAGACGGTGAAAACTGGGGCAACATAACAGATTGGAAAGAAAAGTACGATACTGCGATAGACAAACTGATGAATGCATAAAAAAAGAAGGGCTGCGATTGCAGCCCTTCTTTTTTTGGACTAAACAGACTATATTCAATGCTTATTGAATATAATAGATCAACCTATAAAAACATGAACAATAATACTAAGCGGAATATTCTACTGATAACCATCAAGACCGTTGTCATGGGCGGTCTAATGTTTTTGTTTTATTATTATGCCGATAAAATTGAACTTAAGAAAGCCTTACTCAAAGCTGCGACTTTTGGTTTATTAGTCGGCATGGTAAGTACATGGGGTGAAAATTGGTGGATAAACAAGAATAACAAAAAGAAAACAGACTCTTGATTAAAAACAAAAGGGCTGCTAATGCAGCCCTTTTGTTTTTATCGCTGAGGAATAGCTTATCCTTCAGCCTCAACCTTATGAATTTCTTCTACCTTCTTTATAAACTCCCCTATAGCGGAATTAGAACCATGCCCATAGCTATCTATAAGCATTCCTTTCACGCCGTCCTGAGTCACAATACAATATAATATTGCATTATCGCCTGGGTCTGACGCGCCCTCAAAGCGGTAAAAATTATCAATCCTTACCTCTTGTGGGCCGAAGTATTTATCTACGGCCGGTGCATGCAATTTCCCGCTTTTCACAGTAAAGTTTTCAGCATATCCTTTTTTAACTGCACTTGTGGTGAGGCTGCTAAGGGTATTCATATCCTCAGTGCTATGTTCAGCTTCTTTATCGAACTCATTGTTTTCGACCAGCATATAATATGTTTTAATTTATAAACAATAATTACAGGTATAGCAATAGTTTATTGCGTACTGTAATAACATCAGAAGCAGTAAGTTGTTTAAGCGCGACGGGGGTTTAGCGAAGTTTTATGAAAACGACCATGAGTATTAAGGGCCGCTATACTCTTCTCTGTCTGTTAAAAAATTTGTCCGCCTCGATAGGCAAATCCGTACAAATAGAAATAAGTGGATGGTCTGCAATACCCGCTTCATTTATCATCTCCCACAAAGCCATATGTTCTCTCGCATGCAATTCAGGTGATACTACACAAACCTCTTTACCATGCTCTATGTATTGATTAATATCTGCTGCACTATACCATTTTTCCGTATAACTATCCATCCAAATGCCATTGGATTCTTCGTATGCTATGGGGGTCTTTACAAACTCGTTTACACTGGTGAAAAAACGCAATTCTGATTTTCTATACCCGAAATACAATTGAGGCATAGACATATCGAAGGTGAAATAGTTAATCTTATAGCCGGCTAGTGACAATTTTATTTTCTCATGCAACCCGTCAGATTTGATATTGATTGCCAGTAAAGCATTCTCGTCAATGTTATTACTAAACATCGTCAGAAAATCGTCCCATAGCAACAACTCAGTTTCATCTCGCGGAATGTCATGGGCAATGACCAATTTTCCTAAATAATCTCTGATATCGGTTTCTATTCCCAAACCCATATCTATCGCTCGTTGAAATGCAATGACGCTATTCTTCTCAGATTGGTCCTTCCAGTATCCCCTGTGAGCAATGATTTTCATATGATAAAAGTAATGATAAAAGCAATTGTAAAGTTGTGCCGGGACCTAAAACAACTACGATTGTACAAGGTAACCAACAATATGAAAAATATAAACGAGCGGGAACCAACCTGTAAACAGCTTCATGTGACAACCAGGTTTATATACTAAAAAGCGACGGGTATCATGTG
>CALEZD010000106.1 GCA_937928385.1 uncultured Bacteroidota bacterium
GGCATAGCGATACTGTGGTTGTCCGTTGCTACCAGTTTGGCAGAAGTATCAGTAGTTTTAATATCAAAGCAAAAAGTGAATTGGAATGTAGCTGTTCCGTATACGGTTCCGCCCGAATAGGCACCGGCTCCGGTCACGCTTGCCGAATCATTTTTTATGGTTGGGGTTGTATTGGTACCTGAGCATGTGCCCAGCACCTGCACCTGTATATCTCGCATTACTGAACCGATCTTCACGCCATTTCTGTATTCGTTGGCGCGCACTGCTACCGTGTGGCTCCCCTGCTGCGTAGGTGTAAAACTCATTTCGCCCGTAAGGGCGTTTATGTTGAAAGTATTATTAGTTTGGAAAGGATTGCCGGGGATAGAATAAGCCGGCGAGGCTGATTGAAAAGGGCAATTGTAGGTAGTGCCGCAATTATTTAAAACGCCAAGTGGCCTCACTACCTCGAATACAATTGAATCACCATTAGGATCCACACCACCATTATTATAACTATAGGGCTGGTTAACACATACATAAGGGACTGGTTTTACAGAAAAAACAGGTGAAGAGTTACCGGAAGCAATCACACTGTTAAGAGTAGTTTCAACATAAAAATTATCCTGGCCCACGAGATTAACAGAGCTGTTCCTGGCGGTTATGTTTGTCGAAAATATCCACGTAGCACAGGCTCCGGGTAGCGTTACATCGGCACTATACCACCACTCCCTGTATCCCGGAATAGAAGATCCCACACTGTCACACCGGCTTTTTTGGTTGGCACAGCCCGTAGCTACCTGGGAGCCGTTGCCTGCACCTCCTGGTAAAGAAGACATTTTATTCATCGTTACATTCCACGACTGGAATGTGCATTGATTCGTGTAGCAAAGCGTAAGGGAAGAAGGCTCACCAACACCGCTACAGTCGCGGTAAAACTTAAAAATGAATCTATAGGTAGAGTCGCTTACCCACTGATACACCAGCTCCCCGCCGGCAGCATGGCTTGCCACAGTTCTGTTACTAAATAACATCAAACCGGATAATAATACCAGGGTGTATAGTGTTGCTTTTTTCAACATGGTAAAAGCTTTAGAATGAGTTTAAAAATCGGGATTATAAAAATAACTAAAAGGTTCAATACTTACATGATAATCGCCACAATTTGCATTACAAAAGCCAGACGATGGCAACTAACAAATGGTTTGTGTACAAATAAAAAAGGCGCGACTGAAAAATCAGTCGCGCCTTTAACTATGAGTTAAAATTTATGCTTCCGCTTTCAGCATTTTGTCATACTTCTTCCTGTCTTCTTCATTCAGCTGTATCTTTCTCAGCCTGATATTCTTAGGCGTCACCTCAATACACTCATCCTGCTGTATGTACTCCATACACTCTTCCAGGGTCATCTGTATTTTTGGAGCTATGCGCGTAGCATCATCGCTACCGCTGGCACGCATGTTGGTCAGTTTTTTCGGCTCTGTGGCATTTACTACCAGGTCGCCCGGCTTTATGTGCTCAGCAATTATCTGCCCCGCATATACTTCCTCTCCCGGATCAACAAAGAAAGAACCCCTGTCCTGCAACTTGTCTATCGAATAGCCGGTAGTAGTAGCGGTGTTTTTAGAAATAAGCACACCATTGCTACGGCCAGGTATAGTCCCTTTCCATGGTTTATATTCGCTGAAGCGGTGCGCCATTACAGCTTCGCCGGCAGTTGCCGTCAGCATGTTAGAGCGCAGGCCTATCAAACCACGAGATGGAATATCAAATTCCAGGTGCTGCATTTCTCCCTTGCTCTCCATCACCAGCATCTCGCCTTTACGCTGTGTTACCAGGTCAATGGCCTTGCCACTGTATTCAGATGGTACATCAATAACCAGTATTTCATAAGGCTCGCATTTGCGGCCATCTATTTCTTTAGCTATTACCTGCGGCTGTCCTACTGTCAGCTCAAATCCTTCGCGGCGCATAGTTTCTATCAATACAGACAAGTGCAGGATACCTCGGCCATATACCAGGAACTTATCCGCATCATCTGTATCAGATACACGCAATGCCAGATTTTTCTCCAGCTCTTTGTACAGGCGGTCGCGTATATTGCGGCTGGTAACGAATTTACCTTCGCGTCCAAAAAACGGAGAGTTGTTGATGCTGAACTGCATGTTCATAGTCGGCTCATCAATAGGTATTACCTGAAGCGCTTCAGGATTTTCGAAGTCTGCAACCGTTTCACCTATCTGGAAGTTTTCTATACCTACTATGGCACAGATATCGCCCGCTGCTACTTCTGTTACTTTCTTTTTGCCCATGCCTTCAAAAGTGTACAGCTCTTTTATACGGCTTTTCGCCATACTGCCATCCAGCTTGCATAGCTGTACGGGTTGTCCTTCTTTCAGCACACCACGCACCACACGGCCTATGGCTATACGGCCCAGGAAGGATGAGTAATCCAGGGAGGTAATTTGCATTTGCAAAGAGCCTTCTGCAACTTTTGGCTCTGGAACAATTTCGAGTATTGTGTCCAGCAAGGGAGTGATGTCTTCCGTAGGAGTTAATGATGTATTGAACCAGCCCTGTTTTGAAGAACCGTAGAGTGTAGTGAAGTTCAATTGCTCTTCACTGGCGTCCAGTTGGAAGAACAGTTCAAATACAGCGTCATGTACTTCATCGGGGCGGCAGTTAGGTTTATCTACTTTGTTAATTACCACTATCGGGCGCAGGTTCAACTCCAGTGCCTTCTGCAGCACAAAACGCGTTTGCGGCATAGGGCCTTCAAAAGCATCTACCAGCAGCAGAACACCATCAGCCATTTTCAACACACGCTCTACCTCTCCACCAAAGTCGGAGTGACCCGGGGTATCAATCACATTGATTTTTACTCCTTTATATTGAACAGAAATGTTTTTACTCAGGATGGTAATCCCTCTTTCACGTTCCAGGTCGTTGCTGTCCATGATCAGTTCGCCTGTTTCCTGGTTGTCACGAAACACCTTGGTGGCGTGAATGATTTTGTCCACGAGTGTTGTTTTGCCGTGGTCAACGTGCGCTATAATAGCTATATTACGTATATTCATAATGCTTCTTTCCTATAAAAAATTACCCTTCCTCTTATTACGAAAAAAGGAAGGGCATTTCCAATTCGCGCGCAAAGGTACGGAAATAAAGCCGGGAAAAGACATTATATTGCCTTTTAATAACATTAATTTATGAGATACATATTCCTGGTATTGTTGTTGAGCATTTCGACAATACAAGCGTTTGCGCAAACAAAAGAAACTAAAGCCGCTCCGGCTGAGGAAGGCTTTGAGATGAAACAGTATTATTTCGTGATGCTGACTAAAGGGGAACGCAGGCACGAAATAACAGATACGGCTGTTATCAGTGAACTACAGCGCGGACACATGGCTAATATTAACCGCCTGGCTGAAATGGGCAAAATAGTTGTTGCCGGCCCATTTGGCGATAATGGTAATTGGCGGGGCATATTTATCTTCGACTGCCCTACGGAAGAGGAGGTAAGAACACTGTTGAACAGCGACCCTGCGATAAAGGCCGGCAGATTAGCTTACGAAATACATCCCTGGTGGACGTCGAAGAATTGCATGTTTAAGTAAAAAATCAGTTCATCTTAAACGGAGCCAGCAGCTGGAACTCGGGAATATCAACAGTAAACCTTGATTTGTTGAACAGGTTCTCCATTTCGTAGGTGCCACGCATGCGGCCTATTTCAGAACGCAGGTTGGCTGCGGAAATATATTGGTATGATTCGCCGGGCTGAATAATCGGCTGTTCGCCAACAACACCTTCACCTACAACTTCGCGCACTTCGGTGCCATAATATGCATCGGATATATACCAATGACGGCTGAGCAGTTGAACGGGTGTCGGGCTGAGGTTTTCAATTGTAATACGGTAGGCATGCAGGTACTCGTTCGTCATCGAGTTGGATTGCTCCGCCTGAAAAAATGTTTCTACTGTAATGCTTACGCCTTGTGTTACCTGCTGTACCATATACTGATGGTTTATGTAAATATAACCTATTCCTGCGTGTATTGTTGCGAATTATTTTTTTAAGATTTCGTTAATGGTTTCGCCGGCCAATTCACTCTCGTAGCCTTTTTGTACCAGGTAACGGTATATTTTCTGTTTGCGGGTGAAGATATTTTTCTCTGATTTCAGTTCTTTCAGCTTCTTCTCTGCCAGTGTTTTCAGTGTTTCTATGTATTCCTCTTCGTCGATTTCGGTCAGTGCTTTTTTGATGCAATAGTCTGAAATCTGTTGAAATTTTAATTGTTCCACGATTTTCCTCCTGCCCCATTGTTTCATGCGGAACTTGCCACGGGCTATGGCACGGGCGTAGTTTTCCTCGTTTAACAGTCCCGTTTGTATCAGGTCAATAATCTGCTCCTCTACTTCAGGCGTAGTACAGCCCAACTCGTACAGCTTATTGCGCACTTCTTTATGGCAGCGCAGCTGGTATTGACAATAACGAGTTATGGAATCTTTGACGGACATACCCGGCCCCTAAGGGATTAATATCATTTTGAACATTACAAAGATAAGTCCTGCACGTACGGGATTAAGAATTTTACCTCCCCATATACACCATCAGTATCTGCACATCGCTGGGGTTGACACCGCTGATGCGGCTTGCCTGTCCTAATGTGCCGGGTTTTATTTTTGCGAGTTTCTGGCGGGCTTCGGCAGACAGGGCTGTGAGTTTGTCGTAATTGAAAGACTGTGGAATGACCATATCTTCCAGCGTCGCCATTTTCTTCACCAGCTCTTTTTCTTTTTCAATATACACCTCATACTTTGCCTGAATCTCCGCCTGTTCCAGCGTGAGTACATCAGTATTGCCGATAGCTTCTTTCAGTCCCGCAATCTCCTGCATCATCTCTTTCAGGCTGATACCCGGGCGCAGCAAGAGTTTCATAGCACGGCCTTTTTCCGTCATTAGCGAAGACCCTATTTTTTCCAGGAAAGGGTTGGCGGCTGTTGGCTCTACAGGATATTCGGCCAGTATGCTTTTGATTCTGTCTACATCCTGTTTCTTCTCGTTTACCCTTTGCAGCCTTTCGTCCGATGCGAGACCTATTTCGTGGCCAAGCGGTGTCAGGCGCAGGTCGGCATTGTCCTGCCTCAGAAGTGTGCGGAACTCCGCCCTGCTGGTAAACATGCGGTAAGGCTCGTCCGTACCTTTATTAATCAAGTCATCTATCAATACTCCTATATAGGCATCGCTGCGTTTCAGCACAACGGGTTCTTTTTCCTGCGCCTTGCGGTGGGCGTTGATGCCTGCCATCAATCCCTGGCAGGCGGCCTCTTCGTAGCCTGTGGTGCCATTAATCTGCCCTGCGAGGTACAAACCACTGATTAGCTTGGTTTCTAATGTGAACTGGAGCTGAGTAGGCGGAAAATAGTCGTACTCTATAGCATAACCGGGGCGGAAGAACTTAACGTTCTCAAAACCCGGTACCATTTTCAGCGCTTTAAACTGCACATCTTCCGGTAATGAAGTACTGAACCCATTTACATAGATCTCCACCGTGTTCCAGCCTTCGGGCTCTACAAACAACTGGTGGCGTTCCCGCTCGGCAAAGCGGCTGATTTTATCCTCAATACTGGGGCAATAGCGCGGTCCACTGCCCTTTATCCTGCCCTGGTACATGGGCGACTGCTCAAAGCCGGTCTTTAATATTTCGTGTACTTCATTGCTGGTATAAGTTATCCAGCAGCATCGCTGTTGTTCCGGTTTGATCCTGTCTACAGGTAAATACGAAAACCCCACTATTTCTTCATCCCCTTCCTGTATCTCCATCTTGCTGTAGTCCAGGCTGCGGCCATCTACCCGCGGGGGGGTGCCTGTCTTCAGGCGGGCGCTTTCGAAGCCCAGTTCAACCAGTTGCTCGGTAATGCCTGTAGCACCCTTTTCGCCCATTCTTCCGCCGCCAAACTGCTTTTCGCCTACATGTATTACCCCATTCAGGAAGGTTCCATTGGTCAATACCACGGTCTTTCCGTATATCTCCTGCCCCATCCCTGTTACTATTCCTTTCACCGTTCCACGTGAAACGATAAGGCCCTTCACCATATCCTGCCAGAAATCAAGATTTGGGGTATTTTCCAGCATCTCCCGCCACAGTTGGGCGAAGAGCATACGGTCGTTTTGTGTGCGGGGGCTCCACATACCGGGGCCTTTAGAGCGGTTCAGCATACGAAACTGTATCATGCTCTTGTCACTCACGATACCGCTATACCCGCCTAATGCATCTATTTCCCGTACGATCTGTCCTTTGGCTATACCACCCATAGCCGGGTTGCAGCTCATTTGGGCAATGGTCTGCATATTCATTGTTATCAACAACACTTTGGAGCCCATATTGGCTGCCGCTGCCGCCGCTTCGCAACCGGCATGGCCGGCACCTACCACTATTACATCATACTCAGGAAACATAAGGGCGCAAAGTTACGAAGGGATAGGCATTAAAATATCGTCGATTGGCGTGTTGAATAACAACTTTCGTTAATTTTATATCAAACGATACGCTATGAAATATCTATTCCATATTATTCTCGCACTTGCAATTGTACAGAATGCAGCCGCACAGGGCGTTTCAGCCGGATTTAGGACAGGTGTTGGTAATACATTAGACGTAACATCAGTAAAGGATGGCATCAGGCACAGCTACTGGGAAAAGCAGTTGTTTCTGCGATATGAAACAAAAAGCCGCTTTGCTTTTGAATTTAACACGACGCAATACAACTATGGCTACCATCAAACACCGTTAATGCTCCAAACATACTTTCCTCTTGATTATGAACCCCTAAGTCTTGAGATACAGAATCATAACATAGACTTTGGATTATCGGTACAATACAACTTGTCTTGCCCATTTTTACAGGACAAATGCCCATTAATGAAAAATTTCAGCAGTTATTTAGGTATCACAGCCGTTGCTGTACTTAACGAGAGGACAGAAATTGCCACAAACCGCTATTATAGTGATGGCCGGGTGGCAGAAAGCCGTGTCAGGCAAACAAGTATCAATGATATGCAATTCGGTATCAATTATACCACCAAATACAATATAGAGCGCTTCTTTATTACCAGTACAGCAACAATGACCATAAGCCCCTGGGGTATTAACTCCTATGTGCCGGCTTTACATGCAGGCAATGGCCTCATTAACCTTAGAATAGGCATAGGATATACTCTTTAATGTTGATAATCAATCACATACATAAGACTGGGGCCGTTCGGGCCCCTATTTTATTAGATTTGTTCCACGTGAAACATATTGTCGTCGTCCTTTAAACAGATCTCTGTTCCACGTGAAACATCCACACAAAAGATTAACTTTATAGTTCCACGTGGAACAAATACTATAATTATGCGTAAAAGATTCTTAATCCCATGTCTGATAATCTTATTTGCCTCCTGTAACAACAAAGAACAGGTAGACATGGTAATACTGGCCGCTAAGGTATATACGGCAGACAGCCAATTCAATGAATACGAAGCCATTGCTATAAATGAAGGGAAAATCGTTGCCGTTGGCGATAAATCAAGTATCGCGAACAAATATAGCTCCGATAGTACGATTGACGCATCCGGCAGTTTCGTGTACCCTGGTTTTATAGATGCTCATTGCCATTTCAGCGGCTATGCTTTAAGCTCTTATAGACTAGACCTCGTCGGAACTAAGTCGTATGAAGAAGTATTGGCAAAACTAGTGGAGTATGATAAAACAAACACCCTCAATTGGATATATGGCCGTGGCTGGGACCAGAACGATTGGGAAATAAAAGAATTTCCTGATAAAGCCGCGCTGGATAGTCTATATCCTGATAAACTGGTGATATTGAAAAGAGTAGATGGGCACGCTGTGCTATGCAACCAGAAAGCATTGGATATGGCCGGGATAACATTAAACACTGTTATCCATGGTGGAATAATAGAAAAGAAAAACGGAAAACTTACGGGAATATTGATTGATAATGCAGCAGAGCCTGTAGAAAATATTATACCTGCATTACCACCTTTGGCAGAAGCAATCAAATATCTGCAAGCGGCAGAAAAAGAATGCTTCTCACTTGGGCTAACGAGTGTTGTAGATTGTGGAGTGAAAGCGGATGTAATAACTGTTTTGAAACAATTATACGAACAACATAAGTTAAGTATTGGCAATTCAATATTATTAGCCCAGGACGAGAGTACTTTAGATGCTTATGCAGCAAAGGGGTTTTATAAAAGAGAACAGTTTCAAATCAATGGAATAAAGCTGTATGCTGATGGCGCATTAGGAAGCAGAGGGGCGTGCCTGTTAGAACCTTACACAGATATGCCCGGCCATTTGGGTATGCTGCTATCTGATATCAGTAAAATGCGGGAAATTGCCGCACTAGCTAAAGCCCATAATTTGCAGTTGTGCACACATGCCATAGGGGATAGTGCCAACCGTGCGATTCTCAGGCTTTATAGCGAATTTTTACCCGAAAATAATGATTTGCGCTGGCGCATAGAACACGCACAAGTTGTTGACTATCAAGACTATGCGTGGTTTTCCAAGTACAAAATCATACCATCGGTTCAGCCAACACATGCCATATCTGATATGCCCTGGGCGGGCGAAAGATTAGGTGGAGAGCGTTTACCTACTGCCTACGCATATAAAAAACTGTTGGGACAAAATGGTTGGATAGCCTTAGGTACAGATTTCCCGGTTGAGGCAATTAATCCATTAGCAACCTTTTACACAGCTGTTGCCCGTAAGGATAAAGACGGTCATCCGGAAAATGGTTTTCTACCGGAAAATAAACTGAGCCGTAAAGAAGCGTTAATGGGAATGACAGCCTGGGCGGCAAAAAGTGTTTTTTGGGAAAAAGAGAAAGGAAGCCTTGAACCCGGAAAAGATGCTGATATAATAATACTGGATAAAGACATTATGGAAATCCCCGAAAAAGAACTGCCGAATGTCAATATCATTTTTACAATAGTAAAAGGTAAAACTGTATATAAAAAACGGGAGCTGAATAACAGCTCCCGTTGAAAAACTATTCTTAAAAACTTACTTGATTACAGTAAACTTCTTAGCCTGTATTTCACCATCTACATTAATAACCACATAGTATGTACCCGCAGCCAGTTGTGCTGTTGAAACTGTATATGTATCGTTAGTAACATTACGGTGTGTTTCCTGCATTACTGCCGCACCTACAGTATTCAGTACAGCGTACTGCACTTCGTTGGCTTGCTTATCCAGCTTCAGGGAAACATTCATTACATCATTAACCGGGTTAGGATATACGCTTATATCAAAACCTTTATTTTCTACTTCGTTAACATCCACTTTGAACAATGACAACTGAATAGGTAGTGCAGCTACATAGCCGTTTTTCTGCTGAGAGAACTTAATAGAATCTTCAAGGGCTATAAACCGCTCAAAAGGATAGTGAGCAGGTACATCGTTAGGAGATGTTGCATTGAAATAATCCTGGTAAGTACCATTGTATATTGGTGAGAATGGTTCACGTATTTTGGCAGTGGAGTTATTCCTTATCCATGAACGTACGAAATAGTTACTAACACCATCTATACCGAGGAACAGGTCGCCGGGCATTGATGCAGCAACCCAATACCATGTGTTGGCTTCGGTTACTGTAGGCGTACCAGGGTTAAGCGCATCGCTAACATTTACGGTATGCGTCTGTCCTGATGAATCTGTACCGGCAAAAGTATAGCTGCCCAGTCCCACCAACGAGCACTCACCTGCAACCATTACAGAGTCAGAATTGGCATCTACCCACTTCCATACAGAAATATTCACTGTACCCCTGCCGGCCATGCTGTTGTCGTTGGGGTCAAACGTTTTAGAAGCAGAGAACTTAACATGCTCTATCTGGTAACCTGCTTTTTCCATGTAATACATTGGTCCCCATAAGAAAGGGTTTCCGCTGGCAAACCTTGAACCGCTTCCTACATAAGGCCTTTCTGTATTGAAATCATACCTGCCCTTAGAGAACACACGGTTATCAACATAAAATGAATAGCTGGCTTTATTATCACCCAGGTAATCATCAGTAAAAGATGGTATCAGCTCATACTCTACATCGTAACGGCCTGTACCGGAGGGGTTCAGGTTGTAACCACCATCTACACGTGGTGAGAAAATAGAGTCAGACGCTGCAAAACTACCGGGTATAGTAACTGAATCAACCCTTACAACACTGGTACTACCACCTGTTGGGGTCCAACTCAAAGTAGCCTTTACTTTTGTATTGGTAGATGTGCCCGAGCCAAAGTTGGCTACTACGGCGCCTGTTATACCATTGTATTGCAACGAACTTGTGCCGCCGCTTACCTGTGAAAAAGGAACTGAGAATGCATGCCATAATGAAAGGCCCCTATCTACAAAACCTAAATCATTTGTATAACCATTGCTCCATATAGCCATATTCATGGTTACATTGCCGCTACCCAGTGCTGTTTCTATCTTGGCACCATCTACATCAGATACCATGATTACCGGGATTGTCACACTGCCACCTTGTGCGCCTGCACCCATACCAACCGGTGGGCCGGGCAAATGGTTAACAATGATAACAGCTATAGCGCCTGCATTCTGTGCCGCTAAAGCCTTCGCGCCAAATTCACAGTTGCCCCTTTTAATAATAGCAATGTTGCCGTTAATTGCGGCTGCGTTGTTTAAGGTACCACATGCTTCGTACGGGTCGGCTTTTACTATATTAACATTCAGAATAGGGCTGGATAAACCTTCAATAGATTGTCCCCATTCTGTTGTAGCACCATTACCATCATTAGAAATTGTATGGATAAGCGGCCCTGCAATTGAGCTTGGGCTGGCAATATTTACCCTGCCACCTACATAATCGATGTAATAGTTGTTCCTGGTTACATCAGCAGAATCGCCCCAGGCACCCATTCTTGGCTGCGCTACTGATAATATAGGCAAAGCCACAGCTATCAGCAGTAAAAAAGTTAGAAAGTTGAATTTTGTCATAGTATTCCCTGTTTCTGTTATACAAAATTTATTAGTGTACCAAAATACACAATATTTGACTTGAAAACAAAAAGAAGTTGCATATTTAGCAGCTTTAAGGTTTTTGTGACAATCCTATATCAAAGACCCAACTGCCTGCTTAATTCCAGCATTTTATCTATTGGCTTCCTGGCAGCTATGCGCAATTCTTCATCCATGGTAATTTCAGGTATTTCATATTTCATACACAGGTAAAGTTTCTCCAGCGTATTCAACTTCATGTGCGGACAATCATTGCATGCACAAGCATTATCCGGTGGTGCCGGTATAAATATTTTTTCCGGCGACAATTGTTGCATCTGGTGCAATATCCCTGTTTCGGTGGCAACAATAAATGTATTTGACTTACTCTTTTTTGTATAGTTAAGCAATTGAGTGGTTGAGCCTATAAAATCTGCTATCCTCAATACAGCCTCTTCACATTCCGGGTGAGCAATGAACAGGGCTTCTTTATGTCTTTCCTTTAATTTCGTTATCTTCTCTATAGAAAATAATTCGTGTACCATACATGCGCCATTCCACAACAACATATTACGGCCCGAAACTTTGTTGATATATGCGCCCAGGTTTTTATCAGGTGCAAATATTATTTCCTGGTCTGCAGGCAAACTCTCCACAATAGCCCTGGCATTTGAAGATGTGCAAATAATATCACTCAAAGCTTTAATACCTGCTGAACAGTTGATATAAGAAATAACCAGGTGGTCAGGGTGCTTATCTTTAAAAGCTTTGAATAATACAGGGGGGCAACTGTCGCTCAATGAACATCTTGCTTTTAAATCCGGCAAAAGTACCTTTTTACCCGGGTTGAGGATTTTCGCTGTTTCTGCCATAAAGTGTACACCGGCAAATACAATTATTGACGCGTCTGTAGCTGCTGCTTTCTGCGCAAGCCCCAGGCTGTCACCTATATAATCGGCTATATCCTGTATATCCGGCTCCTGGTAATAGTGTGCCAGTAGTATCGCATTCTTATCTTTTTTAAGTTTTTCTATTTCTTCAAAAAGGTCCAGAGTAGGATCTATATCTATATCGAGGAATCCTTTTTTTTCAACGTCCGCAGCAGCCAATTTGATGTTATCAACCATCTTAATAAATAATAAAAAAAGCTTTTAAAAAATGAACTACTATTAATTAGGGCTGTGGATATGGGGGTATTATTTTGTTACCACTATTGCAAAGTTAACTAAGTGAAGTCTTACCCGTGTAATTCTATCATTATCCACAGTATAAATATGCGTTAAATAGGTTTTCTCACAAAATATCAGGGAATGTGAATAAACCTACCTGTTAGAAAATTCAGGATTATACACATACTAGTTAGCTGTGGAAAAACAGGGTTATCAACATAACAAAAAAATAAACTTCCATTAATAATTTATAAATATTGGATAAACTACAGGAAATAGAGAGGTTATTCAGTGATTTTCACAGCTGGTATCGAATAACTAATTAGTAGTTATATATTTTTCTCCTAATAAAGGGTTTTGAGCCCTTATTTTAATAAATAATTCATTAAAAAGCCCGCTTGTAGGCAAAATCACATTTTTTCATATAAATTTGCCGTCCTTACAACAAAAAGTCAGAACCTATTATTATATGTCTGTAATACAGAAAATCAGGACGAAATATGCAAAACTCGCAGGTGGGGTTATTGCATTGGCATTGGTAGCATTCATATTAATGGACGCACTCAGCAGCAGAAGTGGTAACTTATTTGGCGACGACACCAGTATAGTGAAAGTAAATGGTGAGAAGATAGACTATATAGCCTATAGCCAGCGCACAAAAGAATACGAGATACTATACGGCAGTTCTCAAACCATAGATGATAATTTCCGTGCCCAACTGAATTCTATGGCACTGGAAGAACTAATAAAAGAAGAGCTGGTAAAAACTGAGGCTGAAAAACTTGGGTTAACCATAACCGAAGCGGAGAAAAAGGATATGATATATGGTAATGACCCAGACCCGGGGGTAAGAAATTACCAGGCGTTCCAGAACCCTGATACTAAAATGTTTGACCCTCAGTATGTGAAAATGTTTGAAGAACAAGTGGACCAACTGGACCCTACCGGTAAAGCTCGCCAACACTGGGAAACATACAAATCATATATTCTGCGCAGCGCACTCAGCAAAAAATACAACACCCTCTTCACGGCTGCAGTGTATATGCCCAAGTTCCTGGTAGAGGCTCGTGCAAAACAGCAGGCATCTATGGCTAACATAGACTATGTTAGCATTAGTTACGAATCGATAAGTGATGAAGAATTAAAGCTTACAGACGAAGATTATAAAAAATATATTAAGGAGCACAAATCGGAATACACTAACGAAGAAGATACTCGTGCTATTGAATATGTAGCATTCAACGTGATGCCGGGGGCAGAAGACACAGCACGGGCATTGGGTGTACTCAACGAAATAAAAGAAGATTTCATAAACGCCGGTGACATTGAGAGTTTTGTAAACAGAAATTCGGAAGAGTCATTCAACGGAGCCTATCTTATGAAAGCTGATTACAAATCAATGTATGCGGACTCTGTATATAAATTGCCGGTGGGTACCGTGCTGGGCCCTGTGTATGAAAACGAAGAATACAAGTTGATAAAAGTACTGGATAAAAAAATGTATCCGGACTCAGTAAAATGCAGGCATATACTTATAAAAACCGCCGACAGAGGACAGGCGGTACTGGAAGACAGCATCGCTAAAAGAAAAATTGACAGTGTAGCTGCTGCTATTAAGTCCGGCACTCCTTTCAGCGAAATGGTGCAGAAATATTCTGACGACCCCGGAAGTAAAGAAACGGGCGGCGAGTACAGTTTCCCTTTCACACAAAAAGCCGGCCTGGTTAAAGAATTCAGCGATTTTGTATTTGAAAATAAGCCCGGTCAAAACACTGTTGTTAAAGTCGAAAGCAATGGCTATTCAGGCTACCATTATATTGAAATACTTAGCCACGGGGAATATGAAGAAGCGCTCAAATTAGCTACCATTACCAAGCCATTGTATGCGGGAGACGAAACCGAAAATGAAGTTTACGCAAAAGCGACAGAATTTGCCGGTAACAGCAATTCTGCCAAAGCATTTGACGAAGAGATAAATAAGAACAAACTGCAAAAACTGGTTGCGGACAATATCAAGGTTTCCGATTTCACTGTATATGGTATAGGCCCGTCAAGAGACATCATCAAATGGATGTATAATTCGAATGTTGGGGATGTATCACCCGTTTTCCAGCTTACAGGAAAATATGTAGTGGCAAAACTTACAAATGTGAGAAAGAAAGGTGTTATGGAGTTGGATACCATCCTGCGTGCGAATATTGAGCCAATGGTGAGGAACAGTAAAAAAGCAGAAACACTGGCTAAAAAATACGAATCTAAAAAATCGCTTGCTGAAATCGCTGCTGCTGCTTCCACACAAGTTATGCCACTGGATTCTTTCAGGGGAAACAACTCTTTTACAGCCGCTGCGGGTTATGCACCCAAGCTTGTAGGATATAGCTTTTACGAAGGATTAAAACTAAACACCATGTCTAAGCCTATACAAGGGCAGGCAGGGGTATATTTCATATCAGTAAAAGCAAGGTACAGCCGGCCAGAGCAGGACACAACATTTATAACCCGCGAAAGGGAAATGATGCAAATGGAAGCCAAAAACACCATCTCATCACAAATAACAGAGTTGTTGAAGGGCAAGGCAAAAATCAAATACAACGTAGATAACTTCTAATATAAACTTGATTTAAGAGTATATCAGCAAAAACAGTCGCACCAAGGTGCGGCTGTTTTCTTTTTAGTGTGCAGGTATCGTAACTTTGCTGTATGGATGCAATAGTGAATAAAGTGGCGGAAAGCGGTATCATCACCATAGACCTGGCTAATTATCTGCCGGACAGGGATGATATCATTGCATTCGACATTAAACCATTCCTGTTCAGGGAAATGATACTGAAAGAAAAGGACTTTCGGGAATCCATGAAAACACACTACTGGGAAGGATACAAAGGGAAGCATACAGCCATATATTGTTCAGCAGATGCTATTGTGCCGGTATGGGCGTACATGCTTATTGCATCTTATCTTCAGCCATTTACTGTCTCAATATATTTTGGAACGGCCAATGAGCTATACAACAAACTTGTCTCTGAAAGCATCAGCGCAATAGATATTAAAGATTATGCAGACAAACGCGTGGTGCTGAAGGGCTGCGGAGATAAAGCTGTGCCTGAATCTGCTTACGTATCAGCAACAGAAAGACTAAGGCCCGTAGTAAAATCACTGATGTATGGTGAGCCTTGCTCTACCGTACCTATCTATAAGCAACCGCTGAAGAAATAACTATACAACAAAAATATTCCCTGCAATTTTTTCAGACAGTTGGTAGTTGTCCCCCTGTTTGTTGGTTATCCAAACGCTTCTATCGTATGGCATACGCTCTGTTACGGTCAGCTCCGCCCCTATCTCCAGGTTGAACCGTTTTAATTGCTGGAGAAAAGGAGTTGACGTGTCATTTACGGCTACAAATACACAGGGGATATGCTCTGGCATGTCGCTTAAAGGAATCGCTTTGCTGGCAGGCAGGGCGCCATCCTGTTTGGGTATCGGGTCGCCATGCGGGTCGTATTCAGGAAACCCAAGGAACTCATCCATCTTGTCTATAAGTTTCTGAGAGCGGATATGCTCCAGTTGCTCGGCTACTTCATGTACTTCGTCCCAAGAAAAATTGAGTTTATCGCATAGGAAGGTTTCCCATAGCCTGTGTTTACGGAGGATGTTGAGCGCTATTTTAGTTCCGGCATCTGTTAACCTGACTTTCTTGTATTTTTCATAATGTATCAGGCTTTTTTCAGATAATTTTTTGAACATATCTGTCACCGTTGCAGGCCTGGTTTGCATACGTTCCCCTATCTCGTTTACCGATGCTTCTCCTGACTCATTCCTGTTCTGGATAGTATATATAGCCTTGATATAATTTTCCTCTGTGAAGGTTAATTCCTGCATAAGCCTAAATTAAGAAACAATCATGATATTGCGCCGCTATTAAAACCGGTAACAAGAGTATAAGGAAACAATTTTACAACATTAAAGCCGATAGATATAATAATAATCCCGCGTAAGGGGCAGTGTTAATGGCCTGTCATTTTCTTCCAGGCACTCATTCCCCCTTCCAGGTTCAGCAGATTGTTATAGCCCAGGGCTTCCAGCCGTTGAATGGCGATTGCGCTGCGGATACCCTTTTCGCAATAAACAATACATTCGTCTTCAATACTCAATTCACCCCTGCGCGATAATAAGTCGCCCAATGGAATATTAACACCACCTATGTTATATACAGCATGTTCCCATTCCTCCCTTACATCCAGTAATAACATACTTTTAGCAGTTTCCTTCAAACTATGCAATTCTGCAGGTGTTATACTTTTCATTATACGTCTATAGATAATATTTAGCACAAAAATAACGCTATACATCTGCAATTATCATATTTTCGTGTTTAAACAATTAATGTATGTACAAGAAAGAATTATTATTGACGATTTTTGCAGGTACTATGATGTTTGTATCCTGCAAGGAGGCGCCTAAGGCAGACAGCGCGGAAACAACAGATGCGCAAAATGTGGAACAAGTGTCAGGAGCTACTTATGAAGCCAACTTATCAGAAAGTAAGATAGAGTGGATAGGCACTAAGCCTGTTGGCAGGCATCACGGTACTTTTGTACTGAAAGATGCTAATCTTATTGTATCCGGAGACGACCTGAAAGGCGGAAGCTTCGTAATTGATGTAGCCAGTGTGACTCCCGATGACCAGGATGCAGAAGGGAATGCCAAATTGCAAGGCCATTTAAAAAGCGGTGATTTTTTTAATGTAGAGCAATATCCTGAGGGAACATTTGAAATAACTAATGTAACAGAAGGCATAACTGACAAAGAAAACCTGGTAATGAAAGATGCTACACATACTATTACAGGTAACCTGACATTGAAGGGCATAACTAAAAGCATAACCTTTCCCGCTAAGGTGTATATGGAAGGCGATAAAATAACCGCTGATGCCAACTTCAATATTGACCGTACGCAATGGAATATAGTATATGGCAATGACGAGAGCCTTGGCGATAAGTTTATACGCCCCGAGGTGAACCTGCAGGTACATCTGGTTGCCGGGCAGAATATGTAATCCGCTTAAAATTTTCTTATTGAGCCTGCCAAATACCTGGCAGGCTCTTTTTATTTACAAAAAAATAGAAGCCCTGAAAAGGGCTTCTGTATATAAGGGATAAGAGAGAGACTCTTACAAATGCCGGCAGTATACATATACCGCATCGTCACATCAATCTTTTTTACCGTTGCTAATCCCTCTTTTAGTGCAGCTATTCTCTTTCCTCTATATGCTGCTAATGATATTAATTGTAGTGTGTGCAAATATGTATAGACCCGGTAGTCTGTTCAAACAAAAGGAGGCCTGTTAACCAGCGGTTTGCAAACCGTTAACAACCGATTAACAACTTGAGCAAAGCCCGGAAATGCAAAAAAAGCAGCCTTACGGGGCTGCTTTAATATTACAACGAGAGAGACAATCTTTATTACTCCTGTGTAGCGGTATAAACTACATCTACAGCATAAGTGCCTGCAGGATAAGCAAAACCGGGAGTAGCTTTATACTTTACACTGAAAGTCTGGTTGCCACCACGGTCAGCAGCAGTTATCAGGTCCTGGTTGC
>CALEZD010000107.1 GCA_937928385.1 uncultured Bacteroidota bacterium
CTCCCCCGCACCCGAAAAAAATTAACCCAAGAACAAGGGAACAAAACGGAACAAACCACAAAAAAAGGCTCCTTCCCTGTTTTTAGGGAAGGTGGCACGA
This sequence comes from uncultured Bacteroidota bacterium, assembly GCA_937928385.1. Classification (GTDB taxonomy): domain Bacteria; phylum Bacteroidota; class Bacteroidia; order Chitinophagales; family Chitinophagaceae; genus UBA5543. Next base: position 101 of record CALEZD010000107.1, read on the forward strand.
ACGAAGAGAGTGACGGAAGGGTTGACTCGCGCAGGCTACCCGCACCGGAACAAACGCTCACAGAAGAACAAGGGAACAAAACGGAACAAACCACAAGTCCCAAGCAAGGGGTACCGATAGCTATCGGTATAGGAGTCCAACCCGCGCCGGAACAAACCCACCCCCCTCTGCGCCTCAGCGACTCTACGGTTCAACATTCAAACACCACAGAACACCTCTCCACGCACTATACAAGTCCCCCGGAGTTTATCCCGCCATCAGCGGGAGGGGATTTAGGGGTCCGACTCACCCTGCAAAACTCCCCCCTCTACCCCCAATATCTCGCCCTCTACCAAAAACGCAAACTACAGGCTGAAGACCTGATGTGCGCCAGCTTTTACAGTCAGAACAAAGCGGCCGAAGCCTCCGCCCCGCCACCACATATTCTTACAGAAGAAGAAGTACGCCAACTACATGCAGATGCCGACAACAAAAAGGAACAAAACAAGAAACAGCCTCAGCAGCCATACAACACATTTGGAAAAATGTATTTTCCCCCGGATCGTAGTTAGCGCCCGATTATGAGCAATCCTCAAAGGGAAACACTAAATTTGTTGGCGGATGAACCACTTAGGGCAAATCATATATACAAGCGTTGTACAGGCCATGCACGAGTTGCGGGTCAACAAGCTGCGTACCTTCCTGTCACTGCTGGGGGTTACTATCGGTATATTCTGTATTGTTGCTGTGTTTACCGTGTTGGATAGTATGAAGAACAATATCCGCAACGAGATTTCCAGCCTCGGCAGCGATGTACTGTATATAGGCCGCTGGCCCTGGATGGATGAGGGGGGAGAATACAAATGGTGGGAGTTCCTGCGCAGGCCCAGTATGGGGCCCAAAGAACTGAAGGCCGTACAGCGCGATGTAAAAACTATTGATTACGCGGCGCTCTCTTACCGCGATGGTGGCCTCACCATCAAGCATTACGACCAGGAAATATCAGGTATAACAGGTTATGCGGTTACTACCAACTTCGATAAGATACAGGGTGTGGAAATAGAGAATGGCCGCTACCTCAGTTTGTCTGAAACGGAGGGTGGCAACAACTCAGTAGTACTGGGTAAAGAAGTGGCGGAGACGCTGTTCCCCTCCGGCACCGACCCCGTGGGCAAAAAAATTACTTTCCACGGCAGGGGCTTCAACGTGGTGGGCGTCATGCGCAAATCAGGCCAGAGCATATCCGGCTTCAACTTCGACAGGGGTATTATATATCCCTACTATACAGCTGCCGCCATGGTCGATGTTACTTCTTTCAATAACGACCCCACGCTCATCGTCAAGACAGGTACTGGTGTCAACGTGCAGGATGTCCGGCTGGAAGTGGAAGGTGCACTGCGCAGGATAAGAAGGGTGCCGCCGGGCGAGAAGAACAATTTCGCAGTCAACCAGCTCAGCCAGATAACCGAACGATTGAATGTCATGTTCAGCGGAATAAATATGGTTGGGTTGGCAATAACCTTTTTGTCATTATTGGTGGGGATGTTTGGTATTGCTAATATCATGTTTGTAACGGTAAAGGAACGCACCAAAATGATAGGGCTGAAAAAAGCAGTCGGTGCCCGCTCACGTAGTATATTACTGGAGTTCCTGGTAGAGGCTGTTACGCTCTGTATTACCGGCGGGCTGGTAGGTATCGTCCTGGTATTGCTGCTGGCGGCTATACTTACCTATGGCGTGGATTTCCCTGTTACATTATCTTTACAAAACTTTTTCATAGGCATAGGCGTCTCGGCTACGGTTGGAGTATTGGCAGGTTTTATCCCTGCACGTTCCGCCTCCCGCCTCGATCCTGTAGCCGCAATACGCTCGCATTAAAAAGGTATAGAAACAGACTATGGGTAAAGAACGCACAATCATCCTCGATAAAGAACGCATCAACTGGAAGATGCAGCGCATGGCCTACGAAATATGGGAGCACTTCAGCAATGAAAAATCAGTTACCCTCATAGGCATTGAAGGCAGCGGCGCAATCGTGGCTAAAAGCCTGGCCCGCAGGCTGAAGGAAATCAGCCCGCTGAAGGTGGAGCTCATCATAGTTAAGATGAACAAACGAAAACCCCTTGCGGCGGAAATCACGATTGATGAAGACCTGTCAGATAAGGCATTGGTATTGGTAGACGATGTAGCCAACTCGGGCAAAACCCTGCTGTACGCATTGGCCCCCATTCTGAAATTTGAACCGAAAAAGGTGCTCATAGCCGTACTGGTTGACCGCAGGCACAAGTCATTCCCCATCACTCCCGATATCATTGGCCAGAGTGTATCGACTACCCTCAAGGAACATATAGAGGTAGAAACGGAAGGGGAATATATTACAGCAGCATATTTACAATAATTATCAGCAATTAATAAAAACAAGAATAGATAGATGCCCGTTACATTAGTGATACATGGTGGTGCAGGAAATGTGACACCCGAAACAGTAGGTGGAAAAGAAAAAGAATATACTGAAGGGCTGACGCTGGCCCTGGATGCTGGCTACAGCATACTGAACGCAGGCGGCACCGCTATGGATGCCGTAGTGGCTGCAATAGTTGAGTTGGAAAACAATCCTTTGTTCAATGCGGGCAGGGGAGCGGTGTTTACCAAGAAAGGGCTGAACGAAATGGATGCCGCCCTGATGAATGGCATGACGCTGGAAGCGGGTGCGATTGCGGGTGTGCGCAATATCAAAAACCCCATCAAGCTGGCGCGCGAGGTGATGTTACATTCCAACCACGTATTCCTCAGCGGAAACGGTGCCTCTGAGTTTGCACTCACACGCGGTATAGAGATAGTGCCCGATGAATACTTTTTCAATAAAGAACGTTATGAGCAATGGCTGGAGATACGCGACAGCGACCACTACCAGCTGGACCATAAGGGCGATAACCTGAAAGGTGGTGATGCCAATCCTGACTATAAATTTGGCACTGTAGGCGCCGTAGCCTGCGATTCGGAAGGTAACCTGGCAGCGGGTACTTCTACCGGAGGTATGACCAACAAACGTTTTGGCCGTATAGGCGACAGCCCTGTGATAGGCGCAGGTACTTATGCCAATAATACCACCTGCGCTATCAGTTGCACCGGCCATGGTGAACCTTTCCTGCGTGCTGTAGTGGCGCACGACATCAGTTGCCTCATGGAATACAAAGGACTGTCTTTGCAGGAAGCATGTGATATAGTAGTGAAAGATAAACTGGTAAAGCTGGGCGGCGAAGGCGGACTGATAGCGGTAGATGGCAGCGGCAATGGCCTGTTCTGTTTTAATTCTGCCGGTATGTTCCGCGCCCTGCGCAACAGCGATGGCAGGGATGAAGTAGCTTTTTATGGTTAAGCGGTTAAACTATATAAGGTTAGTGATGCGTGTGTGCCTCTATTTCGGGGTATCAGTATTTTGTATCGCAGCTCTGTTTAAAATTCAACATTGGCCACATAGCGATGATATTATGTTGTGGGTGCTCGTCTTATCCGGCTTGTTTTGGTTTTTAGCTATCGTAGAGCTTATAGTTTCAAAACAAATAAAGCTAAAAGATAAATACTTTTGGCTTGTATTCTTAGGGATTGTATTTGTTATGCAGTTTTTCTTCTTTGTTCCTTTGTTATTCCTGTTACTACAATCAGGATATTTAAAGTGGTCAAAACCATACTTTTCTCAAAGCAAACAAAAATCGGTTTCGCATGCGTAGTATATGGATTTTAATTCTTGGTTTGATGTTATCATTGGTCAACATTGATGCCAACGCTCAACCCACAGAGGTACAGGCGAAAAAGCTTTCTGGTTACTTCTTCAGCGGCAGCGATGCTATGCTGAAAGACGGGCCTAATTGTTTTGTGATAACCAAACCCCAGGAATTTGAAAAATTCTTTGGTAAGGGTAGGGCGGACACCCCGCATTTCAGTAAAGAGTGGATGCTGGTGCTCATCATGCCCGCTACCAAAAAAGATATACAACTCGAGTTCAACCGTATATCTATGAAGGCGGGTACTTTCGTTGAGGTCTATTGCGATTTCAATAAACTACGCGGCAAAATGCTGACCTATGAAACTAACCCGATGGCAGTCTGCACCATACCTCGTTTCGAGAAGGTAAAGACCATCAACTTTTACGTAGAACGGAAAAAGGGTTTGGAATTAGTCACCTCGGTAGATGTGAAACGTTAGTTCTTTATTTCAGTCAGCGCCCCATCAGGATAGCTGATGTCTTCCAGGTACAGGCCAAAACCAGGTACGCTGAAATCGGCCAGGGTGCAATCCTTGGCTTCTATCACCTGCCTGAATTCGGCGATGCTCATTTTGCCTCTTGCCACCTGTAGCTGAGTACCTACCAGTCCGCGCACCATCCCCCTCAGGAAACGGTTGCCGCGTACTACATAATGAAGTTCGTCACCATGCTCTTCCCAGTGCGAGTCGGTGAGGGTACAGATAAAAGTCCTGCTTTGGGTATTGCGTTTGGAGAAGCTTTCAAAGTGCGTGTATTCAGGCAGTATAGCCGCCGCTTCACGCAGCAGTTCCTTGTCTATATGGTAAGGGAAGTAATAAGCTCTTTGAAATTTGAACGGGTCTTTATGCCAATAGAGCCTGTACCTGTATTGCCTGCTGATGGCTGCAAAACGGCAGTTCAGTTCGGGGTCATTGGCCAGGTACATTTTATTGATGGCTATCTGTGGTTGCAGTATGGCGTTCAGCTTGTACACAAAGTTGGCTGTCAACTCCTGCTCTGTGTCAAAGTGGTAGAAGTTGCAGAGCGCATGTACGCCCTCGTCCGTCCTGCTGGCGCCAAAGGAGGCTATTTCAGTCCTGAGCAGGGTGGATAGGGCTTTGTTAATCGCCAGTTGTACAGTGGGTGTTTCGCCCTGCACCTGCGAGCCATGAAAAGCCAGTCCGTCATACTTTATTTCCAGGAAATACCTTGCCATACCTTGTGTTCAGCCTGCAATAATACGCAAATACCGTGGCATCATGGCTGTTTGGCCTTCTTCATCCGTCGCTCTATTTGCCAGCCCACCAAGGCAAAAGATATAGCCAGCACCAGGAAGAAGATGCCCTTGTTGGTGGTGTTCCAGAAGAACTCAAAATAACGGCTGTACAGGTTGAGTAGTATGAAGATAATACCGAAGTCGCGGGTGACATCGTCCTGGTACTTGATGCCAAGTATCAACGCTGCTATGGACACAATGGCCAGCACAGCCGAGTAGCCAATCACTTGCACCTGTCGCACCTGTTCCCATTCTTCCCAGCGGCCATAGTTGCCGAAGATGGATACGCCCCACAGCCCGGTGAAGAATATGAGCAACCCGAGTACATAGGTTTGCCTCTGCGAAAAACGTAATGATTTGATAGTATTCTGCAAAAAGGCCATGCCAATGATGAACACACCAAACAGTGTAAACCGCATAGGGTAGTTCATGCCCAGGAAGAGGTTGCGTTCGTTCTGCTGCCACTCGCTGAAGGAACCATACAAGCCCATCAGCGCAAGTATACCCGCCAGCCACAGCGCCCTCGATTTAAAGAACCCGCTCAGTGCGAATACGATGACAGCCGTTGCCGCCAGCAGCCCTGTATATTGGGGCCCGAAGCCAATGTCTTTGCAGTAGTACACCAGGCCTGACACAACCACCAATCCGCCCAGCACCATGTACACTTCATACACCAGCGAGTTGATGGACTTACGTTTCTTTGAAAGGTAAATGAACCATGCCAAAGCAATCAATGTACAGGATATAGCAATGATGATATTACCTACATCAAAGTACATACGTATCTTCTCCAGCAGTTTATCATCTATGAAGATAGCGCCGAATGCCAGCAGGGTACACGCAATGGCTATGATGAAGAAATACTGGGCTATCTGCCCATTCGCCTTCTTCAGCGAAATGGTACTACGCAGTTCATCAGCCTTGTCTTTGGTCAGCAGGCTATTGCCTTCCCAATCGTCGAGGGCGGATTCCAGTAGTTCTTTTTCTTTCTTGTCCAGTTCCATACAGTGGTGTTGCAAGGTTGTATACAAATATCAAGCCATTAGTACAAAGTATATCTATTGCCCGTTCAGTGTCTTGATTATAGCGTCCCTGGCGCCGTTGCGATTGGTGAGTACGGCCAGTTCGAAGCTGTTCATATTCATGGACAGTTGTTCAAATTCTTCATCGGTCAAGTCGTTGAAGAAGTAAGCCAATTCCGTAGCTTCTCCCGTAGTTGTAGTAGCATACAGGGCTTTAGTCAGCACCCACGATGTGGAGCCGCCTTTCATACCGGCATGTTTCAGCCATTGCTGGTTGGCCGGGTTATCCATCAGCCGCTCCATCATTATACTCAGGTGCTTCTGTGTACTGCTGTCAAAGTAGGTTCTGCTGTTAATCTTCTGCATTACCGATACATAGTCTTTTGCAGTAGCAGCAGGCAGCCGGTCGCTCCATACCCTTTGCACGTTCAGCGGAAGGAAAACGATATTGTTCTTGTAGGTTGGCTCGGCCTTCATTTTGTTATGTTGTTCGGCAGATAGCGCTCTGTACTCCTGCATGGATAGCTGTTCCAGTTCAGGCACTGTCTTGCCATTGAGCACACCCAGGCTGCTTACAAAGTAATATAGGGAGTCATGATTAGCAAGGCCGAGCGCTGTAAGGCGCTTGTTCACGTTGTCTACTCCCAGCAGGTCCAGCAGGTATTCAGTATTGGCGTTGGAGCTGAAGTCTATCATGCCTTTAGCTACCTCCTGCAATTGAACTTTGCCATTCTGCAGCCTGGTCATAGCTTTCATATACGACAGCCATTTTGGGTGGGCGTTACCATCAGTATTGCGTATGTAGTACTTGTCCAGTTCAGCCGTATCTATCCATTGCATGGGGTCTATTTTGCCGGCTGCTGCCTGGTAAGCATACTCAATGGCAATGATAATTTTAACAGTACTTGCCAATGGCATTTTCCTGTCGGCATTGATGTCAGCTATTACATTGCCATTTTGCAACATGTATATAGCGCTTTTGTCAGGGTTTTGGCTGATGAAATCTGCAATGACATTATTGCCTTGGGCGAACGAGTGAGATGTTGTACCGCCGGCAACTATAGCAGCAATAGCGAGAAGTATAAGTTTTATCTTCATTGATTGAAAGATGTAATTTTGGCTTATTAAACGCCTAAAGGTACAGCAGTTTGTCTTATGAATATCAGGCTTCAACCACCGGGACTTGTATAATAACGACTGTGCCCTTGCCGGGTGTTGTGTCCCACTCAATAGTGCCCTTCAGATAATGTATACGTGTCTGCATATTTTTCAGGCCGATGCCTTCGCTTATGTTTTTCAGGTCAAAGCCCCTGCCGTTATCTTCTACCGTAATGCTGATACCTTCTTCATCTTTTATCAGGGTGATATCCAGCTTGTTGGCATGGGAGTGTTTAATGACGTTATTTACAGATTCCTGTATCACACGGTACAATACTGATTCTACATTAGTAGGCAGACGTTCATTAATACCATCCGTATATAATGTTACCTCCAGCGCGCGCTGATCAATTTTCTGTATAAATTCCCTGATAGCCGATATCAGGCCAGCTTTCAACAATGCGTTGGGCATAATGTTGTGCGATACTGCACGTACCTCCCTGCAACTGTCATCTACCAGCGACAGCGCTTTATCGAAGGCTGCCTTTTGACTATCATCTTCAAAATTCAGTTCGTTTTCAATTAAAGACAGGTTCATACGGGCCGCACTCATCAATTGGCCAACGCCATCGTGCAGGTCGCCTGCTATGCGCTGGCGCTCTTTTTCTTCGGCTTCCAGCACAGCTTGTGTAGCCAGTTCTTGCTGGTGCAGCACGGCTTGTTGCAGTTTGGTCTGCTGTATGAGTTTATACCTGCGATAAGAGGAATAGCCCAGTAAGCCGACTAGCAGCAATACACCTGATATGCTACCGATGATATAGTTTTTGCTCTTTAGTTCCGATTGCTGTAGTGCTATCTGTTGCTCCTTCTTTTCAGTTTCGTACTGTGTCTGCAGTTCTGATACCTGTTTAGCGGTAGTTTCTGTAAGTAAAGAATCGTTAATAGCACGAGCTTGCCTGTAATATCTATAAGCTGATTTAATGTCACCCCGCCATTCCGCAACTGTTGCCCTCCACGACAGGAGGTCTATCCGCTCACGCTGCAGTTGTTCTTGTAAGGCAATTTTATCAGCTGAGTCGGCATATTGGTTCCACTTATCATAGTCTTTTATTTCGCTATACACCCTGGCCAGTTGAAAGTAGGACATGTACATGCCATACTTATCCATGTTGGCCTTGTCATATTCCAGGCATTGTTTCAACGTGTTAACAGCTTTGTCATATTTGAATTGCGCCCGGTACAAATCAGCCATATTCGATAATACGGTTGCCAATGCACGCTTGTCATCAGATAGCTCAGCGTATTTCAGTGCACTGTCGTAATATATTTCAACTTTTTTCCAGTCCTCTTTTTCAAGGTATATAGTACCGATGTTATTATAAATTAAGGATAGCCTGACGGTATCTTTTGTGTTTTTTGCCAGTTGATTAGCCTTCATGTAATATGCCAGGGCTTCGTCCCAACGACGCATTTTTTTATATGTAATCCCAATTGTATTATATGCTGAAGCAAGCTTTTTCTCGTCCCCTGTCTGTTCGCAAAGTCTTATGGCTTTGAGTTGATAGGTAACTGCATCTTGATATTGGCCACGATCTTTGAATACATATCCTATAAGCAAATATGCCTCCGCCTCATTTCTCTTGTCATGGTGTTTGATAGCATATTCAACTGCTGATTTTGCATATACCAGTGTTGTATCGCCGGATATATAACGGAAAGTATTTGCCAACTCATTATACATAGCCGCTTTGTCCGCAGGTTTCGTGACTTTCAATCGTAACTGCAGGCTATCTATAAGCTTACGGTTTTCTTGTCCTGATACAGCGATTGTGAGCAGTAGCAATACTGTAAGACTAAGTGTTTTGAACATGATATTAAATATCATGTAATATACATTTTTCCGAGACCCATTTGAGTCCGTGCTAGTCGGTAAATTTCCGGTTATGCTGTTAATTCAATCGCCACCTTGGGTTAACAAGGTGGCGACCGTAGTTTTGAATAGTAATGTTATGGTTCGTCAAATACGACCAGTATAGAATTTTCGTTTTCATACACCGGGTATATTCCCGCGTCAACATGTATGTCTCCAACTGTGTTTGGGTCAGCGTCGTCTATATTTTTAATATCAAAACCTGATGTAGCGAAGAATCCGTTTGCATCCAGATGAAACTCACCGTCTCTCGAATAATATCCTTGTACGTCAGTACTTGTCATTGAATTTTTATCGAGGGCTATGATGAGTGTTGAGCCATCGTATCCTATTTCCCCGGTGGCCTCACCATTTACAACAACATGTTCGGCAATATTATCTACATATTGGTATTGACAGTGGTCATAAGAACTTTGACACTGCCATACACCCGGTTCAGTTTCTTCTCTCGTACCGAAACTGAACCATGTCAATTGGCCTGAAAACGTAATCGGGCCAACAGTCCGGGTTAAAGTCCGATGGTCGTGAGTGTTTACATTAGTTTGAACTTCCTTGGTGCAGCCAGCAGCCATGACAGTAATCGCAGCAATAATCAAGGTTTTTAATTGTTTCATAATTTTTTTGGTTTTAGTGAAGTATAAAAATAAGAAAGATATTGACTCAAAGATGTTATTTCATCACTCCCAGGTGTGTATGCTTAAAGCCCGTAAAGTATTTCAGGCCAAACCCGAAAATCCTGTCGAAACTGGCGTGAGCGAATAAGAGAAGCCCGGCCAGTAATACATATTGGCTAGCTATCATTATTCCTAACGCGGCAATAACAATAGCGATGCCCCTGTGATGGAACAGGTTGTAAGTAATTGTGCCGGCTTTTACATTTACCAGGTAGCCCAACATACCCAGATCCGGGCTGAAAAATAATAAGAAATAGAGCCACCAGCCCATGGTAATATCCAGTTGGCCTATCAGGTAAATAGCTGCGGCTGTCATAGCCAGTTCTTCTATTTGAATAATACGTTTCATTGTACTTTACTTTTGTTACAACAAAGGTCGGACGGATATGAAGGCACCGGCTTGATATAGGTCAAGAAATCAACCCAGTTGTTTCTTGCGCAGGCGGCTGAGGGTTTCGGGTGTCATGCCCAGCATAGATGCGAGGTATTGCAGGGGTACCTGGTTAAATAAACCGGGCTGTAATTCAAATAACTTATTATACCGCTCTTCTGCTGTCATAAACAAGTGGCTGTTGACACGTTCTTCCAGTATAATAAAGCATTTGGCAATGAACAACTTTTCCAACCGGTGCCAGTCGGGTATTGTATTGCCAAGCGATTCGTAATCAGGTTTTTCTATGGTGTATAACTCACAATCAGTAAGTGCCTGCAGGTTCCAACGGGCGGGTGTGTTGAAGACGAATGAAGCCAGGTCGGTAACGAAGTACCCCTTGGTGGATATCCATTGCGTTACTTCTTTGTCTTCTACCGTAGTGTATATCCTGATTAATCCTGATTGTATAAAACTAAGCTGGTTACATTGCCTGCCTTGCTTCAGCAGGTAGTCGCCTTTCTTTACTTCTTTGTATTGAAACTTTGAAGCAATAGCCGCGAGGTCATTGCTCTTTACCTCAAAGTAGGATTGTATGTACTGTTGCAGGTCTGACATTATTCTATGTTTCTATCCGCACGAATCGTGTTTAGCCCGACCGCTGAAGTTGTTTTGTCAAAGTACAATGTAGCATCGTATATGTCAATCAATTTTTGTTTGCGGTAATATGATTTTTCCCATTTTTCCCAGTACAGGGCACCTATTGATTTAGTTTTTATTTCGTTTGAAAGGAAGTTGCGAAGTAAATTGTTTTGAGAGACCGTGGTATAATCCAGCAGAAATATCGGTATGTCAGTTTTTTTAAAATAGTAATCTGTGGAATTTTTTAGGGTATTGTTAATTGTAAAGGTGACGACTTCGTATCGTGATGCCAAATCGTTGTCAGCATACCTGGCACGCCGTGCACGAAAAC
>CALEZD010000108.1 GCA_937928385.1 uncultured Bacteroidota bacterium
TAGTAATGACATTTTTTAAGGGATCCCGTAAGGGTTTATTTCTTTTTTTATTAAAAAATTATAGTTCTGCCTATGTCTATGCGTCAGCTTAAAATCACGAAGTCGATTACGAATCGTGAAAGCCAATCCCTCGAGAAGTACCTGCAGGAAATTGGTAAAGTAGATTTGATTACCCCGGAAGAAGAAGTGCAACTGGCCATCCGTATCAAACAAGGCGACCAGATAGCGCTTGAGAAACTCACAAAGGCCAACCTGCGTTTTGTTGTATCTGTTGCCAAACAGTATCAAAACCAGGGCCTCTCCCTCAGCGACCTGATTAACGAAGGAAACCTGGGCCTCATTAAAGCGGCACAACGCTTTGACGAAACCAGGGGCTTCAAGTTCATCTCTTATGCCGTATGGTGGATTCGCCAGTCTATTTTGCAGGCATTGGCCGAGCAGTCGCGTATTGTACGCCTGCCCCTCAATAAAGTAGGCCTGTCCAACAAAATAAGCAAGGCTTATTCTCAGTTGGAACAAGAATTTGAACGTGAACCGTCTACCGAAGAACTGGCAGACCTGCTGGAAATCGGAACCGAAGAAGTAGAAACAACACTTGGTGTAGCTGCAAGGCACGTATCTGTTGACGCCCCCTTTGTGGACAGCGAAGACAACACCCTGCTGGATGTATTGGAAAACCCGAACTCTGATGCTGCCGATTCTGAACTGTCCCATTACGACTCACTGCGTTGCGAAATTGAGCGTTCGCTGGGTACATTGACCGACCGCCAGAGGGATGTAATTAAATTGTATTTTGGCATAGGTGTTGAGCACCCCATGAGCCTGGAGGATATAGGCGAAAAGTTCTCCCTGACCCGTGAGCGTGTGCGCCAGATTAAGGATAAAGCTATAACAAAGCTGCGTACAACCACCCGCTGCCAATTACTCAAATCTTACTTAGGAAACTAAAAAGAACTAAAAATAAACTTTAATAAGGCGCTGATTAACAGCGCCTTATTTGTTTTAAACAATACTATAAAGCTCTTTCCAGCAAAACATATCTTACTCTATTGCATATACCAAAAACACGCATTATATTTGTTCTCATATTACACCCCTAACTGCTTACAGCTATGTTTAAGAAAATCCTCAAATGGACAGGCATTGTCCTGTTGTTACTGATTATTGGCATTACAATCTATGTTTCTGCCCGCCAAAGCAGAACGTATGAAGCGCCTTATCCGCAGGTACATATATCCAACGACAGCGCTACACTTGCAAGGGGCGAGTACTTAGTATATGGCCCCGCACACTGCGCCGATTGCCATGGCGATCAGTCTCAACTGGATATCATCAACGAAGGCGGTAAAGTACCCCTTATCGGCGGATATGTGTTCAAAATACCTCCCGGGGAATTTTATGCACCGAATATCACTCCGGACCCCGAAACAGGTATTGGCAATGTGCCGGACAGCGTATTGGCCAGGTCGTTGAGGTATGGAGTAAGGAGGGATGGCACAGTGTTGTTTGACTTTATGCCCTTTCATAACACCAGCGATGAAGACCTTTCGGCTATATTGTCTTATATCAGGAATTCGGAGCCGATAAAACATGAAGTGCCGGCTACACAACTGAATGTTTTGGGCAAAATTGTCAATGCATTCAAAATTGAGCCTGTTGGGCCAAGTGGCGAAGTGCTGAAAAGCATCACACCGGATACTTCTATTGAATATGGGAAATACCTGGCGCACAGTGTTGCCAATTGTGCAGGCTGCCATACCAAGAGAGATTTGCTAACGGGAGCGTTTATAGGTGAGTATTTCGCGGGGGGCTTCCAAATGGAATCAATTGTTGAGCCGACAAAATACGCCTGTATAACGCCGAACCTGACACCAGACCCCGAAACAGGTGTGATAGCAGAATGGTCGGAGGAGACCTTTATTAACAGGCTGAGGGGAGGAAAAATCATCAAACACAGCGCTATGCCCTGGGGGCCCTTTAGAAGGATGAGCGATAATGACCTGAAAGCGATTTACAGGTACCTGAAAACGGTAAAACCTGTAAAAAACAAGGTGGAGAAAACATTGATTACCCTCGAAGGTTAATTGCTGCACACGGCGAATTATTCAAAACCTTCCTCTTCGAAACCGGAAGAGAGCGGAGAATTGTTGACTAAGCGGTATAGTGCCGGGCCATGATTGTAGATGTTCTTATTGTACTTGTTGCCCAGTACTATAATAGTAAAGTTGTCTTTGATAAAACGCAGGAACACGGTGTTATTGCCATGCCACCAACCGTTATGGAATACTACCTTATCTCCATCGGGGTAACAATACATGCGCCAGCCAAGACCATAATTTTTGATACCTGGGCGTTCAAACGAACAAGGGCCGTAAGCATATTCTGTTGTATTGCTGTCTAAAAATTCATAGAAGTAAAAAGACTGGTCCCAGCGGTACATATCACGCACCGTACTGTAGATACCCTTATCGCCATACACACCATCGGCAAACATAACAGGGTACTCTACCCAGTTGTAACGGTAGCTCTTGGTAGCCTTGCCGGGTAAACCCTCAGCCGGGTCGTACACGAAAGTATTTTTCATGCCCATTGGCTCAAAGAAATACTGGTGCATGAAATCCTTGTAGGTCATTTCTGTCACCTCTTCTATAAGCCTGGCCAGTATAGCGTAATTGCTGTTGCTGTATTTAAAGCGAGTATCGGGCGAAAACTCGAGTCCTGGTTTATATTGCACAAACATGCTCATGAGCTCATCGTTGTAGATAGGTGTCATGGTGTTTTTCCTGTACCGTGCGTACCACTTCAGGTAATCGGGTATGCCTGACCTGTGGTTGAGCAGCATTTTAATAGTCACATTCGCATAAGGAAAGTTCGGCAGATAGTCCTTCACCTTATGGTCTATATTCAGGTATTTGTGCTGGTGCAGGTACATGATAGCAGTTGCCGTAAATGTTTTGGATGTAGAGGCCAACTGTACAGATGCATCGTGTGTGAGCCTTCTGCCGGTACCTTTGTCTGCATAGCCAAAATATCGCTCGTATATAATATGCCCCTGGTATCCTATCAGCACACTGCCATTGAAGCCGCCTGCCACCTGAATGCGGTAAAAAGAATCCAGCTTATATTTCATCAACTGGTACTCTACTGTTGTAGTGTCTTCAAAATATATTTTGACACTTCCAAATTTCTTGGGTTCATCAATGTATTTGGGACATGCAGTCGCTACCCTGCTACAAAAGATACTAGCGGACAAAAACAAAACAATGGCAGTAACGGTGGTTAATATTTTCTGCATGACACAACTGCTGCGTACAAATTTAAACGATATGCTCAAGGGATGTTTTTCTTTAACTCATCATTAACAAACTTATAAGCTTTCTCAATAAATTCGTAATAACACTGCCCCAACTCATAATATCGGATTACAAATGTATTGTAAGCATCTTCAATAGGTTGCATGTGTTGCGCCCTGCGGTGTAAGCCTTGCAGGGAGCGGCGTGCGCCAGCCATAGTCCTGTAGTTGTACAGCCAGTTTTGCTCGCGCATATATGGGAAAAATGCTGCGAATTTTTCAGGGAAATAGTGTTGATATGCTTCTAGAATTTTATACACATCCTGTGTAAAACTCAGCAATGCTTCTTCAGTGCGGAAATAATGAGGGTCGGTAGCCAGGTAATGGTCAAACAAGGTATCAATAATCGGACTGGCATACAAACCATAAGTTGGCCTGAACCAAACCTGCGCACGCAATGATGACGGCGCTATATCTGTAAATGAATCAATCTTCCTGTGCAGCAGTATGCCGCGCCTTATACCTTCAGGATATTGCTCCAGCGCCTTTAGCCCTTTTACATAATCACCTATCATATTGCCCACCAGCAATTCTTCGTCTCCCATCGACAGCAGGGCGTGACCTAAATAATTCATACTGCAATCTACTACAACTGCATGATACGCGGCAGCTTTTCGGCCAGTACGGCCAGGTCTTTATGCATAGCTTTTAGTTCCACCAGCATTTTTTCAAGATATATTTCCTGGTGCGGGGTTAGTGGTTGAAACTGAGGAGCAGCCTGTGTTGCAGCTAATACTTCAAAATCTGTTTCAGGGTCCAGTTTCCTGATACAGGGTATATTTTCGTTAAATGCCGCGAGGCAATCCATCACCAATTGTTGCTGGCGTTGTATGGTTATTGCATCAGATTCTCCTGTATCATTCCCCTGCTCCAGTTCTATATTATTCAGCTCTCGAGTGACGCGTATATTATGGGTAATGATATAGTAGAATATCGCAAATGGTCGCTTACGGAATGATGGCTCTTCCATATAGCGGTTGAATGAATCGAATGCATTGCTATTAGCAGATTCAGCTTTCCCCTTATATCTTGTCCATGTTGCATCTTCGGGCCGGGGGAAGAAAACAGCAAGGAAGTAAACATAATTGGTATATACCGCACTGGCCAGGTGTTTGGGCAGCCATTCTTTATCCCATGTAGGCAGCAACGCGAAGCCCGCTACCAATGCTATGGCGGAACCGGCAATGGTGGATAAGGCACGCGTAAGTATCACCATATCGTTCAACTCCCTGTTGATATTAAACAGCAGTACCAGATTGACAGTAATGAAAAATGCAGCCACAGAATAACTCCTGCGCAGGTAATAAATCATGGGAATAAACGTGAGGAAGAGTAAGGCTTCCTGCAGGTACAAACCTGTTGGCAGTTTCAGCAACAACCCCGCTACCAGGCCACCGGCTACAGTACCTATCACCCTGTCACGCGCCTTATTCCATGTAGCACCGAAGTATGTCTGTGTTACTATGATGAGCGTGAACGGTATCCAGTAGCCATGGTCGATGTTCCAGAACTTATAAATAAACATAGCTATAGCGGCCGCTATGGCTGTGCGCAATGCATACCTGGCTGTAAAGGTGTTGAAGTTGAACAATATCCGGATATACCTTACCCAATATTTGGGATGCAGTATAAATATGGTTTTCATTAGTGAATAAGAACGAATCATAGAGCGCTCGTTTACTATACCCTGCAAATGGTTGAATGCAGCTTCAATTATTCTGGTATTGCGCTCGGTAAGCTGTGCAAAACGAAGTATATGTTTCTTATCTGCAATATCCTCTACCTGCAACCGTTCTCTCAGCAGCTCTGCCAGTTTATACAACCTGTTGATGCGGGAACGCAGTATCAGTTCTTCAGCTTTTTCGGGGCTGATGGTATATACAGCCATACGCTCCAGCGCCTGCTCTGTAGCACGTAGTATGGTGAATATTTTTATCCTGATAGCGCTGTCTAATTTACCCCTGTTCAGGTTAGCCAGTTCCTCGGTGATGGTCAGTACCTGGGCACCGACTATTGCGGCTGCTTTGCGCACCTGGGCCAGTATATGTTCATGCCCGTCCTTTTCGTTCGATTCATGGGCCATTTTCTCAAACAACTCCAGTGATGCATCTATAGCTTTGCGTATTTCTTTTTCTTTAAGATAAATATCATGCTCATTGCTCATCGGGCCTGTACCCTCCCACCCTTTGGATATGGTGGTGGTCAGCTCCTCTATCGATTTCCAGATAAAGGCAATTGACCTACGGTAAGGCCGTTGTGCCGGTATAAAGAACGATGAAATAATAGCTGCCACACCGTTCCACAATACACCTATACTTACCAGCAGGGTGCGTTCCTGTAGCTCAGGCCAGGTAGCAGCGGGGTATGCATTGCAGAAAATAAATAATGCGAACACACATATTGCCAGCCCGCTGCCTCGGTTGCCAATATTCTTCAGCAGCGATGATATGAAGCCCACCACTGCCATCAATACTACACTCAGCCACAGGATATGCCCTGTAGCACTACCCAGCAATGCGAAGCTTAGTGCAAGCGCCGAACTGCCGGCCAGCAGCTTCAGCCTGTGCTGAAAGTCGCCTTTCAATTCCACCCAACAGATACACTCCGCCATCAGCGCTACCCAGCCTGCCTCAGCCAGCCTGCCGGTGTATATACCCCACATCAGCGGCACCATAGCAGAAAGTGCCATGCGTAGCCCCCAGCTTATATCAGGCTCAAAGGCCTCCTTCTCTATGAGTTTATTGAGCTGTTTGTATGGTTCAATAATTCGCACCTGCGCCAGATTAATAACGTGCAGACAGTTGTTTATCAATCAATACAGATAGTTGCTCACTTTTCACCATCCCTTCGTGAAATTTCGTCCACCTGTGTTTTTTATAATACAACAACGTAGCGGGTATTGAGCCCTGCCACTCGTTAGTTATCTTGGGTATGTATTCATTTGCATTACTTTCGCTCAGCCACAATACTTCATGCGCCAGTTTCCGCTTGTTGATAAACTTCTGAAGTTTGGCCGGATAGTCATTCTTAAAATCCAGACTCACCAACAACACTTTTACCGGGTACCCTTTGTATTTATCGGCCAGCTTATCAAACTCGGGCAGTTCTTTAACGCAAGGCCCGCACCAGGTAGCCCAAAAGCCAACTATATACAAGGTGTCTTCATTCGCCGCCAGCCTTTTCATCAATTTATCCGCTGTAACAGAGGGTATTTCCTGTGCATATATTTGCCCGCCCGCAAACATCATTGTTATTACCAAAGCCGCTATATATTTCACCATACCACAAATGTATTACACTGTGACGGGTTATTTATACCGCATTATCTTAAAACAATGTTGAAATAGTAATCTTTTGCTGCATTTACATTAGGTTTGCCCCGTAATTTCAGCTTAAAATTATTATGGATAAAATATCTGTATTACGGGAAAAGATAAGGCAGGCTATGCTGGGCGGCGGCGAAAAACGTATAGATAGCCAGCATAAAAAAGGAAAACTAACGGCACGCGAACGTATACAACTGCTAATGGATGAAGGTTCTTTTGAAGAAGTGGGCATGCTGGTAACACACCGTTGCCGCGACTTTGGCATGGACAAAGAAGTGTACCAGGGCGATGGCGTGGTAACAGGTTACGGAACCATTAATGGCAGGCTGGTATATGTATTTTCACAGGACTTTACCGTATTTGGCGGTAGTTTGTCTGAAACCCATGCTGAAAAGATTTGTAAAATAATGGACCTGGCCCTGCAAAACGGCGCACCTGTGATAGGCCTAAACGATAGCGGTGGCGCACGCATACAGGAAGGTGTAGTATCGCTGGGCGGTTATGCTGATATATTCCATAGAAATGTGAAATCGTCGGGCGTGGTGCCCCAGTTGTCAGCCATTATGGGGCCATGTGCAGGCGGTGCGGTGTATTCTCCCGCCATAACCGACTTTATCCTCATGGTGGAAAACACATCGTATATGTTTGTGACAGGGCCTAACGTGGTAAAGACCGTTACACACGAAACCGTTACCAGTGAAGAGCTGGGCGGCGCGCAGACACATGCTTCCAAATCAGGTGTAACACATTTTGCCTGTGCCAACGAGGTGGAATGTATAGAAAACATCAAGCAACTATTGAGCTATATGCCGCAAAATTGCGAGGAAGATGCGCCTGTATATGCTTATGAAGCAGGTGATGAAAAACGTCCTGTACTCAACAATATTATACCCGAAAACCCTAACCAGCCTTATGATATGAAAGAAGTCATAGAGCAGGTAACTGACTCAGATTCTTTCCTGGAAGTACATAAAAAATACGCTGAGAATATAGTAGTAGGCTTTGCACGTATAGCGGGCCGCAGCATAGGTATTGTTGCCAACCAGCCTGCCAGCCTGGCCGGTGTACTGGATATTGATTCGAGCAAGAAAGGCGCGAGGTTCGTACGTTTCTGCGATGCTTTTAATATTCCGCTGCTTGTATTGGTAGATGTACCCGGCTTCCTGCCAGGTACCGACCAGGAATGGCATGGCATCATCACCAACGGCGCCAAACTATTGTATGCGCTCAGCGAAGCTACCGTACCCAAAGTAACTGTAATTACCCGCAAAGCTTATGGTGGCGCTTACGATGTGATGAATTCCAAACACATAGGTGCTGACCTGAACTATGCATGGCCAACGGCTGAGATTGCCGTGATGGGAGCTAAGGGAGCCGCAGAAATCATTTTCAAAAAAGAAATAGCAGAAGCGCCAGATAAACAAGCTAAACTAAAAGAAAAAGAACTGGAGTACACGGAGAAATTCGCCAATCCGTACGGGGCGTCGGCCCGTGGCTATATTGACGAGGTGATACTACCTGATGTAACCCGCGAGAAACTGATAAGAGCGTATAAGATGCTGGAGAATAAAGTGGAGGTGAGGCCAAAACGCAAGCACGGAAACATTCCTTTGTAAAAACATACTGAAATACGGCAACTCTGATTGCCGTATTTTTATATATAGTTGCGCCACGTCATACACATAATTATCAACTGGGTATTATACACCAGTATCTTTGCTGCCATCTGCGCGGTGGGGCTTTGTATGTCTACAGAGCGGCTGTTGCTCAACGCTGTACCCCCACTCTATTCAGTCCTGCACCTGCTGGTATTTTGCAGCACCCTGTTTGTGTACAATGTGCATTACCTCATCAAGAAATCAACACCCGAATTATCTGACAGGTTTGGCTGGTCGCAGCACCACAGGTTGTGGCACTACCTGCTGATGAGTATAGGAATAGCGGGTTGTGGTATCGCTGCATTTTACCTGCCGCAAAATATACTGCTGGCGTGTGTGCTGCTGGCAGTATTATCATTTTCTTATTCCATTCCCTTGCTGCCTTTTAAAGATAAGAAGCGCCTGAAAGATTTCGGCTGGATAAAAATACTGGTGCTGGCGATTGTATGGACAATTGTTACAAGCGTGTTGCCTATCGTATACCATAGCCGTGCCATGGCTGACTATCCTTTCGAAATCATGATACGTTTTGTGTTCCTGTTCACACTTTGCGTAGCGTTTGACATAAGGGATATGCAGACTGATATGGAAGCCGGCATAGCCACGCTACCGAATATGATTGGCATAAAAGGCAGCTACCATGTGATGAGCGTATCTATGATGCTGTTCATCATTATGAGTATCATTCAGTATATTAGGTATCCGTCATTGCACAGGTTATTAGCTGAAATAATGGTGGCGATAGCAACTAAGCTGGTTATTGATTATGCCCGCAGACACCCATCTGACCGGGCCTACCTTGGGCTGGTGGATGGTATGATGCTATTGTATGCAGTGCTGGTATTGTGCCAATGAAAACGCCCCTGCTATGCAGAGGCGTTTCGCTTTTTATTTTTCATTTATTTTTTACTGTTTTACTACCGGCATTACATGTTTGTAGCCGTCTTTCTGCAGTTGGATAAAATACATACCAGGCGCCCAATCTGAAGTATTGATTGTGCCGGAATAATTACCAGGGCCGATATTCATCTCAGTTGCAGACACAACTGAACCACTGATATTATATGCGTGTATTGTGTAAACACCTGCATCTGCCTTGTTAAGGTCTATTGTCAATACGTCAGCTACAGGATTGGGGTATGCCTTTACCACTACCTCGCTGGTTACTTTGGCTACAGAAGTTTTGTCTACCAATGCCAGAGAAATTGTGTTGCTGGGCTTATCACCGGTTTGAATATTATCGTCATTTACCGCATTGATAATAGCGTACATATTTATTCCACCCACAGCTGTGGCTGGTGCTGTCCAGTCAAAACTGATTTCGTATACACCACCTGTTTTGGGGATAGGTGCGTTATGTTCTACCACAGTAGTGTTGGTAGAAGTGAATTCATGAGCCATGGTTCCCAGGTTGCTATATGAACCCGTTGCTTTGTTATCCGAACTCTTCAGTGCGGTAAACTGGAAACCGAAATCATCCAAACCGGCAGTCGGGTTGCCGCCTGTAATGGTTACAATATAAGTTTCACCAGCTACATAAGATGTAACGGGAGTACTGCTGCCGCCCGCTGATTTTAAACGTACTTCAATTGCGCCTGAAGTGGTGCCGCCACCGCCTCCATGGCAACTTCCGCAGTTACCCGCCGAGCCGGGGCTACCCGTCATATTACCTGTTCCATTATGGGCAGGCCCGCCGGAGTAGCTGCTCACTGTTAAATAAACGATCGCCGCTGTGGCTGTGATAAGTAAAGATTTTTTCCTCATACGCAGTTTGTTTTTGGTTAATGTTCCGTTAGCTGTTTTACAATTATCTTTGCCCATTATGGGACAGAAGAAGCTTGTTCGTTTTGAAGCTATAAGTAAATATAAGAATGTTTTGCAATATCCACAAGGTATAAAAGGCAAATGGAATGAATATTTCATTAATAATAATCCTATTACGTTGGAACTGGCTTGCGGCAAAGGTGAATACAGTGTTGGGCTGGGCAGGGAACATAAAGACAAAAACTTTATTGGTGTAGATATAAAGGGTAACAGGATATACATAGGTGCTAAAAAAGCATTGGAAGAAGGACTGGATAATGTGGCTTTTCTGCGTACACATATACTACAAATAGAAGATTATTTTGAGCAAGGTGAGGTCGAGGCGATATGGATTATTTTCCCCGACCCTTTCCTGCGCGA
Source organism: uncultured Bacteroidota bacterium (assembly GCA_937928385.1). Classification (GTDB taxonomy): domain Bacteria; phylum Bacteroidota; class Bacteroidia; order Chitinophagales; family Chitinophagaceae; genus UBA5543. The sequence goes on from CALEZD010000108.1 coordinate 10,521, forward strand.
ATCGCGCGAAAAGAACAGGCTGACACATCCCCGTTTCCTGTACCGTTACCAACGCATTTTGAAACCCGGCGGCATCATCAACCTGAAAACTGACTCGAAAGAACTGTATGACTATACACTGGAAATGATAACCGAAACAGGCTGCAATATAGTAGAAAACATAGTTGACATATATGGCAAGGGCAAGGCAACAGGCCCCCTGGCTATACAAACATTTTACGAGCAGATGCACCTGGCAGAAGGCAGGACTATTTATTACCTGGCCTTCACCCTGCCGGAAATGGAGATAGCTATTCCTGAACGGTATAAAACACACAAGTCGCTTGAGGCAGGGGATTGATTTTTATATTAACGAAGAAGGTTTGCTGGTGTTTACCGAGGCTTATCATCTGCAGCGCGGACATTGCTGTGGCAGAGGCTGCAGGCATTGCCCCTATAACTATGAAAACGTGCCGGAAATAAAAAGGGCTAAATTACTGGCAGCACGCAATGAAAACGATGAAAACAACCAACGATAAACAAAGTATTTACGAAGCCATATATGATGTGGTGCGTTGTGTTCCCAAAGGGCGTGTTACTTCTTACGGAGCTGTAGCAGCAGCCATCGGGGCAAAATCGGGCGCCAGGCTGGTAGGCTATGCTATGAATCTAAGTACGAATATAAAGCCCAAAGTACCTGCCCACCGTGTAGTGAACCGCAATGGCATGCTGTCGGGCAAACATCATTTCTCCCCACCCGAGAAAATGCAACTGTTACTGAAAAAGGAAGGTATAGAAGTAAAAAATGATACAGTAGTCAACTTTACACAACTCTTTTGGGATCCCATGATTGAACTATTGAAGTAGGTTTGGTGTTATAATCCGAATGACTATACACAACATGGCCTCACACAACAATATTACTTTATTCTTATTACTCCTTATCACACTCTCTTCTTGCCGAACCCGTATAAACATAGAAGAATTTGCACATCAGTTGCAGCCTGTACTGGCTAAAGACGATACCAAAGTAAAAGCAGGTAATCTTTCCGTTACATTGTATGACGCTTATCATAAAAATTCTTTTGCCCCTATCTGGACGGATGAAAATGGCAGCGTAAAAAAAGGAGAAGAATTTATTGAAGAACTACGCGGACTTTGGGAAGATGGTATTGATACCGGGCGTTACAGAATTTCTTATCTATCGGAGGTATTGAACAAACTGGACAAGCAAAAAGGTAATGTAGCACCGGCAGATGTTGTTGCGTATGACACATTGTTCACGAAAACGTATATACTGGCTGCCCGCGACCTGCTGATGGGCGTACTGGATGCTGAAGAAACAGATGACATGTGGTTCCATGACAATGACACCACATGGGCAGTAGCCGACAGGCTCGCAGGGCCTGGCTATACCTCACTGGAGGAATATCGGAGTAAAATCCCTTTGTACAGCAAACTAAAACAGGAGAGAAAAAGGCTGCACGAAACCGGCGACGACAGTTTACAAAGAACAGTGGGTGTGAATTTAGAACGTTTGCGCTGGTTACCACAGGAACTTGAGGCGGCAAACATAACTGTTATTATACCGCAAATGCAACTGTACCTGACAGACGATAACAAAGAGGTGATGAATATGAAAGTAGTGCTCGGCCGTGCCGACAGGGAAACCCCATCCCTCAATGCACCTATAAGTAATGTAGTATTCAACCCTTCATGGGGGGTACCTCCGGGTATTATGAAGAAAGATGTAATTCCCGGTATGTTGAGCAAGGGCGAAGCTTACCTGAATAAGAAAGGATTGAAAATATATGACCGTGCCGGGAATGAGGTGCCTGCATCGCAGGTAAATGAAGAGAACTACAAAAGCTATGTATTTCGTCAGCCTCCAAGCGAACGCAACGCCCTTGGACAGGTGAAATTTGATATGCCCACCCCCTGGAATATTTACCTGCACGACACACCAAGCAAAGATGATTTTGAAAAAGATGATCGCACTAAGAGCTCAGGCTGCGTGCGGTTGCACTACCCCCTGCAACTTGCTGAATACCTACTGATGGAAATGAACGGTAAGGAATATGACCGTCAACGTATAGATTCGCTAACAGCCACGAACGATACTAAATACGTAAAACTCAAATATCCGCTGCCTGTACACCTTGTGTATCTTACTGTGGCTGATAATGGGAACAGCATTGTCTACCTGAAAGACATATACGGCAAGGACGCGAGGATTAATTCCCTGATGCAGGAAAGTAAATCGGTAGCCATCCGTTAAAAAAATTTCATTACAGCTCGCCCGAATTGGCGTGCATCTCTGGCGCCGGACTTGTGCTGTTGTTCAGCCATTGGCAGGTTTCCAGGTACTTTTTTTCAGGGTAGTATATGAACAGGCAGGTTCCGTCTTTAATAGTTTCAATAACGGTATCGGCCAATTCATTGCTTACAGCAGGACAACCCCAGCTACGGCCCAGCCTGCCGGTGCCCGCTATAAAGTCGGAACTAACATAGCCCGCGCCGTGTACTACTATAGCACGCTCATAAGCTGCTGAATTATAGCCATCGTCCATACCATGCAGATGCAGTGAATTACCATGCTTGCCTGTATATGTATCGCCAGTAACATAAAAACCTATGCTGCTCTGGTGAGAACCTTCTCGGTTAGAAAAATGTTGTGCGTATTCTTCGCCTGTACCCTGCCCGTGCGCTACATAAGTATTAATAAGCACCCTGCGGCTGTCCAGGTCAATAATCCACATCCTTTTTTTGTTGGCCGACAATGAATAATCAGAAACGGTCAGGATGTTTTTTGCTGCACTTAGTTTATTAGCTGCCTTCAGGTTCTGATAACCTGTATAAGCTTTGGCGAATACTTCATAATTGAGTTTATCCGCACCGGTAAAATCTATGCTACTAAATACATCGGAAACCGTGTTGGCCACTTTTACGGGTTGCACATCCGGTTCATTGGTTTTTGCCTGGATAGTGAATAGTGACAAGGCTAAAACAGATAATATAACGGGTAGTTTTCTCATATATCTTTTGCACATTTCTTAAAATTACGAAATTATCATGAATACATGAAAACTAACAAACATATTTAACAGCTGTTTATGAATAGGGATATAAGGATAAATTATCCTATAATTTGGCATGTTCTACCTCGTATATGCTCATAGGCCGGGTATAATACTTTTCAAATTTTTCTTCCCTGCCTACCTCAATTATATTTCGTTTGTAAGAAGGGTCTTTAATACTCGGGCCAAAGCGCTTGATGCCTTTAACAGGATTACCTGACTGTATCATGGCTATAGCCACCTTCCTGACATCTGATACAGGTACGCCCGCGCCATACCATATACAATTAGTCTTCTCAAATCCTGTATTCTTATCCATGGTTTTCTCCTCAAACCGATAACCCAAAGCCTCTAAGGTAGCCACAAGGCCGGGGTTATCTGCCCTACGCTGATAATAGGTAAGTACGACATCCCGCGAAGAAACTTTGCCTGTTGCAGCCTTCGATTGCTTTTCCTTTACAGGTTTATTTATTTCAGGAGTTTTATTCTCTAATCCAGGTGCTTTCGCAGTTTTGTTGTTACCAGTTTCACTTGTTGCTTCAGCAGGTTGAATAATTGGTTCATTTACTGTATCAGCAGGAGGTATTATACTGTTATTAGTTTTTGGCCCTTGCGATTCAGCTTTCAATGCACTGACTGATGCATGTAACTGCCGGTATTCTGCATTCAGGTCTACTACTTTCTTATATGAATACAGAATGGCCAGCAGCCCTATAGCTACAGATGCCAGTCCAAAGATAAATGCCGCTACCAGTGCATTATATTGTTGTTTGCTGATTCCCTCTTGTGTCATCCTTTTTGTTAAGTTTTATGGTGAAAACTATATATCATGATTTACAATACTCATGCCAAAAAATAAAATCTGAGCGAAATAAATAGTGGCATTTACCGAATTGATACCCACAAGTATATGCCCTACGGTTCTTTTTGCCTAATTTTGGCGGTCTTTAAAAAAATATTTTAACATGAAGGAAGTATATATAGTATCGGCAGTGCGTACGCCATTAGGTAGCTGGGGTGGTAGTTTAAAAGATTTCTCCGCTACACAACTGGGCGCTTTTGCCATCAAAGGTGCAATCGAAAAAGCGGGCATATCACCAAACGAGGTGAATGAAGTGCTGATGGGCTGTGTAATGCAAGCCAACCTGGGACAAGCTCCAGCCAGACAGGCGGCTAAGTTTGCAGGACTGCCTGACAATGTACCTTGTACTACAGTAAACAAAGTATGTGCCAGTGGCATGAAAGCAGTGATGCAGGGTGCACAGGCTATCATGCTGGGTGACGCTGATGTGGTAGTAGCAGGCGGTATGGAAAGTATGAGTAATGTACCCTTCTACAGCCCGAACATGCGCTGGGGTAATAAGTATGGCAATGTAACGATGATAGACGGACTATCTAAAGACGGACTGACCGATGTGTACCACAACTACCCTATGGGTAATGCTGCAGAACTTTGTGCCAGCGAGTGCAACATCAGCCGCGAGTCGCAGGACGAGTTTGCTATAGAAAGCTATAAGCGCAGCCAGAACTCTGTAAACAGCGGCAAGTTTGAGAATGAAATAATACCCGTAGAAATACCACAGCGCAAAGGCGACCCCGTCGTGTTCAGCAAAGACGAAGAGCCCTTCAATGTGAAGTTTGACAAAATACCTGCTTTGAATTCTGCTTTCGTAAAAGGTGGTTCGGTAACTGCCGCCAATGCCAGCACTATGAACGATGGCGCTGCTGCCCTGGTAATGATGAGCAAAGAGAAAGCTGAAGCCCTGGGCCTGAAACCCATTGCTAAAATAAAAGCTTATGCTGATGCCGAGCAAGCCCCTGAGTGGTTCACTACTACTCCATCGCTAGCCGTACCTCGCGCGGTAGAGAAAGCCGGTCTGAAAATGGAAGATATTTCTTACTTCGAACTGAACGAAGCATTCAGCGTAGTAGGCCTGGTGAATATGCAGAAGATGAACCTGAAGCCTGAGCAGGTGAATGTAAACGGCGGCGCTGTAGCATTGGGCCACCCATTGGGTGCCAGCGGTGCGCGTATATTGGTAACACTTATCAATGTACTGCACCAGAACAATGCACAATATGGCGCGGCAGGTATCTGTAATGGTGGCGGCGGTGCAAGTGCGGTAGTGTTAGAGCGTATGTAATCTTTGTTTAGTTACGTTCCACTTCACATCTCCTGGAGGTATCATTGTAGAGGTTGCATAATGATTTCGCCTCAGACTTTGTAGTTTGAGCGAAGTACTTAGCCACATGAGTTTCTTTAGTTTCGTAAAGAGTGCATTCGCATGCCCAGTCCTTCTTGCAAGAACTGAAACTAACAATGGCCAATAAGCACAAAAGCAAATACCTCATCTCTTTATTTTTTTACAAGCGGTAATTCAATTTCCCTTATGTAGAACAAATTTATAAAATCCGTTTGATAGCGCAACCAATAGATTTAGTGGCTGCCGGATCGGGCATAATACCTATTAATACCTGGTCAATAGCATTTTTGAGGAATAACTGTGTAGATTCAGACGGGCTAGTAGGGTTATCCTCCATAGCACCTTTGTACATCAGGGTGCCATTGCCATCGAACAAAAACACTTCAGGCGTGCGTGCAGCGCCAAATGCATCTGCCAGTTTTGAACCGGCATCAACCAAATAAGGGACCTTATAACCCTGCTCTTTGGCGTACTTTATCATTGCCTTCAGTGATTCTGCATCATTACGCTTCGCCTCACTTGAGTTAACCACTGCAACACCGAACCCTTTTTCCACAGCATATGCCAGCATTTCTTTAGTACGCGCCTGGCTCTTGATGACTACCGGGCAGGTATTGCAGGAAAACATGACCAACAGCCCGTTGTTAGTTTTTACGTCGTTCAGCGACAATTCTTTTCTGTCTACAGACTGCATCTTTAAGTCAGCCATAGGAATTTCTGAACCTATTTCTATACTTGTTATATTATTCTGGCCCAACACTGATACCGAGAATATCAGCGTACAAAATATTGCAGCAATTTTCTTCATGATAGATGTTTTTATCACCTATAAATATCAGCAAACCTGACTAAATAGCCAATTTTTTTATTCGATGCCCGGTTCAAGACTGATATTTTCATCCCCATCGCGGTACATAAGGTAGGTTATGATGAACTGGAACATCTCGTCGGTGGCACGCATACTGCCGTCATTGTCGCGCACCAGGCGGGGGGGGCTGTAGGGGTTATTCAGATTTTTGCGGGTATTGTCATATACCCCTTCAGCTACGATAGTGCTGCCTTTGGGTATTTTCACCATTTTTTTGAAGGTATAAAAATACTGCCAGTGAAAATCCCATTTAGGGATAGATATAAGGCGAATTGTATCCCCACCGGGCTTTATTGCGTAAGCTTTAAAGCTTTTGCCCAACAGGTGCATGTGCGGGTTGACAGTAAGAACGGAAATATCGTCAGGGATAACAAGCTTAGTAAGGACTTTTTTGACTGTATTCGGTTGTATTACCAGGTCAGGCTCTACAGGCGACACACCCAGGGTACCCATCTGGAACTCCTGGACAGGCCTGTCAGGTTTTGTTTTCGCATAAAAGATATTAATGTAAGAACTATCCCACACCGCCTCATCGGCAGTGAAACCATAATGCAGGTCATTGAGCAGGAAGGCACCCTTGCGCGGCATAGAATAACCACCTATACCCTGAGGGTATATTTGGCCGTAAGTACCGGGCAGGTAATTAACCACAGATTTCTGTAAAACAGGATACGTACCATCGTCATTGGGCAGGCCAAGTTTTTCAAAAGCGAGCTTAATGGTACTGTCCAACACCATGTCTGTTACCCTCTCACCTTCAAATACATTCTGTTTCTTGTTGTAATCATACTTTACCATATCACCATTAACATGGTGTACTACATTGTGCCTGCCGGGCACAAACTCCACCAGTGCAGCGTATGTATCAGCAGGTAATTCAAAAGGAACTTTTACTATCAGGAATTTATCTGCGCTATTGGCTTCGAGATACACTGGGTGAACAGGTATGCGCACATCGGGTATCCCAACCAGCGAGCCCGAAGGGAAGGACGGCAAAGGAGGCAATTTGTCCGCAGCGCCTTCTTCCAGTCCGTCTTCCACCCATTTTTCAAGTATCCTTATTTCTCTTTCCGTCAAAACCTTTTGCCCTACAAATTCAGTATAATGAGGGTCGGCCGGCCATGGCGGCATTATCTTTTCCCTTACTGTAAATGCAATACCGGAGGCATATCGTTTAGCATCTTCGTAGGTTATCAAATCGAAATGACCTATGCCATCGGGGCGATGACAGATTGTACAATTGTTGTACAATACAGGGGCCACATGCTCTGTAAATACCACTTTACGCGGCAAAGCGTCTTCACCACCGCATGACTGCATGGATAAAGACACAGATATTAATAAGCTACTTAGTGCCGGCCTTTTCATTCTTCGCCTCCCTATATGTTTTTTTCACCATCATTACACTTACGTTCAGGTCGTAGCCAATAAGTATAATAAATACGTTCAGCCATATCCAAACCATAAAGGCCATCAGTGTTCCGATGGAGCCGTATATTTTATTGTACTGGATAAAATTATCTACCAGGAAAAAGAAAATTGTTGAAGCAATCACGCATAAAGTAGTAGCGAAGATGGCGCCAGGTGAGAAGAACCGTACCTTCCTGGTAAAAGAAGGGCCATACCTGTATATAATGGCAATACATGTGAACAATATCATGGTGACTACGACAGCACTGAGTATGCGTACTGCCATCACATTGTGGAATATGAGCAATAAGATATCATTGAGCGCACGGCTTTGTATAATCAGTACCACAAGGCTAAGTATGGCTACCAGCAGCAGCAATAGGGTTAGCTTAATCGCCGTCCACCTCTGGCGCAGGTCTGATTTATGAACATAATCGGACAAATGCGTGCGCTCAAAACTATGTATCAGCCCCATCATGCCATTAGATGCAAAAAGCAAAGTAAGGACAATACCGAAGGATAGTACCTCTCCCCTTCCGTTATTCATAAAGTCAGTAATCACCGAACTCATACTCCGGTACAAAGCTTCGTTGCGGGCGACAATGCTTAAGGTATCCAGTATTATATCCTGCACCCCCTTGAGCGGCAAGTAGGGAACCAGCGAAAACAGCACCAGCAGCGTAGGCGGCAAGGCCATAACAAAGTTGTAAGTAACGGCAGCACAATTTTCAAACAAGCGGTTATTACCCAACTCGCTGAAGAAAAACATACTTACATCGTAAAGCGATAAACGCTCTTTGCCCGGCAATTTGATTCTTTTTGCCGTACGTACTACCCACTGAACAATTGCCAAATCTTCTATCTTCTTAACTATCCCGGACATCTGTCAAAGATACATTATCAAAGATTGTTAAGAATGAAGTTTGTCATCCTATTGAATAAATGATAGCGGGTATTGCCTCCGCTGATACCATGGTTTTTATCGGGGTAATATTCGCTTTCAAATTCTTTATCAGCCTGTATCAAGGCTTCTGTGAGCATAATTGCGTTCTGGAAGTGTACATTGTCATCGGCGGTACCATGAATGAGCAGGAATTTGCCTTTCATATCCTTTGCCATTTTCTCAGGCGCATTGTTATCATAGCCGCCGGGGTTTTCGGCTGGTGTACGCATATAGCGTTCAGTATAGATGTTATCGTAGTACCGCCAGTTGCTGACAGGAGCTACGGCAATAGCTATTTTGAATATACCATCACCCTTGAAGAGACAGGTGCTACTCATGAAGCCACCATAACTCCAGCCCCAGATACCAATACGATTTTTGTCAACATAAGGCAGTTTACCCAGTTCTTTGGCAACAGCTATCTGGTCGTCGCTTTCCATTTTGCCTAACTGCAGGTAGGTTTTCTTTTTAAATTCTTCACCACGCATACCCGTGCCGGTGCCATCGGCACAAACAATGATATAGCCCTGTTGCGCCAACATCTGGTGCCAGAAGTAGTTGTTTACCGAGTAACGGTCGAGCACCTGCTGAGAACCAGGCCCGCTGTACTGGAACATGAGGACGGGGTACTTCTTATTTTTATCAAAATTGGGTGGCGTTATCATCCATGCGTTTAAATCATCGCCATAAGCACCTTTAAAGGTGGTGAACTCAAGTTTACCTAATGCATATTCTTCCAGTTTAAGCGCCAGTTTGATATTATCTTCCAGCGTGCGTACTATCTTACCGTTATTGTCCCTCAGATAGTATATGGGTGGTTCGTTCAATGTAGAGTATTTATCGAGGAAATAGTTATGCCCCTCGATGGATGTGATGCTGTGTGTACCACCTTCGGGCGTCAGAAGTTGTTTACCCCTTCCGTTCCAGTTTATGGCATATAATTTTCTTTCCAGCGGCGTGTTTTCAGCAGCTGTGTAATAGACCTTTTTACGTTTGGCGTCTACCCCAACTATCCCGTCTATATCATAACTACCGGGTGTAAGTTCCTTCAATTCACGGTTTTTCCAGTTCCAGCTGTAGAGATGATTGTATTTATCGCGCTCGCTGGTGAAGATGAACGTGTTGCCACCCGGCAGGAATTCCAGGTTATCATTAATGTCTATATAGTACTTGTTTGTTTCAGTATAAATTACCTCAGACACACCGCTGCGGGCATCGGCCAATAATAATTCCAAATGGTTTTGCAAGCGGTTGAGTCTATATACACATAAAGCTGAGGGGTCTTTAGTCCACTTGATACGCGGGATATACTGATCAGTTTCTCTGCCGGTTTGCACCGTTACTGAAGAACCATCGGATAGGTTATGGATACGAATTTCCACTATGGAGTTGGGTTCACCGGCTTTAGGATATTTATACTTGTAGTTTTCAGGATAGAGGCCATTGTATATTGGCAGGGTGTATTCAGGCACCTTCCTTTCGTCGAAACGGTAATATGCCAGGTATTTACCATCAGGCGACCATTGAAACGCCCGGGTGAAGCCAAACTCTTCTTCGTATACCCAATCGCAGTTACCATTGATAATGGCATTCCATTCACCGTCAATAGTTACATGTGTCACTTTACCGGTAGCCAGGTCTTTGTAGTGCAGGTCGTTATTCAATACATAAGCTACTTTAGAACCATCTGGCGAAAAAGTGGCATGCAGCACCTTCTCATCAGCCAGCGGTTCTATTCTTTTATGGGCAATGTCATACACATATGTTTTGTAAAATGCAGAATGCCTGTACACCGGTTCCGGCTCCGACTTAATGAGCAGTTTAGTTTCATCGTCGCTGAATTCGTAGCCGGATATGCGTACCATTTTACCGTCAACCATAGCCAATTTACTATTGAATACGGTGCTCACCCAACCATCGTTGGACAAGCGGTATATGTTTATAGTCTGAGCTTTATCCTTAGTTTCCAGCTTTGTATAATGCTGGCCATCTTTCATAGCATTGAAACCCGGCACGGATTTCATACTGAAAGTATTCTTCCTGTAGAGGTCTTCAAGGGTAATGAGTTTATCTCCTTTTCCTGCGTAGGAAAGATTGCTGAGTATCAGCGCCAACAGAACGAGCGTATATCGCATATCAGGTAGTTAAATGAGTTTATCAAAAGTAATAAGCACAAGGCTTAGAATGAAATATGTAGATGGTTAAAATAAGGGGTAGAAACCTATAATTTCCAGGATAAAAAAAGCCCATACTGCTGTACGGGCTACATATAAACAATTTAAAATAAATTAATAGTCAACAGTGGCCTGTATACCCCTGTCTATCAATGCCTCTGCTTTTGGACGCAGAAAGTCGAAACTACCTCTTTTTACCCCGTATTTTCCTTTGTGGTGTATGAACAAGGCGCATTGTTCCGCTTGCTCGGGAGAATGTTCACAAATATCTATCAAAGAATCAATGACATGGTCGAATGTATTGACTTCATCATTCCATACAATCAGGTTGTGCAAAGACTCGACAATGACATCCTGGTCAGCGTCTTCCTGCGTTTGCCACTGAATACCGTTAAGAGGTTGTTGAATAGTGCTCATCTGTTTGTCTTATTTAACAATATCGCCTGCAAAGATACGAAAGAGTAGAAAACACATTATGTGAAAGTTGGATTTTTTTAGTGTGGAAATGCAAAAGGTATAACTTTGCTAAAGCAGAAAACAGGGCAGAATGTTTGTAAAAAAACTAATGGATGAGTTAAAAAGGCTGAGCAATGAAGATATACAACATGCTGAAAAACAGCCAATTATAGTGATACTGGATGATATACGCAGTATGCACAACGTCGGCTCGGCTTTCCGTACATGCGATGCGTTCAGGATTGGGGCGCTATACCTATGCGGCTATACACCCCAGCCGCCTCACCGGGATATACACAAGACCGCCCTGGGTGCCACGGAAACCGTAAACTGGCAGTACTTTACAACAACCCTTGATGCCGTTAATACCGCGAAAGAAGAGGGCTATAAAATAATAGCTATAGAACAGGCGCATAACAGCACTATGCTGGATAAGTACAATGTAACCTTAGGAGAGAAAATTGCCCTGGTATTTGGCAATGAAGTAGGCGGGGTGAGCGAGGAAGTGATGAAAGTAGCCGATGAATGTATAGAGATTCCTCAATGGGGCAGTAAACATTCGCTGAACATATCGGTAAGCCTGGGGGTAGTACTGTGGGAAATGGTGCGAGGCAGGAAATTATAAGGCTTTCGCCGCTACCCTCTTCAGCAGGGTCACTTTAATAAGAATATACAGCAGCACTAATACCGCAAAAAGAATAACCAGTCCCACAACACCGGGGTTGGCATTAATAAGGAACATATTGATGCCCAGCTGTGCAGCGGCATAGATAGCAGCTACCAACAAATGCGGCCAGCCCATTTCGTTGCTCATTACCTGGTACATATGCCTGCGGTGGGCTTCCAAAATCTTTTCGCCCATACGCCAGCGCTGGATGATGGTAAGGCCTGTTTCCACTACATATACAGACAGGAAACCGAGATATTTATAATCATCGGTAGTGACTATGCGCTGCACCAGCAGGAAGCAAATAATCACCGCAATAGTAACACTGCCTACATCACCGGCAAAGCATTTGGCTTTTTTACGCGCGTTAAAGATGAGAAAAATGAGCAGGGCAACACCTACAAAAGCCTGTAGTTCTAAGTTGGTTAACTCCGTTTCTGTAACCATGAGGGGGAATAAAACGGCCAGCGTATAAAATCCCGTAATGCCGTTGATGCCATCCATAAAGTTGAAAGCATTAATCATACCTACTACAAAAATGAAGGCAGGTATAATGAGCCAGATTGATAAGGAATATGCATTTGCTTCGTACAAAACAAGTGCAGCAGCAAAAGCATGTACACCGAAACGTAACATACGCGGCTGGCTGCGGATATCATCAACAAAACTGACAGCTCCGGAAGCAAGTACAGCTAGAGCAAACCAGGGGTACAGCATAGCGTTGAGCAGGAAATATAGGAGGATCGTTATTGGGAAGATAATTCCGCCGCCCCGAATTACCGGTTTGAAATGCGAACTTCTTTCGTTGGGCTTATCGATAATGCGGTAGCGTATAGCCAACCTGAAGTAGACCAGCATGGCTGCCAGCAATATTACAGCCAGCAGTACATAATCATAGGAATAAAGTGCGTCCGGGAACAAGTTTAATTATTATTAAAGGATGCAATAGTGCGGGTAATTCCCTCTTTGACTGATACAGGCAATTTATCTATACCCAGGGCCGATTTGATTTTAGCATTACTCACTACATAATTCTCTGTGAGCTTATTCAACCTTTCGGTATTGAGCGGCATCTTCAGCATATCTCCCACTCCTGCCATTGCAGAGACAAGGCCTTTCGGAATGTTTAATACAGGTGCTTTACGGCCAATCGTGCTGCCAATTACACTGAAAAGTTCTTTTACAGACATGGGCTCATCATCAGCCAGGTTATATACCCCCCTCTCAATATTGCGGGTAAGCAGCTCCTTGCAGACAAAGCAAAAGTTTTCTATACCAAGAAATGAACGCTTGTTATTAAATGCCCCTAAAGGATATGGTAAACCTTTAGCTGCAAATTTATACAGCAGGTTCAGGTTTCCCTTATTGCCGGGGCCATGTACCATACAGGGCCTGAGTATATAAAAGGTCTTATCCTGAACCCCTAATGACAACTGCCTGATATAGTCTTCGGCCTGTAGTTTTGACTTGCCATATGCTGTAACAGGTGATGCGTGAATATCTTCTGTCAAAGCACCTTCAACACTATCTGCGGCGGCTTTAACACTGCTTACAAATATGAATTTATCCGCTTTGCTCTTTAAATAATAATCGTAGAGCAGCCTGGTTAATTCAAAGTTTACCTTATAGTAAGCTGAATCATCCAATGTATTTTTAGTATCATGCGCCAGGCCCGCCAGGTGAATGACAGCATTTACACCATCAAATTTTTTCTGTGCCAGTTCTTCCCAAACCAACTCGCCCGGTTTACCCGTTTTCTTTCTCACCAGGAATAAGAACTCCACACCCGGCACATTATCCCTTAGATATGCAACCAGGTTGGTACCAATGAAACCGTTGGCTCCTGTAATAAGAATTCTCACAATACTATTATTGATTGTTGAGTACGAACTCAAAAGGCTTGAAGATATACTTGGTATATATCTTCAGGAAATTAGTACCCAGGTTATTCTCTGCACAGGCGCGTTTTATTTCCTTGTTTAGTGTGATGATGCTGTTGATATTGCGGGTACTAACACCACCCATACGCATGCGTGTGGTTTTAACAGGCAGGTATTTATAATTGATACGGTTAACATACAAATAGCGTATCAGCAATTCGTAGTCGGCCGCTATTTTATAATCTGTTTTGTAATAACCCAGTTTATCAAACAAATGTCGCTTGCAGAAAAATGAAGGGTGCGGCGGCATAAATCCCCAGGCGAATTTTTCGGGCCGCCATTTGCGTGCATTGTAATGGCGTAATATTCTTGTGTTGTCGTCGTTGACAAATACGATATCGGCAATAGTAGCATCGAGTTGAGGTTCGGCTTGAAATGCCTCTGCTATGCTGCTAATGGTATGATTGTCGAAAAAGAAATCATCAGCATTGAGAATACCCACTATATCGCCGGTAGCCATTTTAACACCTTTGTTCATAGCATCGTATATACCTTTATCTTTCTCAGAGATAAATTTGGCTATGCGGTTTCCATAACTCTTCACTATCTCTACAGTACCATCCTTAGAGCCTCCGTCTATAATGATGTATTCGACATCATCATAATCCTGCGCCAATACACTATCAATACAACCACGTATGGTGGACGCACAATTATATACTACTGTAACAATACTAACCTTCATCAAGCAATTACTTTTCCAACACTATATTTTCCAACACCAACATATCCATGTCCGTTCTTAGGAAACAGTTGAGCGCTTCTTCAGGCGTATTAACGATTGGTTCATTCTCGTTAAACGAAGTATTGAGCAATATCGGCGTACCGGTTTTCTTCCTGAAAGCCTCAATAAGTGCGTAGTACCTTGGGCTTACCTCTTTCATAACTGTTTGCAGCCTGCCTGTGCCATCAACGTGGGTAACAGCAGGTATCTCCGCATGTTTTTCTGGTTTAATGGGCAGTACTTTTTCCATAAATGGCACATCTTCTACCTTGGTAAAATACTCTGACACATACTCCTTTAAAATAGAAGGCGCGAACGGGCGGAAACTCTCCCTTCTCTTAATTTTGCTGTTCAACAACTCTTTCGCTTTAGCGTTGCGTGGGTCCGCAATGATACTCCTGCCACCCAAAGCACGTGGGCCAAATTCAGCCCTGCCTGAGAACCAGCCCACAACTCCGGGTTCTAATAGTTTATCAGTCACTTTATCATACAGTTCCTCATCGCTGAGGCGGGTATATTTTACGCCTCTTTCTTTCAGGTAGGCCTCTATCTGCTCGTTGCTAAATCTGCTTCCTGTGTATGCACTATATATTGGCTCAGCGCGGGGCATGTCTAAAATGTGATTGTAGAGATATAAGCCCGCACCCATCGATATACCCGCATCGTGGCCGGCTGAGGGGATATACAAATGCTCAAATGGCGTTTGTGATAACACTTTACCATTTGCCACCGAGTTTTGTGCTACCCCACCCGCTATACATACATTTTTCAATCCTGTTTTCTTGTACAAGTGATTGAGTATATGCATAATCAGTTCTTCACAGACACGCTGCACTGAAGCTGCTATGTCTTTATGCTTTTGCGTGAGTTCGTCAGTTTTTTTACGAGCCGGTCCAAATACATCTTCAATCTTAGATGTATAGAGCTGCGATACTGTAGGAATATTCCCCTCGTAATCCAGTTTGATTTTAGTAGCTGAAGTGAAAAATTTCTGGTCCCAGCTAAAAAGGCCGTTGTCTGTAAACTTCAACATCTTTTTGATGTCGTCTACATACTTAGGTTCGCCGTAAGGCGCCAGGCCCATTACCTTATATTCATCGCCATAATGCGGGAAACCCAGATATTGTGTGAAAGCTGTGTAGAACAACCCTGCAGATACAGGGAAATCTACAGAATCGAGCACTTCTATTTTATTGCCCTTACCCACCGCAATCATAGTAGTGGTAAAATCGCCTGAACCATCGATAGACAAAATAGCTGCTTCGTCAAATGGACTAGCGAAAAATGCTGATGCCAGGTGGCTCCTGTGGTGCTCTACCTGGTGAATTTTAGGTTTTACCAAAGCGGCAGCTACACCATACGCTTTTTCAAACTCATCTTCCAGGGAAGAGACACTTTTCGCATTCTTCAACCTGTCTAATATCATGCCCGCATTGGCAAGCGGGTTTTTAGCCAGGAAAGCCATTTTATTAGCCAACTTAGCTTTCGGGTCGCGTCCGATGGCTATGTAATCTAATTGTTCCAGTGTAATGCCGGCTTCTTCAAGGCAAAACTTAATAGCAAGTGCCGGGAAACCCGCCCAATGTTTTACCCGTGTGAAACGCTCTTCTTCTGTAGCAGCTATCAGTATCCCATCAACAAAAATAGCCGCGCTTGAGTCCGCATGGTAAGCATTAATTCCTAAAATCGTCATTGTATGTATTGGTTTTGCACACTATATCGCAAACATTTCGCGATAGCGTTCTTTTATATTATCAATATTATATTGTTGTTCAATATATTTTTTGGCGTTAGCCGATGCTAGTGTATAGTCGTTGTTGTCCACTTCTGATAATTTCTCAACCAGTGTGGTGAACAACTTAACATCTTCTGGATTGATATTATAACCAGCCCGGGCTGTTTCTAATCCATTCCAGGGTGTATTATGACTGGTAATAACAGGACGGCCTGAAGATAATGCCTCATAAATAGCATGGCCGAAGTTTTCACTCTTGCTGGGCAACACGAAATAATGATAATCCCTCAATGTCTCATGTACCAGGTGCGGTAACATTTCTCCCTTGTATACTACACTTATGTTAACAGGCATTTGAGCAATTATCGATTTACATTCTTCCCAGTACTTTGCGTCTTTAACCGGACCATATATATGATAGGTTATATTTGCTTTTGCATGTTGTAATGCACGCAATACAAGTAATATATTCTTCATGGGGCTGATGAGCGAAACGGTAACCAGCCGAAGGTTTCCTTTCTCTTTAACCACAGGTTGCAAATAAGGCAATACATTGGGCAGGTTAGGCACTACCCATACTTTTTTATCACTACCGAAGTGGTCATATACATATAGCTGCTCGTCATCAGCTGTTGCATGATATTCAGCTTTATGATGCAAGCCACGCAATTTGAATATCGCCAGGAATATTTTTTTCTTTAGTGTTTTCTGAGACAATGCACCGGGATGCAACATTCCCCTTACTGACAGAATTTTCCGGGCTGCTCCCTTGTACAAGAGCGGATAGATGGTATATGGCAAAGAATATATTCCGTTTATAAAAATCACATCAGGGTTAATTTCACCAATAATATTACCGACCTCACTCTTACTACCTGGCTGCGAATTATAATATACTTTAATTCCTTTGTCGTAATCTACCCATTTATCGCGCTCAACACTTATTGGTGTTCCATCCAGTTCTTTATCAGAACAAAGGATATATACCTCCATATTATTGTCTGCCATAGCAGTTGCTGTATTCTTTACAGACTGCACGGGTCCACCTGCCTTGTATGCCGGATAAAACCATGGATAAGTGATAAGCAGACGCACTATTTAGCCTTAACGAAAATGAACTTGTGTAAAGCCGGGAAAAAAGTAAAATACCCAAGTACCAGGAATACAATGTTATTACGGACAGTACCAAGAAAATATATACTATCAGATTCGAACGTACCCAAGGTAAGGAATGTCCCCACCAACAGTGCATATATAAAGAGCATATTATAATTCCGCAGTTTAATGATACTCTTGTAGACATACCCGATAATCGCCATAAATACCAACAGCGGAATTATCATCAGGTACAGGCCATAATCAATGTACAAATCGCAGAAATAACCCATAGATATAGATGTACCCTGGGCTGCAGTAGAGAATTTCTTGCCAGTGTAATAGGAAGTTCGCTGGGAGGCATCTTTCATCCCTTTGTCTTCGTTTATGAACCTGGGTATCAACAGGAATTCCACCGCCTGGGCCAGGTCAGCGCCATCCTGATGCGGCACTGTAGACGGTACACGTGCATACACCTCAGAATACCTCTCCATATACTGCGACCTATGTATGAAAAGGGTGAGCCCCTCCCGCAAGGAAGCCGTATTAAAATCACCTAACCGGTTAAATAGATAAGTAAGCGCTTCTGTATTAGACACGTTTACCACTTGCTGCCGGGCACCCTGGTTTAAGAATTCCCTGTACTCACCTTTAATAAAAGACCAGAATGAAAAGAAAGCGATTAAAGTAATTACTACGGGGAGCATCTTATACGCTGCTGTTTTTCTTAAATACGGATTAACAGTATAATATATCATTATCACCATTATCAGTATTGTCTTAAAATCAGAAAAGAAGGATGCAAAACTTAAAATAAAATCTAAAATCAGAATACCGATAATCAACCAGCGATTGTCAGTTTTTTTCAATAACAAAATGAATATCAGCAATCCGGTAAAAAGGTATTTGATGATTGAGAAAGAAGCCAGGAGTTGCAATGCAGATGAGTTGTTCTTAAACAAAGAACTAAATACAGGCAACAGGGCCAGTGAAACAAAGTAGCCTATTATGACATTCCGCGTATTTATCTTCGCGGCTTCAGCTTTCAGCACTTCAAGGTTAATAAGCCGTTTCAACCCCGACATTACAAAAAACTGTAAAAAAAAGGCGATAATAATGAGTTGTATAAACGTCATCATGAATAGGAATTCGGTATCGCTACTTTCAAACAAGACATCTATGGTCTGCTCCATAAAATCGGCATAGAGTATGCTGGCAAAAACCTGTATCCAATGGAAGAGAATAAAGAACAATAATACCGGAGGAGTATACGGTTTCCAGAGATTTCTCAGGGTAACAATGAATGTAAATCCGCCAAGTATGGTTAAGAAAAGGTACTGAGAAAAAAGACCATAGCCCAGAAACAACAGCATGATATAGCTGTCTACATTTCCTATATAGCCCTTGAATGTTTGTGTTCTGATAGTTGTTGGCACTAAAATCGTTTCTGTTTATGTTGCAAGCTCAACAACTGCTGTTTCACTTGTTGCACTATATTATTAAAAGAGTATTGTTCCAGTATTCGTTTGTTTTCAGCTATGTTGCCTGCTTCGTATTTTCGCCCGGCTATGTGTGTGATGTATTCCGCAGCAGCGGTAATATCTTGCGGTTCTATTACCAATCCATTCACATTGTCCTTTATCAAATCTACCGCCCCACCCGTTTTTGTTGTGGCTACTACATATTTATCACTGGCAAGGGCTTCATTAATAGCTAACCCCCAGGTTTCTCCAGGACCAACAGACGGGAGTATAAATACATCTGCCAGCTGGTACACGACAGGCATCTTTGACTGATTTTGAAAATCCAGAAAAATAATCCGCTCATCGGTAGCGGCAGCCTTCAAATCCTGCTCCAATTCGCCATTGCCCACCAACACAAACTTAAAAGAAGCTCCCGGCAGCATTTGAGCCAGGTCTAACAGAAAAAAAGGATTTTTCTTATGGTTAAATTTTCCGGCAAATAGTATTACAATGTCATTCGTACCGATGCCGAGCTCTTTTTTCCAGGTTACAGCCTCACTTATGTACTCTTCTTTTTTATCTATGAACCTGCTGTTGTCAACCGCATGCGGCACGAACACAAGCTGATTTTCCTTTAACCCATGTGCCAGGAAATATTTTTTATTATTGGTACCAACATACAAAGCATAGTCAATAAAGGAATACACATACCTGAGGAACAATCTTCTCAGGAACTGTTTTGCACCACGTTTTTCGTCCAGCAATGTCGAATCTCCCCTGAACAAGACAGGAATTTTTCCTTTGAAATACTTCATGCAGGCGAGATGGCTTTTAAACGGCCACCCAAACACCAGCACCGCATCAGCGCCCCAGCCTTCTATTTCTTTATTTAGCGTAGGGTTAACTATCCCTTTGAAATGATGTGAGCCGGGAGCCTCAGATGTATTCCTGACAAATGTATAATCATACCCTTCAAGTAATGGGATATCCCAACTAACTACCTTACCAAAACCGGGGTCAAACTTTTGGTTAGTATTTGACTGTTCCCACGTGTAAAATACTTTCACACTAATATTAGGTTCAGCAGCCAGTAGCTTGAACCACGGTGCATTGTATTGAATAGGATGTGTTGTAACGATGGCCAACTTCATATTCCGGACAGCTAAATATTAATACCTATTACGTTGAATTTACGTGAGGCCTTTACACGCTCCAGAACCCAATCTGCGTCTCTTATATATATAGTATTGACAGGTCCGTACGAATCCCAACCAATCAAATTTCTGGTAAATGGTTCATAGCCGTAGGGACTAAATCCATGCGACAACATGAAACTATGAATATCTTCATCGGCAATGCCGTATGCTTTGCCACTGCCATTTATTTCAATAATAACAGCTTTCAATGTAGTATCAGTAAATACAGAACCCGCTCCTTGCAACACCTGCCACTCGTAACCCTCAACATCAATTTTCAAGAGAGCCGGTTTTTTATCTTTGAAAATAGCATCGAGTGTTTTAACCTTTACAGATACCGTACCCTCATCTGTATCCTGGTTAACTACAACTCCGTTTATAGTATCAAAGTTGTCCGTGAATTTCAGAACACCTTCCTTATCGCCTACGCCATACTGCAATGCAGTGATTTTGCCTTCGGCATTATTGACCTTCACGTTCCTTGTCAAGTGTGCATACGTAACAGGAACAGGCTCGGCCGCTATAGTGAAAGCGCCTGCATTTACAGATGCCAGGATACTATATACACCAACATTTGCGCCTATGTCACCAAACATATCATTCTCCCGCAACATGTGTAGCACAAAACTCATCTCGTTAAACTCGAGCAAACCAACATATATATTGCCTGTAGCACCTGTCATTCCTTTACTCACAACAAGCTTACTGTCCTCAACAAGTGTATACACGACTGGATATGGCAGAATTTTCTGGCCCACCTGCCACCTTGCAAACCTCAGTAAGCAGTGCCATTTTCTTTTAGCAGCGAGCGGATGAGCAGCGATGCTGTTAATTATTTTAAATATCTGCCTCATAAATTATATCTACTCAACTATATATTGAAAGTGCTCAACAAAGAATAATGATATTGTATTTATTCCCAGCGCCCTTTTCAGGTCAGAATAGTAGCGGTACGCTTTTCTCATGAGGTTTGTACTACAGAAATTCCACTTGTCGTCAATTACCCGCTGCCAAGCATACGTCCGGGACATCTTACGTCGGATAGATTCTACAGAATCTGTATCATCATATACCCACCGCCTGATTGCATATTTTGTTTGCCATGGTGTAAAGACGGCAAGCCCATATTGGTAACCTGCATTTTCTGCAGTCTTATATGCATTTTGTGGAACAGACCCATAGGGATATGCTACCGATAAGACTGGTTTATTGGTAATAGCCTCCAGAATAGATTTGCTCTTTGTTAATTGAGCTACAACTTCCACGGCATCCTTTTCTTGCAGCATTACATGATTATGAGCATGAGACCCAACTTCCATTCCCACAGTACTCAATTTTGCAATGTCCTCATCGTCCATGAGATTGATTTCAGGTAGCCCCTCTACCACATTCCATTCATTGCAACCACCCAAATATGCGGTGGGCATATAAAACACCGCTTTCATTTTCCGTCGTATTAATTCAGGTATGGCAAAGTCCCACAAATGTTTTGGGCAATCATCAAAAGTAATAATAATGTTTTTTCGTCCTTTGATCTTAGATGAACTTAAATCTTCAAATCCTACTGTATAATAATTCTCCTTTTGTAAAAAATCCAACAACCTGGTAAATGAGGTACGGCTGATATTCCATGGTTTTAATGCATCATACACAGGATCATCACTCACATAATGAAGCATTACTATTGTCGGAAAATTTCGCTGTAAAAGCATATCAGGCAAGCACTACAATCCCTGTAAAAAAGTAGCTGCTACTTTTTGGTTAATAAAAGACTCTATAGCGATGATATTGTTCTTGTAAGTATGTGTTTTTGCATACGCAATCCGCGCCTCCTGTTTGTCTGCACTGTTATAAACGTCCAAATGTTTAATTACATCTGCAAAAAGTGCCGGGAGAGTATTATTATTTCTTTCGCGGGGCATTTCAATCAAACCTGTATCCCGGTATGTGGTTATATTATTTGAAACTATTACTTTACCTGAAGCGAGATACTCTAATACTTTATGATAGTTTGTGCCCTTGCTTTGATCTTTATCAATATCGTAGCATATAAGAAAGGCATCCATTTTTTTCAATTCGTTGGCAAGAACATGTGCATCCACTGCGCCATGTAATATCACATTACGCAATCCTGCAAGCTTTGTTTTGGAAATTATAGTATCAGGATTAATATTTGCTGACAGATTACCATCCTTTATCTCAAATGCACCCCAAAAATTGAATATAACATCATTATGCGCAGTGATAATTTGCAATAAACATTCCCAATCGATATCCGGCCTCAGAAAATTCCCCGAAATACCAACACGAACAGGAATACCTTGGTGTGTGGTTATTTCATCATTAATAAAATAATCAGCAACCCCATGGTTAACAAACATCTTTGGTGTATTACAGTGATACATGTCCAGTATCTCTTGGGTCACTGAGAACATAACATCTGCACGTTTTTCCTGTTTGGGATGTACAGCATTATCAACAGGCATAAAAATCTTCAGACAATTTTCAGAAAAAGAGCGTAGTTGTATGGTATCAGAAACATCGAATGACCAGACAATGTGAACAGGCCTAGCAATTGCTTTATATATCTTACGAATATGAAATTTCAGCAAAAAATTATGAATGGAAGGTGCTTTGAATTTTAATATGTATGGATAAAAAAATCTGTGTTTAATCACATACAAATTATCGATGCCGGACTGTTCTATTCTTACTTCACCTTTACGAAGGGTTACACCTTTTTCGGGAGCATTCATGAAATACACCGTATTGCCCAATTTCGCCAGTTCTGAGGCATAATGATGTTTAGATATAAACATCTTACCCCAATCTTGTTGAGAGACAATAATTATAGTTTTGTTATTGAACTTCAAACTACTGGTAAAATGAACGGATACAATCTGCTATATACCTGATACATTCTTCATTCAGTTCAGGATACATTGGCAGTGAAAGTATTTCATCCTGCAATTTTGTAGCTACCGGGAAATCTATGCTATTGACACCTAAATACTTGTAAGCGGGTAAATTAGGCAAGGCAGTGGGATAATGAATTGCTGTTTCAACACCTTTTGCCTTCAGGTACTGCTGCAGCTCATTTCTGCGACGTGCACGTATCATGTACAAGTGGAATGAATGCTTTGTATCAGGCCGCACAACCGGGAGAATAATATCATCTACACCTTGCAGATGTTTGTTATATAAAGCCGCATTGGCTATTCTCTGTTCTGTCCAATTGAGTATATATTGAAGCTTAACCGATAAGACAGCTGCCTGCAAACCATCCATACGACTGTTGATGCCTTCTATTTCATGATGGTGTTTTTTCAGCGCACCGTGATTGGCATACATCCTGCATTTTTCCGCCAGGGCATCATCATTCGTAATGATGCATCCCGCATCGCCATAGGCGCCAAGATTTTTGCCGGGATAAAAACTGAAGCTGCCGGCTATTCCCATAACACCAGCACGCTTGTCCCCATACTCAGAAAAATGCGATTGCGCACAATCCTCAATAACATGGATACTTTTATCAGCGCATAGCTTTAATATGCCTTCCATATCGCATACCTGCCCATGCAGATGTACCACAATAACCGCCTTGGTTGCATCTGTAATCGCTTTTGCAACAGCTTGCGAGCTCATACTCATGTACATATTATCCGGATCTGTAAATACAGGTTTAGCACCGGTTTGCGAGATTGTTTCAGAACTTGAAATCCAACTATTGGCAGCAGTTATCACCTCATCGCCAACACCTATACCCAGCATCTTCATTATTATATATAAAGAATCTGTGCCGTTGCCGCAACTAATGACATGCTTTACGCCATATAATTCAGAAAATTGTTTTTCAAATTCTTTTACGTACTCACCACCAATAAATGCTGTTTTGGATATTACGTTGCCAATCGCATTATCTATGTCGTTCTTAATTCCCCGGTATTGTGCTTTTAAATCAACAAATGGTACCTGCATGAGTTTGTGCTTATTTTATTTTCCTGGCCGGATTGCCAAAATATACCCCCGGTTCTGTAATATTTTTTGTAACTACAGCCCCGGCACCTATGACTACATTATCGCAAACCTGAACAGGTAGTATTGTGGCATTAGACCCTATTGAAACATCGTTGCCAATATGAGTAGACATCCATAATTCCTTATTGCCACGTGCTGGGCCTCCGTTTTTAAACAGGTCATTAATAAACATAACACCATGGCCTATAAAACAGTCGTTACCTATCGTCACCAGCTCACATATAAAAGTATGCGATTGAATCTTGGTGTTATTGCCAACAGTTACATCTTTTTGTATTTCCACAAAAGGGCCAACAAAACAGTTGTCGCCCAACTTGCATCCGTATATATTAACAGGTTCAACAATCTTTACGTTTTCGCCAAACTCTGTATTAACAATTTTCGATTGATATAGCGTTGGTGATGCCATCATTTACTTATTGGCTGATGAATAAATTTTATCAATAATTTCTACCGTCTTCAAACCTTCAAAAGCACTTGTAGATATCGATGCGTTATTGCTCAATACATCTATAAGGTTTGCGTAAACCAGGTCATGATTGGACATAGAGCCCTGGTAGGTACCATAACTATTCGCTTTGTTCCCTTCAGGCAAATTTTCAATTTTATACCCCTCAATGTTCTGGTATTCCATTTCATTAAGGTATTGTCCACCTATTTTCACTGTACCTTTTTCCCCAAAAATCGTTAACGAGCCCTCCATGTTTTTACCATAACTATTAACCGTATAGTTAACTGTGCCAATAGCACCATTGTAAAACTCCAATATTACTGCACCTGTATCTTCAAAATCTATAATGCCTTCGTGATCGTAATTTCCCATATAGGCTTTTGCGGACTTTACATCTCCTATCAACCAATACAACAAGTCGATAAAATGAGAAAACTGAGTATACAGAGTACCACCATCCATATCTATAGTACCCTTCCAGGAGTTTTCGTAATACTGGGGGTTACGGTTCCAAAAACAGCTGAGTTGTACACTATATATTTTCCCGAGCTTGCCTTCATCTATTGCCGCTTTTACAGCAGCAACCGGAGGGTTGAACCTGTTTTGTTTTATGGCAAACAACCGCCTGTTGTATCGTTCTGCTGTCTTAATCATCTCACCGCAGTCATGAACATTAGTGGCTAACGGCTTTTCGCACAGAACATGAAAACCTGAACGGAGTGCAGATATGCTATGTTGTGCATGTAGTCCATTGGGTGTACAAATAGACACCACATCAATGTCTTTTTCTTTGCTCAACAGCTCGTTAATATCGTAATACGCCCTGGCATTATACTGCGCAGCCATGGCATCAGCTTTCTCTTTATCTGTGTCGCATACAGCAATCAGTACAGCCTGGTTATTTATATGTTCAGCATGACGGTTGGCTATACGGCCGCAACCAATTAACGCGAAACGCACTTCACTCTTTTTCATTAAGTATTATTTATCAATATATTTATTAGTACACAATGCTTTCTGACGGAAAACTTATCAGCACCCCCATTCCTTTTTTCTGAAAAACAAACATACTGCCCGCAGCCACTGCTGATGCTCCGGCCTGTACAGCAGTTTTCAAATCGCTAACAGACCCCGCGCCGCCACAAGCAATAAGCGGAACAGTGATTTTTTCAGACACCGTTTTTACCATGTCAAGGTCGTAACCGGACCAAGTGCCGTCTCTATCAATACTGTTCAACATTATCTCACCTACCCCGTACTCCTGGAGTTTCTCAGCCCATTCAACAGGTTCATAACCCGATTTTTTTGACCCTGACATACCATACACTTTGCTCTTTCCAAAAATATTCTTCTTGTAATCAATACTACCTACCACAGCCTGTGCTCCATAGATGCTGCCGATTGCCTCTACTAGCCCCGGGTTGTTAAACAGCACAGAATTCAATACTACCTTTTCATATCCGCAATCGAATACACGTTTCGCATCATCCAGCGTTTTGATGTTCCCGCCATACCCCATAGGCATAAATGCCTCACCTGCTATTTCTTCTATACGCTTGTAGTCAATCACCCTTCCGTCAGCTGAGGCATTGTAATCCAGCAAAACCAACTCGTCGGCTTCCTTTTCGTTGAAAATTTTCACTGCATTTATCGGGTCGCCAACATACTTCGGATTTTTGAAGTTGACCGTCTTATAGAGTCCTCCGTTCCTAAGCAGCAATACGGGAATTGTTCTAATACGCCTCATGAATATTACATACGCAATTTGCTGTAGTTTTCTAAAACCTTCATGCCAAACTTGTGGCTCTTTTCCGGGTGGAATTGCGCGCCGAATACATTGTCTTTTTTGAACGCGCACGCAAATTCATAGCCATAGCGGGATGTTGCTGTCACCTCATCGCCGGCCCCGAACAAAAAATGGTATGCGTGTACAAAGTAAAACCGTGGGTCTGCGGGCAATGCTTCCCAGAGTTCGCTATTGTTTTTTACTTCTATTTCAGACCATCCCATATGCGGAATTGGCAAACCCATCAACTTTTCTTTATCAAATTTTACCGTAACTGCATCTACCCAACCTAAACCATCAACATCTCCTTCTTCACTATGTTTCGTCATTAATTGAGCTCCCAGGCATATCCCCAATATTGGCTTCCCCTTTTCTTTTACTTCCCGGTGCAATACATCTGTCAAGCCTGTTTCGTGCAGATTGGCCATACCCTTTTTAAAATGACCAACACCGGGTAATAGTAATTTTGATGCATCTCGGATTTTTTGCTTATCGTCAGTTATTACTGTATCTACACCCAACCTGGCAAACATGTTTTTAATAGATGTAAGGTTACCCAACCCGTAATTTATTACTGCAATCATTTTTTTACCGGGAAAATTTTCCTGTAAATATATTTCACCGGGGTCAACAGAGGATAACGCTTATCCACCGCCATTTCATAATCATAATGACGGTGACTAACCGGTGGGGTATCCATTATTGCTTCAAATTCAGCCTGTGTAAATCCGAGTTTTTTTAGAACAAATTCATAATCTTCTGTAAAAACTTGCTCATTGTAAATAGGTTTCGCAAGTTCAGCCATCGCTTCTTCTTTCGTAATTTGCTTGCTGAATATAAGGTCGCTTAAATGTGCCTTACGCTTGTCCACTTTAAACTTCCGTGGCAATATATATCCTTGGTAGAAGCGAGTCCATACACTTTCGTAGTGCTTACCACCATAATCACGCCAACCCAGTTCTTTCTGTATAGTTTCCTTTACCTTAGATTTATTATACTCCATGTAATTGAGCATGGATAAAGAAGTAACGCCTTTAGTCTTGATATAATACCTCTTCACCTTCGCATTCATAAATGGAAAAGTTTTCAGCGGCACCGTACCAAACTGTTTGTGTATAGATTTAATATTTACATGGTCGTATTTGGGATGTATCCAACTCTTGGGCAAGGTATTCTCCGTTTGTACGTTAGTGCCGCTCAGTATGTATTTTATGCCCTTTTCACCCGCCATACGGTACAATGTTGCAAAAATTGCATGGTCAGTAATAGCTTCGATATCTATTACTGAGGCTTTAAGGTATGCTATCTGTAAATCCCGGAATTCCTCCCAGTTTATCACATAAGTATGCAGGTCTATACCCAGTTTCTGTACAATATTCTCAATATTTTTTACAGCCAATTCACTGTTCCACCCATTGTCAAAATGAACAGCCAGAGGGCGAAGTCCGTATCTTTTTGCCAGGTGTGCTATATAGGTACTGTCTACCCCACCGCTTAGCCCCATAATACAATCATAAGGCTTATTTTTCCCTTCTTCCTTAATCTTCTCAACTTCCTTAGTTAACAATGCCGCACCTTCCTCACCTGTACGCACTTTTTCAGCATACGACTCCTGGAACTCATAGTAATAGTTGCATATACCCTTTTCATCAAATGTAATGTCGGGGTCAGCAATATTATCCATTACTGAAATTGTACACTGCCTGTATTCCATATCCATTCAAACCTTTAGTTTATTCTTCCGGTATTTTTCAAATTGTTGTTCGCTTATGTATCCATGGTACCTTTTACTAACTTCAAAAGGGATGCATAGTGACTTATCAAGTTGCTTCACCTGTTTTGCCGGTACACCCGCAATAATACTATTCCCCTCCGGAAAAGATTTAGTGACCACAGCACCTGCGGCAACTATCGTCCAGTCTCCAAGCGTAACACCAGGCATAATTTTTGCGCCGGCACCAATCCAGCAATATTTACCTATAGTTACCTTAGCGGTTATATGCTTTCGCGAGTCATACACATCGTGATTGGCGGACACGATTACAACATTGGGTGCTATTTGTGTATAATCTCCAATTTCAATCCCTCCCCTGCCTGTTATATAACAGCCTCCCATGATACCGGGATATGCATCCACACCTACAAGGATATTTTCCACATCATACACCTTACTTGTCCAGTGCACCGGCCAATATGCTTTACTATTCCCACCCCAATTTAACACCTTTTGCTTGAACCAAAATTCAAATGACACACAGCCCTGATAGTCAGTTGTATCGTATAAAAATCTGAATTGAGGTAGTAATCTTGTCACCGGCGCAACAATGAGCATATATGGCCGTTTCAGTATAAAAAGAAGTTTCTCTTTCAAGTTGCTCATATTATTCCCGATGCTTGAAATTCAACTTTTTCAAAGTATTGCCTAATTGTTTTGACTGGAAGAATAATACGTTCTTCAACAATTGTTTGTACAAACCTCTTTTTCTTGCGCTCAATATTGCACTAACTGTGTTTTTATCCAACGGGCAATTTTCGTGCAACAAGTATTGATGTTTGATTTTCTCGTAAACGGTGATATATGCATCAAAAGAATTGATTTCCTGTGCATCATGTTCGCGATACCACACAACTCCTTCCGGCATTAACAAAACGGGATACTTCTGGGAAAGCCTGTGCCACATTTCAAAATCGCCTGCCATGCGAATATTATCGAATCCACCAGCCTCTCTGAAAACATCTGTTCTTATTATCGACGAAAGGGGCGCTTTGTGAAATAACCCGGGGCCATTGTAATGATATGTGTATGCTTCAACAGGTGACATCATGATCGGGTAAGGGCTGTGAATATTTTGTGGTAAAGAGCAGAGGCCATAACCTGCATCCGGAAACTGCTCCATCATAGATACCAGTACCTGCAATCCTGTTGGATATATATAATCATCGGCATCTACATACTTAATATATTTCCCCTGAGCAAGAGACGCAGCCTTATTCCTATTGGGATAATCGCCAAGATTCTTTTCGTTAATATGTACTTTCACTCTTTTGTCGCGAGCAGCAATTCCCTCAGCTATACCAACAGTATTGTCTTTTGAGCCGTCGTCAACTATTATTAATTCTAAATTCCTGTATGTCGAGTTTAAAACACTCTCTACTGCAAATGCCACATACTTCTCCCTGTTGTATGTGGTCATCAAAACACTTATCAATGGTTCCTGCACTATCATTTCCACTATTACTTATAATAGGATATATACCAGTCAACAAATGCTTTGAGCCCGGTATTAATATCAACCGAAGGCGCAAAGCCAACAGTCAGTGTTAAATCGTCAATATCAGCATAAGTTTCAAACATGTCACCCGGTTGCATAGGTTTATATTCTATAATGGCCTTTTTACCTATCAACCCTTCCAACACCTGTACAAATTCTTTCAGTTGCACGGGCTTATGGTTCCCTATATTATATAGTTTGTAAGGAGCGAAACTATCTGATATATCTAAAACTGTACCCATTTTTGCCGGGGCAGCAACAGGCGGCTTGTCAATCAATGCGTCAATAGTTTTTACAATATCATCTATGTATGTAAAATCACGACTGAGATTACCATTATTAAACAATTGTATTGGCTTGTTATGCAAAATGCAATTTGTAAATAAGAAATAAGCCATATCAGGTCTGCCCCATGGGCCGTATACAGTGAAGAACCTTAGGCCTGTAGTAGGTATATTATACAAGGCAGCATAACTATGTGCCATCGCTTCATTTGCCTTCTTAGTTGCCGCATACAGCGATATTGGATGATCAGTATGATCGTCTGTACTAAACGGAATTTTATTTGAACCATAAACAGAGCTGGAAGAAGCAAAAATAAAATGCTCAACAGAGAAGTTTCTGCAAGCCTCCAATACATTCATAAACCCAATGATATTACTATCAATGTATTGATATGGATTTTCAATGCTATAACGTACCCCCGCCTGAGCTGCAAGGTTGATTACCACATCAATCTTATTATCTGAAAACAGCTTGTCCAATTTTACCTTATCTGTAATATCTATTTTATGGAATGTAAAATTCTCATAACCTGTCAATTGGTTCAGCCTGTTGTTCTTCAGTTTTACATCATAATATTCGTTCAGAGCATCTACACCGATTACTCTGTGTCCCTTCCTGGACAATAACAGAGAAAGGTGATATCCTATAAATCCAGCCGCACCTGTTACCAGTATTGTTTTCAATATTATTATTTTATTATTGACAGATAGTCTAATTTGTTTCAGACGCTAATATCCTGTCACAAATTCGAACATAAGATTTTTTCAACTCTTCTTCTCCTTTATCAAGAGTTTGGTAAAAGAGTTCGCATGCGCTTCTATATGATTTTACTAAATTGATATTATACTTCCACCAGCGAAACTTATCTGTAAAAGATATTCCCCTTGCTAAGTACAAGGACTTTATTAACCTGATATGGTACTCCACAGAAAAGTTTGGTCTTTCAGGCAATAACTTAAATATTGTATACGTACTGAATATTTCCGCATAAGTTCTTTTGAATGCAAATTCAGCATCTTCGTGGTGATAATGATATACCCTTGCAGCATAATTATAGGCAATCGTACAACCATTAGCCAGGGCTTCCTTTGCCCATATTTTATCCTCAGCAAATATGGTGTTTTGAAACGGAATTTGTAATAGAGTTTCCTTCTTATAAAGTGCTGTTACGTTATCCCAGGAACATGCTTGACTCATAGCCTCGGGTGAGAGCTTGCCAAACTCATCTTCAGAAAACCTCCTGGTAATAACTTCCGGTGTTGAGTAAGGCTTGAACCATTGCGCCGGGTTTTTATCTGGGTCATGTGGTACAACCTGTTGGCCACATACTGCTACAACGTCTTTATTTACCAGGCCTTTAAAAAGGTTATCCAACCAATTTTCATCAACAGGCCATGCATCCTGCACTGTTAATACAACGTATTCACACGAGGCATGTTGTACTCCGATATTTCTGGTTTCCCCATGATTGAATTCAGACGAGGGTATTTCAATCAGTTTAACTTTATCGTACTTTTTCAATAGTTCAATCGTGCCATCAGTCGAACCGGAATCAATGACAACTATTTCTTCGACACTGATATTTTGAGACAAAATACCATCTATGCATTTTTTGATTGTGTGTATACCGTTTTTTACAGGTATCACCACAGACACTTTATTCATGTTTATTAACTCTTCTGCCACATTACCGTGCCTATACTTACGTCAGTAAAAGGTGCAATTTCATTAACATTTGTATTGAATAGCCTGAACAAAAAGGGTATTTTATACAACCTGGCCTTATGCACCATCATGTAATACCTGATTTTCTTCAACTCACTACTACTAAAAATTAAATTATCCTCTACCTGCTTTAGCAATTGTTCAGCTTCATGATACAACCTTCCATTTATTACGCTGATCAGCACGTCCGCTCCCATTACCCTAAGTCCTTGCTTATACAAATCCAATTTCCCTTTACCCGCAATTTCTTCCAGGGCGTACTCAAAAACCTGTATACGGCTCATCAACTTCTGAGGAGCATGGTAACCTACACGGGATAAGCTATCGTCTGACACCCTCAGATAGACATCGGGTAGCAGATCAAGTCTTTTTTTGTATCTAACGGGATACATGAAACTCCGGATGTGCAATTCCACATCCTGCCACAGTTTCAGACCTTCATTCCACATACCTACCTGCTGAAAACTACTTTTTTTCCAAAGAGGACCGGTACCCTGGCAAACAGCATCTCCGGTTAGCACCCTCAACAAATCATCCTCTACTTTATCTATATTCCAGAGGAGATTCAAATCATTCAATTCCTTTTTAAACAACAGCATGGGGAAAATAACAAAATCACAGTCCGGTTCCATGTCCGTTGCACCCGCTCGTTGCTCTAAACAATATGGCGCTAATATATCGTCGGTATCCAGGAACATTACATAATCCCCTGTACAACGTTCTACAGCAATATTTCTGCAAACACAAGCCCCTTTAGGTTCTCTGTCTCTTTTAAATATTTTAACGCGGGAATCTTTCTGTGCAAAAGATTCCAATATTTCCCAACTATTATCTGTACTGCCATCGTCAACTATTACCCATTCCCAGTTTTCATAGGTCTGGTTAAATATAGACTCAGCCGTTTCGTGTATGATATAGGCCCTATTATACGAGGGCGTGATGATAGATACTTTGGTCATCATTACTTTTTCCTGGCAATAATCCTGATGGTATCGAAAAGATTTACAGGCGCAGATATTTTCATTAAAGTGCCCGATGGTTTCATTTTCAAGCCAACCCTGCTTGTAACCTGGTATAGCGCCAGGCCTACAGGAACTTTTTTCCATGGTCTGTCTTCCACAAGTATCTCGTACCCCAACTTCTGCATGATAATCCGGAATGCCTTCTTCGAGAAAAAGAAAGTGTGCTGCGGAGGGGTCATCAGCCGCCAATGCTTCCCGAAAATTTTTGCATGAATAGTATTAATATCTCCTGTTACTATGTAGATAATCCCTCCCGGCTTAAGCTTCTCATTCAACATCTGCAGCGTATCTACCGGGTCTGGCAAATGTTCAATTACATCGAACATACATATCACATCAAAATTCCCCAGCTTATCCAACAGCTCTTTCGTCACTACACCCTGGTGTACATCATGTCCCCGCTCTTTGGCAAACTGAACTGCACTTTCCGACACTTCGATACCAACACAATCATAATATTCCTTGGCTTCGTCTAAAAAGAAACCGTGCGCGCATCCTACTTCAAGTAGCTTGTTTCCGTTCGTCTTATTCCTCCTTAGAAATTGCAGGTTCTTACTGAATTCAGCCCTTAATACGTTTTCAGATTCTACATAATCTGCGTAGCCGTCCTCTTGGCCACCGCTGAAATAGGAGTCGTCATAAATTGTTGACAAGTCAAAAGACGGTTTAATATCTGTAAAGGCAGCGAGGCAATTGTTGCATTTATATATATCAAACCCTTTCTTTTCAAATAAGCGTGAAGTATGCTCACTACCACACAATTTGCAGGTTTTGCCTTTATCAATGTCCATAAATTATTTTTTAATCTCAGCGCCGGAGTCAGTACTTGCTGAACTTCTATGATAATCTTCGATATCGGGTGAGTAGTTTTCAAACTGTAGTTTCAGCATTATTTCCAGCAATATCCCAAAGCCTATAAATATCAGGCCAGACAACACACATAACGCCGTACCGGCAGTAACGCCCAACCCTTTTGCTACAAAGCCGGCACCCCATACTATACCAAATGACAAAATAGCCAAACCTATAGCACCAAAAAAACGTAAGGGTATAAAGTGTATAATGATATACATGATTTCATATAATGTTTCTATGGCAGTTTTATAACTTATTGTTGATGTACCGTGCTCTCTTGGCTTAATACTAATCGGTTCTTCAATAATCTTGAACCTGAACTGATGAAAAAGTAGAACTATCACATCGGAGAAGGGCATGCCGTTTGGCGCGAATTTCACCATGTATTTCACAACATTGGTCTTGTACATTTTCATACCGCTGTTCAGGTCATTTATCTTGATATTGATAAACGCCTTTGAAAAACGTACTATAATAGACTTTGCAAAATTTCGCAAAGCGGTGGATCCTTTACTATTCCTGTTGCCTACACATATATCTGCATTCTCTCTGATGAGAATTTCCAGCATTTTATCAATGTCCTCCAACGTATGCTGGCCGTCTGCATCTATTGTTACAACATATTCAGTTTCGCATCTGCGGATGCCTGTCTTTATTGCTGCTCCGTATCCCCTGTTTCTTGAATGAGTATATACTGTGAAGTATTCATTGTTGAATTTCTTCAGTTCAGCCAACGAATTATCCTTGCTGCCATCATTTACAACTATACACCTGAAATTTCGTTGCAGGCAATATGCTATTACTTCAGGCAATACTTTTGGTATATTTTCCTGCTCATTGTAACATGGCATTACAATTGTAAGTAACGGGGTCATGAATTTATTTTGTGGCTGTTATTGAATAAAAGTGTTCCACCGGTGTATTGGTCACATTAAATTCGGGTGTTGTAAATATTGTTTTCAGCAAACTATCGCTGCCCATGTAAAAAACGGTGTCGAAACTATTTACGCCCAAAGAGACATTCCATATTTTATCAATATTGTTGTCCAGCATCTTAGAATGTGGATCGGCAATCAACTTCCTGGCATATTCATTTGCTCCAAAATCATGATATACTTTATACCCGTACAACTGCATCAGCGAACCATAAGCTGTATTATCCAATTCCCGTGACCAGCCATTCACAATCACGAGGTTATTATCAGGAGTATGTTTTTTTAGTTCTTCAATCCTTTCCGTCAATAATTTATATCTGTGTTTGTAGGTTCCTATCGTGTTGCCGCTGACAATTGTGTAAGAAGAATACAAGATTCCGACCAGCATAAGCGGCAGAATGGCTATGTGAATAAAACCTTTTTCGATTTTACCCATAGCCTGGTATTCGCGAAGCAATAACAGAAGAAACATAAAATAAGAAGGAGAGAAATACCTGAATTCCTGCACATAGGTCCAGTGCCATGTACCATCTGCATTCGTGTCCAGTTTGTATTTTACACTAAGCAAAGCGAGGAACAGGACATTCACTATAACAGTGCTTAATGTAAGGATAGCCAGGTAATTATTCTCGTCTGACTTAATGCGCCTTAAAGTCACCCTGAATATCAATACTATTACCAGTAATGAGAAGAGTGCTTTCAAAGTACTGTAACTAATCAGCAGTGTTCCACCCAACCGATTGACGATGAACCCGTCGTGAAGAATACTGTTGAAGAAAAACGGATTGAAATAACGAAGGTTCTCGAAAAACAAAGCACTACTTTCTTTGCCGTGCCTATCGCCACTCATATAACTAGCCTGGCCGTTTAATGTAAGCTGATAGTAGCTGTACAAACCGATAAACGCAAGAAAAACCACCCCGGTAGCTACTGACAAAAGTGCGTATTTTCTGTCCTTTTTCACAATTGCCAAAGCCATGAGACAAGCCGGATAAACAAACATCAGTGGATAAAACCCATACCTGAAGAAGCCCGGCAGCATTGCGGTAATTAAAAAAACTACCAACAACATGTTATTACTCCTACCAGTTTCCAACCAACGAAGAAAAACAACAGATGAGAGTATAAAAAACGACAATGAAAGAAAATCTGTACTGAACAACATATAAAATGGTGCGGACGACAATCCCCAAAATACCAAAAGCAAATTGACCATCCAGGATTTAAAACGACTACCCCACCATAAAAAAAACAGCAACAAAGCACTGTAGAAAACAACTACTGACAATACATCCAGCAGTATAGCTGCTGTAAAATAATCACCTGTTATTTTTTGAGCTAACGATATTGTCAAAGAGTATCCCGGAGGCCAACCGGAAAGCGGCCCATAGATAGTTTCTACCGGGTTGTCTGCATTTTGTACGGAAATACTGTAACCCTGCCCTTCATCCATGTTCTTCGCTGCCAGCATCTGGTAGCATTTGTCAGAACCTAAATCCATGTACCTTACTGTAAGCCATACCCGGCTACATAAGGAAACTAGAAAAAGTAAAAGGAACAGAATTATGCGGTAGCGTGGCATAGCCGATGCTTTAGTTAAGTTTTTTTACATCCCAATTCAGCACTGGGTGTATCTGGCCCGGGGGTTTAATAGCTAACAATACTCCCATCTCATTATAAATCAACTCTTCAACATTAAATGACACTATTTCTGCCTGCACTATAGACTTTACACTTGGTATCTCTACATTAACGCTAACATAATACCTCGACAAGTTCAATAACTTAGATGGTATCTTGAGCGTGGATGAATACGTTCCCTTTTCTCTTACCCTGCTGGTGTTATAATAATTAAAATCACTTGTACTGAAAATGTGCTCACCGTCAAATCCCATCAGGCTAACTGTTATGCGCAAATCTTTAACTGTGTCTAATACTTCATAATCAATTTCTACAAGTATATCGTCATCTGTGGTTAAAGTTTTATCCAAATCGCCGGTCTTATCTAATACCTTTATTGAGTTCAATCTTACTGTATTGTCTCCGGGGCGTTCATCAGACACCCATTTTACGCATCTGTCAATATCTGAATCAGATGATAAATATCGTTCAATGGCAGAAGGGGTATCTACCAAAGTATCTACCGTACCGTGTTTCATCACCAGGGTTTTGTGGCATAGATTCTTTATAGCCCCCATATTGTGACTTACAAATAATACAGTCCTGCCGTCGTTCTGGCTTACGTCTTTCATCCGGCCAAGGCATTTCTTCTGAAACTCTGCGTCACCAACTGCCAACACCTCGTCAACTATTAATATTTCAGGTTCCAGAAAGGCTGCAACAGCAAAAGCCAACCTCACATACATACCTGAGCTATATCTTTTTACGGGTGTGTCAACATAACGCGCTACACCGGAGAAATCTACTATTTCGTCAAATTTGCTGCGTATCTCAGGCTTGGTCATTCCTAATATCGCACCGTTCAGAAATATGTTTTCCCGTCCTGTAAGTTCAGGATGGAACCCCGTGCCCACTTCCAGCAAACTTGCAATACGACCTTTAGCTTTTATAAGTCCTGTAGTAGGCGCAGTAACCCTGGATAATAACTTCAGCAGTGTCGATTTTCCTGCTCCATTTTTCCCGATAATACCTAACACTTGACCTTGCTCTACTTCAAATGAAACATCCTTCAACGCCCAAACATAGTCGCCACCACCAGTGGTATCTCTTTTATTCTCTTCACCCAACTTCAGATATGGGTCTTCTTTGCCTCTTATCCTATGTACCCATCGGTTCAGGTCGTGCGAAATAGTACCTGTACCAACTTCACCAAGCCGATACATTTTCGAAACATTCTCTACACTTATAGCTATATCAGACATGTTCAATCCTTTGTTAAACCGTATCCATGAACGTCTTTTCCACCCTATTGAATATTAATATGCCGGAAATGAGTAACACAAAAGTCACGATGGTACAATAAATAAAATAGCTTTCATAAAATGCTCCACTACCTAAAAAGCCAAAACGGAAGGTTTCGAGTATCGCAGTGAAGGGGTGATAACCAACAATATCCCTGGTAATACCGCTTGTGGCAGATAAGGGATATGCCACAGTGGTGGTAAATTGTAACAACTGGATACCGAAAGTGAGCAAATATTTCAGATCGCGGTATTTAGATGTAAGCGATGAGATAATTATGCCTAAACCTAAACCCTGCAAACCCATCAGTACAACCAAGACAGGCAACATTGCTATTGCCCATGTAATATGCATCTCAACGTCAGTAAAAAAGTAATAATAAGTCCATACTATTAAGAACAGCATTAACTGTATGCCCAACCTTATCATACTGGATAGTACAATAGAAAGCGGAATAACTATACGTGGGAAATATACCTTACCAAAGATATTGGCGTTGGTAATAAAAGTATCTGATGTCTTCAGTAAAACTTCAGAAAAATACATCCAACAGGTGATGCCAGCCATCTGGAATAATATCGGCGGAGCCCCATCAGTTGAGATGTTAGCTACACGGTTAAACAACAGTACATATACAGCAGTTGTGAGAATGGGTTGGATAGCAAACCAAAGCGGGCCAAGTATTGTTTGCTTATAAAAAGCTACAAAGTCCCTTTTCACTAAAAGCATAATAAGATCACGATACCGCCATATCTCTTTAAAATTTATATCCAGCAGGCTTTGCTTAGGCTGAATTATTATACTCCAATTTCCGGTATGCTTATTCATATACTTTGTACCCTGCTTTAGGTTAAGGTTATAAATTTTTCGTTGTACACACTGTTAATACCATCACGCAGGCTAATCTCAGATTTCCAACCAAGATTATTAATTTTTGTACTATCCATTAATTTTCGAGGGGTACCATCAGGTTTAGATGAATCCCACTTCAATTCTCCCGTAAAACCTGTTACGTCCATTATCATCTCTGCAAGGTGCTTTATACTTACTTCGGAGCCTGAGCCCACATTTATATGCCCGGGTTCGTTGTAATGCTCCATTAAAAACAAGCAAGCCTCCGCCAAATCATCAACATGCAGAAATTCTCTCAACGGAGAACCTGTACCCCATACTTCAACTACAGGTGTATTATTCAGCTTTGCTTCATGAAATTTCCTCAGCAAAGCAGGTAATACATGCGAAGTATTTAAATCATAGTTATCATTCGGCCCATACAAATTCGTGGGCATAGCAGAAATATAATTACTGCCGTACTGAGCCCTGTATGCATCACACATTTTGATACCCGCAATTTTTGCTATTGCATAAGGTTCGTTAGTAGGTTCAAGCAGCCCGGTAAGGAGGGCGTCTTCTTTCATGGGTTGCGGTGCAAGCTTAGGATATATGCAAGAAGAGCCAAGAAACAACAGTTTATTTACACCATGCCTGTACGATGCATCAATAACATTGTTTTGTATCATGAGGTTATCATACAGAAACTCAGCTTTGTAAGTATTATTGGCCAATATACCCCCAACCTTCGCCGCTGCCAGGAATACATACTCCGGTTGCTCTTGCTTAAAAAAATCATTTACGGCATCCTGGTTGCGCAAATCAAGCTCAGAAGATGTCCTGTAAACAAGATTAGAAAAACCGGACTTTTCTAATTTACGCTTTATGGCACTGCCAACCATTCCTCTATGGCCTGCTATGAATATTTTACTACCAATCTCCATATTACCTATCAGTCATGCTGTTGAATAAACACATACCCGGCATCCTTCAGCAACTTTTCTTTGGTGAATGCTTCAATATCTGCCGCAACCATTTCCTTCACCAATTGTGCTAATGTACACTTGGGTTCCCAGCCTAATTTTTCTTTAGCTTTTGTAGCATCACCAATCAACAAGTCAACCTCTGTAGGGCGGAAATATTTCGGATCCACACATACCACTTCCTGGCCAACAGACAAATTGCCTGTTTCTGTACATTTTGTAATTACACCTGTCTCATTCACCCCCTCACCTTTAAACTCAATTTCTGCACCTATTTCTGCAAATGCCATCTTTATAAAATCCCGTACAGTAGTAGTAGTGCCGGTAGCAATTACAAAATCTTCAGGTTGCTCCTGCTGTAACATCAACCACATTGCCTCTACATAGTCCTTTGCATGTCCCCAATCCCTTTTCGCATCCAGGTTGCCAACATAGAATTTATCCTGTAAACCAAGTGATATCTGCGCAACAGCACGCGTAATTTTTCTTGTAACAAAAGTTTCGCCTCTTAACGGGCTTTCGTGGTTAAATAAAATCCCGTTACAGGCATACATATTATATGCCTCTCTATAATTTACTGTTATCCAATAGCCATACAATTTGGCCACACCGTAAGGTGAACGGGGATAAAACGGTGTATCCTCCGTTTGTGGGATTTCCTGAACTTTTCCATACAACTCTGATGTTGAAGCCTGGTATATCCTAACCTTGTCGGTCATATTTAATAACCTGACAGCTTCTAATATTCTTAATGTTCCAACTGCATCAGTATTTGCCGTGTACTCCGGAGTTTCAAAACTCACTTTTACGTGGCTCATAGCACCCAGATTGTATATTTCATCAGGTTGTGTCTCCTGTATTATCCTTATAATATTGGTGCTGTCTGTAAGGTCTCCGTAATGCAGTATAAAATGCCTGTCTCTTACATGCGGATCCTGATATAAATGATCTATCCTGTCTGTATTAAACAAGGAACTCCTTCTCTTGATACCGTGAACGACATATCCCTTTTTCAATAAGAATTCGGCAAGATAAGCACCATCCTGTCCTGTAATTCCTGTAATCAAAGCTATTTTCCCCATAAAACACTATTAATATTCATAAAACTAAAGCTAGCAGGAGGCAATGAAATTCTCCAGGCGTTGCCTGTACTTTTCAAACGAAAAATTATCCAATGTCTTACGCCTGATATTTATCCGTTTTTGTTCATCAGTCCTGTAACTATTTTCCAGGTGCGTTATTATTGCTTCTTTTATTTCAGCCGTACTATCCGGGTTCACTAATGTTCCCAGTTCACCATTCAATAAAGCATCTACACTACCATCAGCATTGCCGGCCACAACAGGCAATCCGCATACTAATGCTTCTATAAATACAATTCCGAAACCCTCCTTCTTGCTGGGCATAATATATAGGTCAGCCATCCTGTAATGGTCAACCAGTTCATTTTCATCAACAAATCCTGCAAGCACTACATTATTTTCCACTTTATGCTGCTTTACAAGTTTGTCAATACGTTGTTTTTCGGCATCATCATACTTCCCTGCTATCACATACTTGATATGATGATATTTTTTTACCAATAGCCCAATTGCTTCAATTACCTTATCATATCCTTTAAACAGTTCTGTAGAAGATAATCTTGTGAGTGTATATATTACAAAATCTTCTTTAGAAATTCCATAACGTTCATCTAACGAATCTATTGGTGCAACTGCATCTGGTATAGGGAAAAAGGGGTCTATTGTATTGGGAAAGACATGCACACGATTAGGGTCAACCTGGTGTAATTCCGAAAGTTTCGACTTTGTAAAATTACTAACCGAAAATATATGGTCTGCAATTTTTAATATTGCAGCCCTGGCTCCGGTTAAGGGGCGCCAAACATCAATGCCATGTGTAATCAGCACAACCTTTTTAGATGGGAAGATTTTTTTTATTATTACACCTACAATAGCCATGTTAATGTGGCCTAAAAAAATAATATCAAACTTTCTTGCAGTTACAACGCTTTGGGTTACAAATGCAAATTTGTTAGTTTTTAGCCCCAGGTATTTATTTGCAGGATAGTATTGTTCGTTTACGTTATTGTCATAAGCAGAAAGTGAATAACTATCCGTCACCTCACTTTCATCAAGCTCTGTAAGTGCTTTCAAAAAACACCTGTTAAACCGTTCGATTCCTCCTGTTTTCGAGAACGTGGTAAGGTTAAGAAAAAGTATTCGTTTCATCAACCTGCTTTTGTTATCATTCTCCGGTTTAATTATACGGCTTCGCCATTGTCAGTCACATTCAATATGTGCAACGACTTACTTTTGTTGATTAAAGCATAATGCCAACATACATATCATCTGAAAAATTGCATAAGGCATGTATGCTTTTATGACTAAAAGAGCAGTATTAACGCTTCTTTCTCTTCGGTTTTACCATGCCCTTTATCTTTCCCCTCAGCTTATCCATAAAGGTCTTATCCGTTTGGTAGTATCCTGAGCCATGTTCGCCATAACCATAACCATAACCATAACCATAACCATAGCCGTAACCGTACCCATAGCCATAACCATAGCCATAAGAATACCCGCGGGTATAAACTACATCGTTGATTACAAAGTTAATTTTGGGTATCCTACCTGTTTTTTTCAGGTCGTTGGCCAATTGTATTTGTTGCTTAAATGTATAACCTTGCCTTACGATATACAGGCATGTGCTGGCAAAACGATTCAATAATACGGCATCCGTAACCAATCCCGCCGGGGCTGTGTCTACAATGATATAGTCAAACTCTTCTCTCAACCTCGCAAACATGTCATCTACCCTCGACATCATCATCATTTCTGCCGGGTTTGGTGGAATATGGCCTGATGGTATTACAAACAGGTTATCATCAATACCTGAAGGAATAATGATATCATCCAGCCCATACTGACCTATGGCATAACCTGAAATACCTGTAGACTTATCAATGCCCAGGTGTTTAGATATCTTCGGTTTGCGCAGGTCAAACTCAATCAGCACTACTTTATTTCCTGAGATGGCAAATGTTATAGCCAGATTGATGGCTGCAAAGGATTTTCCCTCACCACTCATACTGGAAGTAAGCAAGATAGTCTTGTCTTCGGGCTTTGGTAATAGGAATTGAAGATTGGTTCTTAAAGCTCTAAACTGCTCAGCCAAAGCTGTATTGCTGTTACGTTTTACAGCAACCTGGCTTTCATCTTCCTTATAATGGCCTATTTCAGCCAGGACAGGAATATCAGAACTACTTTCAATATCGCTCTTAGCAATGATTTTATTGTTCAACAATCTCCTTATTGAGAAAAAGAGCATCGGAATCAGGAAACCTATCAGAAGCGCCTGGTTCTTTATTTTTTTGGCGTTGGGAGATATCGCACCCATACTCCTGGCTTCATTAAGTACAGTTACGTTGGCAGTGGTTGCCGCTTTTGTAACAAGCGTTTCTTCCCGCTTTTTCAGCAGCAATAAATATAATTGTTGTTTAATTTCCTGCTGCCTGGCTTTTTCCAGGTATAATCTTTCCTTTAGGGGTACTTGTCTTATCTGCTGGTCTGCTTGTCCTGTCTTTTCTTTCAGTTCTTTAATTCTTACCCCCAACCCCTCTTTGATTGAAGCTAAGTTATTTTCGATAAGTGTTTTCGTGCGCTCAAGATCTTTGTCTACTGCAATTATCTGCGGAGCCTCATTATTGAAGCTTTCTTCCATCCTCTCGCGATCAGCTAGCAGTGCATTATACTGCGACAATACAGCATTTAACGATTCGTTATCGATAAACAGTGTGGTCGGTACTAATTGATGATCCCTGGCTGCCTTCCTCACATTAGCCTCCAAAGCCCTGATAAGTTCTAACCTGACTTCCAATTCCGAAAGCTCAATATAAAATTGATTGGTTTTACTGAATAATAATTCAGATTGCGTTTCAGGCGCTGTGAAGTTGTAATCTTTTTTAAATTGTTCAATACCTTCTTCCACCTCACCCAATTCACTCTCTACGCTTTTTATACGTTCGTTTATGAATTGAATGACATTATCAGCCTTCCTGTTCTTTTCCTCAACATTGGCGCCCATGTATACATTTACCAATGTATTGACTATATCTATACCTCTTTGAGGCAGTACATCTATCGCATAGATGTGAACGGAGTTATCATTTTTATCCGGGCGCTCCAGCGTGATTGCTCCTGTGAAACCGCGTGCTGCTGCAACAGGGTTTACAACACTCACTTCATACTCAGCACCGTAATGCAGCGGATATCCCGTTTTACTGATTGTTGCATTGCCAAATGGCAGGCTCAGTTCTTTGCCAAGTTTTCCTT
This sequence comes from uncultured Bacteroidota bacterium, assembly GCA_937928385.1. Lineage (GTDB taxonomy): Bacteria > Bacteroidota > Bacteroidia > Chitinophagales > Chitinophagaceae > UBA5543. Next base: position 53,888 of record CALEZD010000108.1, read on the forward strand.
TCAGATATTTATCTGTACCATTTATTTTGTATTTAAAACTGCCATCCTTTTCAAATACAATAATATATGAATGTCCCCCTTCCAGGTTATTTAATACAGAATCGTTAGCCTGCAAGATGAAAGGATTATTATCATAAAACTCAGTTGTCTTAAAACGTCCATACTCATAATACCTGATGTTCAAACGAAGTTTAATGACAACCTCCTTCATTAATTCACTTTTCTTGAAGGTGCGCATCACATTGTTTATATTGTCTGCGCTGCTTTTCCCATAACCCAACTCTGATAGTATCTGTGCTTCGTCCGAGACCGTCATATTACTACGGCTGTCTTCAACTAGCATTTCGTTGCCGACCTGATATACGGGCGTTGTGTACCTTAAATACAGAAAAGCGATAATATAGGCAATGCCCATACTGGCTACAAACCAGGGCCATGTCGCCAACATAGTAGTAAATATCCACTTTAGATTGAGGACACTTCCTTCTGTTTCAGTATTATTATCGGTATTGGGAGTCGTATTGTTATTAACAATGTTATTTTCCATTCAAATATTATTATTACACAATACCAATATAAGAAAAGGTTACGTACGAAGTTGATTACAACAACATACCAACCTTTACGATATCATATAACTCTCTGAAAATCTTTACTGATACTGGTTACTTAATTACAATATTGGGTGCAAAAGTAGTCTAAAAAAACCACAGATTACAATGACTGTATTAACTAATTTGAAATTTTACCAACAATTAAATAGAAATTTTATAATATACATATTTCCCTATTATCGTATACATTGTAATAACAATTATCGATAATTAGTAAAAGAGTTATGATAAGTTATCTTTGGCACAACTGAGCGAATAGATTGAATGACCAGCTATAGAAAATACAGTGGAAGAATATTAGTAAGACTGGAGCAATTAAGGACAAAATATGTTCGCCACCGAAACTTTATTATATTCATAAGTTTCATAATAGGTGTATTGTCGGCTTTGGCAGCTGTATTTCTTAAATTATTAGTGGGATTTGTAGAACACCAGGCATCCCGGCTAAACAACTTTATGGATAGTAACTGGCTTACAGCTATATTTCCACTAATTGGCGTAGGCATATCACTTATATTACTCAAGCGCATATTCAAGGGGAGGTTGAGCAGGGGTGTAGGTTTTATACTCAACAGCATCCTTACGGAAAAAAGCAGGATAGGTATTCAACATACATTCGGGCACATACTTACATCGGCTGTAACAGTGGCTATGGGAGGATCTGTTGGGCTGGAAGCGCCCATTGTTGCCACAGGAAGCGCCATCGGCTCAAATACAGCCCACGACCTGAGATTGTCTCATAGGGACACTACTTTGTTATTAGCCTGTGGCGCTGCCAGTGGCATAGCAGCTGTGTTTAACAGCCCCATAGCAGGTATCATATTTGCACTGGAAGTATTACTGCTTGATTTCAACATACCTTTTTTTATCCCATTGCTCATCTCAACCGCTACGGCAACTGTTGTATCGCAGGTTTTGTATACAGAAAAATTCTTTGTATACAACATTGTAGCATGGGATATTTCTTCCATACCCTTTTACATACTATTGGGCATAGGCTGTGGCCTGGTATCTGTATACACAACCAATGTAGTGGAAAAAATTGAGGGCCGCTTCAGTAAAATGCCTTTGAACACGCGCACATGGTTGAGGGGCGGGCTGCCACTTTGCCTGTTAATCTTTCTAATACCACCTCTATACGGTGAAGGTTATAGCCTCGTAACAGCATTGTTAAACGGCAAAACCCAGAACCTGACCAGTCACTCAATACTAAGCCAGTTTAGTAATATACATGTAGCCATCATAGGCATGTGTATTTTAATCATACTTTTTAAGTCAGTCAGCGCAGCTCTGACAGTAGGAGCAGGAGGTAACGGGGGTATTTTCGCACCATCATTGATTATTGGGGGTGTATCCGGTTTTCTGTTCTCATATATTGTTAATCTGACACCCTATTTCAATGTAAAATCACCCAACTTCATTGTGGCAGGTATGGCAGGTGTATTGGCTGGTGTTATGCATGCGCCGCTGACTGCTATTTTCCTGCTTGCAGAAATAACAGGGGGCTATACTTTGTTTATTCCCCTGATGATAGTAACTGCTATTTCCTACTTCATGACCAGGAAATATGTAAAACATTCCATTTATCACAAATCACTGGTAGAGAGAAAAATCATTCCTGCAGATAAAGATAGTGATGATGAGGACCGGATATAAGCCTATTTATCGAGGTAATATGGGTACATCAATTGTTGGAAAACATCAGTATAGTCGCCGTTTGAGTTTCTGATATACAAATGTTCTTCCGTACATATTATACTGCTATTACGACTACAGATACTCACCACCCTGTTTGCGGGTTTATCTTCTCCGGGGTGTATCAAAAGCTTCTTTACTATATGCCAATTATTATCCTGCAGCAGTTTTTCCCACTGGCGATGTTCTGTATAGGGTAATAATACTGATGCCATGCCCGGCTCATTGAGGCAATTATCAAGTATATCAAAAAGACTTTGATAATTGAGGGACAAAGTATGCCTGGCAATGTTTCTACTATCGGTAATACTCAATAAGCTATTATTAAAAAAAGGGGGATTGGTAATAACAAAATCGTATGCAGGCGTGAATGGATATATGGTGGCGTCTCCTTGTATTATATTAATCCTGTTACCCCACGACGATGATTTTGTATTTTCTACTGCCTGCGCTGCAGCTTCTGCATCCAGTTCTATGGCATCAATAATTATATCCGGATATTTCTGTGCCAGCATTAGCGCCAATAAACCTGTACCGGTACCTATATCTAATACCCTTTTTGCTCCTTGTGGCAATTCAGTCCATGCCCCGGCTATACAGGCATCTGTAGACGCTTTCATAGCACACTTATCTTGGTGAATGGTAAATTGTTTGAACCGGAAATAGGTGTTACTCATTGCCAGCTGGCTTTTGCTGTTGGACTTACGCTCATGCCTGCGAAGTCGCCGTTCAGATATTTGTAGTAGCCCGTAATGCCTATCATAGCTGCATTGTCCGTACAATATTGAAATTGCGGTATATGAGCCTGCCATCCGTTTTTACTACACATTTCCGCAAAGGCTGCCCTCAACCCACTATTGGCAGAAACACCACCTGCAATACCCAGGTGCTGCACGCCATATTCTTTAGCAGCCTGCTCAAATTTCAATAGCAGGGTTTTAATGATAGTATGCTGCACTGAAGCACAGATATCATTCATGTTGTCATCTGCAAAGTTGGGGTTGGATTTCTTCTGTTCCTGTAAAAAATATAATACCGCCGTTTTAACCCCACTGAAGCTAAACCCGTAACCCTTTATATCTGATACCGGGAATTTGTATTTATATGGATCGCCTGTCTGCGCCAGCTTATCTACTAGGGGGCCGCCGGGATAGGGCAGGCCAAGCATTTTAGCAGTTTTGTCAAAGGCTTCACCCGCAGCGTCATCCTGCGTTTCGCCTACAATCTCCATCTCCAGGTGGCTGCGACAGAGTACTATCTGGGTGTGCCCGCCTGAAACAGTAAGACATAGGAAAGGAAATTGCGGATGAGGTTCATCTATAAAATGAGCCAGTACATGTGCCTGCATGTGATGAACCGCTAACAGCGGCAAACCGGATGCTTGTGCATATGCTTTGGCAAAACAAGTTCCTACTAATAATGAGCCTATCAGCCCGGGTGATTGGGTAAACGCTACTGCTGTCAGCTCTTCCTTATATATGCCTGCCTGCTTTAATGCCACTTCGACAACAGGTACTATGTTTTGCATGTGTGCCCTTGATGCCATCTCCGGCACCACGCCACCATATTGCTCATGTACTTTTTGAGTAGCTACCAGGTTGCTCAATACCTTGCCATCACAGATAACAGCAGCTGATGTATCGTCGCAGGAAGACTCTATGGCCAGGATATTTACTTGTGGATTGGACATTTTTCAGTCCGCAAAATTAAGGTTTATAACTGCCTTTTAGAGGACTTTGAATAAAAAATATACAGTCCATAACAATACGAACCCTGAATAAAAAGCGCTGTTAATACTGTTACTGGTTTTGTAATACTTTTTGAGTTTATTGTAGAAGGTATTTTTTATTACCTGGCTGCTATATATCCTGAATGAATCAATGTACAGACCAAGGGGGTCTTCTCTAAGGCCATATACGTTAATAAATACTAATTTCAGGAATGCGAACAGGCCTACCATAATAATGAATAGAACTGGCGCATATTCAATAATATGTGCGCGAATCATAATTTGTCTCCCTTAAAATTCAAGTCATCAAAAAGAAATTAAATGCATAAATGCATACATATCAATCAGAATGACCCGTCTCTATTGTAATATCTGTTGTTATTGTAAAGCAAATACAGGAGTAATCATTAAACAAAAAGTCTCTTATCGTTAACAAGCGGTTAACAAACAGGTAATAGCAGGGTTATATTATTTATAAAAAGTAAATAACAATCCCACCAGCCAGTTAATACCGGGCATAGGGCGTGCATTTACTACCTGGTATTGCGTGTTCCACAGGTTATTGCATTGGGCTGTAAGCTGTAACCTGTTACCACCTACAGGTATATAATACATCAACTGCAAATTGCCGGTGGTGTACGATGGGATACCAAAAGACTCATCGGTAGTAATATAGCGCAGGCCTGTATAGGTATGATTGTAGTTGGCATATAACCTCTTCCAGCTTACGCCGATATTGCCCTGTCCGTTATATAATGGAGTGTAGGGTATCTGCTTACCGATACTGCCATCGCCGGGCAGGTAACTGGCTATGGTAGTGGCCATGGTATAAGTGGCATTGATGCCCAGGTGAATGGTAATAACATCCTTCAGCTTGTATTGGAGCTTGTTTTCTGTTTCCAATCCACGGCTGTGAACGCTGGCTATGTTGTGTGGTGTCCATATTGCGCCACCCAGCCACAGTATCCAGTCGTCAATCACACGGTTGTAGGCAGAAAGGCTATGTTGTAATATCCATCTCCGCCTTATATTTACGGTATAACCGGCATCTTCATTCCAACCTTTCTCTGGTTTCAGGTTGGGGTTACCGCCGGGGCTGTAATACAACTCATTCAGAGTAGGCACCCGGTAGCTACGCTGCACATTAGCCCGAAGTTGCAGCCAGTTGCTGACATCGTATGAGGCATTCAATCCCGGCAGCAGGAAGGCTAAATCATTCACCACCTCTCCCCGCCCATTTACAGACAGGTTCAGTTTTTCGTTGATACCTGTAAACAGGTAAGATGCAGCCAATGCGTAACGGTTTTGTGTGTACCTGTCACCTTGCGTCACCCTGTCTATCCACGACAGATGAACAGGTGTAAAGACCAACAGCTTGTGGTGTTCATTAAAACGATGATCGATACCCGCCTCGGCATACACCTGGTTGGTGAAGTTGCGTGAGTCCACCAGTACAGTCGTATCCCGGTACCATACGTAATCGCGTATATATGCGGTTTTGATATAAGTATTGGTTTTTACACCTGTCCGTTTCCAATCCAGCATCAGCCTGATGGTTTCATCCCGCTGGTTTTTCAGTGAGACAGTTTCGAACAGTGCAGGTGGTATTTCGCGGTAGTATTGCTGGTACCATGCACGTGCTGTAACGGTATTCCTGTCATTAACTTTATATGCCGCCTGCAACAGCCCCACCCCGCTTTGCAGTCCGGCATTGGTCATGCGCCTGCTGCTGTCGTTAGCATCAGTATAATGAAAGTTGTTCCTGGCTGACTGGCCGAAAAGATTGACCGTAAAAGCAAAACGCTCTTCGCTCAGTGCAGACTTAATGCCAAACCTGTAATGCCCAAAACTACCTGCAACCGCAGAAGCCGACTGGGTAAAGTGTACACTATCACTAAACGCCGGCACATCATTTTCTATCAACAATGCCCCACCCACATTACCACTACCCCACAATGCTGATGAGCTGCCATACACTACGTTCACCTTGTTCATGAGCTCTACCGGTAACAACGATACATCTGCAACGCCAAGGGCTGCGTTTTGTATGGGTATGCCATTCCAATACACTTGCGACTGTGCTGCCGATGCCCCCCTGAAATTGAGCGTAGCCACATTATTTAGTCCATACGACTTGACAAAAACCGGCACCTGTTGCGCCAGCAGGTTAGCGATGGTCTGAAACTTATATTGCTCCAGTATAGTACTATCTATGGTAACAACGGTTTGTCCCGGCGAATAGGTATTGAGGCGTTCATCGTTGCTTACTTTTACTTTTGCACGCCTTGCTTTTACCTTTACTTCCTTCAGCGTATCAGCAACCTGTGCACCTGCATTTGCAAAAGAAAACAGCATTGCAGTCAGCAATGCCGTTATACCTACTATCTTTTTCAAACTGTAATTATTCATCGAAGTAAAAATAACCCGGGCCAATGCCCACGGCAAAGGTACGCTTCTGTTCACCGTTGCTGGTATATACCGATACAACACCTTTCTGCATAAAACCTTTGGGGTCACCTACGTATACATCATCTGTTAACGGGTCGATGCCCAAGCCCCAGAAGTATTGAAACTTTTGTGCAGGTATAAGTGGCGTTGCCGGCAGTTTGCTGTCATTTACGTTCATCCTGAAAATACCATTATACCCCGTAAGTCCTTTATAATCCACCCCGATGAAGTAGAGCATATCACCGGCTTTATTCATCGAAGGTTTGATTACATCCTGCAATTCTTTGAATTGGTATGACTGAACAATGTCTCCCGTACCGGGGGACAGCACCGTGAGTGCAGCCCATTTCTTCTTCTCCACATTCCCGGAGAGCACCCAGATAAAACCATCCTTGTCTACCAATGCATGTTGCGGCGCATATCCTGCTACTGTAAAGCTATCGGTAATATGATCAGTGACGATATCAGCTACATATACTTTATTGCAGGCAGTGTCCCAGGGACAGATATACACCCTGCTGCCGCGCAACATCATACCTTCAGGATTCTTTGCAGGTACTTCTATTGTATTCAGTATTTGTAAGGTACGCGGGTTGATGATATACACCTTATTACTGTACAGGCTGCTTACATAGGCTTTGTCTGAATGGATGGGCAGTATATAACGAGGCTTGGGAATACTAATAGTGCCCTCGTAATTCCGGGTCTTGGCATCTACCACCAATATCTTATCCGAATTGTTGACGCAGAGGAAGAGCCTGTCGTCTATACGCTGGATGCTCTGGAACACATCACCTATTGATTTGCCGTTGACGTTCAGGTACACGTTTTCGTATAATGTAAGCGTGGCCAGGTTCTGCATGTACAATGATGCATTACCATTGCCAAAACTACCCTCGCAGGCAATATACACATTACGTTCACCAACAGGGGTAACAGGTGGTGCCTGCCCCGGATTGGATGGCCCTGCTCCCGTGTTCCTGTCTTTGTTGCAGGCTGCTGTTAGTAGCAGGCAGGCAACAACACCATATCTTAATATTTGCTGAACCGCTCTATCCATTCTTTACCGTTTCCATCGTTCAAAATAAGGTAATAAATCCCGGCAGAAAGATGACTGATATCAACCTGCGTATATTCTGCAGCATCTTTATATAGTATACTTCTGCCGGTAACATCTTTAATTGTCAACTTGCCTGCTGTAATACCAACAACTGAAACCTGTATACTGTTCTGTGCGGGATTAGGATATAGCTGTATATCATTTGCCTGTACAGTATTGCTCACTGTTGATGGCCATCTACCCGGGATACTCAATGCCGCTACACCGTCCAAATCGAACCCGCAGGATGGTATTGGCGAGGGGTAAGGGTCGTTGATGGGGTTGCCGTCCTTATCAGTTGAGCCGTGAGTCAAAGAGCCTATTACATCTACCAGCCTGACGTGCGTGATATTATTCACGTCCAACCCGGGTACGTTCTTCAGTTCATCCAGGTCGAAGGGGGTGCCGTAGCCTGCTACATATTTTCCAGCGAGGTTATTGATTTTCCTGGCATTCATATATACGCCAGCCATAGGCACCTGTGGAGTATCGGTTAAAGACGATGCAGGGAAACGTGTATAATTTACGCCATCGGAACTCACTTCTACAAAAGCCAGTTCCATGAAGGCTTCTTCGGGATTAGCGGGATTGATAAAGCCATATTCAAATACAGCAAAATCAGCACCGGGGCCATTGTACAATGGCGCGGGAAAAGTAACTACCGCCGTACCACTGTCGCCCAGGCTTATTACCAGGTCATCAGCTTTACCAATACCATTCTGGTCAACACCCAGCGATGCCCTGCCCTGTTGCTTATCAGCTATATCCAGCCAGCCGCGCTCTACCATGCAGGTGGAGGCCCAGGCAACAATTCTGTTGTCGTTCTTGCTGATGGCCGTACTGCCGGCCACACCTGCCTGCGGCGCGTATTGGGCAACCGCAGGCAGTGAGCAGCCTATTATATATAACAGAACAAAAAACCTCATGATTATTGTTTTACAAAGCGTGACGTGGCGGTTCCGTTAGCACCCTGCATGGTAAGCATATAGACACCCGGTGTATAACCCGACAGGTTCAAAGTTAACTTATCTTCAGCTTTCAGGCGGCTTACCAGCCTGCCTGCCGCATCGGTTACCATTACATATTCTATAGCCTTATCGTTCAGCTCTACCACCAGCACATCGGTAGCGGGGTTGGGATATACCTTAGCCGCATAGGCAACAGCTGTATTAGCTATACCCGATGTCTCATAAGTTTCAAAATTGTCCATAGCAAAGTATGCGGGATTGTTCATACCAAAACCACCTGCCGTGTCAGTGGAACTCAAAGACAGCACCAGGCTATCTACCCTGCCCAACGGCAGCAAATCTACCCACTCCCAACTATGCAATACATAGTCCTTAGTACTATCCGCATCCCTGTAGTCTGCCAGGTAAAAATCAACACTATCTGTTTTCATACTGCCATTCAGGTAGCCCTTGATGGTTATTTTAAACCAATCAGGCTCAGTATTAGGTACACCACCAAACTTTTTGCTAAAGCCCTGTGTAGTCATTTCTTTGTAAGCATACACCAGGTTGGTAGCATAGAAACCCTTTACGGGCTGGCCCAGGGCTTTACCTTTCAGGCGTATCATCACAGGAGAAAAAGCGGAAACAGAAAGGTAATTCGCGGAATTGTTATATCCCTTGCCGGGGGCTGCAGTGTACAGGTTATTATAGCTGCTGTCACTGACATCCGTTTTGTTGCTGTAAGCAAAACCACTAACCCATGTACCACCCCAGGCGGTATCATACACACATTCGTAATGTGCGAGTCCATCGTCAAAGCCCACATTGTTGCCGGGGTTCGAATAATTGACATAAAAAGTGTCAGTACCTGCCAGCGAAAGCGTGTCGAAGGTAGCGATTGTCTGGGCCGTTGAGGCCGATGCACCGAAAGCCAGTGCGATTGCGAGTGTTGAAATCTTGCGCATAATGTTGCTTTAAAAAGTTAAACAATTACGCAGCCAGTGAAAAAAATTCCAGATACAGAAAAAGACAGTGAGGTTGCCTTGTTCTTACCTGTGCCTTTAAATCCCGAAAGCAGCGATAAGTAAAAAAATTACCAAGGCAGGTCTTCTGACTTACTTCATCTTTTGCGGCCTTCCCACCCCGCTGTGGCGGGGCAGTGGCTGAGGATACAAAAGATTTTTAAATGAAGCTTACAGCATCGGGTAATGTCCGGGATTTACACCCGGTTCCCTTTTCATTCCGCAAAATGCGGAAACCTTAGCAAGAGCAAAAGTAACGGTAATCTTTAAAAAGCAAAAATGTTTTTATGCAGGTGTTTATTTCCTGTGTATTCTCTGCCTCAGCGCCTCGTACAGCACCATGCCTGTGGCTACAGATACATTCAGCGAGTCGAAACCGGGTGCCATGGGGATGTGTATCAGCTGGTCGGCGCGCTTCAATACGTCTTTGCTGATGCCCGTATCTTCAGCGCCCATCACAACGCAGGATGGTGCGCTCATATCCGCTTCGTACACGGGTATACTACCCTTCATCTGCGTGCCCAGCACCTGTATGCCGTTGAGGCGCAGCACGTCTATAGCCTGCGGAACAGAGGGCACACGGCAGAGCAATATCTTATGCAAGGCCCCGGCAGAGGTCTTGATGGCCTCTTCTGTCAGCGAAGCTGATGAAGCCGTAGGCAGTATGAGCCCCTGTGCACCGGTGCATAAGGCAGTGCGGGCTATTGCGCCCACGTTGCGCACATCGGTTACACCGTCCAGCATGATGAACAAAGGAGTTTCGCCACTCTCCACCACGTGCGATATAGCATCCTGCAAATCAGTATAGTTAAGCAGGCCCGCCCATGCTACTACGCCCTGGTGCAGGGCGCGTGTCAGGCTGTTCAGCTTTTCTTCAGGCACCTGGCTGATGGGGATGTTCCGCTCACGGGCCAGTTTCTTGATAGCGCTCACCTCCTCGCCCGTAGCCGTGCGCAGCAGGAATATCTTTTCTATCGTAGTACCCTGGTTCAGGGCTTCGAGCAGTGGCTTGCGGCCCACTACCATTTGCAGCGAATTAGTGCGTTTCACGGGGCAAAAGTAATTTAAATGCGGCAATGTGCTAATGCGGCTATGCGATAATTGAGGGAATTTGGTATGTGTTATCGGGATTGTAGCGCTGTAGCGTAGCGCTACACGCTACAGTTTGCGGGTGTCCCCCTATCCCCCTAAACGTCATTGCGATGAAGTATCTGTGAATACAGATACGTAAGAAGCAACTGCGTAGCACTCATTGAGGCAAATAACAGACATTATGATACTCCTTCGCAATGACGGGAGGAAACATTTGTAGCGCTGTAGCGCGCGCTACACGCTACAGTTTTAAATGATAAAGTCAATTGAAGGAATACCTCTTACCCTCGCAATCATACAAAAACAATCGCATGCCGCATCCTATAATGAACCTCGTCCCGCCGGGCATAACTCTAGCATCGTTTATTTGCTCATATTGCCATTTTCTCAGCCAATAATAGGGTTTGGTCCAGACAAGGTCGCCTTTATGAATATTTACATAGTTATACAGCATACTATCTCTTTCAGGCTCGATTGTGGGCATTCCATCGGTATATGGTACTCTAATGCCTGTGATTTCCAATAAAAGTAACTGCCTCTCGGATGTATCCGTATCTCTTACAACTGCTGATATAGTATATGCTTTAGTACGTCCTGTACCAAGCAATCCACCAAGCAGTGAGGATTCTGTGAAGTACCACCTGCTGACAGTATCCCCTTTTCTATAATTATCTGTAAACCTCCTTATTCTGTACAGTCCTGTTATATTCTGCCAATCATGTACATCATACCATTTTTCTTTGTTCTTAACCACAGGACAGCCATCAGGCTTTACATATTCATCTATGTAGGTTATCTCCCCTTTATGGTGGCGTTCTATGCGAAACACCTTAAGTTTTAAACCAGATATGTATTGATACGCTCTGTTAAAAGAGTCCATGTAAGTACCTGTTACTATTGCACGCACAACATATACCGGCTTCGGCTTACCTACCGGTAGTGTCCTGAATACTAAATGGATAAGCTCTTCAGCAGTAGTTTCAGGTGAATAATATACTGCTGCAACAGTGTCCCCTATATGGTATTCTACCCCCGTATCAAGCGGATAATTGACATAATATTCATCAAGTGAGGTATCTTCTGCAATGGCATCTATCTGTGCATTGCTATGCCAACTGAAGCATAATAGCATTAGTAACAGGTAGCATGATTTCATACAAGATTAAAAATACACAAAGAAGGCCAGAACATATTCAGTTGAATGTCATTCTTCTGCTGTATTGTATTTTGAGCTGTAGCGCTGTAGCGGGCGCTACACGCTACAATAACCAGCAATAAAATATCTTAATGAACATTTTTTGTTATTAACAGTAATTGTTGTAATATTGCCATTGTAACTATTGTATCACCTAAAAATAAAAACACCATGTTACCGCAAAAGAATGAAGCCGCCGCCAAACCCTTATCAGAGCAGGATTGGTTCAACGACCTGTACGAAGCCTCTAAAGAACGCAAAAAGCAGGAAAAACAAATTCCCCTGCCACCGCCCGATGATGAATGTGATAATGGCTACCGCTGTTTTTCCAATCACCTGTTCAATGCGCTGCCCGGTATGCTGCGCGAGCCTGCCAACCGCTTTACCGACCTGCAGGAGCGGGAGCTGTTCCTGGTTGGGGCGCTGGGTGTGGTAAGCGGAATGCTGCCCAACTATATAGGCAACTACTTTGGCAGCAGCACAGGCACTAATTTGTATTGCTTTATAGCCGGCAACTACGGTGCAGGAAAGGGCGCACTGAAATGGGCCCGCATGCTGGGCGAAATAACCCACCTGAACCGACTGGACGAAGCCCGTGTGGAGGACGAACAATACAGGCTGGATAAAGTGCATTATAATAAGCAACTGACATTGTTCAACAAGGGCAAGCTGGCAGAAGCACCGCAGGAGCCTCGCCCACCCCGCCACCTGAAACTCTTTATACCCGCCAACACTACCAAAACCGCCGTAATGCAACTGCTGGAAGAGAACGACGGCAACGGCATTATATTCGAGACAGAGGGCGATACCCTGGCCGATATGCTGCGGCAGGATTATGGCAACTTCAGCGATATACTGCGCAAGGCCTACCACCACGAGCCGCTGAGCTTCTTCCGCCGGGCGAATAATGAAGATGTGAGTGTGGAGAATCCCGCATTGTCGGTGGTGCTGTCGGGCACTTACGACCAACTGGTGAAACTGATACCGAGTATTGACAATGGGTTGTACAGCCGTTTCATGTTCTACATGCTGCATGGCAACGAGGAATTCCGCAACCCCTTCGACCGCAACGATTTCACCCTGGCGCTGAACATGGAAAGATATGCATCGAAATACGCCGAGCTGTACAAGGTGCTGAAAGCAGTGCCCGCGCATAAACAATTTGTAATGACAGAGCAGCAGGAAGCATTATTCAACAGGCATTTCAAGTATGTAAAAGACTGGACACGGGAGCACGTAAGTGCCGACCTGGATGGCAGTGTGAACCGTATGGCCGTGATGGCCTACCGCATAGCTATGATACTGACCATAGTACGGCATTTTGAAGCCAATCCCCAACTGCCCGCACCTGCGTTGACCTGCACCGACACTGACCTGCAAAGCGCATTGGCTATAATAGATGTACTGAGCTACAATGCTATAGATGTATATAAATACCTGGAAAAACACGGCATAAAGCGGGCCACTAACCAGAAACAGGAAGCTAACGACGATGAGCGTACACTCTGCTGCCGCTACAAGCAGCAAGGCATGAGCCTGCGCAAGATAGCCGCAGAGGTATTCGGCAATGTCAATGCACATACTAAAGTAAAGAGGATACTAAAAGACTACGGCCTGGAGTGACCTGCTGTAGCGTGTAGCGTTGCGCTACAGCGCTACACTCGATGTCACGTACCCAATGAATCCATTATCGCATTGCCGCATTGTCCCATTAGGATATTACCCCATTAACTTATTACCCCACCACTGACAATCATCATAACATTATGCGCAGGTATTTGTTATTTTTATAGAATATAAACAGCGCTTATGCAGTTACCTAAGTCACTACAGGCATTTTTGCAGGAGGCGGGCAACCTGGCGGCATTCACTGGCAGGTTCTTCCGCGAAGCCTTCAGGCCCCGGTACGAGTGGCGCGAGTTTATCAGGCAATGTTTTATCATTGGTTATAAATCGCTGCCGCTGATAGGCGTTACGGGTTTCATCATGGGGCTGGTGCTTACCATGCAGTTGCGCCCTTCGCTGGTAGATTATGGTGTGGAGGCACAACTGCCCGCTATGGTCAGCCTGGCTATTATACGCGAGATAGGCCCTGTGATTACAGCATTGATATTTGCAGGTAAGATAGGCTCCAGCATTGGTGCCGAGCTGGGCTCTATGAAAGTGACCGAACAAATAGACGCTATGGAAGTATCCGGCACCAACCCTTTTAAATATTTAGTAGTAACCCGCGTGGCCGCCGCTACGCTCATGCTGCCTGTGCTGGTGATATTGTCCGATGCCATATCTATATACGGTGGCTACCTGGGTGTAAATATCAAGGCCAATACAAGTTGGAGCCTGTTCATCATGCAGGTGTTTGATATACTCGACTTCAGCGATGTAATACCTGCAGTAGTCAAGACCTTCTTCTTTGGTTTTGCCGTGGGTATTATCGGTTGTTACAAAGGATATAATTCTAAAAAAGGAACAGAAGGCGTAGGTGCTTCGGCCAATACAGCCGTGGTACTGTCTTCGCTGGTCGTATTTATTATAGACCTGCTGGCAGTACAGGTAACCGACCTGCTGGGACTTAACTGATAATGAAAGGACAGGAACAGTCATATCAATCAACCCAACCAACACCGCAGGATGTGGTGCTGGACATTCGCGATTTGCATATAGCTTTCGGCAGCAATGTGGTGCTCGATGGCTTTGACCTGCAACTGCACAAGGGCGAAAGCAAAGTAGTGCTGGGCAGGTCGGGCTCCGGAAAATCTGTATTGATAAAATGCATCATCGGCCTGCTGAAGCCCGACTCGGGCAGCATCACCGTGATGGGCAAAGACATGCTGGCTGTAGACCACGAAGAACTGGATAAAATGCGCATGCGTATCGGCTTCCTCTTCCAGAGCAACGCCCTGTACGACTCTATGACCGTGCGGGAGAACCTGGAATTTCCCATGCGCAGGCACCATATAGACCTGGCCGACCAGAGCGCGGAACAACGCATAATAGAAGCACTGGAAAATGTAGGGCTGGAACATACCATTGATATGATGCCCGTAGAACTGTCTGGAGGTATGAAAAAACGCATAGCCCTGGCGCGCACGCTGATATTGAAGCCCGACATTATCCTCTATGATGAACCTACATCGGGCCTCGACCCGGTGACATCGAGGGAGATAGCGCACCTCATCACAGAAGTGCAAAAGAAATATAAAACATCATCTATAGTCATCTCTCACGACATGAGTTGTGTACATACCGTAGCAGACAAAATAGCCGTACTGCTGGATGGGAAAAAACGCGCAGAGGGCACCTACGACGAGCTGGCTAAGAGCGATATAAAAGAAGTACAAGAATTTTTTGAATAAACGATTATGGCAAAGGATACTGGTAACAATATAAAACTGGGGGTATTTGTAATAGCAGGCCTGCTGCTGCTGGTAACAGGGCTGTACATCATTGGCAAGAACCATAGCCTGTTTGGTGCTAAGTTTGAGTTGAAGGCGAGGTTCAGCAATGTAAGCGGGCTGGTGCCGGGCAATAATGTGCGCTTCTCGGGCATACAGGCCGGTACAGTCAAAAGCCTGGAGATTATCAACGATACCACAATAGAGGTGGTCTTCCTGATAGATAAAAAGACAAGAGATTATATCCGCAAGAATGCTATTGTGTCTATAGGCACCGAAGGGCTGATGGGCAACAAAGTGGTGAACATATACCCCGGCAAAGGCGAAGCCGAAATGGCTGAAGAAGGCGATATGCTGGCGGTAAAACCCATAGCAGATATGGAAGATGCTATGGAAACACTCTACACCACCAACGATAATGTACGCCGCATATCGGAACAACTTTTGAATACGATGGAGCGCATCAACAGCAGCCCCGCACTATGGGGCTTACTGGAGGACTCTACCCTGCCCGTACACCTGCGTGTATCATTGGTCAATATCCGCAAGGCCTCCAACGATATATCGGGCGCTGCCGCCGACCTGGATGAAATGGTAAAAGGTGTAGCACAGGGCGAAGGCGTGGCAGGCCTGTTGCTGAAAGACACATCCGCCAAAAGAAGTTTATCTACCGCCATACTAAATATTCAAAACGCATCTGCCGAAGCCGGGCAACTGGTAACAAGGCTGGACAAAATGGTGATGGATATAGAAAGCGGGCGGGATAGCAGTATGGCGGGGCTGATACTGGGCGATACATCAGTGGTCGGTTCCATCAACAGGTCGTTGTCTAATATAGAAACAGGTACAGCGTCCTTTAGCGAGAACATGGAAGCCCTTAAACATAATTTCCTGTTCAGGGGTTATTTCAGAAAGAAGGAGAAAAATAAATAGTGCGCCGCAAAAAAGATATATATACTGATAAGAACAAAGTACAACTGGTACAGGGTGGGCAGGAATACTTTGCCCTGCTGGAGCAACTGGTAGACAAGGCGCAACATTCAGTTTATATATTGGTATATATCTTCGACGACGACCACACCGGAACACAAATAGCCGATGCACTGAAGCGGGCTGCCGAAAGAGGCGTAAAGGTGTACCTGCTGGTAGATGGCTACGGTGCCCGTATGACCAAACATTTTATCCTGGAATTAAAAACAGCCGGTGTAAAGTTCCGCCGGTTCAACCCCCTGTTCAGGAGCAAGCATTTTTACATTGGCCGGCGTATGCACATCAAGCTGGTAGTAACAGATGCCACTTATGCGCTGGTGGGTGGCCGCAATATAGCCGACTATTACAACGACCTGCCCGGCCGCCCCGCATGGCTCGACCTGGCATTGTACATAGAAGGTGAAACCGTGCCTGCCCTGGAAACTGCCTGCACTCGCGGTTGGAACAGTATGCTGGAGCCCGCAGGCAGGGCAAAGGCCACAGCACAGGCCGAGGCGGCACGACGCATAGGGGCATTACACATTCATAATACCTGCCGTGTAGCTGTGCGCCGTAACGACTGGGTAAGGGCTAAAACAGAAATACTGTCCAGCTATTATAACATGTTTCGCACGGCTAAGGAGGAGATAGTGATACTGGGCAGTTATTTTCTGCCGGGGTATAAAATGAGGCAGTACATGGAGAAAGCAGCTGAGCGCGGCGTACGCATCAAAGTAGTGGTAACGGGTGTGTCGGATATACTGATGGCCAAATATGCAGAGCGCTACCTGTATAAATGGATGCTGCGCAAAAACATAGAAGTATATGAATATACCCGCAACGTACTGCATGCCAAAGCCGCCGTAGCCGACTATAGCCGGATGACCATCGGTTCTTTCAACGTCAACAACCTGAGCGCGCATGTAAGTATCGAGCTGAATGTAGATGTGGACAATAAACCTTTTGTAAGCGAAGTGCAGCAGCAGTTTAACCACATCATAGCCCAAGACTGTATGCAGATAACAGATGAATGGTACAGCAAATCATCCTTGCTGCGCAGGCTGATGGAACGCCTTGCCTACGAATTCCTGAGGCTGATGCTCTACATAACTACCTTTTATTACAAAAGCGAAAAACCAGCTGCTGAATCTGCTGAGTATAATTATTGATTGTCTGTTGTCCTGCACAGGACAGCAGGACAAGCTACAAGTACAGGAAACGTACATCTGTAGCGTGTAGCGTTGCGCTACAGCGCTACAATGACATATCCTATTAACCTATTACCTTATTAACCTATTAACCTACACCCCCATTCTTATACTTACCCTTGCTTTTCCTGATGTTCACGGCTACCACTTTATACTCAGGGCAGAGAGCTTCTGTGTCGGATATGCTGGAGGTAATGTTGTTCAGCATAATCTCCGGGAAGTGGAAGGTGCTGCTCAATACACCGGGTTTCACCTCGTCGGTTATCCTTGCCTTGATGTCCACCTTGCCGCGGGCCGATTCTACACATACCATATCACCATCATTTATCAGGTGCTTGGCAGCATCTTCCGCACATATCAGCAGTACGTCTTCCGTCAGTATTTCCGCATTGGGGGTACGGCGTGTCATAGCGCCGCAGTTGTAATGCTCCAGTTCGCGGTTGGTAGTAATGATGTATGGGAATTGTTTGCCATTTTGTACGATTTCTTCGCTCTCTTTCCAGTCGCTGTACACAAATTTGCCCCTACCTCGCTTGAAAGTCTCTGTATGTAATATCTCCGTACCCTTACCATCTTTGGCTACCGGCCATTGTTTGCCGTTGTCGCCCAGTTCATCCCATTTCACACCTTCAAAGAAGGGTACAATCTGTGCAATTTCTTCCAGCACCCAGTTGGGGTCGTACACGGCGGGTTGCTTATAGCCCATGCGGTTCATAATGTCCACCATTATCTGTCCGTCCGACTTTGTACCTTCTATCGGGTCAACCACTTGCTGCACGCGTTGTATCCTGCGCTCACCATTGGTAAATGTTCCGCTCTTCTCCAGGAAGGATGCTGCAGGTAAAATAACTGTAGCCAGTTTGGCGGTCTCCGTCATAAACAGTTCCTGCACCACAAACAGTTCCAGTTTGCTCAGCGAGTCCACCACGTATTGTGTATTGGGGTCTGTCTGCGCCATGTCTTCGCCTATCACCCACATGGCTTTCAGTTTGTCCTGCTGCGCTGCCTCATACATCTGAGGTATTTTCCAACCTATGTAGTTAGGCAGTTTGGCATTATAGAAGAGTTCGTATTTCTGGTGTATTTCCGGATTGGTTACATCGAGGTAACCCGCACCCTGGTGAGGCTGGCAACCCATATCCGCCGCACCTTGCACATTGTTCTGCCCGCGCAGGGGGTTTACACCCACGCCACGGCGGCCTATGTTGCCGGTTATCATCGCCAGGTCTGCTATCTGCATCACGGTAAACGTTCCCTGCGAATGCTCGGTAACACCCAGCCCGTGGAAGGACATGGCGTTAGGCGCACTTGCATAAGCCATAGCCGCTTTGCGTGCCAGTTCTTTATCCACACCTGTAATAGCGGAAAGCTCGTCCATGTTCAGCTTGAGTATATTGGCTTTGAAATCCTCGTAGCCCTCAGTACGTGCCTCAATAAATTCTTTTGCCTCCAGCCCCTCGCTGATGATATAGTACAGCAGCATGTTGAGCATAGCCACGTTAGTGCCCGGGCGCAACTGCAGGTGATAGGTGGCGTAGTTGGCCAGCTCTGTACGGCGTGGGTCAATTACTATGGTTGTTTTGCCACCTATGGCATGTTGCTTCAGTTTAGCGCCTGTTACCGGGTGTCCCGATGTGGGGTTGGCACCGATGACCATGATACAATCTGTAAACTTCAGATCGATAATGGAGTTGGTAGCCGCACCTGTACCAAATGTGCGCTGCATGCCCAGTGCTGTTGGCGAGTGGCATACACGGGCGCAACTGTCAATATTATTAGTGCCTATCACCGCGCGGATGAACTTCTGCATCAGGTAGTTCTCCTCGTTGGTGCCGCGGGCCGATGATATACCGGCTATCGCGTCAGGGCCGTATTTATCTTTTATCTCTGTCAGCTTGTTGGCAATGAAGTCGTACGCTTCGTCCCAGGTAGCCTCTACAAATTCGCCGTTCTTTTTGATGAGTGGTGTACGCAGGCGGTCGGGGTGATTGTAGAAGGCGAATGCATAACGTCCTTTCAGGCAGGTATGGCCACCGTTGGCCTCGGCCTCGTACGGCGCCTGTATCGATTTTACTTTACCGCCTTTCACAGCTACTTCCAGGTTGCAACCCACACCGCAGTAGGTACATACCGTACGTACTTTTTCGTCGTAGGCTGTAGATTTCGATTCGTACACATCGGATATGGCCGACGTAGGACATGCCTGCGCACATGCGCCGCAGCTCACACAGTCCGACTCGAAGAAGCTGACTTCCTGCCCCTTTACGATATGAGCATCAAAACCACGCCCCGCCATACTCAGCACGAATTGCCCCTGCACCTCATCGCAGGCACGCACACAGCGCGAGCAGTTGATACATTTGGACATATCTGTCTTCATGTACGGGTGGCTCAGGTCTTTGGGCCGATCCAGGTGGTTTTTGCCTTCCGGGTAACGCACGTCGCGTATGCCTACCTGCGCGGCTACTGTCTGCAGTTCGCAGTTGTTGTTCACTTCGCAGGTCAGGCAGTCCAGCGGGTGGTCCGTCAGTACCAGTTCCACTATATTCTTACGCAGGTCCAGTATACGCTGGCTATGCGGGTAGATATACATATTGGGCGACACAGGCGTGTGGCACGATGCCATAGCCTTACTGCTGCCATTGGCTGTCAGGGCTACATCTACACTACACACGCGGCATGCCCCGAATGGTTTCAGGTTAGGCGCATCGCAGAGCGTAGGCACATAGTCTTCCCCAAAGTTCCTTTTCAGGAAAGACAGTATCGTTTCGCCCGCTTTCAGTTCATAAGCTACACCGTCTATATAGGCCACCTGTGCCGCTACTTTGTCGGTACTTTGTATGCCTCCCTGCGAAGGTTTTACATAATATTGTTTACTCATAACTATCAGTTTTATGAGAAGTATTGTGCTAATTCGTTATCAAAATATTTCAATGCATTCCTGATGGGCAATGGCAGCCCACCACCCAATGCGCATAGCGACCCTATCTCCATAGTGGTAATAAGGTCGGTCATCAGTTTGCGTTCTATCTTATAATCAGAGTTCATGGCTTTGTTTACCATTTCGTAGCCGCGGGTAGAACCGAGGCGGCAGGGGAAACATTTACCACAACTTTCATGTGCTGTAAATTGGAATAAGTGCTCTATATAACTGATGACGGGAAAACTCTGCGGCAAACATACCACCGAAGCATGCCCCAGCAAAAAGCCGTTTTGCGAGAAAGATTCAAAATCAACCGTCAGGTCCTTTATCTTCTCCACAGGTACCAACCCACCAAGCGGGCCACCTATATGCATGGCTTTCACTTCTTCTTTAAATCCGCCACCCAGTTCATTCACCAGCACAGACAAGGGCGTACCCATATCTACCTCGTATATGCCGGGTTTGTTGAAGAACCCATCCAGCGAACAGAGCTTGGTGCCCGTTGACTTGCCGATACCAATTGAGGCGAATTTTTCACCTCCGTTCTTCACCACCCAAGGTATACATGCCAGTGTCTCCACGTTGTTCACCACGGTTGGTTTGTTAAACAGCCCTTCCTGTGTGGGGTATGGCGGACGCACTCTTACTTCGGGGCGTTGCCCTTCTATCGAAGATAGTAATGCTGTTTCTTCACCACATATATATGCACCTTGTGCGCATATTACTTTGAAATCGTAATTGAAGCCTGAACCCAGTATATTCTCACCCAACAGTTTCTTTGCACGGATATCGTCAATGGCTTTTTGGGTAATCTCTATCGCCTCGGGGTATTCAGCACGTATATATACCACGCCTGTATTAGCGCCTGTGATATAACCAGCTATCATCATGCCCAGCAATACACTATGCGGCTGATGCTCGAGCAGGTACCTGTCGCTATAAGCGCCGGGGTCGCCCTCATCGGCATTACATACTATGAACTTTATATCGCCTGCCGTGTTCTTGCACGACTCCAGCTTGAAGGATATAGGGAAACCTGCACCACCCCTGCCACGCAGCCCTGAAGTCTTCAGATCTGCTATCAGTTCGTCGGGGGTATGGTCCAATGCTGTTTGTAATATCTTATAGTATTCATCTATACCGGGAAATGGTGCTGTCAATACCGGGGTGCCGTGGTGCGCTACATGGTATTCGTCCTCCACTACCAGTTTATCCTTCTTAATGGCTTCGATACTATCTATGGCATTACCCGAGTAGTTTTTACCATTGGTATGGAAAGAACTGTTCTCGTGGCAGCGGCCCAGGCAGCACATTTCTCCAATTTCGCTCGCATCATAGTGTCGTGCCAGTTTATCCTTTAACGCCCCCTGCGTACCGGCCGTCAGGCATGAGCTACCATTGCATACATATACTTTTTTACCCTGGTTTTCAGGGCGGAGGAAATCGTAGAAGGTGGCGGTGCCATATACATTGGCCTTACCCATCAGGAACTTTTCCGCCAGTTCGTCTATCTTTTCTTTAGGAACAGTACCTGTGTCCCGGGCTGCTATACCCAGCTCTTCAAAAAGGTTTTCCTGGAGCCCCTTCCTGCCCGATAATTCACCAAGATTTTTTGACATGTCTATATCCGTTTTTAAATGCCGCTTCTATCAGCATTTAAACTATGTATTTTTTATTAATGAGTGCTCTCAAATTTAACCAAAATTCCCGTAAGATACCATGAAATCTAACCGGAATTACGCCTGCATACATATCTTTATGGGGCACTTGTGGTGTGCGAACAGTCTATTTCTTCTTTCATTGAATCGCTTTGCACTGAATACACTTTCATGCCATCGTATTTATTACACTCCAAGGGGCCTTTCTCCTTTTTTACATTAGCATGAAATGAAGTATCACTTGTGACCACATACCCTGTTGTCATATTTGTATTAGTTATGGTGCATACACAGCGACTGTAATGGTCACAGGAAACTAACGTAACCACTATTATCGCAATTGTAATCGAGGTCAGTTTACGGAGTTGCATTCGTTTTTGAATTACTATTATAGTTTGCTGTTTAAGTGCTTATTTTTTGTACTGAGCAGCCAGCGGATTTTCGTAATTATCGCTTTGGTCTTCTATGGAGTTGTCTAAGCATTGAAAATCTTTTTCCAGCAATAGGTATAATTCATTACCATCCCCCAGATCCATATTCGCATCGTAACCCACCTTGTTGGTAGCCACCCATTCCTTCGCTTTTTCTTCGGGCAGGTATATGGTTATTTTTCCATCATTAAAGTCGGCAGTCATATCGCAATGGGTGGTGGTTTGCAGTGCGTATGTCAAAGCGGCATTACCAAAACTCGTCTTTTCTTCGATATACCCACGCTCTCCGAAATCAGAAACTTCGCTCTTGCTTAACCTCAACCTCACCGTATTTCCGCGTATTCTTATTTTCATTTTTTTATTTACTTTAAAAATTCAAGTAAGATAATATTATTAAATCAAAATCAGACTGTTACAATTTCATTATTACAGTAAATATTGAATTTATCCTTCTTAGCAAACCCAATTAGGGTGATACCAAACTCATCAGCCGTTTGCACTGCCAGGCTGCTGGGTGCTCCCACCGAAACTATTACTTTAAGCCCTGCCATAGTGGCTTTTTGCACCAGCTCGAAACTGGCCCTGCCGCTCAGCAAAAGTATATGCTGTTGCAGGGGTATCATGCCCTCGTTCAGGGCGGCACCTACCAGTTTATCCAGGGCATTATGCCTGCCTACATCCTCACGAACCATGAGGATATTCCCCTCTAAGTCGAACAAAGCAGCAGCATGAATACCACCGGTTTCTTCAAAGGCTGATTGCTGCCCACGCAGCTTTTCGGGCAGGGTATAAATGGTTTCAGCAGACAGGGTAAAGGGCTTCACCTTGTCGTAAATAGTACATTCAGTCTTTATGGCATCTATCGAGGCTTTTCCGCATACCCCGCAGCTGCTGGTGGTGTAAAAGTTGCGGTCAATGTTTTTCAGGTCAAGGGTAACAGACTTTTCTAACTCAAATTGTACTACATTATCATTCAATTGTTTACAAGCTATTATATCAACTCGTTTTGAGATAATCCCCTCGGTATAAAGGAACCCGGTAGCCAGTTCAGCATCGTTACCCGGTGTGCGCATGGTTACTGCCAGGTTCTTGTGAGTACGGGCTGGGCCATATACTATGCGTATCTCCAATGGCTCCTCGGTAGCCAATACGTCCTCTACGTCGGCAACACTGCCTTGCTGCACCCGCTTTATTGATTGCTTAGTTACCGAACTGTTGGACATAGGTTCAAATTTAAGCTATTGGGGTGAAATTGTAGCGTGTAGCGCCGCGCTGCCAATGTAACCAATGCTACAGAACCACCACTGCATTTTTCTATCTTTATACCATTCAATAGCCATAACATGAAGAACTATATCCTTTTTTCAGCCGTAATAGCTTTCCTGTCCATAGCGGCCTGCAACAGCGAGCCGGAAACTGATAAGTCCACCGGCGAAGGTGACACTACAGCTGCAAAAATGGATAATGCCCTGGCTATGCTCCGGGACAATTGCTTTAACTGCCACAGCGCCGATAAAAACGCTACAGGTGGTGTGGCGCCCACTATGGCGGCTGTCAGGCAGGCATACCTTACCGATGCTATCTCAGAACAGGAGTTTGCTGACAGGATTATCTACTTCATCAACAACCCCGCGGCAGAAAACAGCCGCATGCCCGAAGCGATACAACAATACGGTGTTATGCCCCGCCTGTCATACAACGAAGACCACCTGAAACTAATGGCAGGCTACATCTACCACAACGACCTGGGCAGCGACGAATGGAACAATGCGTGGAAAAACAATAAAGATGCGACTGCAACCACCAACACTGCAGATATGAGCTACGAAGACATAGGGCTGAACATAGCTAACGGCACCAAAACACAACTGGGCAAAAACCTGATGGCTGCCATCAAAGAGCATGGTGCACCGGGTGCGGTTACCTTCTGCAATACACGCGCCATACCACTTACGGATAGTATGGCCAATGTGTACCACGCATCTGTAAAACGGGTGAGTGATAAACCCCGCAACCCCGACAATACCGCCAACGAGGCAGAACTGCAATACATCAAACAGATGAAGGCCCAATTGGCTAATGGTGAAAACCCTAAACCGGTTGTAGCGGAAGTAAACGGAAAAATGGTGGGCTATTATGCCATCATCTCCAACCAGATGTGCCTGCAATGCCACGGCGATAAGAGCAAAGACATCTTACCCGAAACCTGGACAAACATCAAAAAAGCCTACCCCCACGACAAAGCCACCGGCTATGGCGAAAACCAGTTGCGCGGTATATGGGTGGTAAAGATGGATAAGAAGTAATCAGGACATCCCCCTACCTCTTCTCAGGCTCTGCTGCAGGCTTCTGTGGGTTCATCTCGTATATAATGTACAGCACAAAACTGCTGACCAATGCCGCAAAAAAGCACCATACGGATATTACGTACTCCTCGTAGAACAATTTAGCGGCTACATAAGCCAGCAAGGTAGCCAGGCCTAACAACCGCAGCTTGCCAATGCCAGATATAAATGGCGGTATAGCAGCCGGCAGAAAATAACCCCAGCCCATAGCCAACACCCCCAGGGGCGGATAAGTAAGTACATAATTGATATGTGCGCAGCCTGTACCCACCGTTACAGGATATGCCACCAGGCAATAGGCGAAATACGAAGAAAGCAATACCCCGAATGCCAGCAGCACTTTCATGATATTTTTCCGCACGGGATTGGGCTCTATGCGCATCATACTCAGCGGGATGAGCGTTGGCCACACCACCTGCGCAAATAGCAGGAAACCATACTTGGCTGGTTGCACCAGGTATTCGTACCCCGGCCGGGATAGTCCAATCCACAACAAACCCTCGGTAAGCTGTTGCAAGCCAAAAACGATAGGAATGCAGGATAACAACCGCTGTGCGGGCGTGGAAGACTTCTTAATAGCAATAGCCCCTATGGTGAGTAACACCGCGCTGGCCGTGAAACTCGCACTTGCTGAAAAACACATATTGATTACTTAAAACAGGTAAAACGATAACCCTTTGATTGGCAGGATATGCGGCAAGATAAGCATAATTTCCGGGTGCGGGTTGTAGCGTATAGCGCGCGCTACAGCGCTACAGTTTTTTCTTAAACTTCTTTTTAGGATGCCGGTGTGTATAGAAAACTGAAGTTATTATTACTCTATACTCTTCATCATCTATAAAAAATACTACTACATAAGGAAAAGGCTTACCTAAGATAGTTTCCCTGAAAGGGTGTCTTATAATTTTATATGCAAATGGATTGCTTGAGATACGGCTTATCTTGTTTCTGAATACTTCTGCAAACTTTTCGCCCAGGCCGGTTTGTTGTTCCTCATACCAACGGTAGCTTTCAATATACTCTTCTTCCGCCTCCGGTAGCAGTACACATTCAAAAGGCATGTGGCTATTTCCTTTTTGCAGACTTAGTTGTTTTCCTGGCTTTTGCTTCCACCTCATCCAGTGTTACAGTGCGTGATTTGCCGGATGTATAGCTCTTATATCTTGCTTCCATTTCAGCCACAAAGGCTTCATCTTCCCAGTGGTTTTCAGCTTTTATATCGTCTTCTACAAGCGTATAGATAGCCATCAGCTTCTTTTCCCCTGCAGTTTCTATAAACCTTTGCAGGCGTTCCCGTATTACAGCTACTTTCATGATGTATAAAGTTAAAGAATATTTCCGAACTGTAGCGCTGTAGCGCGCTACAGCGCTACAAAGAATACCTTCACCTTATTCGTGCAGAATATCAATAAACGCTTTGGTGATTCCACCCGAAAAACCGGCAAGTACATAGTGATAATGCACTACCTTATTTTGCAATGTGTCGTAATACAACGAGCGTTGAGAATCATAATCAGGCTCGAAGTAAACGCAGTTGGGATATACCTGCTTATACGGCTCTTTCTTTATCATTTCGCCTATCCAACCTAATTTTCTGTTGCCATATTTGATTGTACTATCGTTGAGAACTACAAAATTGTAGGTCATTGTATCTGCCACTGTAGTATCATTAATATTATATGGAGCACTCCAAATATTAACATGTATACCCTGTAGCAAACGATTGCCCGTGAGGTTATAAACGGCTGACTTTGTTGCTTTACCGGTGTCTTCCGTAGTGTCATTTACTATTTGTGTTTGTGGATTAGTTACGTTCGGCGATTTTTTACAGGAAAAAACCAAAGAAGAGCATACACACAGAAGAATAATACGTGTTGACATGATAGGCGATTTTTCTACACATAAAAATACGATATATTTACCATGCATCATCATGAAATCGTCACAACTTCACTTCAATGGCGTAATGGCCTCTGACATCACATCAACATTTCCCATATTTTTAACGTCTTACCCGCTAATATGTAGTACCTTTGCGCACTAATTTAAAAATATGCCGGGATTTACCGTAGCCATAGTAGGAAGGCCCAATGTGGGCAAATCAACACTGTTCAACCGCCTGTTGGAGGAAAGGAAGGCTATTGTTGATGATGTGAGTGGCGTTACGCGCGACCGCCAGTACGGCATTGCCGACTGGAATGGCAAGAGCTTTAACCTGATAGACACCGGTGGTTTCGTACAAGGGTCTGACGATGTATTTGAGCGGGAGATACGCAAGCAAGTGCAGATAGCCATGGATGAGGCCAACCTGGTACTGTTTGTATGCGATACCACCACAGGCATTACCGACCAGGACGCTGACATGGCGAGCATACTCCGCCGCAGCCCCAAGCCTGTATTGCTGGTAGTGAACAAGGTGGATAACCCCGAACGAGCCCTTGACGCAACAGAATTTTACTCCCTGGGCATTGAAAAGACATTCTTTTTATCATCTATATCAGGTAGTGGTACCGGCGAATTGCTGGACGAGATAGCCGGGTATATAGAACCCGAAGAAGAGGAAGAAGAAAACCCCTTACCTAAGTTCATTATTATAGGCCAGCCCAACGCGGGCAAGTCTACCCTGCTGAATGCCCTTACCGGGCAGGAGCGCACCATAGTGAGTGACATTCCCGGCACTACCCGCGATACCATACACACCCATTACAAACAGTTTGGCAAAGAGTTTATACTGATAGACACTGCCGGCCTGCGCAAGAAGAAGAACGTGCACGAAGACCTGGAATTTTACTCGGTAATACGTGCTGTGCGTGCTATGGACGATGTGGACGTATGCATGATAGTAATAGATGGCGAAAAAGGTGTTACCTCGCAAGATGTGAGCATCTTCAGCCTGGCAGCGCGCAAGGGCAAGGGCATAGTGCTGCTGGTGAACAAATGGGACACTGTTGAGAAGGAAACCAACACCGCCAGGGACTATGAAAAGATGATACACGAAAAGATATCACCTTTTACAGATGTGCCTGTTATATTCATATCAGCCAAAGACAAGACAAGGATATTCCAGGCAATGGAAAAAGCACTGGAAGTGTATGAGAACCGCCAGCGCAAAGTGCCTACATCCAAGCTCAACGACATCATGCTGAAAGAAATAGACCGCTACCCACCCCCTATAACGCGCGGGCATTCTGTTAAGATAAAATATGCACAACAACTGCACACCACTGTGCCGTCATTTGCGTTTTACTGCAATTATCCCGATGCTATCAAACTTCCTTATAAAAACTTCCTGGAAAACAAGTTGAGGAGCCATTTCAATTTCAGCGGCGTGCCACTGCGTATATTCTTCAGGAACAAATAAAAAGACAGAACTGTGCAGACGAAGAAGCTAAAAAAAGACAAGGTTAATATCATCACCCTGGGTTGTTCTAAAAACATGGTGGACAGCGAGGTGCTGAGTGGCCAACTGGCTGCCAATGGCATCAAGGTGAAGCATGAGAACACTAAGCTGGACCATAATATAGTAGTGGTGAATACCTGTGGTTTTATAGACAAGGCCAAGGAAGAAAGCATCAACACCATACTGGAGCAGGTAGAACTGAAGCGTGAAGGAAAACTGGACAAGGTATATGTAACCGGCTGCCTGAGCGAGCGCTACCGTGGCGACCTGCTGAAGGAAATACCTGAAGTGGATGCATGGTTTGGCACTATGGAACTGCCGCTGATACTGAAACAATTTGAAGCTGATTATAAGCAGGAACTGATAGGCGAACGCCTGCTGGCCACGCCCAAACACTATGCCTACCTGAAGATATCTGAGGGCTGCAACCGTACTTGCTCCTTCTGTGCCATACCACTGATGCGCGGGCAGCACGTATCTAAAACGATTGAAGAAGTAGTAACCGAAGCTAAGAAGCTGGTAAGTATGGGCGTGAAGGAAATCATGCTCATTGCACAGGAACTTACATACTACGGACTGGATATTTATAAGAAACGTGCTTTGCCTGATTTATTGAAACACTTATCAGACATTGAAGGCCTGCATTGGATAAGGCTGCACTACGCCTACCCTACCAAGTTTCCGCTGGAGATACTGGATGTAATGCGCGAGCGTGATAACATCTGCAATTACTTAGACATGCCCCTTCAGCATATATCCGACAATATGCTCAAGGCTATGAAACGCCAGATAACGAGGCAGGATATTCATGAACTGATAGGCAACATCCGCGAGCGTGTACCGGGCATCTGCATCCGCAGTACACTCATAGCCGGCTTCCCCGGAGAAACAAGGGAAGATGTAGAAGACCTGAAAGCATTCCTGGAAGAGGTACGCCTCGATCGTGTGGGTATCTTCACCTACAGTCACGAGGAAAACACTTCTGCTTACGAACTGGAAGACAACATACCTGCCGAGGAGAAAGAAGCCCGCGCACAGGAAATAATGGAAGTGCAGCAGGAGATATCTTATGAAAAGAACCAGGAGAAGATTGGCAAAGAGTTCAAGGTATTGATAGACAAAAAAGAAGCCGGCCGCTACCTTGGCCGCACCGAGTTTGACAGTGTGGAAGTGGACAACGAAGTCATCATCAATACAGATAACGAACTGCCCATCGGCGATTTCGTAAACGTACGTATTGAGAAGGCTTATGATTATGATTTGGAAGGTGTGGTAATTTGATTTTTCACCGCTGAGACGCAAAGGCGCTAGGAAAAATTAAATATAGCTATGTGTCTCCCTGTCTCTGCGGTTAAATCGTCAACATAACAATTAATCCAACCGATAAAACTTACCCGGCAACGCCTTTACTAATCCCTGCATTTCCATCATCAGTAGTGTAGATGCCAGTTGAGAGCTGGTCATATTGCATGCGTGCAACAGTTCATCAGCATGTACCATATCCTTGCTGCCCAATACATCATACACTGTCCGTTCTTCAGGCGAGAGGTTGATGAACAACTGCTTCTGCACAGGTTTCTTTTTGCCTGCCTCTTTCCAGTTCATCAGTTCCAGCAAGTCGTCAGCGCAGGTTATCATACTGGCCATATTGGTACGTATCAGCTCATTGCAGCCCGATGATTTGGCATCATATATCCTGCCGGGAAATGCCGCCACGTCGCGGTTGTAGCTGTCCGCTACACGTGCTGTTATCAATGCACCACCTTTAATATCGCTCTCCACTACTACGGTTATATCACTCAGCCCTGCTACTATCCTGTTCCGCATAGGAAAATGCGCCCTGTCCCCCGGCGTTCCCGATGGGTATTCACTCAACACCCCACCGTTGGCTATCATTTCTTTTGCTAAGTTTTTATTAGCTGCCGGGTACATCTTATCCAGCCCGTGCCCTACTACACCGATGGTGGGTAAGCTATTCTTCAGTGCCGCCTTGTGTGCAATGGTATCAATGCCATGTGCCAGCCCGCTGATAATGGTCACACCTGTCTCGTTCAACTCTTCTACCAGTTGCTCTGTGGCACGCTGCCCGTAGTCTGAATATTTGCGGGTGCCAACAACTGCCACTGCTTTTTCAGGACTGAGGTTTGCATTGCCCGTATAGTATAATAATACAGGTGCATCAGTACAGTTTTTTAACCGGTGCGGGTAATCATCATCCCAAAACCACAATACCGTTACATTGTGCTTTTGTATATAATTAAGCTCCTCCTCCGCACGCGGAAACAATGCTTCATCCCTGAAGCCCTTAGTACGTGTTTCTCCCAGTCCTGAAAGCGATTTCAATTCCTTCAATGGCGCTTTGAAAATCGCTTCTGCAGAGCCGTAATGCTCTACCAATCTCTTTGCCGTAATGGCTCCTACCTCCTGTACAAATGTTAAAGCAATTCTATAAAACAGTTCCTGGTCGTTTTCGGGCAGCATATTTGCTATGTTCTTATTAAATGGATAGTATATCGCTATCTTTGCGCACGGAAATTAGAAAAAATGAAGAAGAACATCTTAAGTTTTATTGTGGTGGTGGCTATAATATTCAGCGCCTGTGCACAGCAAAAGAAAACAACCAAATCGAGCGTTGTAAAAACCAAAAGTGCAAATTCAGCCATACAGTTCATAGCTATGGAGCGTACAGCCTGCTTTGGCACTTGCCCGGCATACAGGTTAGAAATATACAAAGATGGCCTGGTAAAATATGACGGATGGTCTTCTGTGGAATATGATGGATTATATCAAAAACAATTCGACCCCGTCAAGGTTGCTGCATTATACAAAGAATTTGAGCAATACCCCGTGGATACCTGCGCAGAAATGTACGAGAGCCTGATACAGGATTTGCCCGGTATCAATTTTTATTTCACCTACAAGGGCAGGGAACAAAAAATCATTAATGCGCATTTCGGCCCAGGATACTTGATGCAATTAGCCAATGAGGCTGACAGCTTTTCGAAAGTGGATAATACCTGGACGAAACTGGAGGAACCTAAAAAAGACTAACAATAAGAAAGCCCCTTTGCAGGGGCTTCTTTATTATAAGTGCAGTTTCTCTTTTTTGGCCAGTAACTCATCTACCGTTTCCCGGTACATTTCATCGGGTACACAGCAGTCTACAGGGCATACAGCAGCGCATTGCGGCTCTTCATGGAAACCCTGGCACTCTGTACATTTATCAGGCGTTATATAATATATATCTACTGCTTTAGGTTCGTGACGGGCATCAGCATCCGTGGTGGTACCATCCATCATGGTATAAGCACCTTTTACAGAAGTACCATCGGTAATTGCCCACTCTACTCCGCCTTCATATATTGCATTATTGGGGCATTCAGGTTCGCAGGCCCCGCAGTTAATACATTCGTCTGTTATCTTGATTGCCATAGCTCAGTATTATTCTAATTTTGCCTGTAAAGTTAGTATTTAACAACCACAAAAATAACAGATGATATCATTGAGGCAGAAGATTGAATTATTGGTAAGACTGGGCGAATATATGCAGTCGGACGATGAAGCCTGGCTGAATGCTAAAGAATGGGCGAAAAACAGGAACGCCTGGTTTGATGATGAAAGCATCAATATGGCTGTCCGGGGTATTGCCGAACGGTTCCTCAAAGAAGATTTGCTCACCGGTTGGGCGAGCAGTTATCCCACCCCGCAACACAAGCTTAACATGGGCATTGTAATGGCCGGCAATATCCCCTTGGTGGGCTTTCACGATTTTCTATGTGGTTTTATATCCGGGCATATACTATATATCAAGCCCTCATCCAAAGATGATATACTCCTGCCCCACCTGGTGAAAAAACTTGTAGAATGGGAACCTGCCATTGCAGGCACAGTCATTTTTGCCGACAACCTGAAAGGCTGCGATGCCTATATAGCTACCGGCAGCAATAATACCGCCCGCTATTTCGAGCAGTATTTTGGTAAATACCCGCATATCATCCGCAAAAACAGGACATCAGTAGCAGTATTATCCGGACAGGAAACACTTACCGACCTGTACAACTTAGGGGTTGACATATTCAGCTATTATGGCCTGGGCTGCCGCAACGTCACCAAGGTTTTTCTGCCCGAGGGATATGATATTCCAACGCTATTCAACGGGTTACAACCATTCGGAGATATTATTAACCATCATAAGTATAAAAACAACTACGATTATTACCTCGCTATTTACCTGCTCAACAAAGTACCCTACCTGTCCAACGATTTCCTGCTGATGGTAGAAAACAAGGAACCTTTTTCAGCAGTAGGCGTATTACATTACGAATATTACACTGATAAAGACATATTGCTGCAAAGTTTACAATCGGATGACAAAATCCAATGCGTGGTAGATAATAGTAATATTAAGTTTGGGCAGTCGCAATTCCCTCATCTTTCAGATTATGCAGATGGTGTAGATACCATGATGTTTATGAACACATTATGACATAAAAATTAAAAAATTTGAAATGTGGGCAAATTTTAACAAAATGCTTTGCCGAAGTGGAAATTATTAGTAATTTGTCACTTGATATGGGTCTCGCCGGCAACAGCGGGAAGTTTAATCATAAAACCAACTAATTCATAAAATGCCATGTCTATAGGGCTATAAGCATGGTCTTTTTACTGTTAAGAAAACTAATAACATGATAGGAAAGTTATTTACCCAGCGTTTGCTAACATTACTGGTGCTGTCAATCGTAACGTTGAATATACGTGTTGATGCACAAACAACAGTAATTACTACGGTTTACCCCACCGATAACCTTTGGCTTATCACTGGTGCCAACAATGGATCTCACCCTGGGGTATCAGCGAAATTTATTTCTTTTGAAATTCAGAATGACAATCCTTGTCCGGTAGCGCTCAGGTCGGTTTCCGCATGGCATCCGGGTAGTGTACAGTTTAACAGGCCTAACCCGCAGCCTCCGTTTTTTGTTTCAGCCAATGATTCATCTTACAGGCTGTATGGCAGCTACACTAATCTGAATGGCGATCCAATACCCATAGCCCCTACTAATGGTTGGAACCTCATCGCACAATCAGCAGCTATCCAAACCGGTACTAC
Source organism: uncultured Bacteroidota bacterium (assembly GCA_937928385.1). GTDB lineage: Bacteria > Bacteroidota > Bacteroidia > Chitinophagales > Chitinophagaceae > UBA5543. Next base: position 87,168 of record CALEZD010000108.1, read on the forward strand.
CAATGGCATCACTTCCATATTTACCGGGCTGGATGTTTTTATACCCGCTAATGCCAAAATGCGTTTCATACTGGAATGTACAGATACTATGCTGATGCACATGGATATGGCGCCTTTCTCATTTTCCGGTAATGGCGTGACACTTATCAGTGGTGGCCAGACAAATATTTATGGTGGGTTCGCCGTTCCGGGTGTAGACGCCACCAGCGCTTTTAATGCAACAGACTTCCTACCTCCGTTTGCCAGTACAAACTTTGTTGGTTCTATTACTGTAGAGCAGTTGCCTCCTGTACCTCCCACTGCCGACAATAGCCTTAAGCCTGCTATCAGGTGTATCGGGGAGAATTTAATCCTTAAAGCAACACATACTAAGCCAGGTGGTATTTTTACATGGAAAGACAAAAATGGCAACATTCTGTCGCAGACTACTACCGGCACAGATACTATTTTCGGTGTAGGCCATGCTAATGCGGGAAGGTATTATGTAACATATACTTTATGCGGCAAAGAGTCACTGCCCGATTCAGGTACATTGATTATCAGCGATCCTCCTGCTCCAACTATTTCCGGCAAACTTGACTATTGCCTGAACGAGCAATTTGAGTACACTGTTGTAAACGGCACCAACCCGATATGGTATTATACGCCAACAGGCGGTTCGCCCGTGCCGGTAACACCCACTATTAATACATCTTCGCCTAATACACTGATATATTATGTATCTCAAACTGACCAGTATGGTTGCGAAAGCCGCACCCGCACATTGGTTAGGTACAGGGCCGCTCCAAAACCGGAAAAACCCATTGTCAACACACCTGTTTATTATTGCGAAGAAATGCCTGCTGAACAGCTGACAGCTATAGGCGATACGCTCAGGTGGTATTACTTCCCTGTAGGTGGCGTTTCTACAATTGTAGCCCCAACTCCAAACACATCTGTTAACGATTCATTCCAATACTATGTGACACAAACAATAGATGGTTGCGAAAGTGACAGGTCAAGAATTGATGTGGTAGTAACCTTCAGGCCAAATGGACAAATCCTGGTAGACAAAACCGAAATATGCGCTGAAGACAGCATTACCATCGGGTATTATGGCAGTGCATTCGCCGGTTCTCAATACAACTGGGTTGTTCCTCCAACAGGCGTTACTATATTAAATGGATTTGGAGATGGAGATTCAATAATTGTTATTCGTTTGGATGCCCCCGGAACACATAAGTTAAGCCTCACTGTTGGTCAGACTGGTTGTTTAAGCCAGGAGTATTCAGAAACAATTACAGTTAATCCGCTACCCTATGGCAGAATATACACTAAACAAGATGTATGTCTCGGCCAACCGGAATTGGTTGAAATGATTAACTACACGCCTAAGCTTGACACATTTATATGGGATTTTGCAGGTGGTAACACCACGCACTTTGCAACAGAGCAAGGGCCTTACGGCGTATTCTGGGGAACAGACGGTGAGAAAATAATAAAAGCTACATTGATTGACGAGGGTTGTGTGTCAACAATATCTGATACAATTATGGTGCATCCCAAGCCTAACGCTACAATAGTAGGTACACAGGATGTGTATAACAGTGGCCAAAAAATGTTTACACCGGTTGACTATGTAGAAGGAGAGGAAATATGCGCCAGCGATAGCCTTAAGGTAACTGTACAAGCCGTGGAGCCGGGTGCTACATACAAGTGGACACCCACCAGGTTCTTCGATACCTACAGCGACCAGCCTGTTACTTATGCAAGGGTTGATTTCAGCAGTAAAATATATGTTGAGGTAGAAGACATATACGGTTGCCAGAACAAAGACAGCCTGGAAGTAAAAACCAAGTCTTGCTGCGAAATGCTATTCCCGACAGCATTCACCCCCAATGGTGACGGTAATAATGATATGTTCCGCCCGGTAACAATTGGCCGCAGAGAAGTCAGGTCATTCCAGGTATTTAACAGGTACGGCCAGATAGTATTCGACTCAAGGGATGCCTTCAGTGGCTGGAATGGTACCCTGAACGGCCGCGATGTTGATATGGGTACATACTTCTATCATATCAACTTTATGTGTGAAAAAGAAAATGTCACACAATCAGGTGAAGTAATCTTAGTACGATAATCATACAATATTATACAACATAAGAAAGGCGCTCTTTTCAGAGCGCCTTTCTTATTACCGGAAATGGTATTAATGATTACAGATAGAACACTACAAAGAAATACTTAAGCACATATTAAACCAATCAATCCAGCATTCATTTAATCATCGTTCTATTAAGGCAGGTCTATCCCTATGGCATTACCCGCATATTATTGTTTCCTCCTAAAGAATACAAAGCCATTTTTAGCGCCCATCTCTTCGAGTTGGGGCATTGCCCTATATCGGTCTGCCTGCATCATTTTGCACACAAAATATGCCGGCTTATCTATATCCCCTGTCAGCAACCATTCCTCGTTATAATGCATTTCATTAGCCTGTGGCATCTTCCGCGAATAAAACAGGTGTGCGTAACTTTTATAACCTAATACTTTTACATACACATCTTTCCCCTCCAGTGCTTTAAAAAACTCTATAGCAGCGCGTTGCGAATAAGCCTCAATTTTAGGCGTGAAATGTGCTACCGTTATTTGTATAATAATAACCTGCGCTATAAACAGCACAATAATACTCTTCAACATATTTCTCTTCAGCAACAATAAAACTGCTACCATGCAAACTAAATAAAAGACACCCCAGCCTGTCTCTATTCCGCTCCATGTCACATCGGCCTGCAGGTTAGCTACCGCAAAAGGGTCCTTGATATACGGAATGAGTTTATCTTTGTATATACCTACTACAGGCAATAAAGTGATGACCGTTGCCAATATTATCCCTATAAAAGCTAATAGTCCCTTTGTCAACACGTTCATCTTTTCTTTACGGTGTACAATGTTGTGTATATGTAATGCCGCTATAAACGTTAATGGAAAATAACAGAGTGATGAATAGTGTACAATCTTGGTCTTGACAACAGAAAACAATAAAAGCACCACCCAAAACATTACCCACATCCACCGCTTGAAATCAAGGGCTTCGCTTTGTGTCTCAGGAGCGGATTTATGAAACAAAAAAACAGATGCGGGGAAACAACCTATCAGCAATATAATAAAGTGATAAAAGAACGGGCCGCCATGGCCGGCATCTTCCGTGCTAAACAATCTTTTTTGGTAGGTAATAAATTCATTGACCATCCACCAGCCATTATTAATTACTTCCAGGCCAAACCAGATACTAGTAGTAGCAAAGGCAGCTATGGCTATTACAGGCAGATATAACCATTTAAAGCCCTTCATGCCCCTATTGACAATAATATATACTCCAAAAGCCAATATCGCTATAAGAATAGCCGCAGGCCCTTTGGTGAGTACGGCAGCCCCGAGGAATATGCCTGAAAGTATTGCATGCAGCCACTTCCTGCTGCCATACCTTAATAAGTGAACCTGGAAAAACGAAAGGAAAATAAATAGATTAAAGGTGGGGTCAATGATACCGGATTTAAAATAAAAATGAGGTAACCACGAAGCGGCATACACTGCTGCCCACCACATACCCATCTTTTCATTTACTATGCGCTTGCCTGCGTAAAACAGGGCCAGTAATGTAAGAACACCTATCAAAGCATTTGGGAAACGTGCGGCATATTCATTAATGCCAAATACCTTCATGGCCAGCACCTGCATCCATATAAAAACCGGGGGCTTCTCCCAAAATGGCTTATAATCAATCTGAACCTGCAGGTAATTATCTGTTACAATCATTTCGCGGGCACATTCCGCAAAATTGATTTCATCCCAGTCGAACAAATGGACCTGCCCCAGCAATGGGAAAAACAGGAAAGATCCTACAACAGCTATGATTAAATACCTGGATAAAGTGGAAGACATAAGCAATATTACTACTACTTTTTAAAAAACGCTGCCTGGTACCTGTTCATCAATGCAACGACCAACAGTGTGAAACCTCCACCCAGGATACTACCCGCATATACATCCCGCATAAAATGTACGGCTAGATATATACGTGAATATGCTACCAGCATAGCAAGTACAAACAGCAAAAGGCCCCATACCCGGTAACGGGCAGGCAATAGTATGGCCAGGAAAGTAAAGAAGGCGAATGCACCGCAGGTATGCCCCGAAGGGAAGCTATGCTCCATGTGCCTGGGCCAATGTGGCAATAAATGTATCCAGTCAGCCTCTCCGAAAAACTTAAGCGGGCGCGGAGCATCAATACTACGTTTTACCAGTTGTGTAATGACCGATGGCAACACCGCGCTCAGCAATGCCGCGGTAAAATACCACCAGTTGCGCAGGCCGTTTTTGCCCAATAATACCAATAACACCAATGCAATAACCATCCCCTCTCCCAACATAGTGCTGTAATACATTATTATATCGAGTGAGGGAGTATGGTGCTGGTTGATAAACCTGAAAATAGTTTCATCTCCTGCCGAATAAATTAATATTCCGCCGGCTACCAGCCAAATACTCAGTGGAATGAGAAACCATGGATTGTATGAGGTAAAAGGCTTCTGCATATCAGCTTTTCTTAAACATCCCCGCCAGCTTATTCCATACCCTCATATACCATTCTTTTGAGAATACCTGGGAGTCGTTTCTCGCTTGTTGTATCAGTATAAAAGCTATGGGTAGCAACATTGCGGTAGCCATCCACATGCCCATCCAGGTTTCTACAGCTCCTGTTCTTGCCAGCTTTTCTCCAGTAATAGACATAATATGAAAAACAACAAAAAAACCGATAGCTACCACCAATGGCATACCCAGCCCCCCTTTACGGATGATGGCCCCCAAGGGCGCTCCTATTAAGAACAACAATACACAAGCAAACGATAATGTGAATTTCCTATGCCATTCTATCTTGTAGGTAGCATAGTTCATTTGCCTTATGGTAAGGTCAGACACGGTTATTTCTACCAGGTTTTTGCTGCTGCGTGCATGGCTGGACGCAAGCTGCAAAACACGGATTCTTAATGAATCGGGAACAACTGATATAAATGATGAATCGTAAGAAAGTACCGAAGCACTGGTATTGTTTATTTTGCCTGTAAGGTTCCTGGTACTGTCTTCGCCGGCCAGCGAAACATAAGGCGAAATATAACTGTATATTTTATCGGGTACTTTATTCCGATACCTGTCCGCGCTGTCAATTTCATGCGATAGCTGCCTGACATTCATCATCTGGTAGGCATTCTTAAACAAGTCCTGGCTGGTGCGTTGTAGTTTAAAAGATGAGAGGTCGAATACCTTGTCCCATTTTTTAAAGTACATTCTTACCTGCTCATTTTTTTCGGAACCATCTTTGTTGGTATATTCCTCGTAGCGCCAGCCTTCCTTCAACCTGAATATCATATAAGATTTATCAGGTGTAGATATCATCTGGCCCTCCTCCGCAATGGTTACCTTATCATTACCCATCCCGGTGGTATGGTCGTATATAATTACGTTGCGAATGGTGCTGCCGTCATTATCTTTTTCCCCAACCCTTATTGAAAAATTTTCAATATCCTGGTTAAACTGTCCCGCACGCAGGTTAAAGGCCGGCTTTGAATTTCTAAGGTCGTATAGCAGTGACAATGCCTTAAGATTAGCATAAGGTATCACATTATTATTAAAGATAAAGGCCAGCGCACTTATACCTGCAATGAATACTAATAGTGGCCGCATGAACCGCAACAGGGATATACCCGCTGACTTGATAGCTACCAATTCAAAGTTTTCCCCCAGGTTGCCAAAGGTCATAATGGATGCCAGTACAATACCCAATGGCAGTGCCAGCGGTACCAGTGTTGTAGACATGTAAAACAATAACTGGATAATCATCCATGCACCCAGCCCTTTGCCCAGCAGTTCGTCCATATACAGCCAGAAAAACTGCATAACTAATACGAACAACGTCACGAAAAATGTAACGATAAACGGCCCGATAAAGCTCTTAATAATTAATATGTCCAGCTTTTTTATCAATGCTGTGGAAAATTTGGACAAACCTAATTAAAAACGACGCTATTTCATTGTGCTTCATAACATTATTAACCAAATATTGAGGATTTCCCCCCTTATAGTACAATAGGCTCTATTGCTGTATATTGCAGCACTTTTCAAACAAACAAATTGGTACAGATAGTAGCAATCAGCCCGGGTCATAATAAAGCTATGGCTGATATTATCAGGCGTAGCCTGGAAGAATTTGATATAGACCTGCAGGGAACGGTATATGTAGACCCATACCTGGATGATATGTACAGTCATTTTACCGTTCCCCATAAAATATTTTTCATAGCCATAGAAGATGGCAAAGTGCTGGGCGGTTCAGGCATTGCACCGCTGGACGATATAAACATGGAGGTATGTGAGCTGCAGAGGATGTTCCTGCACAAGGCCGCGAGGGGTAAAGGTATCGGGCAGCAATTGATGGACAAATGCCTTATTGCGGCCAAAGAAATGGGGTTTAAACAATGCTACCTGGAAACTTTTGCTGATATGCACAAAGCTGTTGCCCTGTACGAACGTAGCGGTTTCAGCTACCTGGATGCGCCTATGGGCAATACCGGTCACTTTGCCTGCAAAACATGGATGATACGGTCTTTGTAATATGCTTAACGATAGCAGGCCTGTTGCCGTTTCATTTCCTGTATTTGCTTAGTCCATTTTTCCTGTTCGTCAATAATGGTACCATGCTCGGTCTCACGGTCGTAGGTATTCTGCATGTCACCTGCCTCTTCCTGCACCTTAGCCAGCATATCCCTCAACTCCTCTTTATAATTGCCCGGTGAGAATTTTGCCTGTTCAATCTGCTGTTTCAACATACAGGCTTTTATGGCCGTAATATCGAAATGCAGTTGTTCATGCTGTAATGTGGTAACATTCTTTCCATGCGGTTTCATCCACGAGCGGGATTTGTCGAAATATACCGTCAGTGTTACATCAACCTTGGTAGTATTGCGCAGGGTAGACCCCTGCATCTTCATGCCGATACCGCTCAGTGTGGCAGCAGCCCCTATACTGTTCTCGTCAGGCTCAGCTTCAAAGTCTGTCATATACAGCTTCCTGTCTTTTGTATAAGCTATATGGCCCGGCTTTTCTGCCACACCAGACATGAATACGTTCACAGTTACAACAGGTTCAGCACTGACAGTTTCTTTGTTTTTAGCCATCCAGGCGTCAAACTCCTTCAGGTTGCTGTTGATATTATCTTTTATAAGTTTCTCTATATAGGGCGTTGCATCCGTAGCGGATTGGGCATACGCGTTCCCGCTGTATTCCAGTAGTTTCGATTTGCCTGCATAATACGCTATACTTATATTCAGTTCAAACTGCCGTTTGCTGCCCGCTTGTTTCTCTCTTACTTCAAAGCGGTTAATCTGCATATTAACGGGTACCGCATTGTCTGTTTTTGCACGACTGATATAAGCTTTAATGCCTGCCGCCAGTCCTCCTTTTAACGTCAAAGGCCCTTCATTTATTTTGCCTATAGAAGTGGTAAATGTCCTGCTATCATCTACATCCGTCACATTGAAATGTACCGGCACATAGGTGGATTTGTCGCCTGATATATCTATAACCACTCCCTCCTGCGCTACAGAGCACAGGGGAACACCAATGAACACCAACAATATTGAGAATAAAACTTTCATGTAATAATTCAATGAAAATAACGAATAATCAGGCTATAAAAGATGACTGTATTGTTAAAATTAAATCAATCGGTACGGGATACGGTATCCTTATACAATTCCACCACCCTATGGGTTTTGCTGATGGGTTTGCCTTGTTCAAATTTTCTGCGTGTTCTCCACCAGCCGTTTTCATCGTATTCATACCGGTAACTATAGTCGTATTTGTACATAGTGAATGTAAGTCTTGATGAGGGCAATCCTTTGTCATTATACTCTATGGTGCTTGATTCGGTAATCCTTTTATTCGAATCAGCTACACTTACTTCTACCAGCCGCCCCAGCGTATCATACACCCTACCCCGCATACCCATGATTTTGTATGCTCCTGCATAGTCGTATTCATTAATTTGCACGTAACCATTTTCCAGTGTGTCGTAGCTATACTTTATAGCCGACTCATACTGTAATGTATTGCCTTTTATTTCCTTCTCCCTGGCGTTGCCATTCGCATCGTATTCATACCTGACAAAACGCAACAACGCCTCGTCAGCATCGCGCTGCTTAATGTTAAACACCTTACCATTTCGGTAGAAGTATTGTACCCTGCCTTCTTTTCTCCCTTTCTTATCAAAATATACAAGTTCGTCTGCCTGCCCATAGCGATTGTACCCGATATATACCGAATCATTCAGCTTTCCATCATCAAAATGTACTATGCATTCCAACCTCCCTTTTTTACCATAACTGTATTTCGTTTCCCGGTTCATTATAGTCTTACCCTTTTCATCAAAACTGTCAACCTGTAGGCTCAGGAGATATCCATGTTCATTAAAACTATAATTCGCCTCTTTGCTTTTAGTGAGTATGGTATCGGTGAAGACAGTTGAATCGGGCATTACCCTATCCTGCAATTGTATGGCATACTGAATTGTGTAAACCGATTGCGTATGGGCAGGCAGATGAAAGTCGGCAATTGTTAGAGATGCTGGCACAACGGTTTTATCCTGCGCGGTAGCATGCACAATAAATATCACCTGTAATAAACAAATCAGCCTGGTCATTATTCAATACGCGTTTTAGGATATGATAAGAGGGAATAATGAAAGTCAACTAATATAGTAAAAATGCTATAAAAGCCCGGGTATGAAGGCATAGTATTATACAAAGATTAACAGGCTGTATCGTAACTTTGCTTAAATTAGCGTTAAATAAAAGAACAAAAATGGACGATCAAAGCAAACCTTATAGCGACTATACAGTATTGAGCAGCGAACAAAAGACCGGCTCACTGTCTAAAACATTTATGGCCAATGTTTTTGTCTGGATGTTTACCGCCCTCGCTACATCAGCTATCATGGCTTATGTATTCGCAGGGAACGATGGCCTTATGGATTTGCTCAGGAATGAAACAGGAATGACTATGCTCGGTTGGATAGTAATGCTGGCACCACTGGGTTTTGTAATGCTCATGTCTTTCGGTTTCAACAAATTATCTGCCCCTGCATTGACAGGCCTGTTCCTGTTATATGCAGCAGTTAATGGTATATCATTCAGCTTTATACTGCTAACATATACAGCAGGCTCAGTGATAGGCTGCTTTGCAGCTGCTGCGGCTATGTTTGGTATTATGGCAGTGTTGGGCTATACTACCAATCAAGACCTGACCAAATTCGGCAGGCTGATGATGATGGGTGTGATAGGTATTATCATCGCTACCGTTATCAACTGGTTCCTGGGCAGCGAGCGTATGGACTACCTCATCAGCATTATAGGTGTTGCCGTATTTACCGGCCTTACTGCCTACGATGTGCAGAAGTTGAAGCATATAGGCATGGGTATAGAACAGGAAGGTGTACCAGCCGTTAGCGCTAAGAAAGCAGCTGTATTCGGGGCATTATCATTGTACCTCGATTTCATAATGATATTCATCTACCTGCTGCGCTTATTCGGCGGCAGAAGGGATTAAGTAACTATTGAAATCCTTTATGAAAAATGCATCCACACAGAATGGATGCCTTTTTTGTGTCTTTTGATGAACCTTTAACAGGATTCCTGCGTTTTACATTCAACAAAAACATTGAATTATGAAAAGGATCGGACTGATTGTTACTGTAGCATTTTTAATGCCCGTATTGTTTACATCCTGCAAAAAGGATTTCACCTGCACATGTACTTCAACTGACGTGCTGGGAAATACAAGGACTGATACATATCCCCTTACTAACCAAACCAGGCCTGACGCAGTAGAAAACTGTGAGAACTTTGAGAGAGATGGTACCTGGGCAACACGTAATTGCAACTTATAATCGATATATAATCATCCCGGCACAGACAAAGTAGTCTGTGTCGGGTTTATATTTTTACCTGTTTAGCGCATCAAAAGCGCCTTCTATTACATGCTCCGACATTTCCTCATCTTCCCTTGACTTTTCCAGGCTGTCCCGTTGCTGCCCGGTCAATGTTGTATCCCTGGCAATCTTATCCTGCTCATGGGTTACGGTTTCATTGCCGCACGAGGCTAATATTATTGTGGCTGCTATGAATATAAGTTGCTTCATACTGCAAAAGTATTAATCATCCAGCTTCAGCACTGCCAGGAAGGCCTCCTGCGGTATATCCACATTACCTATCTGGCGCATACGTTTCTTACCTTCTTTCTGCTTTTCCAGCAGCTTACGCTTACGGCTGATGTCGCCACCATAACACTTGGCGGTAACGTCTTTACGCATAGCCGATATGGTTTCTCGGGCCACCACTTTGGCGCCTACTGCCGCCTGTATGGCTATCATAAACTGCTGGCGGGGTAACAACTCTTTCAACTTGGCGCAGAGTTTGCGGCCAAAGTCTTGTGTACGGCTGCGGTGTATCAATGCACTCAAGGCATCCACTTTATCACCGTTCAGCAGTATGTCCATCTTTACTATATCACTCTCACGGTAGTCAATCGGCTGATAGTCGAATGAAGCATAACCACGGGTAGAAGATTTCAGTTTGTCGTAAAAATCGAATACAATCTCGGTCAGTGGTAGTTCAAATATCAGTTCCACCCTTGTAGGGGTAAGATAATGCTGGTTGATAAGCAGGCCACGTTTGCCCAGGCATAGGCTCATGATATTACCGATATAATCAGGCAATGTAATAATCTGCGCACGTATAAAAGGCTCTTCTATCCTGTCCAGCCTGCTGGGGTCGGGCATTTCTGTGGGATTGTTCACCGTAATAGCCTTGTCCTTTTCGCGGGTCAGGTAGGCTTTAAAGCTCACGTTGGGCACTGTGGTTATCACGGTCTGGTTGAACTCGCGTTCCAGCCTTTCCTGTATAATTTCCATGTGCAGCATACCCAGGAATCCGCAACGGAAACCAAAACCCAGCGCCTGCGATGTCTCCGGCTCAAAAGTCAGAGAAGCATCGTTCAACTGTAGTTTTTCCATACAGTCGCGCAGCTCTTCAAAGTCTTCCGTCACTACGGGGAATATACCTGCGAATACCATCGGCTTTACTTCCTCGAAACCTTTTACGGCTTCTATATGCGGATTAGCCACCGTGGTAATGGTATCACCTACCTTTATCTCTTTGGCATTTTTGATGCCGGTTATCACATAACCTACATCGCCGGTTTTTACTTCTTTCTTTGGTGCAAGGCCTAGCTTAAGTATACCTACCTCGTCAGCAAAATACTCCTCATCAGCATGGTAGAATTTTATCTTTTCGCCCTTATGAATGCTTCCATTGATGATACGGTAGTAAGCTATAACACCCCTGAAAGAGTTGAACACACTATCGAATATCAATGCCTGCAACGGTGCGTCAGGATTGCCTTTGGGGGCAGGAATCCTTTCGATAACGGCAGCTAGTATCTCCTCTATCCCTATACCCGATTTTCCGCTGGCATGTATGATTTCCTCAGGCTTGCAGCCTATCAGGTCCACTATCTGGTCGGTCACTACCTCTATCATAGCGCCATCCATGTCTATCTTGTTGATAACAGGGATGATTTCCAGGTCGTTTTCGAGTGCCAGGTACAGGTTAGATATGGTTTGCGCCTGTATACCCTGCGATGCATCTACCAGCAGCAACGCACCTTCGCATGCCGCCAGTGCGCGCGATACTTCGTAAGAGAAATCTACGTGGCCGGGGGTGTCTATCAGGTTCAGGGTATATTGTTCGCCCTTGTACTCATAGTCCATCTGTATAGCGTGGCTCTTGATGGTAATACCCTTCTCTCGCTCCAGGTCCATGTCATCCAGCACCTGTGCCTGCATATCACGGTCGGATATGGTGTGGGTAAACTCCAGCAACCTGTCTGCCAGGGTGCTCTTACCGTGGTCAATATGCGCTATTATACAGAAATTTCTTATGTGTTGCATGCTGTTATTAAAAGTCTGCAAAGGTACGGTGTTTAGACTGAATCCTGATAAATATGACGTATTAGTTTAAACTGGCATTATTATTGAATTTGAAAAGAATAAATTCACTTAGGATGAAGCCCTTATACCTATTTGTCGCCATTTCGATTTGCGTCACCTCAATATTTGCACAGGAGGATAAAGCATTATATCAAACCATTTGGGGGAGAGACAAGATACACCTTAACTTATCAGTTCCTTTTATTAATTACATCCATGCCGTACCTCAGGGCGAATCCCTTTATGAAGAAACCGGAATACTTGGATTTTCGATAGGTGTCAACCGCTGTAATAATTACAACCACTTTAAATCACTGCAAATTGGCGTAACCAGTGCCAGGCCTCCGGGTGAAAGTTTTCCGGACAGTACAGGATGGGAATATGCCCGGGCAGCAATGTCTTTTTTTGTCAACGCGCGACAGAATCATGTATGGAAACGCCTCGATATCGGATATGGTCCGCTCTTGAGTTATCACGGCCTGCGTTATGGCTGGTTTAACAATGAACAGAGCATAGATAGTATGATAACACACAATAATTGGGGTTTGGGGGGCAGCTTTACTGCATACTTCAGGGTGGTATATTTTCTCTATGCAGGAGTATTATATCAACCACAACTTTTCTCTCTATCCGATGGTTTCAAAATGAAATATGAGCACGTATTGAGCTTCGATATTCTTTTCAGGCTGGATTTAAGTAGGAAAGTGCAGGCTGACTAAACACCCTTATCTTTCTTTCAACAACACATTAGCCGTCGCCACTACCCCTTCTTCCCTACCTATAAAGCTCAGGTGCTCGGTGGTGGTTGCCTTGATGGAAACATCATCAATGCTCAATTCGAGTATCCGGGCAATCGCCTCCTGCATTTGGGGGACAAAGGGCTTAATTTTCGGTGCCTGTAGCAGCAGGGTGCTATCTACATTCACTATGCCATAACCTTTTTCTGTTATCAGCTTGTAGCAATGCGCCAACAGCAGTTTACTGTCGGCACCTTTGTACTGTGGGTCAGTATCAGGAAAATGCACGCCTATATCGCCCAGCGCCAAGGCACCCAGCATAGCATCGCAAATAGCATGGAGCAGTACGTCGGCATCGCTATGGCCAACAGCCCCTTTAGTATGTGGTATCAATATGCCGCCCAGCCATAGCTCACGGCCTTCTTCCATCCGGTGAAAATCTATTCCTTGTCCTATACGGTATGACATGGGGTAAAGTTAATGCGATAATCTAACATTGCGGTAATACGATAACAGGTCAATAAGTTAATTAGGGGAATACGGTTCTCAATAGGTTTAATATTGTTTATTGCCCGGCAATACATAAAAACGCCCCGTATATGTACGGGGCGTTTTCGTTATTTTTAATCAGCTGATTACTTTTTCTTTTCAGGAGTAGCAGCTGCGTCAGCTTCTGCCTGTTTCAGCGCACGTGTCATTACTACAGACGCGATAGGAATACGCGGCGGGTTCATGATTTCGATATTGTCAGCTTTAATGTCCTGTACACGCACGTTACCGTTCAGTTGCAGGTCATCTATATTTATTTCAAGGTGCTCAGTCAGGTACTTTGGATAAGTACGCACTTTTACTGATTTCAACTTGATAACCAGGCGGCCGCCCTCTTTTACACCCTGCGGCTGGCCAGCAAAGAAGATAGGCAGTTCAGCTATCACTTTCTTGCCTTCTACCAGCTCCAGGAAGTCCATGTGCGCCAGGTCGTCTGTCACCACGTCAAACTGCATGTCTTTCATGATGCAACGGTGTGTTTTACCATTTACATCAATTTCCACCAGTTGAAATTCGGGTGAATACACCAGGCCACGTACCGCCAGCGGCGCTACTGTGATGTGGATAGTTTCTTCGCCACCATAAATAACAGCGGGGACTTTCCCTTCAGAACGAAGGCGGCGTGTAGCAGATTTGCCGTGCTCGCTTCTGAGTTCTCCTTGTACTTTAATAGTTTTCATTACTTAACTTTTGTAACCCTTTCAACACCGTGCGCATACCCGGCAAACATCCGGACGTTGAAACGTTTTTTTAAATTGTTAGTTTTTGTCAAGGCCGCCAATACTGGTCGGGCCGGGTTTTGTTGTTTAAACAGTCTTTAAAAATATGTCGTGGCCAATTGCTTAGCCTTTCAATTTGCTATGTATAAATAACGAGTTGATGGACTTGTTCTCAAAAGCATTGCGGATAGCTACTCCGAACAGTTCTGATGTCGTCAACACTTTTATTTTAGCACTTTCCTTCTTCAGCGGTATCGTATCACACACCACCAGTTCTTCCAACTCGCTGTTTTCGATATTTTCGTACGCCTTGCCACTCAATACAGGGTGGGTACAGAACGCACGAACCGATAATGCCCCTTTGTCTTTCAATACCGAAGCCGCTTTGCTGAGGGTGCCGGCAGTATCGCATATATCGTCTATCAATATTACGTTTTTGCCTGATACATCACCTATTACAGTCATACCGGCCACCTCGTTGGCACGCTTGCGTTCCTTATCACATATCACCATATCAATGCCAAAATACTTGGCCACTTCGCGCACACGGTTGGTACTTCCTACGTCGGGGGCCGCAAAGATAAGGTTTTCTATATTAAGTTGTTCAATATATGGTATGAAAATGGCAGAACTGTCTAAGTGGTCCACCGGTATATCAAAAAATCCTTGTATCTGTGGTGCGTGCAAGTCCATGGTAATGATACGGTTGGCGCCCGCGGTAGTCAGCAGGTTGGCTATCAGCTTGGACGCAATAGACACACGGGGCTTGTCTTTACGGTCTTGCCTGGCGAAGCCGAAGTAAGGGATAACCGCCGTAATATACCCCGCAGAGGCACGCTTGGCGGCATCAATCATCATCAGCAGTTCCAGCAGGTTGTCAGACGGGGCGAAGGTGGATTGTACCAGGAACACATAATCGCCGCGGATAGACTCCTGGAAAATGGGCTGAAACTCGCCATCACTAAACCTGTTGACCTGCATCTGGCCCAGCTTTTTGCCAAAGGCTTTGGCTATCTTTTCCGCCAGGTACTCCGACCCTGTACCCGAGAATAATTTTACTGCTGACTGCATGACTGTAATTGAGAATGAGGGGGCAAAGTTAGGTAATCATTAAGTTTATTAAAAGGGAAATTTGGAGTTGAGGATACACCACTGCTGTAAACAGCCATATAAGATAATACCAGGTGGCCTGAGGTGATTTTTTATTACTAATTTTGCCGTCTTATATAAATCATATTAACGCATATCTATGCTGCAACTCCCCAACCAGACGGCTTTTTATAAAGGAAAAGTGCGCGATGTATATACTATAGCCGATAAATACCTTGTAATGGTAGTGAGCGACCGTATATCAGCCTTCGACGTAGTGCTGCCCCGCCCCATTCCTTACAAAGGGCAAGTGCTGAACACCATCGCCGCCCGTTTCCTGGATGCAACCCGAGATATAGTACCCAACTGGAAAATCAGTTCTCCCCTGCCCAATGTGACGATCGGGCATAAATGTGAGACCTTTCCTGTAGAGATGGTGATACGCGGCAACCTGGCAGGCCATGCATGGCGAACCTACAAGAGCGGCCTGCGCGAACTGTGTGGCGTGCCCCTGCCCGAGGGAATGAAGGAAAATGATTTCTTCAACCACCCCATCATTACCCCATCTACCAAGGCGCACGAGGGGCACGACGAGGATATATCGAAAGAAGAAATAATAGCACGCGGCCTGGTGAGCAAAGAAGATTATGAAGAGTTGGAACGCATCACGCAAGCGTTGTTTGAGCGTGGCAGGCAGATGGCCCGCGAGCGTGGGCTGATACTGGTAGATACCAAGTATGAGTTTGGCAAAATAGGCGATACCATCTACCTGATAGACGAGATACACACCCCCGACAGCAGCCGTTATTTTTATGCCAATGAATATGACGAGCGCCAGGCAAAAGACTTGCCGCAAAAACAGCTGAGCAAGGAATTTGTACGCGAGTGGCTGATGGAAAACGGTTTCCAGGGCAAGGAAGGACAAACCGTGCCTGAAATGACGGATGACGTGGTAACGATGATTTCGGACAGGTACATAGAACTGTATGAGCAGGTGACCGGGACAGTGTTTATCAAAGAAGATCTGAGCGAGGAAGAGTGGAGGAACACTCTTTCAGAAGCTGTTAAGGAACTAATACAGTAGCATCAATACATGATGCTACTGTATTAATCGAAACGTTTATTAGTATCTTGTTACAGTAACATATCCTATTTTTTGTCAACAACTGTGAGGTAGAAAATGATGTAGTGCTCCACACCGTACTTTTCATACCATTGTTCGGGTGGTACACCATCATATGTTAACTGACAATAAGAAGATTCTGTATTGCCTTTGTTATCGTCTTTAACAGTATATGGCAGCGCAAAAGTGAACAATGGAGTTTTTTTGTTGTAGGTATAAGTACCATTGCTGTAATCTATAGTACGCATACTATACCCTTTCTTCACACGTCTTTCAAAGTTAACATCAATACTAAACCGCGGATAGACAAATTCCATATGTATAGATGTATCTTCTTCCCCGCTTAATAATGTAAATTCAAAGCTCGTATCGCTACCATTTGCACCATAAAAATTATCAGGCAAGCCCCTCGTTAATACTTGTTCTTTACTCGCTTTACCATTAGTGTATTCAACATATGACAGGTCCACTTTCTTACCTGCAATATCGGGTGCTGAAAGAATTACCTTATTACGCTCTATAGCTAAAAAATGCATTAATTGCCTTATTTCACTGCTTTCAGAGCCTGATTTGATGTCTATGGCATAACTGTTATTTTGGGCTGTACATTGCAGGCAGAGAATCAGGGCAAAGGAAATGGATACGAGTTGCTTAAGGTTCATATAAATAAGATTTAGGTCGTGTTGGCTCAAATATAATATATAGGCTGTCTAAAAACGAATTATTTTGAGCTTGTGTGCAACTGTCGACCATACAGGTTAACAAGGTTTTGTACTTTTGCACCTCCAAGAAGTATAGATATGAGTGAAGCTAAACACAGGGTGATCAAATCGCCCACAGGCAATCAACTGAATTGCAAAAACTGGATAAGCGAAGCCGCTTATCGTATGATACAGAACAACCTGGACCCCGAAGTGGCGGAACGCCCTGAAGACCTGGTAGTATATGGTGGTATAGGCAAGGCCGCCCGCAACTGGGAGAGCTTTGATAAAATACTGGAATGCCTGCGCAACCTGGAGGAAGACGAAACCCTTATGGTGCAAAGCGGTAAGCCCGTGGGTGTGCTGCGCTCGCACAAAAACGCGCCTCGTGTACTGATAGCTAATAGTAACCTGGTAGGTCGCTGGGCTACCTGGGAACACTTCCGCGAACTGGAAGCCAAGGGGCTGATGATGTACGGGCAAATGACCGCGGGTAGCTGGATATATATCGGTTCACAAGGCATTGTACAGGGTACTTACGAAACATACTTGTCTCTGGCGAATATGCATTATGGCGGCACACTGAAAGGCACCTTCAACGTAACAGCAGGCCTGGGGGGCATGGGTGGCGCTCAGCCACTGGCCATTACTATGAACGAGGGCGTATGCCTGGCTGCTGAAATGGAAGAATGGCGCATACAGAAGCGTATAGAAACACGTTACCTCGATAAATACACGCATGATATAGACGAAGCGATAGATTGGGCGCTGAAAGCAAAAGAGAACAAAGAAGCCATATCAATCGGTGTATGCTGCAACGCTGTTGACCTGCTGCAAAGGCTGATAGACAGGAATATCACGCCTGATACACTCACCGACCAGACATCTGCACACGATGAACTGATAGGCTACTTCCCGGAAGGGCTGAGTGTAGCAGAAGCCAATGCCCTGCGCGAAAGCAACCCTGCTGAATACTCATCGCGCTCGCTGGATACCATGGCGAAGCATGTACGCCAGATGCTGGAATTGCAAAAACGCGGTGCTATCACGTTCGACTATGGTAATAACCTGCGCGGACAAGCCAAAGACAAACGTGGTGTGGAAAATGCTTTTGACTTCCCCGGCTTTGTACCCGCGTATATCCGCCCGCTGTTCTGCGATGGTAAAGGGCCTTTCCGCTGGGTAGCACTCAGCGGCGACCCCGAAGATATTTATACAACTGACCAGGCGCTGAAAGAACTCTTCCCTGAAAATACAGGGCTGCTGCGATGGTTAGATATGGCCAGGGACAAAATCGCCTTCCAGGGATTGCCCGCGCGTATATGCTGGTTGGGTATGGGCGAAAGAGAAAAGGCGGGACTAATGTTTAACGAACTGGTACGTGAGGGTAAAGTAAAAGCACCTATCGTTATCGGCCGCGACCATTTGGACTGCGGTTCTGTAGCATCGCCCAACCGCGAAACGGAAGCGATGAAAGACGGCAGTGACGCTGTAGCCGACTGGCCAATACTGAATGCATTAATTAACACCGCCGGCGGGGCAAGCTGGGTATCCTTCCACCATGGTGGTGGTGTGGGCATGGGCTACTCGCTGCACGCAGGTATGGTGATAGTGGCAGACGGTACAGCCGATGCTGATGCACGCCTGAGCCGTGTGCTGCACAACGACCCCGCTATGGGCATACTCCGCCACCACGATGCAGGCTACGAGCAGGCTACAGATAACGCGGATAAGTTCGGATTGAATATATGGTGAACCCCAAACCCCTAAAGGGGCTTTATGTTATAACTTATATGGCTGCTACAGAAATGTGGTGGCCTTTTTTTGTTATCTCCTTTCCGCCGTTATTGCGCAATAATGCGGCATCTTTTTTGATGGTATCAGGTTATGAAACACCTACTGTCATATCTTTTGCTCACATTCATGATTAGTTGTGATAAAAAAGACCCACATTGTCCACCTGATGACCATAACGGTCTCACGCTATCTAATCAATCATCCAAAACAGTAAAATTTGAATTCTACTGGAATTATCCTGACACTGCCATTGGGGAATATAACCCACGATATAACGGTAATGATGGATTATCAACGGGAGAAGAATTTACAAGAGGTATGGGACGGTATACTTGTGCAGAATCTGTTTTTAGGGACGGAAGTAAAGAATGGGTTTATATCTTCGACAATAATGCATTAGAAAATATCCCATGGGATACTATAAGAGCTACCCAAAGAGGTTTACTAGAGCGCAGGCTAATAGATTTAGAATATCTGAAAGCAAACGATTTTAGAATCATTTACAAGTAACAAGAGCTACCGCTTTCGCGATAGCCCTTATGCTTACTTAGCCCCTTTAGGGGTTGGGGTTTAAATCTTCCCCACCATATCAGCAGGGTTCACCCACTCGTCAAATTGTTCTGAAGTAACATAGCCCAGGTCAATAGCTGTTTGTTTCAGCGTCTTGCCTTGCTTGTGGGCTGTCTGTGCTATCTCTGCCGCTTTGTAGTAGCCTATTTTAGTATTGAGCGACGTTACCAGCATCAGCGAGTTGTGCAGGTGTGCATCAATATTCTCCTGTATCGGTTCTATACCTACCGCGCATTTATCGTTGAACGATACGCAACCATCTCCTATCAGCCTGGCGCTGTGCAGGAAGTTGTATATCATCATAGGCTTGAACACGTTCAGCTCGAAGTGGCCGTTTGAACCACCTACACTTATCGCCACATCATTACCCAGCACCTGTGCCGCTATCATCGTCAGCGCCTCACACTGTGTAGGGTTCACTTTACCGGGCATGATAGAAGAACCAGGCTCGTTGTCTGGGATAGATATCTCCCCTATTCCGCAACGAGGGCCCGAACTCAGCATACGTATGTCATTGGCTATCTTCATCAGGCTAACCGCTACGGTTTTCAGTGCGCCATGTGCTTCTACTATGGCATCGTGTGCTGCCAGGCTTTCAAATTTGTTCTCAGCTGTAACGAAAGGCAGGCCTGTCAGTTCAGCTATTTTAGCCGCTACTTTTTCAGCATAACCCTCAGGTGTATTGATACCCGTACCTACCGCAGTACCACCCAGCGCCAGCTCGCTCAAATGTTCCAGCGTGTTGTTGATGGCTTTCAGTCCGTGGTCCAGTTGAGACACATAACCGCTTATTTCCTGTCCCAGTGTCAGCGGGGTAGCATCCATAAAGTGTGTACGGCCAATCTTCACGATATGCATATACTCTTTGCTCTTGGCAGCCAGTGTATCGCGCAGCTTTTTAATGCCGGGGATGGTGGTTTCTATCAATATCTTATACGCAGCTATGTGCATAGCTGTTGGGAATGTATCGTTAGACGACTGCGATTTGTTCACATCATCGTTGGGGTGTACAAACTTTTCTTTGTCGGTCAACTGGCCGCCGTTTACCACATGCGCACGGTAGGCTATTACCTCGTTGCAGTTCATGTTCGATTGCGTACCCGAACCCGTTTGCCATACCACCAGCGGAAACTCGTTATCCAGTTTACCCTCCAGTATCTCGTCACATACCTGGCCTATCAATTTCGATTTCTCGGCAGGCAACGCACCCAGGTCTGTATTGGTGAGCGCAGCTGCTTTTTTCAGGTAAGCAAATGCCTTGATGATTTCTTTGGGCATCTTATTGATGTCCTGCGCAATTTTAAAATTGTCGATAGAGCGCTGTGTCTGCGCACCATAATAGGCGGCAACAGGCACCTTCACTTCACCCATCGTGTCTTTCTCAATACGAAATTCCATATAATTTTATTTATCAAGTAAGTTGAATAAAATAGACGGCGCAAAGGTATTAAATGAATGAATATGAGTAAACCTATATTTCGGGACTATTAAATATCAACTTCATTATTTATAATTGCTGCCAAATTTTATATACATAATGAGAAACCTTGTATTGACCCTCGCCGCAATGCTCTGCGTGCAGCTATCTTTTTCCCAGGTAAAAAACATTGAATACAGCGCCCCTTTTGAAGAACCACTAAAAGGCTGGTATAAGGTGATGCAGCTGAAAAACGGTAACACTTTTTACTTTACATTCAATAATGAAGGAGTAACAGTTACTGTATATAAGCCCGACCGTAAACTAGCAGCCCGAAAAGTGCTGGCAGGCAAAATATGGGATGCTAAAGACATGAAAAATTCCATAATGGAAGGCATATATGAAATTGACGGCAAGCCGGTAATTTTTCTGCAACAGGAGGAGAAGAAACGCCCTGTTCTTTTCAGGATACAGTTGAATCCTGAAAATGGCTCAATTTCTGACGAAGCTGAAATTGGCCGCATGGAAAAAGGATATAGCGGAATGGCTAACTATATGTTGCAGGATTATGCGAAAGTACCGCCTCAAGACTTTGTGGTAGAAAAAGACCCTTATTCAGAATCATACGCTGTAATGGCATATGACACGCATGCTGATGATAAAGAAAACAGGGTCGTTGTATCACACTATACTGTTGAAGGAGGGAAGCATACCCTTGTCAACAAGAAGCCATACCACTTCGACTCAAAGTTCATTTTATATATCGGCATGTGCGTAAATGGTAGCGAAAGCGTCAACATTGCGTTTTATGAATATAACAGGGCTAATGCATTCGGCTATGAAAGTGATAAATACAAAGACTCACGCGTACTGCTGTCTAAACTAGGGGAAAACGACAATGAGTTTACAAATGCCGTTCTTCCATTTGACGAAGAAATGCAACGTACGCATGGATTAATGGTATACAACCCCTTTACACAAATGATTCAATTGCTGACCATCACATTACTTGAAAGCAAAGGAGGTGTGGCATATTACATGGGACTCGTCAGCTATATTGACCCTAACACCTTGCAACTACTTAAAAAAGTAACCATTCCGGCAGACATGCTCAACAACAACCTGAAGTCAAAATTCAATGTAAAAAATGACTTTAGGGGATTGCCAATCAATATGCTGTTGAATAACGACAACTCGACAACTTTACTTGCAGAAGAAACCTCGGAATTTGCAATAAATAGCTCCAGCACATCAATTGACTTCCGCAATTTAGGCGTCATAACAATGGATGCAACAGGTACGGATGTTGATGCATTTGGTATGATAAAACACCAGGTGGCTACCGGGCACCCGATGGATTTTTTCTACTATGCCAAAAAGGGTAAGGGGTTATGGTCTTATGTAACCAGGCGGGGGATGACTATGTACACTCCCGATGACAACAGGTCATTTTATTCCTTTGACTATGTCAACACCGCAGCAAATAATAAATACATAATTTTTAATGACTCACGCGATAACTATAAAGGTACAGAAAGGGTAACAAATATTAAGGAGTTAAAACCTATTAAGTATGTAACCGAAAGCATTGCAATGATACACAAAATGACATACAATAAAATTGAATCCAACTATCTGTATGGAAAGCCTGCAAATGACAATTCAGGCACGATATGCAATGTAGAGTCTTCGCATTTCGTAAAAGAAACAGGTGTTTATGCTGCGCTTATGATTAAAAGGAACGGCAAAGAAAAGAAAGCCTATATTTCGTGGGTGACGCTGGAGTAAATAGCTGAATGCCGTATTTTTGCCCTGTGAAATATTTATACACTACATTAATAGGCTGTACGGTGGTGTTGCTGGTTTCTTTCTCTCCAAAAAAGGAAGACAAGAAACTGACCAAAGAACAATTGGGCGAAATGCTGTTCTTCGACAATATACTGTCGGAGGATATGAGCATTAGTTGTGCATCTTGCCACAAACCGGAGTTTGCATTTGCTGATACTGTAGCGTTCAGCATGGGTGTACATGGCCGCAAAGCGGTACGCAATACCCCATCGGCTATGAACGTCGCTTCACGCGAAGCCCTGTTTTGGGATGGCCGCGCTGCCACACTGGAGGAGCAGGCACTTGGGCCGATAGAAAACCCCAACGAAATGAACCTGCCCCTGCCCGTAGCGGTAGAGCGGCTGAACAACAGCAAATACAAAGAACTCTTCCTCCAGGTATTTGGCAAGGTGCCGGATAAAGACAACCTGGCTGCGGCTATTGCAGCATACGAACAAACGCTGGAAACATCCGACACACCCAACGACCGCTGGCTGCGCGACGAACCCGGCGGGCTCACAGCACAGCAGGAACGCGGCAGGGAGATATTCAGGGTAAAGGCCAAATGTTTTGAATGCCATTTCTCGCCCGACTTTACAGTGGATGATTTCCGTAACATAGGCCTGTTCAACGGCAAGGAATACAACGACTCGGGCCGCTATGCTGTGACTCATAATCCCGAAGACATAGGCAAGTTTAAAGTGCCCGGCCTGCGCAATGTAGCCGTTACCGCCCCCTATATGCACGACGGCAGCATCAAAACACTGCGCGAAGTAATAGACTACTACGACCAGCCGCACACATTTGTGGCCGATGCCATAGGCCGCGACAGCGTATTACGCGAACCGCTGAACCTGACCGAAGAGGAAAAGCAGGACCTCGAGGCCTTCCTCCACTCGCTGACAGACGACAGGTTTGTGAAGAAATAATCAACGCGGCATATACCTTTCTTTGCATCCTCTTTTTATCTTGAGGCCTTGTAACCATACCACATGGAAAAATCAACGGCAAGGCTTATCTCACTGGCTACGGGTGCTATCCTGTTTGCATTCATGCTATGGGGCAACCCCTTCGGGCTGGAACTGCAGGCTGCCAAAGTGCTGGCAGTAGGTGTGCTGATGGTGACCTGGTGGGTAACACAGGCGCTGCCTATGCCCGTAGTGGCGCTACTCCCCCTGCTCTTCTTTCCGCTGATGGGCATAGCAGGCATGGAAGAAGTGGCAGCACCCTATGCATCTTCCATCATCTTCCTGTTTATGGGCGGTTTTATGATAGCCCTGGCCATAGAAAAATGGGGGCTGCACAAACGGGGTGCATTATCCATCATACAACTCACCGGCACCAGCGGCAATAAAATAGTGCTGGGCTTCATACTCGCGTCAGGGCTGCTTAGTATGTGGCTGAGTAATACCGCCACTACCATGATGATGTACCCCATCGCGTTGAGCGTGATAAAAGTGATGGAAGACAACGGCTCACAAAAAGGCAATATCAGCAACCTGGGCATCTGCCTCATGCTGGCCATCGCCTATGCCAGCAACCTGGGTGGTATAGCCACTATCATCGGTACACCGCCCAACGTGGCCTATGTGGGTTATTTAGAACGCAGCGGCACTTATACTTTCCAGTTTGCCGACTGGATGAAACTCTGCCTGCCACTATCGCTGCTGCTGATGTGGGTGCTGTACCTGGTGCTGACCCGTGTACTGTACCCCAACCGTATGCCTGCCGATGGCGCAGCCAAAGAAATGATACATACGGAACTCAAAGCAATGGGCAAACTCACTACTCCTGAAAAACGGGTGCTCGTGATATTCGTATTCACCGCCTTGCTCTGGATTACCAAAGACATCATCAACAGCTCGCAGTCACTGTTCAAGCTCAACGACTCGATGATAGCACTATTGGGTGCCATACTTATGTTCGTCACCCCGTCGGGCGACCTGGAGAACAAACCCGTACTGGTGTGGAAAGACACCCGCAATATGGCATGGGGCATACTCATACTCTTTGGTGGTGGCATCACCCTGGCGGCGCAACTAGAGAAAGCTGGGCTGATACAAAGCCTGGGCGAATGGATAGCCCGCTACGCGCAGGGCGGCATCATGCTGGTGTTTATAGTCACTATTGTTTCCATCTTCATCAGCGAGGTGATGAGCAATGTGGCACAAGTAATAGTATTTGCGCCTGTGATAACGGGTATGGCAGTAGCACTGAATATAGACCCTGTACAACTCGGTGTAGCCATGACACTCGGCGCCAGTTGCGCCGGTATGCTGCCCATGGGCACACCACCCAACGCCATCGTATTTGCCAGCGGCAGGCTCAAGTTAAAACACATGCTCACAGCAGGCTTTATTATGAACATCGTAAGCGCGGTGCTGATTACCCTCTTCTGCTGGTACCTGTACCCGGTGATGATTGAGGTGATAAGGAGATGAGACAAAAATTTTAAAATGATATAGCTTTCGACCTTATGATTGAAATACTAAGCTTATACTGTCCGATTTCAAACCAGGACAAATTGAGGTTCAAATCTCAGACTATAAATAAGTCAATTAAAAAAAACGACTATATACTTTTTGACGGTGATATCCAGGAAGAGCTGATACTGGTGAAAAAAGGTACTTTGATGCTATTCTATGATAATGATGGCAAAAGTGAAGTTATTGATTTTGCTTACTTAAATCGTTTCTGTATAGATATTCATTCCTTTTCAAACCAGACAGTTTCAAATTATTGCATTAAATGCATGGAAGATTGTGAGCTAGAGACTATTAGCTATAGTAGCTTGCAGGAAATGTTTGATGTATCACCGGGTATAGAACGAGCTTATCGATTATTATTGGAAGCTATTTTAGCTTCCACAATTAAGCGAATATTAAATCAACACATTTTATCCATCCAACAACGTTTTGATAAACTTGTTGAAACAAGGCCTGAACTATTCAAAATTATTGCGCATAAATATATAGCTTCTTACCTAAACATTGACCCGACAAATTTCAGTAAAATGTACAATAACTGCGCAAATAAGGGTATGAGATATTAGTGACTTGGTATAAACCAACCTGGCTTGATTTACCTATATATAACTTTACATTTTCAAACTGATATTTATAAATAACCAGGTAAAGGCAGAAGTAGAATCAGCAATCACTCAACCTATTCCTGGAAGTTGGATTTGCACCAAATCAAAAACATTTGAACTATGCAAAAAGTAAAGATTGAACCATTTAAGCTGATTGGTATTGCCATTAGAACTACCAATGAAGAACAGAAAGCAATCAAGGAAATTGCCGCATTATGGCAACGTTTTATGAGCGGGAACATTTTAGAGAAAATACCGGACAAGCTCGATTACACCATCTATTCCCTCTACACCTGGTATGAAGGCGACACACGAAACCTTATACTGTCATTCTTGGTTGTAAAGTGTCTGGCCTTGACGAAATCCCCGAAGGAATGGCGGGAAAATCATTTGATGGTGGAACGTATATAAAAACTTTTGCAAAAGGAGATTTGATGAAAGGGCTGATAGTAAATCATTGGACAAAAATTTGGGAAATGGATTTAGACAGAGCTTATACAGCTGACTTTGAAACATTCGGAGAAAAAGCCCAAAACCCGTTTGATGCGGAAGCTGATTTATATGTGGCCATAAAAGAATAGAAAATGGGGAAATTAGAGCTGAAAACCAACCCGGAAATCGATGAAATATTCGTCAGGTATCCTGATGATATCCGGGAGAAAATGCAATACCTGAGAGCGTTAGTGATCAAGACGGTCAAAGAAACAGAAGGTATTGACAAATTGGAAGAAACCTTGAAATGGGGTGAGCCAAGCTTTATAACCAAAAACGGAAGTACTCTGCGTATGGATTGGAAAGAAAAATCGCCTGACCAATACGCAATGTATTTCCAATGCACAAGTCGTTTGGTTGACACATTCAGGATAGTATTTGGCGATAAATTCCATTATGAGGGGAATAGGGCAATTATATTTCAACTAAACCGGGATATCCCTGAATCAGAACTAAAGAAATGCATAAAAGCCTGTTTGACATACCACAATGTCAAACACCTGGTGACCTTGGGAATTTAATTTGCTTCTTACTTAAACATTAATCTGACAAATAACAACGCAAAGAAATATTTGAGATATTGGCGACTAGCTTAAAGCCAACTTAGCTTGTTTTAAATATACCTAAATTTATATTTCAAACTGATATGTATGAATAATTGGAAAAAAGGCAGAGGTAAATTAGGAATGTTTCAACCTATCCTTGGACACTGGATTTGCAACAAAGGGAGCAAAGACAGAACAAATCCGCAATGTACCCGCGTTATTAAACTTGACCTTGATGATAAATATGTCATTCAAGACGTAGTTTGGTACTTAGGCGACAAACAATATATTGACCATACAATCATTGGTTTAAGCAATGATAAAAGAATTAGCTTCTGGTCTTTTACCTCAGACGGCAAAAATTCAACAGGAGTACTCGCAGATGTAAGCGATATTCATCCGGAAGCATTCGGCTTTGAGGCTGAAATGCCAGCCGGCCTTGCAAGACAGGCATTTTGGCCTGATGATAAAAATGGATTCCATTGGGCAGTGGAATCTAAAACAAAAAAAGGATGGAATAGATTTGTTCACCAACATTATACAACAAATGAAAAATAGAATTGTAAGTGTATTAGCAGGTATTTTTTCCGGTTGGCTAATAGTCGCATTAGGCGACATTATTAATCATAAACTATTTCCGGCACCTTCCGGTTTAGACTATACGAATAAAGCGGAATTGAGAGTATTTATTGACAGTTTGCCAATAGCAGCGTTCATTAGTATGTTATTTGTGTTCGCATTATCGGCATTTATCGGGGGAGTGGTTACAGGTAAAATAGCTAAATCGAATTGGCAACGTTTATGTTTTATTACAGGCATAATATTATTAGTAACCAACATCATTAATATGTTTGTGATTCCTCAACCGGTTTGGTTTAATATCGCTTCAATCACGCTTTATATTCCCTTCTCATATATTGGTGGAAGAATAATAAATCAGCGTAAAGAGAAATAACCCGTTCGGCGTAGTCTCTCCGACTACGTCGCCAAGGAGCCAAGTCTCCCGCCTGGCAGCGCAAAAAAATAAGCAATAAAACAATAATTTTACGTATATTTGCATATACATAGCAGCTGCTCACCACAGCAGCCCGGCAGTTCTTTGACATACCTGTACCCACATTTCATCACCCCGTGGAAAACAGCCTTGTGCCGTTGGTGCTCTCCGCCTCAGGCGGATCGGGGGAAAAATCTCGCGACAGACCAAATCGTTCCCACTCCGCACAATCGGAACAAAACGCAGTACTGGTTACCAGCAACTTATGTACAAAATGAGGCTGAAAAATTTAAACCCTTGCTGTTCAAGATGTTCTGCCAGGCATCTTGAACACAAGATACAAAGCCGTTTTGTAAACGGAATTGAATCCTACCAGCGTCAAACAAGCTTACCCAAGCATGGTTATCCATCGCGTCATGAGATTGCTTCGCTCGCAATAACGGGAGTGCGTAGAAGTCCCATCAGTTCCGCAAGGGGGTCTTCGGCACAAGACCACCTGCGGAAACATGCTGAATTACAGAAAGCCGGTTCCTTAGCAACACTTATACCCGTTCGGCCTTGTCCACGGGTATTCAATATGTTCGTATTTTTCATATTGACAATATGTTTTTATTTATATACATTTGGATATTCAATTATTAATTAATATCAAAAACCAACACGAGATGAATACTAAAAATATTATTGCAGGTGTACTTGGCGGGATTGTCCGCTTCTTTCTTGGATGGATAATATATGGCATGTTGCTGATGTCGTATATGGAAGAAAACATGGCTTCCGGATTTAACAGGGCTGAAGAGGATATGCAATTTCCGGCATTGATTGCCGGTAACCTCTTTTTCGGATTTTTTCTTGTCTACATATTCTCTGCATGGGCAAGTGCCCGCTCATTTATGGGAGGCATGAAAGTTGGCTTCATATTGGGCCTTTTGATGTCTGCATCTATAGGCATGGAATTATTTGCTGTAAGTACTATCTACAATAATATGACGACTGTGCTGGTGGACATGAGTGCAGTAGCAGTTATGACCGCAATCACCGGTGGCGTTGTCGGCTGGTGGATGGGACGTGGTGATAGCAAATAGTATTCATTAAAGTTTTTTTTAGCAGGGGTCTCATGCCGAAGACCCCTGCTAATATAAGTTGCAGACCTTATTCCTGCCCGTTCGGCGTAGTTTCCCCGACTACATTACAAGGTATCTATGTCTCCCCGCATAAGAAATAAAATACAACAATACAGTAATTTTACGTATATTTGTATATTAAAAGTTACCGCTCAGTCAAGCGGCCCGGCAGTTCTTTGACATACCTGTACCCAACCATGCATTTCCGAAATTGTTCCAAATTTCAAAACCAAAATCGCGGCATCATTTTGGAACAAAACACCCCACCGCTTGCGGGGAGGAACACTCACAACAGGAAAAATCACGCACCCGCACACCTGTCCTGCTCGTGCGGCGGTTTCCGCACAATGGGAACAAAATGCAATATTGATTACCAATTACTTATGTATAAAATGAGGCGAAAAATTTCTGAAACAAAATTCAGGGAACAAAATGGAACATTTTCCACTACAGCCCCAGCCGCCCCTCAAAGTCCGCAATCATCCCATGCAGGCGCTCTTTGCCATAAATAGTTTCCGCATCGGGCAATTCCTGGTTTTTCAGCAGGGCAAAGTATTCGCTACGTGTGCTGTTATTGTACATATATTCCATAAAGGCGCCGCCAACAGGATAGAGCAGTTCGTGCGGAGCAGTCTCCATACTGTCCAGCCAGAGGTCAGTTATACTGTTCAGCTGATAAGTAGTTGCAGCATTTTCAGCCTCCTCCATCTTATCTCTGTCCGACAGGTCGAAGGCAACGGCCACACCCTCGTTGATAAACCTGGAGTAAGTATTGGGCTCTACCCCATCGGCCCAATAAGTCATTACGTGGGTCATCTCGTGTCCGAGGTTCATATCGGCCCGCACATGGCATATACAGGGTTTGGAGAAAGCCAGTCCCCATACCCATTCGGGGGTATTAAACATTTGCTGTGCCTGCTTCCAATCCGTCCATACAAAATAGCGCAGTTTGTTGGGCATTATAGGATTGAATACTGTTTCCAGTTTATCATAAGCCTCCTCGTGCAGGTCGGAATATATGGAAGCACCCTTTACCCCCGTGCCCTGGTAGTAATAAGTCATATTATCTCTTTCTATTACCATCCACTGTACACCTAGCGTATCTAATGTGCCGGTGGGGTACATGTCTATTTCAGGGCGGCAACCTGCCACCAGCAAGGCAAAGACGATTAATAATAGTGTGTATTTCATAACAGGTGCCGAATTAAAATTTAAACCCGAAAGCAAGCACAGGCGTACCGCTGGCTACAAGTAAACTTCTATCCCCCCGGTCAGCCACTATACTGTACTCTTTCATATTGTGCCAGTTCAACACAACTTTCAATGCCATATAAGCCCCGCCCCCACGCTTGGTAATGCGGCGAAAGTAGCCCAAACCCAGGCCTGTATAAAAACCGTTGTTATGCGGAATATTATAAACCGAAGTAGAGTCGCGCTGATAACTCTGGTCCTGCTTGTGCAGGTTCATACCTAGGTTAATGAATGATATCAGGCGGTTCCTTTTGGTTGCCCATGCGGTAATGTGCAGGTCGGCAAAAATTGCCGGCACCAACTTAGTGTACTCCGCATACGGCAAGTAGAAACTCTGTGCCTGCAAACCAGCGCCTGCACCCAGGTTTTTCGTCAGCATGTAATTGTACGTCGCAGAAAAACCGAAAGGAATCCCCAGGTCAGCGTACAAGCTATGTTGTTGGGCAGTTGCCCAAATAGTATTCATCGACAGGAATATGGTTAACAAATATCTCATAGACGTTTATACTAAGTGCCGGCAGTATAGTAAAAATGTAAGATATGCAACAATCGTTAGATTTTAAAATACCACAATATATCAATTTTTATAAGTGTGGTGAGTGCACAAAAAAACGGCCCGTTGAGCCGCCCTTTGTAGCGAGAAGGGGAATTGAACCCCTGTCCGCCTCAGGCGGATATGAAGCCTGCGCTCTAACCTTCTAAGCTACTAATAGGCACAAAAAAAACGGCTCGTTTGAGCCGTCCTTTGTAGCGAGAAGGGGAATTGAACCCCTGACCTCAGGGTTATGAATCCTGCGCTCTAACCGCCTGAGCTACCTCGCCAATTATCGTTTCCTGTTTTAAGGACGGCAAAGGTAAATCAAAATCCTGAAAATTATAAGTTTTCCAATCGGGATTTTAGCGCATCAGGCATAGCTGTTACTTTACGGGTAGTATAATCAAAACATACCATACCTGTCTTGGCATGGGCTATATCTGTTCTGGCAGTGTTTCGTATAGTAGATATATGATACAATAGGTCGAAAGAAACGGAGGTGAATTCTGTGGCATATATACCTACCTCTAATGTATCGCCATAAAAACCTTCTCCCTTGTAAGCAATCTCCACGTCCGCCATTATGAGCCCCACACCGCCCGCGTTCATTTCGGTCATGCCAAAAGACGCCAGCAACTGCACCCTTGCCTCATGTATAATAGACAGTACTGAATCGTTGCCAATATGCCCGCCGTAATTAATATCGCCGATACGCACTGGTATAGTTAGCGTTAATAGTGGTTTTTCGGTAGGAAATTTTATTTTTACACGACTCATTGCAATACATACTTAAATAAACAAACACGCAGAGATGAAGATAATCTGTATCGGGCGAAATTACGCAGATCATGCGAAGGAATTGAATAACGACGTGCCCACCAAGCCGGTAATTTTCATGAAACCTAAAAGCGCCCTGCTACTGCCGGGCAAACCGTTTTATTATCCTGAATTTACGGATAATATCCATTATGAATGTGAGCTCGTGGTGAAGATTTGCAAAAACGGCAAATACATACGCGAAAAGTTTGCACATAAATATTACGATGCTGTAACTGTGGGCCTTGACTTTACCGCGCGCGACCTGCAGGACGAACTTAAATCGAAAGGATTGCCCTGGGAGCTGGCCAAGGCATTTGACGGCTCGGCTGCTGTAGGCGAATTTATACCCATAACCCCCGACATGAACCTGAACGACCTGCAATTTGAACTACTAAAAAACGGTGAGCGCGTACAGGCCGGTGACACTAAAAATATGATATACACCATCAACGAAATCATCGAGTTTGTTTCACAGTATATATCCGTCAATATTGGCGACATGATTTTTACGGGTACCCCAGCAGGCGTAGGGCCCATAACTGTGTACGATAAATTGGATGGATACCTGGGCGGCGAGCAACTGCTGCATGTTGACATCCGCTGACATACTTACTTTAACCCAACTATATGCGCATATATAATCCCAAAAAGTGGTTTGACATACTGTTCCAGTTTCACAAATCAGATACACTGAGGCGGTTGTCGCTGCTGATTGTTATTATATCGCTATACACATGGTTTGTCGCCTTCCTGGAGCTGAACTACCTGAACCTGAGCGAGCACCCGACGGTGAAGAACATCTACAACATGCACAACCTGCTGGGCTTTGCATTGTCGTTATTGCTGGTATTCCGCACCAACACAGCCTACGACCGCTGGTGGGAAGGGCGCAAACTTTGGGGTGCATTGGTGAATACCAGCCGCAACCTCGCCATCAAAATCAACAGCCTGCTGCCGGCTGATGATGAAGAGAACAGGGATTTTTTCCGCAATGCCATACCTATGTATGCATCAGTGCTGAAAGACCATCTGCAATCTGAATACACCCGTTACACCCTGGACGATGTGGAACACCCTGAACTGAAAATGATAGACAACAGCAAACACGCCCCAAACCAGGTAGCCATACTGATGAGCAACAGGCTGGTAACACTGCAAAAACAAGGTGTAATGACTGGAGAGCAATTGCTGTTTGTGAACGACAACCTGAACGCCTTTACCGATATATGTGGTGCATGCGAACGGATTAAAAACACACCCATCCCCTACTCGTACAGCGCATTTATCAAGAAATTCATATTTATCTATGTAATGACATTGCCATTTGGATTCGTATTTACACTTGGTTACCTGGTAATACCTGTAGTGGCGATTGTATTTTACGTACTGGCCAGCCTGGAGCTGATAGCCGAGGAGATAGAAGACCCCTTTGGCAATGATATGAACGACCTGCCTATGGACAAGTTGGCAAAGAACATCCGCAAACATGTGGGCGAAATATTATAACTATATTACCCTGTTCGCTATTCCTGCAGATAATCGTTATCTTAGCCACATAAAGAGGACACCCATGCGAACTATTGTTTTTATAGCTTCATTCTTGTTTTTCTTAACTAATGCGCAGGCACAACAGCCGCGTGTAGGCTGTGTCAACAAATCGATGCGGGTACAGGCCGAGCAGATGAAGCACGACTTTAAAGCACAGGGCATGGAAGTGTACAAAGATGCCATGCTGGGCATGAGGCCCGGTGAGCCCGCACCTGTAGCCATACAACTTGTAGACAAGCAAATGTACCAGTTCATATTAATAGGCGATGCCAACGCCGATAAAATATACTTTGAACTGTACGACGGCCAGGACAATAAACTGGTGGAGAAAACCATCAAAAAAAGTGATGATAATAACTTCATCATCTACTCCTTCGTACCGCAAAAGGCAGATTTGTACCTGGTAGTGCTGACGCAAAAGATAAAGGGCAAAGCTGATGTATGCGGCTCATTCACCATCATGCAAAAAGCAATGGCTGCCAACAGCAAATAATCCACTGCATGGATGTACAGATAGAACAAAGCTGGAAACAGGTATTACAACCTGAATTTGACCAACCCTATTTTGAACAGATAGCTCAGTTTCTGAAGGTGGAAAAGCAAGCGGGGAAAATCATTTATCCCCCCGGGCCATATATATTCAATGCGTTTAACACAACACCCTTTAACGAGGTGAAAGTAGTGATACTGGGGCAGGACCCCTACCACAATCCCGGGCAGGCGCACGGGCTTTGCTTTTCCGTGGCTATGGGCGTGGCCGCTCCACCCTCGCTGGTAAATATGTTTAAAGAGATACAGGCCGACCTGGGCATAGCACCGCCCAACCACGGCAACCTGGAGAAATGGGCGAAACAGGGTGTTTTAATGCTGAATGCATCCCTTACAGTAGAACAAAACAAACCCATGTCGCATAGCAAGATAGGCTGGCATATTTTTACGGACAGTGTGATTAAAACGTTGTCAGACAAGAAGGACAAACTGGTGTTCCTGCTGTGGGGCGGCTTTGCCAAAAGCAAGATTCCATTGATAGATACCAACAAACACCTGGTGCTGACCGCCGCGCACCCTTCTCCACTATCCGCATACAATGGTTTCTTCGGCTGCAGGCATTTCAGCAAGACAAACGAGTGGTTACAAAAAAATGGTTTGTCACCTATCGACTGGAGTTCATAATTTGCAGGCCGGATGAAACTGATTGGTAAAATAGCAGGACATATCTACTTCGTACTGGGGATGTTACTATTCGTGGCCACGATGCTGATTGTGGTAATACCGATATGGCTTACTTCTTTGCTCCCCGAGCCCAAACGGGCTAAAGTAATGCACCCCATCTTCAGGCTGTGGATGAATGTATATATGCCATTGGTAGGCTGCCCGGTGTTCCGCAAAGGGAAAGAACATTTTAAGAAAGGTGAAAACTATGTGGTGGTTACCAACCACAACTCGTTGGTAGACGTACCTGTATCTTCGCCCTGGATACCGGGGCCCAACAAGACATTGGCCAAAATAGAAATGGCGCGCATACCTATATTCGGAGTGATATACAAAGCTGGCTCCATTCTCGTTGACAGGAAGGATGAAACCAGCCGCAGGAAAAGTTTTACCGACATGCAGGAGGCGCTGGAAATGGGCCTGCACCTGTGCCTCTACCCCGAAGGGACACGCAACAAAAGCAGCCAACCCATACAGCGTTTTTACGACGGCGCGTTTATTACAGCCATCAAGGCACAAAAACCTATTGTACCGGGAGTCATTTTCAATACAGGCAGGATACTGCCGCACGATAAGAAACTATGGGCAAGGCCTTTGCCTATCCGCTTCCACTTCCTGGCACCTGTGCCCACACAGGGTATGACGCTGGATGACCTGCCGGCTCTAAAAGAAAAAGTGCACCGATTGATGACCGATTACTACCTTGCAAACAAATGACCTATTACATTATAGGCACGGGCAATACAGCATGGTTCCTGGCCACAAGGCTGGCTAAGGCCGGTTATGTATGTAAGGGCATATATGGTAGAAATCCTGAACACACCGCTCAACTGGCTGCACATATCAAAGCACCTGCTTTAGGCAATCTTTATGATATAAAAGATGATGCAGACTGCTGCATACTGGCCATAACCGACCATGCAATAACTGGTGTTGCCGCCAATTTCAAATTTGAACATACTACGCTGATACATACTGCCGGCTCGCTGAGCAGGATGATACTGGAGCCCTACGCAAAACATGCCGGGGTGCTATGGCCCATCTACTCGCTGGTAAAGGACAACCTGCCCATACATAGGGAGGTACCCATAACCATAAAAGGTACTACTGACCACGCTGAGGCATTATTGCAGCAGTTGGCGGCATCCATTACAGATATCTACTATACTGTGAGCTGGGAGCAACGACAATGGCTGCACCTCTGCGCTGTATTGTGCAACAACTTCACCAACCATCTGATGGCTGTTAGCGAACAGGTATGCAAAAAGCAACAGGTACCTTTCTCGCTGCTATTCCCTATAGTGAGCCAGACCGCGGAACGCATACGCAACGCTTCGCCTAAAGTGCTGCAAACCGGCCCTGCACGCCGTGGCGATACGGTGACTATTGAAAAACACCTGGAATTATTGGCCCAAAACCACGACTGGCAAGAGTTGTACAAGGCCATCACTACCTCGATAGATAAGATGTATAGGCCTGATAAGGGAGAATAGCCCACGATACCTTACTTTTGCGGCTGAATACAGTGAACATATAATAATGTATAGCATAAAATTTAAGTTTGAACAGAAAGGGCTGGAACCTGTAGTAATAGAAAATATAGAGCCGGGTATCAGCATACTGGAGGTAGCCCTGGAGAATAATATAGAGCTGCACCACAACTGCGGCATGGTATGCGCCTGTAGCACCTGCCATCTGTATGTAGACAAAGGCGAAGACAACCTGCCTGAACTGACTGATAAAGAAGAAGACTTTATTGACAGGGCGCGCAACCCCAAACTGAACTCGCGGCTGGGCTGCCAATGCGTGCTGGAAGATGGTAGCGGGGAAATAGAAGTGACCCTGCCCGACCAAAGCCTGATACACGGTGATTAGTAGTAAGGGGTAAGTAATAAGTAGTAAGTTGCTTTTTTGAATTGCTTTTTAATTTTTGATTTGAATTAATATGTTTGAGCCGCCGATAAAATGGAATGATTACGAGGATATAGCGC
The DNA here is from genome assembly GCA_937928385.1 of uncultured Bacteroidota bacterium. GTDB lineage: Bacteria > Bacteroidota > Bacteroidia > Chitinophagales > Chitinophagaceae > UBA5543. Next base: position 123,378 of record CALEZD010000108.1, read on the forward strand.
TGAAGCTGTACGAAAAATATGGTGATGATTTTGGCGAAAGCCAAATATACCGTGTACGCTTTACCGACCTGCTGGAATGGGTGCTGGAAATTGATAACTTTGAAGGCAAACGCGAAGAATGTAACGAAGGCCACCTGGAAATGATACAGAGCAGTTGGGTGTACGAGTGGCGCGACAACCAGAAATAAATGAACGTACTGGAGCTTTTTACCCCGATAAGGACTTTCGTCTTTGATATAGACGGCGTACTAACCAATGCACAACTCTTAGCTACAGAAGAGGGCCACCTGCTGCGCAGTGTGAACATCAAAGACGGATATGCTATACAACTGGCGGTAAAAAAGGGCTACAACCTATGGATTATCAGTGGTGGTACTTCAGCCGCTATGCAAACCCGGTTTCACAACCTGGGCATGAAGGATGTGCATATTAGGGTACAGGACAAAAAAGCCCTCCTACAGGAACTGATAGCCAAATACAACACCCCGCACGAAACCATCTTGTATATGGGCGACGATATGCCCGACCTAGCAGTGATGCAAATGTGCGGTTTGCCTACTTGCCCCGCCGATGCCTGCACCGAAATAAAGGCCATCAGTAAATATATTTCTCCGGTACAGGGCGGTATGGGCTGTGTGCGCGATGTAATTGAAAAGGTATTGAAGCTGAACGGGGATTGGGAGTAACATTACCCTTCATAAGTCTATTTTAGCCTGATTATTTACAGTATTATTTTACTAATTTGGCAATTAGTTAATGTAGAATTATGAGAAAAATCTTTACCCTTTTGCTGGCCATGGCATTAGTTACTGCGTGCAAAAAAGACGATAACCCAGCTAAAAACAACAACAATCCGCCAGGCAACCCTACCCCACCTGTAGCGGGTGATTCTACGCTGAAGATTGATGGTTTAGACTCCTTAATAACTATGACGATCTACGACAGTGTATTCATACCCATTACAATTTATAGTGACTCGGGTATTGCCCAAAATGTAAGTGTATCCATATCCTCTCCATTGCCAATGAGGATGAAAGCCGTATTTACACAATCTTCCGGCACGACTCCTTTTTCAACTACTTTGAAGCTATACACCTACCTGACTTCTACGACGCCACGTTTAGCATATCTAAAGAGTAATTATACTATTACCAATCAACAAACCGATACTTTTACGATAACAGTGAATAATCCGAATGGAGATTCCTCTGTCTTCATTTGCCCATATGCTATCCGCGAAGCCAATTGCAGACAATTATTTTACGAAGTCTATAAGCGCTCACCAGTTATTAAGACGTACCAAATAAGTGATCCGAATGACCATATTTCACTAGGCTCTTTTGTATCGGACGGCGCAATCCTTCATTACGATGGTACAACCGGCAATCTCTATTTTTCAAATATCCCTATGGGTATAATTAATGGAAATATATACTTATCAATAGCCGATACTGTAAATACTAAAAACAACTTATATAGCAGTCCCTTATCTCCTGACTGTGAATATAGCCATTTTGTCTTTGGTGGTGATAATGTATTTGCAAAGGCCGGCACTGATATAGATTCATTTTTTGTATTCACGGGATTCCTGGAATATTACAGATTCGATGCTAACGGGGTTCGCGCAATGGACGATTCAACATTCCGAATAAACTATTCAGCACGCCGCCCTTTTGAACCCCTGCAATATTTTGCAGCAATCGGTAAATTGAAATTTTAAGCAGGCTTATCTATAGCGCTGAAGCAGAATGGCGACTTGGAGTAATTTACTTGTGAGCCATCGCCTGGTTCTGCATTCTCAATTGTAACACCCTTTGTTCAAAATCCATTTTCTCTTCCAAAGGATTAACTAATGGGGTGAAGTAGTCCATTAACTCCTTGCTATGTGTATCACGTTTCTGTGTCACCAGGTTGAAGTGTACAAACCTGGACCAGAGTACTGATTTAAGTTGTGTCTTGTCTTTGTTCCACATCAGCATCTCTACCAGTATATCCGTATCAGTCAGCTCCAGCACGGTAGATTGTATCACAACAGTTTCCATAAGCATAGCCGGCTTCAGGTAAGCAATCTGGTTCTGCCCTACTACCCAGCTTTTACCATGCTCCTTGCCGTAAGCATATATATTCAGTTGATAATGCTGCCACAGATGGTCTTCGCGGGCGTTGATAAAATAATCTATGTAGCGCGAGTTATTGAGATGATTGAACGGGTCGCAATCGGGGAAGCGGATAAGTACTTTGCTTTCAGGCATCTTTTCCATAGTATGAATGTTTTAGACAAGGCAAAGATAGGGGTATGTTTAGGAACAATAATTTATATGATGGCATGGCCTACCACTGACTGAAAACTCATGAAAAAAAGTATTTTGCAGGGACAAAGTCTTCCAAATGAAACCAATAACCATCATACTGTTGTTGCTGAATATAGTGGTACTGCTGGGGCAGCTATGGCCCAAAGGAGCGCCCCCATTCGCCAGCACTGTTAATATTATTTTCCTTTCGGGCAGCTTGTTGTTTTTTCTATGGCTGCTTAAGAAGAACTGGAAAGGGTAAAGAATTATTGGTTGCCATTTACAGTTTGACCAGCCTGAACGCCTTCTTCACATTGTTACTTTCCACGGTAGCAATATAAAGACCCGGCTGCCAGCCTGAAGTATATAAGTCTATTTTCCCCAGTAAGCCCGTCATAGTTTCGTCATAGACAAAACGGGCTGCTCAATGAGCAGCCCGTTTGTTATTTCAAGCAAAGAGCAGATTATGCTTCTTTGTTTTCTTCGTTGTTTTCTTCCTGTGCGGGAGCTTCTTCCGTTACCGGTGTTTCTTCTACAGCAGCTTCAGCTTTTACTTCTTCCACTTTCTCTTCAGCTACAGGTGCTGCAGTTGTAGGAGCAGCTTTCTTAGCAGCACCACCACGACGGCTACGGCGTGTTTTCTTAGCAGCATCTTCACCCGGCTTTTTGTACAGTTCGTTGAAGTCAACCAGCTCAATCATAGCCATATCAGCAGCATCGCCCATACGGCGTGGCAGCTTGATGATACGTGTATAACCACCGGGGCGGTTAGCTACCTTGTCGCCGATAACGCCAAACAATTCTTTGATGGCTTCTTTATCCTGCAGGTGGCTGAACGCTACGCGGCGATTGTGCATAGTATCGTTCTTAGAACGTGTAATGATAGGCTCTGCATATACGCGCAAAGCTTTTGCTTTAGCCAGTGTAGTAGTGATACGCTTGTGCTCTATCAGCTGGCTGGTAAGGTTTTGTAATAATGCCTTACGATGTGCCGTTTTACGGCCGAGGTTGTTCACTTTATCTCCGTGACGCATGACTGTTGTTTTTTAGTTTCCCCCGCACCGTGTCAAGGAAATGCGGAGTACATTGTTATTAAAATAAAGAGAAGTAAGCTTTGAAGCTTACTTCTCAAAAGTAATTACTTAGTTGTCGCTGTTGCGAACGTATTTGCTGATGTCCATACCGAAGTGCAGACCGCGCTCACCCAGTACCTGCTCAATTTCAGACAGTGATTTCTGGCCGAAGTTGCGGAACTTCATCAGTTCTTCTTGTGTGTATTGTACCAGTTCGCTCAGTGAGTTGATTTTGGCTGCTTTCAGGCAGTTGAACGCACGTACAGAAAGTTCGAGGTCTTCCAGCGGTGTATTCAGTGTCTTACGCACCTGCAGTGTCTCTTCGTCTACTACGGCTTCTTTCTCTTCGCGTTTTGTATCCAGGCTGATGTTCTCATCAGTGATGATCATCAGGTGCTGAATGAGTATGCGCGATGCTTCTTTTACAGCCTCTTCAGGATGAATAGTACCATCGGTAGCTATTTCCATTATCAGCTTTTCGAAGTCTGTACGCTGCTCAACACGGGTATTTTCAATCGTGTATTTTACATTCTTGATTGGCGTGTAGATAGAGTCGATGGCGATAACACCCAGGGGCGCTTCTTCCATGCGGTTCTCTTCTGCAGGCACGTAACCACGGCCTTTGCCTATGTATATTTCTATCTGGAAGTTGGTAGAAGGCTCCATATTGCAGATAATCAGCTCGGGGTTCATCACCTCGAAGTTAGGCAGTGCATCGCCTATCATACCGGCAGTGAAAGACTCCTGGCCTTTGATGTTCAGCTCTACCCTGTCGGTAGCTACATCATCTTCTACAGATTTTTTCAGCCTTACCTGTTTCAGGTTCAGGATGATTTCGGTTACGTCTTCGAGCACACCTTTGATAGTTGCAAACTCGTGGTCGGCACCGGCTATCTTAATAGCAGTGATTGCATAACCTTCCAGCGAAGAAAGCAGTACGCGGCGCAACGCATTACCAATGGTAACACCGTAACCCGGCTCAAGCGGGCGGAATTCAAACTGGGCTTCGAAATCAGTTGCTTTCTGAAGAACAATTTTATCCGGTTTCTGGAAATTCAATATGGCCATATTGATATTTTATTATTTTACTTTTTATAAAAAAACAGGCGAGCCTGTATATAATTTCAGCCCATGAACGAGCATGGGCTTCATTATTATTTAGAATACAATTCAACTATCAGTTGTTCCTTGATGTTCTCAGGTACGCTGTCACGCTCGGGGTGTGCCAGGTAAGTACCTTTCATATCTTTCTCGTTGAACTCCACCCAATTGATTTTAGGGTTTTTGCTGCCCAACATGCTCATCAGGTCTGTGTTTACTTTGCTCTTAGGCTTTATCTCTATTACATCACCTGGTTTCAGGCGGTAAGACGGTATATTAACTATATGGCCGTTTACCATTACGTGCTTGTGAGATACCAGCTGGCGTGCAGCAGGGCGCGTAGGCGCTATACCCATGCGGTACACTGTATTGTCCAGGCGGGCTTCCAGCAATTTTATCAGGTTTTCGCCGGTAGCGCCTTTCAGGCGGTTAGCTTCTACATAAGTGTTGCGGAATTGTTTTTCCAGCACACCATAAGTGTATTTGGCCTTTTGTTTCTCTTTCAGCTGTATGGCATACTCACTCGTAGATTTACGCTTGCGCGAGTTACCATGTTGCCCCGGGGGGAAGCTGTTTTTGTCCAGGTTTTTACCTGAACCCAAGATTGGTTCGCCGAAGATGCGGCAGATTCTGTTTTTTGGTCCTGTGTAACGTGCCATTACGATTTTTGTTGTTTTACCGTTGCGTCTCTTTTAAAAATCGTAAAATCCGATCCGCAGCGGTTAGTTATAAAAATTGATTATTGTTATTATTATACGCGGCGCTTTTTAGGCGGGCGGCAGCCATTGTGCGGCAGTGGAGTAACGTCTTTGATAGACAGTACTTCTATACCTGAATTGGCTATAGAACGGATAGCGCCTTCTCGGCCCGAACCCGGTCCTTTTACTATTACGTCAGCTTTTTTCAAACCGGCATCCACTGCTACTTTAGCGCAATCCTGTGCAGCCATCTGTGCTGCGTAAGGAGTGTTCTTTTTAGAACCACGGAAACCCATTTTACCTGCAGAAGACCATGATATTACCTGGCCGCTCTTGTTGGTAATGCTGATTATGATGTTGTTGAAAGTAGCGCTGATATGCACATCGCCGTGCGTATCAACTTTTACTATGCGCTTTTTAGCTGCTGCTTTAGCGCCACCCTTCTGGGATGATTGTGCTTTTGCCATTTTACTTTTAATATAAGGTAATCTTGTACAACAAAAACCGGTATTACCCGGCTTTCCGCCACTCCTCCCCGATGCACCTGAACGGATCCGGCAGTGGTGGAAATATTATTTTTTCGGTGCTTTCTTTTTACCTGCAACGGTTTTACGCTTCCCTTTACGGGTACGGCTGTTAGTACGGGTACGCTGTCCACGCAGAGGCAAGCCCTTACGATGGCGCAGGCCACGGTAACACGCAATATCCATCAGGCGCTTGATGTTCATCTGAACTTCAGAACGCAACTGGCCTTCTACTTTAAACTCACCCGTAATGATGTTACGGATGGCAGTCTGCTCGTCGTCATTCCACTCAGCAGCTTTTTTATCGTAGTCTATCTCAGCTTTATCCAGTATATACTGGGCTGTGCTACGGCCAATACCGTAGATGTAAGTGAGCGCTATCTCACCACGTTTATTTTTCGGAAGGTCAATACCAGCTATACGAGCCATGCATGTATTTTATTGTATTTTAAAATCTGATTTTCTACAGCAATTAACCCTGGCGTTGTTTAAAACGAGGGTTCTTTTTGTTGATTATATATAATCTGCCTTTACGACGCACAATCTTGCAATCTGCACTACGCTTTTTTATTGAAGCTCTAACCTTCATGATCCTGGTTATTTTATTATATTATATAAATTATTTATAACGATAAATAATGCGGCCGCGACTTAAATCATAAGGACTCATT